>JAZNVH010000036.1:0-31407 GCA_045592745.1 Candidatus Aphodoplasma sp. | reverse complement strand
GCGACGTGATTTAGTATACCACCTTTTTTAACCCTTGTCAACACTTTTTTTAATATTTTTTTATATTTTTTTATGTTTTTTCTTGTACTAAGTTTCTTCTTATCCTGTATATAACATATACTACATCAGTCCACTTGCTTTTTTAAACAACATATTGTATACTGTAATAAATATTTTACTATTTGGAGGACACTATGGATTTAACATCACCTCAAACAATACGATATATTAAAAACAAGTACGGCTTTAATATGAGTAAAGGCCTTGGACAAAATTTTCTTTGCGACCCGGGTGTGCTTGACGAAATCGTTGCTGCCGCAAATCTTACAGAAGCCTCCGGCGCACTCGAAATCGGCCCCGGCTTTGGCGTTCTTACATCAGCGCTTGCAAAAAATGCAAAAAAAGCGGTTTCAATAGAAATAGACACAAGACTTCTGCCCGTGCTTGATGAAACACTTGACGAATTTGAAAACGTCAAAATAATAAACGATGACGTGTTAAAAGTCGATTTGCCGGCACTCATCGAAGAAAATTTTTCAGACTGCACCGACGTGTCTATCGCCGCAAATCTTCCTTATTATATAACAACACCGATTTTGACGCGTCTTTTGGAGGACGAATCTCTTCATGTAAAAAGCATCGTGGTAATGGTACAAAAAGAGGTTGCGCAGCGTCTGTGCGCCGGTCCAAAAACAAAAAACTACTCATCTTTATCAGTGCTCGTTGCATATCACTGCATACCCGAAATGGTCACAATCGTGCCGGCAAGCTCATTTATGCCACCACCAAAGGTTGACTCTGCGGTTGTAAAGCTCACTATGCGAGAAAAACCGCCCGTTTCACCAATCAGCGAAAAAGCATTTTTTAAAACGGTGCATGCCGCATTTGGACAAAGAAGAAAAACTCTTGTAAATGCGCTTTGCGGCTCGGGAATTTATACAATCCCAAAAGAAGAAATCAAACAAGTCGTGCTAAGTCTCGGTTTTGGCGAAAACGCCCGTGGTGAAGAGCTTTCACTCGAACAGTTCTGCGCTCTGTCAGATGCGCTTTATGATAAAATAAGATAAGTAAAAAGGCTATAGAAAGATGCTTTTCATTTTACTTTAGCCTTTTGGGGTGGACGGAAAATAACACAGGTTGGACAAACCGAGCGAAAGCCAGCTGCAGACTTGATTTCGATTACCCGAAGGCGTACAATGGTACGTCGAGAGGCAAGGTTTGTTCAAAACACAAGGCAATAAATTAAATAAGGAAGAAATTCGCCAGCTGACGAATTTCTTCCTTTGATTTATGTCTGTTTTTTTATATACTTTAACAGTTTAACAATGTACTTGTTTTTCCTTGTGTGGTGTGTGCATTTTACTACACCCTATAATTTCTCTTTAAAAAATTCTGCCACCTCATCCATTAAATATGAAAGCTCAATAACAAAATCCTTGATTTGTTTATTTTTCATAAGCACAAGAAAAATCAGCCTTACTGCACGCACAAAGCGCTCATCAAGTTCATCTATACTAACCGCTTTTGCCAATGGGCACATAGAGCGCGCACGCGGGTCCATAATTATGCGAAGCGGCTCTCCTTCTTTTTTATACGGTGCAAGAGGAAAAATCCTGCACGCAAGCGGTCTCATATTTCTTTCACATCTGCCTGTGCACATAGCTATAAGCGCGCGTTCGTCTTCGTCCCCATATAAAAATTCCGACTCTTCAACCCGAAGATACTCCGGCATATTTTTATACATACTCTCTTCTTTATAAAAAAGATACATGCCTGCATCTTCATGACCGCCATCATCACAGCACGCACCTGAGCAAAGCTGACCGCAGTCAACCTTTAACGGAGTCAGGTTTTCAAGTATGCGCCACGCCTCTTTATAAATTTTTTCCGCCTTCAAATGTGCGCACCGCCTTTTGTATAAACGCTCTCGACCCTTACCGAGTCAATATATTTTTTAAACTGCGAAAGCTCTGTTACGTCTCCTGCATAGCTTGATACTACCGCCTGAGAAAAAGATGCACTGTGTCTGAGCGATTCAACAATACCAAGATTTTTTTGTGTGCCGTATATAAAACCACTAAGGAATGCATCGCCCGCTCCGACAGTGTTATAAACCGGAACATCAAGCGTATAAAGACGAAATACATCGCCGCCACAAACCGCAATAGCTCCCTCACCGCCAAGCGAAACAAGCACATTTTCTACACCCGTCTCATATATGCTCACAGCCTTAGCTATTATCTCATCTATCGTATTATATTTTTCGCCAAACGTCTTTTCAAGTTCATCAATATTAGGCTTTATTGCAAATGGTTTTGCAGTAATAGCGGCCCTGAGCGGTTCTTGGCACGAATCTATTGTCACAAGCGCACCCTGTGCGTTTGCAATTTTGGTAAGCTCATAATAAATCGCCTCGTCAACCCCAGGCGGCAAGCTTCCGCCGAGCGCCACAACCGAGCATTTTTTTGCAAGCTCCTTTGTCTTTTTTTTGAGATTTTCAATGTTTTCTTTTGATGGTGCGTTCCCCAAAAGGTTTACATCTGTATATGTAGAATTTTTCAAATCTACAATTTTTATATTAGTTCTCGCATCATAATCAACTTTGACAAAATCGCATTCTACACCGTCTTTTTTTAATTCAGAACATATAAATTCGCCATTTTTACCGCCAATAAAACCAAAACATACGCTGTCAAATCCACATCTCGCAAGATTTTTTGCTACATTTACACCCTTTGCGCCCGGAACCTTCATCGTCTTAGTCGCATGATTTACACCATTTAGCTCAAAATCGTCAACATAAATCGTTTTGTCAACAGCAGGGCTCAGCGCCAATGCACATACTCTTTCACGCATACAATCCCATAGCCTTTCTGTCCGCAGATAATACTCTAAGAAAAGTATACTCCGCCATCGCGAACTGATAACGGAGTATTTTTTCAGATGTTATGCATAGAGCGGGTGCTTTTTGCAAAGAGCCGCAACTCTATCTCTTACCTCGTCTGCTTTTGTATCAAACTCTGTAAGTGTAAGCTTTATAAGCTTTGCAACTTCCACAGCATCTTCCTCTGTGAAGCCGCGCGATGTCATCGCCGGTGTACCGATTCTTATACCGCTTGTAATAAATGGACTCTGTGTATCAAACGGAATTGCGTTTTTATTAACAGTAATTCCAACCTCATCAAGCATTTTTTCTGCTTCCTTGCCCGTAACGCCTGTATCTGTAAGATTTACAAGCATCAAGTGGTTGTCTGTGCCGCCACTCACAAGCTTGAAGCCCTGATTAACAAGTTCTTCGGAAAGAGCCTTCGCATTTTTAACAACCTGCTTTTGATACTCTTTAAACTCAGCAGTAAGCGCCTCTTTAAAGCATACTGCCTTTGCAGCGATTGTATGCATAAGCGGACCACCCTGAATTCCAGGGAAAATCGCCTTGTTTACAGCTTTTGCATGCTCTTCCTTACAAAGAATCAAGCCGCCGCGCGGACCGCGAAGCGTTTTATGTGTTGTAGTTGTAACAAAATCAGCATACGGAACGGGATTTGGATGAAGTCCTGCAGCAACCAAACCTGCAATATGCGCCATATCGACCATAAAGTATGCGCCAACCTCTTTGACAATTGCCGCAAACTTCTCAAAATCAATAGTTCTCGGATATGCACTTGCTCCTGCAAGTATAAGCTTTGGCTTATGTTCAAGTGCGAGTGCACGAACTTCTTCATAATTGATTACATTATCTTTTTCATCGACACCATAAGGAACAATATTATAATATTTTCCCGACATATTTACAGGGCTTCCGTGGCTTAGATGTCCACCGTGTGCAAGGCTCATGCTGAGCACGGTGTCGCCGGGGTTAAGTACTGCAAAAAACACTGCCATATTAGCCTGCGCACCCGAGTGCGGCTGAACATTTGCATGCTCTGCGCCAAAAATCTTTTTTGCACGCTCGATTGCAAGGGTTTCAACAACATCTACATACTCGCATCCGCCATAATATCTTTTGCCCGGATAGCCTTCGGCATATTTGTTTGTAAGATGCGTACCGTTTGCCTCCATTACGGTCTCGCTTACAAAGTTCTCGGAAGCGATAAGCTCGATTTTGTTTTGCTGTCTTCCAAGCTCCTTCATAACCGCATCATAAATTTCAGGATCATTTTTTTGCATCAATTCAAATTTAGACATATTTATATTCTCCTTTGCATTATTATTTCATATATTACTTGTCTATTATATTATACTTTTATTTCTTGTATTTCGCAAGTATTTTTGTTATAATTATTGTAATATTATAAAACATTTTTTCTTTTTACCGATATTTAGACGTATTTACAGCGCAAAATAAACTATCATGCAAAAAGGAGGCGTAAATATGACAAAAAAAGAACGTCTTTTACTAATTAAAGAGGGGCTTGAGAAAACATATCCAGATGCAGACTGTTCTTTAAGATATACAGACCCATGGCAGCTTCTTGTTTCGGCAATACTTGCAACGCAGTGCACCGACAAGCGCGTCAATATGGTTACACCCTCGCTTTTTGAGCGTTATAAGACCGTTTATGATTTTGCAATTGCAGACGAAAAAGAGCTTCAGGGCTATATTCGCTCTACAGGCTTTTTTAATCACAAAGCTAAAAATATAATCGCCTCGGCAAATCGCATATGTTCTGTCTATAATGGTTCTGTTCCCGATACTATTGACGAGCTTGTAACCCTTGCAGGCGTAGGGCGCAAAATTGCAAACCTTATTGTCGGAGATATTTTTAAAAAGCCCGCTATCGTTGTCGACACACACGCAAAGAGGCTTACCTTTCGCATGGGGCTTACAAAAAACACCGACCCTGTAAAAATTGAGATGGATTTATTGAAAATTGTCGAACCTGAATACAGCTCGAAATTTTGCCATCAGCTTGTCGAGCTTGGGCGTGAATTTTGCAGTGCACGCTCACCAAAGTGCGACATCTGTCCTGTAAAAGAAGGCTGCAAGAAGGTTTTATGATGAGATATCTTTTTAAACTAAAGTCCGAAAGGGCAGTGATATTATCTTTATCGCTGCCCTTTTTGAGCAAATTCTTTAAAAACAAACAAATCACGCATATTTTATGTGGATTTTTGTCGCCGTTTTGTTTACATAATTTCTTTACAATAGTATTACAGCAGCAAACCTTTTCCACTTATTCATGTTGTTTTCCACATAAAATATGAATATCCTTCCAAAAATATGCCGAGTTTATCACATTTTCACAGAGTTATCCACATTTTTTCTCGCTTTCCACTCCTTAATGTTCACAAGCGCTATGTTTACATAATTCTGTCCACAGTAAGTTTTTTTCTTTACATCATTTTGTAGTAAACATGTAAACAAACTGTAAGAATGCCCGAAAGTGCCGATTTTGCGCGGTTTTTAAGGCTTTGTGGCGTGTTTAGCCACTTTTCAAAGTCAAATATATATGTTAAAATATACTCGAGCTATTGTGCTCTTCATAAAATTATTATACTTAAAAAGGATTTGATAACTATGAAAAATTTTTATAAAAACAAAATGCTCAAAGGGTTTGTACTTGGTTTTTTACTGTGCGCTCTTCTTACTGGAACAGTTTCCTATGCCAACAATATATACGAGAACATCTGGGTGCTCATTGGAAAAATGAATATTTATCTTGGCGATGCCCTGCTTGATATAGACAACATAGTCTATAATGGCACTACATACGTTCCGCTTCGCGCTTTTTCAAAAGAACTCGGAAAAACGATTTCATATGACCCTGCAACTGACAACGTAACAATTCTTGACAAAGAGCAAGCTCAAATAGTAAGCAAAGAGGTTGCTTTTCTTGTAAATGGTCAGCCCGTACGCGTCGACTTCTTTTCGCAGATGATTAACTGGTACAAGCTAAACGCGGGCGGCTTAAATTTAAGCGGCGAAGAATACAAGGCATTTAAAGATTTTGTAAAAGACGAAGTTGTGGTTATGGAAATAACAAAACAATATGCTGACGAGCTTGGTGTGACTCTTTTTGGAAACGATATAAAGAACATCGAAAAAAATATCGAAATTTATGCCAATAACTTTGGCGGAATGAAAGCATTTAAAAAGCTTCTTGCCGACAACGGTATTACATATGATGTTTATTACGAAATACAAAAGAATTATGCACTCCGCTCAAAGCTTTCTGATATAATGACAGACGAAATCACAACGTATGATGTGATTGACTATTACCACGAAAACAAAGATATGTTCAAGGTTGAAAAAGTCGTTGCAAAGCAGATTTTCCTTTCATCGACGGATGATTCGGGATACGCACTCTCAGCAGCGGCAAGCGCACAAAAGGAAAATAAGCTTTGGGGAATATATAATGATATAAAAAGTGGCAAGAAAACCTTTGATGATTGCATGTTTTTGTATTCCGAGGACTCGGGCCTCAAGGCTTATCCCGACGGATACACGTTTGGACGCGGCGAGATGGTAACCGCATTTGAAAACATAGCATTTTCAATGAAAAAAGGCGAAATGAGCGAGGTTTTTGAAAGTGAGCTTGGATATCATATAGTCCTTGTAACAGACAGGCTCGAGGTTTATGAGAGCTTTGAAAAGGTAAAAGATAATATCTTCAATTCTCTTCGCAACGAAGCGTATTACAAAGTTGTAGAGCCAAAAATCTCGCAGGCGTATGTATACGTCGCAGAGGACACATACAATAATATATAAGGAGATATAAATATGGTTAACATAGGAAACGACTGGGATGAGCTTTTAACAGGAGAATTTGACAAGCCTTATTATAAACAGCTTCGCACATTTCTTGCCGGCGAATACAGAACACATAAAATATATCCGGATATGTATAACATATTTAACGCTCTTAAATTTACATCATATAATGATGTAAAAGTCGTAATTCTCGGTCAGGACCCGTATCACGGCGAAAATCAGGCTCATGGCCTTGCTTTTTCCGTTCAAAAGGGGATAGCCACACCAAAAAGTCTTATTAATATATATAAAGAACTTCACGACGATTGCGGTTGCTATATTCCAAACAACGGATTTTTAAAAAAATGGGCAGATCAGGGAGTTTTGTTATTAAACACCGCTCTTACCGTGCGCACAGGCGAGCCAAACTCGCACAAAGACAAAGGTTGGGAAATCTTTACCGACAGACTTATTGAGCTTTTAAACAAAAGAGAAGACGGCATTGTTTTTCTTCTCTGGGGCGCAAACGCCAAAAGCAAAACCTCTTTGATAACAGCGCCGCGGCACCACGTTTTATGCGCCCCTCATCCAAGTCCATTGTCTGCATCGCGAGGCTTTTTTGGTTGCCGCCATTTTTCAGGCGCAAACAAGCTTCTTCTTTCAATGGGCAAAGAGCCGATTGACTGGCAAATTGAAAACATATAAATTTTATTGTTTTTATCGACAAAATATCTAAAAACCATTGACTTTTTTACAAAAACGATATATATTTGTATCTGTACGGCTTTGCTTTTTATAAGCGTACCTTTTTATAAAAAAGTGATTTCATCACTTCAACACCCTAACCCCCCACTCTTGGGGGCAAAAAGGTACACTTTTTTGAAATAAGCAAAATTGCGCACAGAAGGCGCGCAATTTCCTATATTATAAAAATAAATCGGATTTTTCCGGTATGATAGGGGATCGATAAATGTCCAAACAGATTATACGTCTTGATAACGTATCAAAAAGCTTTGACACTACCGAAGTGCTCACAAATTTAAATCTTTCAATAGACCGACATACGTTTGTAACGCTGCTCGGCCCTTCGGGCTGCGGCAAAACAACTACACTTCGCATTATCGGCGGTTTTGAAAAGCCTTCAAGCGGCAAGGTGTACTATGACGATACCGATATGACAGACATTCCACCGTACAAGCGCAAGCTTAATACGGTTTTTCAGAAGTACGCGCTTTTCCCGCATATGGACGTATATGAAAATATTGCGTTTGGACTGCGTCTTAAAAAGATGCCCTCCTCACAAATCGATGAAAAAGTTAAAAATATGCTTCGCATGGTTAATTTGCAGGGCTATGAAAAGCGTAATATAGACTCTCTTTCAGGCGGTCAGCAGCAGCGCGTGGCAATTGCACGTGCGCTTGTAAACGAGCCCGAGGTACTTCTTTTGGACGAGCCGCTCGGCGCGCTCGACTTAAAGCTTAGAAAAGATATGCAGCTCGAGCTTAAGAACATACAACAGGCACTTGGAATTACATTTATATATGTTACTCACGACCAGGAGGAAGCTCTTACGATGTCTGATACCATTGTCGTGATGCATAATGGCATTGTGCTCCAGCAGGGCACTCCGCAGGATATTTATAACGAGCCGCAAAACGCATTTGTTGCTGATTTTATCGGCGAATCAAATATAATAGACGGCATAATGCACGAAGATAAGCTCGTAAGCTTTTGCGGACGCAAGTTTGAATGTGTTGATACAGGCTTTGCAAAAGACGAAAACGTTGACGTCGTAATCCGCCCCGAAGACTTGAAGGTTGTAGCTGTCGAGGATGGACTTTTATGCGGCGTAGTACAATCGTGCATATTCAAGGGCGTTCATTATGAGATGTGCGTAGTAGCAAACGACTATAAATTTTTAGTACAGTCAACGCTTGCCTCTGAGCCGGGCTCAATGGTAGGCCTTAACGTTGTACCGTTTGATATACACATAATGCATAAGGAGGCTAAGTGATGAAAAAATCATTTGCAGCCTATCCTTATCTTGTGTGGGCGGTTATTTTTATCATTGCGCCACTTCTTTTGGTGGCATATTACGGCTTAACCGTGGAAATGCCCGATGGCTCCATGGTTTTTTCGCTTGAAAATTTTTATAAGTTTTTTTCGTCGCCCATTTTTTTGGCGGCTTTTTGGCGTTCAATATGGATGGCGGCTCTCGCTACAATAATATGCCTTATAATAGGCTATCCCGTAGCATATTATCTTTCAGGAAGTATATTTAAAAATAAAAAACTGCTTTTGCTGTTGCTTGTAATTCCCATGTGGATGAATCTTCTTTTAAGAACATACGCATGGCTTATTTTGCTTGACAATGCAGGCCTTATAAACACGCTTATAAAAGCACTCGGCTTTGAACCTGTTGAATTTTTGTACCACGAATATTCGATAGTCTTTGGTATGGTGTATAACTTTTTACCGTTTATGATACTTCCTATACATTCTGTACTTATAAAAATGGATAACTCACTTATAGAGGCAGCGGGCGACCTCGGTGCAAGCAAAAGCAAGGTGTTTTTCAAAGTTACCTTCCCATTGTCGCTTCCGGGTGTAATCTCAGGCATTACTATGGTGTTTATGCCTGCTGTTACAACATTTGCAATCTCGGATATATTAAGCGGACGCACAATTCAGCTTATGGGCAATATAATTGAGGACCAGTTTTTAAGAAGCGATAACTGGAATTTCGGCTCTACTATGTCAATTATTTTGATGCTGCTTATCATTTTGTCTATGATAATATCGTCAAAATATGAAAAAGAAAATGAGGGAGGCGGTCTGTTTTGAGCAAAGCTTTAAAAAAATTTTACGTCTTTCTTGTGTTCGTATTTATGTATGCACCAATTGTTGTTTTAATGGTGTACTCGTTTAACGATTCGCGTTCAAGCTCAGCAATATGGCGTGGCTTCACTTTTGACTGGTATATAAAAATGCTAAGCGATTCGCAAATGATGAAGGCTCTTCAGACAACGCTTGTGATAGCACTTTCATCCTCTCTGATTGCAACAATTATCGGAACGCTTGCCGCTATTGGCATAAATAATATGAAAAAACGCGCCAAAAACACTATTATGAATATAACGTATGTTCCTGTGCTTAGTCCTGATATCGTAACGGGTATATCTCTTATGCTGCTTTTTGTGTTTTTGCGCGTGCCGCTTGGACGATATTCTCTTCTTTTAGCACATATTACGTTTAATATTCCATATGTAATAATATCGGTTCTTCCGAAGCTTAATCAGCTTAATAAGAATATGTATGAAGCGGCGCTTGACCTTGGTGCATCGCCGTCATACGCTTATCGCAAAATAATTATTCCGGAGATTATGCCCGGTATCGTAACCGGCTTTTTGCTGGCGCTTACACTCTCGATTGACGATTTTGTTGTAAGCTTCTTTACCTCAGGCGCAGGAGCATCAAATCTTTCAATCTATATTTATTCTGCTGTAAGCAAGAAATATAATCCGTCCATTAATGCATTATCTACAATAATGTTTGTGGTAATTTTCCTTTTGCTCGTTCTTATAAACTCACGTTCAAAGGAAAAACCAAAAAAGAAGGTTGAAAACAGATAAGGCAGTTTTCATTATCTGTAATAAATAAAGCATATATAAGAAAGAAGGAGAGAGGTTTAAATTGAAAAAACTATTTAAAAGTGTAGCAGTTATTTTGTGCACGGCAATCATTATGACAGTTTGTTTGTCGGGCTGCGGTTCATCAGAGGCAAAAACAACAATCCGCGTTTACAACTGGGGAGAATATATTGCTGATGATGTGCTTGAGCAGTTCGAGGAAGAAACAGGCATTAAAGTTGAGTACGACACATACAACGATAACGAAAGCCTGTATGCAAAGGTAAAAAAAGCAGGCGACGATTCATACGACATAATTGTACCGTCAGATTACATGGTTAAAAAGATGATTGACGAAGATTTGCTCGCACCGATTAATTTTGATAATATTCCAAATATTGTAAATCTTGACCCGCAATTTAGAAATCTTTCATTTGACCCTGAAAATAAATACAGCGTACCATACCTGACCGATATGGTAGGCATTCTTTATAACATAGACGAAACAGGAAGAGAAATTACTTCCTGGAACGATTTGTTTGACCCCGCATTTTCGCGCAAGATATGCATGCTCGATTCAATTCGTGACGCTATAGGTCTTACGCTTAAAATGCTTGGCTATTCAATGAATGATACAGACCCCGAGCACATTGCCGAGGCTCGCGATATGCTTCTTAATCAAAAAGAGCATGTTTTGGCATACGGAACAGATGAGCTTGCACCAAAGGTTATGAGCGGCGCTGCGGCTATGGCTATGGTATATCTTGGCGAGGGTATGACAGCAATTGAAGAGCAGCCCGAAAATATGCGTTTTGCAATTCCTGTTGAAGGTACAAACCGCGCAATCGATAACCTTGTAATCTTAAAAACAAGCAAAAACAAAGAAGCTGCAGAACAGTTTATCAACTTTATGCTAAGACCGGAAATCGCTGTTAAAAACAGTATAGAGACTGGTTACTCAACACCTAATGCAGCTGCAAAAGAGCTTTTGCCGGACGAAATCAAAAACGACCCCAACCGTTATCCTCCTGCTTCAGTTCTTGAAAAATGCGAGATTTATGAAACTCTTCCCGCAGATAATACAAGCTTTATTGATGCATGGAATATGGTAAAAGCAAAATAATATCATTTAAATATAGTAAAACAGGGCAAGCCAACGGCTTGCCCTGTAAATATTTTCCATAAGTATTTTTAAACATTCTCTTTTCTCTTTTTTATTTTTTCAACAAGAATCTGTCTGTATCCGTAAAGATGTATAAGCGCTCCGCTTGCAAAAATCACAAAAAGCGGAATCATAAGATAGTTGTATCTGCATTGCACTTCAATAATAGTAAATACGGCAAAATACCCAAGTAGTGATAAAAGCAATAACAACTCTCTTTTGCTCTTATTAAATATTGACATTATAACCTTATAAAGACACAGAAGCAATATAACAAGCATACTGCCATTTGTAAGCGGTTCATACCATTTTTCAACAAAGCTTCCTGTTTTTCCTTGTATACACCATGGATAATTGTATGTTCCATACTGGTACATAGTTTTTCTTGCTCCAAGTATGGCAAGATCAAATATGTTTTCTGTACGCTCAAATATCAATTTGTCAAGCATTGGCGTATTGTTTGCATATTGTGCGTCAGCTTCGTTCCACTGACCAAGGCTTTCGGCGTTTAATCCAACCGCTATCTTATATTTGTAATTGTTTTGAGTTATTCTGTTTTCTATAAAACCCGCCTCGTTTATAAAAAGGCTTGTTGCAAACACCAATATCACGCATGTTCCCAAAACCATCACACAATATCCTGCAACTTTTTTGCGAAGTGCTTTTAATTTTCTTTTGTTTTTAACGCCTAATATATATTTGTATACAAAATAGCAGAGCACCGCTACTACAAACACCGGCATTTCGGGGCGTATAAGCTGCGAAACAGCTATACAAACAGAGGCAAACGCCACATTTACAAGTCTGTGTTTCATACGCTTTTCTATAAGTATATATATTGCAAGAAGAAAAAAGAATGTCGCCACATGCTGATTTGATAAAACTGTCGAATACATAAGAACGGGCGGCAAAAATGACATCGCTATACCTGTAATTATTCCTGCACGCCTGCCATATAAAACTTTTGCTATTGCTGCCGCCACAACGCAACTAAGCGAGCTGAACACAGCAAAGAAAACCTGTATTGGATAATATCCCGGACCAAAAACCTTAATAATAGCCATTTCAAGAAGTATAAATGGCATATGCATAGACCAACCGTTGTAATAATATCCGAAACTATATTTCATAATCGTTCGTATCTCATCCACCCCTGCCTCTGCAAGCGCAAGTGCTGTTTTGTATGTGTTTGCAAAGTCGCTTGACGGCTCTATTGGCCACATATTGAGCATAATAAGCCGCGATGCAAATGCCACTATAAATATAAATACAAGCCATGATTTATAGGCATCCGCGGTTTTCTCAGCAAACGCTGCTATAAAACACAAAACCGCCGCGCTCACAAGAACGGATATGGTAAAATTACCCCCCGTACTATGTGTTGCCAAAAGGTTTCCAATCACCGCAAGCAAAACAAATATGCATGCCAAAGCACAGACAGCAACACGTACACCACATTCAATTTTCGTTTCATGGTTCCTTATCAGGCTATGTTTTCGTTCCATATAGGTCTTCCTCTCAAAAGTATAATCACAACTTTTTTATTTTAGCACAAAATATTTCCTATTTCAAGATTTTTTCATAACTTTCTCTTATTTTTATGCGTGTTTCACGTGAAACATTCGTGGGCTTGAAAAATATTTTTGTTTCACGTGAAACATTTGTCTATAACCCCTTTACTATTCACACGTTATGTGTTAAAATGTATATTAAGCTGTTGCGGAAGGAGTGATTATGTAATGGGCAAAATAATTGCAGTTGCAAACCAAAAAGGCGGCGTTGGCAAAACAACAACATCTGTAAATCTTGCAGCAGGACTTGCTTTCAAAGGAAAACGCGTCCTTCTGGCAGATACTGACCCGCAGGGAAACGCAACAAGCGGTATCGGTATAAACCGTCAGGAAACAGAATATTCTGTATACGATTGCCTTATAAACGCTACTCCCGCAAAAGATGCAATAGTGCATACATATCAGGACAGACTTGACTGTCTGCCGTCAAATATTGAGCTCGCAGGAGCAGAGGTCGAGCTTGTGGCAGTAGAAAACAGGGAGGCGCGCCTTAAAAAGTGCCTTGGCGACGTAAAAGATGAGTATGATTTTATTATTATAGACTGTCCGCCCTCGCTTGGACTTATTACACTCAACGCATTTTGCTGTGCCGACTCTATACTTATACCCGTACAGTGCGAATATTATGCGCTTGAGGGGCTTTCACAGCTGACAAAGACGATAAAAACGGTCAAGAAGGTGTTTAATCCCAACTTATCGATAGAAGGAATAGTTGCAACAATGTTCGATTCGCGCACAAACCTTGCAATACAGGTTATGGACGAGCTCAAAAAGTTCTTTAAGGACAAGCTTTACGGCACAGCTATACCACGAAACGTACGCCTTAGCGAAGCGCCAAGCTTTGGGGAATCAATTCTTACATATGATATCACCTCAAAAGGTGCAGATGCATATCTGGCGCTTGCAAGCGAGGTAATTGCAGCTAATAAATAATTTTTGAAAATAACCGGAGGTATTAATATATGGCAAAACGAGGTTTGGGCAAGGGGATTGGCGCACTGTTTGGCGCCGAAGCAAACGAAACCGATATAGTAGAACGTGATATAAGCTTTATAAATTCAACATCTTCCGAAAATATCACCGAACTTAAAATTTCGCAGATTGAACCTAATAAAGAGCAACCACGCAAAGCTTTTGATGAAGAAAAGCTTGGTTTGCTCGCTGAATCCATAAAAAAACACGGCGTAATTCAGCCGATAATAGTAAAGGATTTAAACAACGGATTTTATCAGATTGTAGCAGGCGAGCGCCGTTGGAGAGCAAGCCGCATAGCAGGCCTTAATAAAATTCCCGCTATAATAAGAAGCTACGACGAGCTTGCGACTATGCAGGTTGCACTTATAGAAAATTTGCAGCGCGAAAACCTTAATCCTATCGAAGAAGCACTAAGCTATAAGGCGCTTTTAGATGATTTTTTGCTTACGCAGGAGCAGGTATCAGAGCAGGTTGGGAAAAGCCGCTCTGCGATTGCAAATTCCATAAGACTTCTGTCGCTGCCTCAAAAAGTACGCAAAATGCTTGAAGCAGGCACACTTTCAAGTGGACATGCCCGCGCAATACTTTCTGTAAATGACGAAGACGCAAAGCTTTTGCTCGCTGAAAAAATCGTAGAAAATGCACTCAGTGTACGTCAGGCAGAACAGCTTGCAAAAACACTTAACGCTCCTAAAAAAGAACCGAAAAAGCCAACTTCAGTAACCCAACTTGATTTGCAGCTTGGCGAAATACAAAAGCGCATGAGCGACACACTCGGTACAAAGGTAAAAATTTTAAACGGAGCAAAAAAAGGTAAAATAGAAATCGAATATTATTCTGCAAACGACCTTGAGCGTTTATTGAAGATACTGGATGTATAATTTCCATAATTTTCCAGAAGTTGCCAATTTTGGTCAAAAATCGCCCTTCCCACATTAAACGAACTAATGCGCGGCAATATGTCAATATGTTTTGGAACGATTTTTTAATACAGCGCATTTTAGAGGCGTTTTAGAGCATGTTGCGTTTTTTGGAAAAATTACCACACAAAAAGGAGGCTTTGGCTTATGGTTTCCATATCACAAGCCACACTTGAAGTAGTCCTGCTCGTTTGTGCTTTGCTTGTTGCAGTTTTAATAGCGTGTCTTGTAATGAGCATACTAAACACAACAAAACTTAAACGAATTATGCAAAATTGTTCGTCAGGAAAGCTGGACGAAACGATTACTTTATATTATAATAAGATAAATGAGCTTTATGGCGAGCTTGATAAAAAAACAAAAAAGTTTGAGCAAATAGAGAAAATGGTTCGCGCAGGCGTACAAAAATTTGCCGTTGTGCATTATGACGCCTTTAACGACATTACAAATAACTTAAGCTTTTCAATCGCGCTTCTCGATGCAGAGGATACGGGCTTTATTTTAACCTCTATCTATGGACGCACCCACTCAAATCTATACATAAAATCAATTTTAAAAGGAAAATCAAATTCTACAATGTCAGACGAAGAAATAGAAGCTTTTGAGCGCGCTCTTCGCTCTTATGATAACAAACTGAAATGAGGTAATACTAATGAAAAAATCTACAAAATCACTTTGGCTTTACTCCGCAATACTCTGTATAATAGCAATTGTGCTTGTTTCTACGGCAACTCTTTTGCAGGCGCGCCTTATATCATCTGACGATGGCAGCATCCAGGTTTTAGGCACTTTTACAAAGAACGCCAACCAAAATATTGCAAAGCTTACAGAAGAAAATGTCAAGCTCACAAACGATCTTCACGCCTTACAAAACGAGTATAACACATTAAAAACAGACTTTGACATCGTATCGGACTCGAACGCAAAATATGCGCGCCAGACAGAAATAATGCGCCAGATGTATGTTGCATTCAGGTATGAAAAATATGACGAGCTTGAAAAATTGTTTGAAATGATTGATAAGCAACAGCTTATCACAAAAGAAGAGGCAGATAAATATATTCCGGAGCTTTACGACAGAGCAAAAGCCATTTTGGAAGAAGTATACGAATAATAAAATAATTTAACATACAAAGGGGAATAGATATGATTGACATTAAGCTAATAAGAACAAATCCTGACATCGTAAAAGAAAACATCAAAAAGAAATTTCAGGATGATAAACTTGTCTTGGTAGACGAGGTTATCGCTCTTGACACAGAGTTTCGCGATGCAAAAACACGCTGCGACTATCTTAGAAGCCAGAGAAATTCTATAAGCAAGCAAATAGGCGCTCTTATGGGTCAGGGCAAAAAAGACGAAGCTGAAGAGGCTAA
Source organism: Candidatus Aphodoplasma sp. (assembly GCA_045592745.1). Taxonomy (GTDB): domain Bacteria; phylum Bacillota; class Clostridia; order UBA1381; family UMGS1253; genus Aphodoplasma. Next base: position 15,080 of record JAZNVH010000036.1, on the reverse strand, counting down.
AAAACAGGTTGGCGCTATGGCTGACGAGCTTGCGGCTCTTAACGTAAAGGTTGACGAACTTGAAGCGCAAATTCGCGAAAGAATGCTTGTAATACCAAACATTATAGACGACTCTGTTCCTATAGGCAAAGACGATTCTGAAAACGTCGAGGTCGAGCGCTTTGGCGAGCCTGTCGTGCCTGAATACGAGGTTCCTTATCACGTAGATATTATGGAAAGTCTTGACGGAATTGACCTTGACAGTGCAAGAAGAGTAAGTGGAAATGGTTTTTATTATCTTAAAGGCGATATTGCCCGTCTTCATTCTGCAATTTTGTCATATGCGCGCGACTTTATGATTGACCGTGGCTTTACCTATTATGTGCCGCCGTTTATGATTCGCTCAAATGTTGTTACAGGCGTTATGAGCTTTGCCGAAATGGAAAATATGATGTATAAAATTGAGGGCGAGGACCTTTACCTTATCGGTACAAGCGAACACTCAATGATTGGTAAATTTATTGATACAAGCCTTGATGAGAGCGAGCTTCCCCAGACTCTTACAAGCTATTCGCCGTGCTTTAGAAAAGAGGTTGGCGCACACGGTATAGAAGAGCGCGGCGTTTACAGAATACATCAGTTTGACAAGCAGGAAATGGTCGTTGTGTGTAAGCCCGAGGACAGTGCAGACTGGTTTGTAAAGCTTTATACAAACACTGTTGATTTCTTCCGCTCGCTCGACATTCCCGTACGCACACTTGAGTGTTGCTCAGGCGATTTGGCAGATTTGAAGGTCAAGAGCATCGACGTCGAAGCGTGGTCGCCACGTCAGCAAAAATATTTCGAGGTCGGCAGCTGCTCAAACCTTGGCGATGCACAGGCAAGACGCCTTGGCATCCGCATAAGAAACAAAGAAAAGGGCAACTACTTTGCTCACACACTTAATAATACAGTTGTTGCACCGCCGCGTATGCTTATCGCATTTTTGGAAAACAACCTGCGTGCCGACGGAAGCGTTGCAATTCCTGAACCACTCAGAATGTATATGGGCGGAAAAACAGAACTTGTACCAAGCAAATAAATATAAACACACAAAAAGGACGAACAAAAAGTTCGTCCTTTTATTTTTATCTATTCTTTATTTGTATCGCTTGTATAATTCCTCATAAATATCGTGCCAGTCAAGTCCGCGCTCGCAAAGCATAACAGACAAATGATACATAAGGTCTGCAACCTCATACTGAATTTCGTCCTTGCTTGCATTTTTTGCGCCTATAATAACCTCGGCAGTTTCTTCGCCGACCTTTTTAAGAATTTTATCAATTCCTTTATCAAAAAGATAATTTGTATATGAACCTTCCTTGGGGTTATCGCGTCTGTCCTCGATTACCTTGTATACATCAGAGAAAATTCCCGCATCAGCGCCATTCGCTGTTTCTACCTCACAAAGCTTGCCATTTTCATCTGCTTTGCGGTAAAAACACGAAAAATTACCTGTATGGCATGCCGCTCCGTCGGGCTTTACCTTCAAAACAAGCGTATCACCGTCACAATCAAGATAAATCTCACAAACATTCATAAAATGTCCCGATGTTTCGCCTTTTACCCAAAGCTTTTGTCTGCTTCTTGAATAAAAAGTTGCCTTTTTTGTTTCAAGAGTCATCTTAAGTGACTCTTCGTTCATATATGCAACCATAAGTACACGGTTTGTGTCAAAATCCTGAACAACCGCAGGCACAAGTCCCTTTTCATCAAATTTTACAGCTTCTGTCAAGCTCATTTTAATTCGCCGTCCTTTATTTATTATAAATTTTTTGTTTTTTCTATTGCTTCAGTCAAATCGACGCGCTCTGTATAAAGTGCTTTTCCAATGATGACGCCCTCTACACCACTATCTTTAAGCGCAAATATATCATCAAGGCTTCCTATTCCACCCGATGCTATAACGTCAACATCTGGAACTGCCACAGCCATTTCGCGCATTGCCTCGACATTTGAACCACCAAGCGTTCCGTCGGTTGAAATATCTGTATACACAATCGTTTTTACGCCCATATCCTGCATCTTTTTTGCAAATGAGACCGCGCCGAGTCTGCTCACCTTTTCCCAACCATGCGTTGCAACAAAACCGTCCTTTGCGTCTATGCCAACTACAATGCTCTCTGCGCCAAAACGCTCTATTGCCTTTTTCACAAACCCGGGATCCGAAACCGCTACTGTACCAAGTATAACACGTTTTACGCCCAATGACAAGCGTTTTTCTATATCTTCAAGACATCTTACGCCGCCACCCGTCTGCACGTCCACGTTTACGCTCTCGCAAATGCTTTTTATTGCCTGCGCGCTCACGCTTTCACCTGCAAGCGCTCCGTCAAGGTCAACAACGTGAATAAACTGCGCCCCAAGTGATTCCCATTTTTTTGCCATTTCAGCAGGGCTATCGCCATATACCGTAACATCGCCAAAGCATCCTTTAAACAGTCTTACGCATTTTCCATCCTTTATATCTATCGCAGGGTATAATCTCATGTTTAGTTTTCCTCCGTATCCATAACCGCCTTCATTTTCGATACAATATCAAGAATTCTTTCGCGCTCCATCTTCATACTCACTCTGTTTACAACAAAGCGAGCCGATATATCACATATCGTTTCAAGCACGCAAAGTCCGTTTTCCTCAAGAGTTTTTCCCGACTCTACAATGTCGACAATAACCTCGGAAAGTCCTACAAGCGGCGCAAGCTCAACCGAGCCGTGAAGCTTTATTATTTCAACAGTGCGTCCTTTTTCACGGAAAAAGTAGTTTCTCGCAATATTTGTAAATTTTGATGCGACACGCAAATTGTTTGTCGCCGAAAGCTCACTGCACATTTTTTCAGGTCCGCACACGCACATACGGCATTTGCCGACACCAAGGTCTATCATTTCATAAAGATTTCTTCCTTCTTCAAGGAGTGTATCCTTACCCACAATTCCAATATCAGCCGCTCCGTACTCAACATACGTCGGCACGTCTGATGCCTTTACGAGTATAAATTTTACTTTATTTTTTTCATCGGTAAATATAAGCTTGCGGCTTTTTTGCCTCATTTCAGAGCAGTCAAGCCCGATTTTTTCAAACAAATCCATCGAAATCTCAGCAAGCCTGCCCTTTGCAAGCGCTATTGTTAAGTATTTCATAGCGTCATAGCCTCCTTTATCTCGTCGAGGCAAAGTGTTTTTGCTCCTCCGTCTTCTGTATATACCTCTATCGCATTTTCGCCCGCCGATTTTATAACGACATCTATTTTACGCTCCTTTGCAAACAAAAGCGCCTTTTTAACATCATCGCTCTCATAATAATTTTCTATTATAAATCCCATCTGACGAAGCTTTGTTGCCAGCGCATAAGCGTTTGAAACATCGCCTTTCACTATAACAACGGCATCTGTGCCCTTTACGGCTATATCCTTATTTTGTCTTATAAGTGCCGACAAAACACGGTTTACACCAATGGCAATGCCTACCGCACTCATATTTTTGCCAAAGCTTCCAATAAGAGAATCATATCTTCCGCCGCCGCAAACCGAGAAACCTACATCATATGTTACACCCTTAAAAATTACTCCCGTATAATAGTCAATGCTCTGAAGCATACCAAGGTCAATTGATACATATTTTTCAAGGCCGCACTCGCAAATTATAGAATACACACTCTTTAAATTCTCAAGCGCAGAAGCTGAGCGTTTATTAAGAGAAGCTACGCTCGCTTTATCAAAAACCTCCGCGCCGCCAAACAAATACGGCATACGGCACAAAAGCTGCTTTATCTCATTTTGTGCATCATATTTTTCTACAACCTTCTCTATCGAAAACGAGTCTTTAAAGTCAATCATAGTGCGTATTTTTTCAAAATCCTCGTTATCAAGGCCAATCTGCTCGGCAAGACCTTTGAAAAATTCAACCTGACCGATATCAAGCTGAAACTCATCAAGACCGGCACTTAAAAGCGCATTAATTGCAACAATAATCGCCTCCGCATCAGCCTCGGACGATTCGTCACCAATAAGCTCGATTCCCGCCTGCGTAAATTCGGAGCTTTGCGCCGAGGCAGAGCCATTATAACGAAACGCATCTGCAACATAGCAAAGTCTTGCCGGAAGCGGCTCATTATACTTTGTGCCCATAACACGCGCTATCGAGGTTGTAATATCGCCGCGAAGTGCCATTGTGCGTCCCTGAGCGTCAAAAAACTTAAAAAGCTTTTGCGGCGACACATCTCCCGCACTTTCTGAATATATATCAATATACTCAAACGCAGGCGTCTGAATTGTTTTATAGCCATAAGACGCAAACACGGCTGCGATTTTATTTTCAATAGACTGTTTTGCCATGCATTCCTGCGGCAAATAATCCATTACGCCTTCCGGTGTATGATATTTTAGATTAAGCATTTTATCACATCCCAAAAACAATTTATATCTTTATCACGCTAAAGTAATAAAGATATTATATATCCTTATTCTATTTTTGTCAAGCACATTATGTGTTTTTTTATTTTTTCCTTATTATATAATACCACACAATCACAATTTTGCAAACTGTTATATGCTTTTTTTGTACCCCATGTTGTAAATTGATAATTTCTGTGGTATAATATTACAGTGACATACTGTCGCCTTCGTTGTTATGATGTAATAAATATAATTTAAATATAAATAAATCAATTTATGCAGGAGGAATATATATGAACGATAAGACGTTATTTGAAACACTTTCATATTCACCAAAACATGTAAATGAAATGCTTTCGCCCGAGCTTGTCAAAGAGGCATTTAACTACTGCGAAGGCTATAAGGATTTTCTTACAAACGGAAAAACCGAGCGCGAATCATGTGCGGTTTCTAAAAAAAATGCCGAGGAAAACGGCTTTGTAGAGCTTTGCAAAAAGGATTCATTAAAACCGGGCGACAAAGTTTATGTCATAAATAATAAAAAAGCTATACTTCTTGCAATAATCGGTAAAGAATCAATAGAAAATGGTGTAAATCTCATTGGTTCTCACATTGATTCACCAAGAATTGACCTAAAATCGCGCCCGCTTTTCGAAGATGAAAATATGGCATGGTTTAAAACGCAGTACTACGGCGGAATTAAAAAGTATCAGTGGCTCACACTCCCACTTGCGATGCACGGTACAATCTGCAAAACCGATGGCACATGCGTAGACATCTGCATCGGCGAAGACGAATCAGATCCGGTGTTTACAATCACAGACCTTCTTCCTCATCTTTCACAAGACCAGATGCAAAAGCAGCTCACAAAAGCATTTGATGCCGACAACTTTCATGTGCTGCTTGGCTCTATGGCAAAGGGCGATGACGAAATCAAGGAAAAGGTTAAATTTAACATTCTTTGTATGCTAAATGAAAAATACGGCATAACAGAGCAGGATTTTACAAGTGCAGAAATTGAGTTTGTCCCCTCGGGAAAAGCGCGTGATGTAGGTCTTGACCGCAGCTTTATCGGCTCATATGGTCAGGACGACAGAGTTTGTGCATACGCATCGCTCAAAGCAATTATAGATGCATGCAAAGACGACATCCCGTCAAAAACCGCCATATGTATGCTCGTTGATAAAGAAGAAATTGGCTCAATGGGACAGACAGGTATGAAATCGCGCTTTTTTGAGCTTACACTCTGCGAAATTATATTAAAGCTTACCGGAAGCTGTGACGCATATGCTCTTAATCGCACGCTTTCAAACAGCGATTGTCTTTCTGCCGATGTTGGCGCAGCGTATGACCCGCAGTACCCCTCGGTATACGACAAGAAAAATGCCGCTTTTGCAGGTCGCGGTGTGCTTATATCAAAATATACCGGTGGACGCGGAAAGTCCGATTCGAGCGACGCAAACGCAGAATTTGTTGCACGCATACGCAAAATATTTAATGATAAAAATATTTTGTGGCAAAACGGCGAGCTTGGCAAGGTTGATGTGGGCGGCGGCGGAACGATTGCACAGTATGTTGCAAACCTTGGTCTTAACGTTCTCGACTGCGGCACTCCAATTTTGTGTATGCACGCTCCGTTCGAGCTTGCAAGCAAGTTTGACTGTTATATGACCTACAAGGCATATCACGCCTTCTTTAAGGCATAATATAAATATTTTGCGGCATTTTATAAAAATGCCGCTTTTTTACTACACATCGCGGTATAATTTTTTTATTTACTGTTTACTTTTTAATGTTAAATTGTTACAATATACTTGTGAATATGTAAAAACGGCCGATAACGAATGGCACAATGGAGGAATCTATTATGAAAGTAAAAAAAGCAGTCATACCTGCAGCAGGACTTGGAACAAGATTTTTACCCGCTACAAAAGCAACCCCAAAGGAGATGCTCCCGATTGTTGACACACCTACAATTCAGTATATTATCAAAGAGGCTGTTGACAGCGGCATAGAGGATATTTTAATCATTACAGGTCGTACAAAGCGCGCAATTGAGGACCATTTTGACAAGGCGTATGAGCTTGAAATAGAGCTTGAAAAAAGCGGCAAGACAGACCTTTTAAAAATTGCTCAGGACATTTCAAATATGGCAAATATACACTATGTTCGTCAGCAGGAGGCAAAGGGCCTCGGCCACGCAATCCACTGTGCAAAAAGCTTTGTTGGAAACGAGCCGTTTGCTGTGCTTTTAGGTGACGACATCGTAAAATCGGATGTGCCCTGCTTAAAGCAAATGATTGATGTATATGATAAATACAAAGCAAGCATTCTCGGCGTCCAGACAGTATCGCCTGACGATATTTCAAAGTACGGTGCCGTTGCCGCTGATGCGGTTTCGGAGCGCATACACAAGGTAACAGGTCTTGTTGAAAAACCGAAAAAAGAAGAAGCACCGTCAAACATGGCAATTCTCGGCCGCTATATTATTACACCAAAAATATTTGAGTGCATTGAAAAAACAGGCAAAGGTGCAGGCGGAGAAATACAGCTTACAGACGCACTTCGTCTATTGTGCGATTATGAAGATATGTACGCATACGATTTTATCGGCCGCCGCTATGATGTTGGCAGCAAAATGGGCTTTTTGGAGGCAACAGTTGAATATGCACTCTCACGTGATGACCTCGCCGATGAATTTATGCAGTATTTGAAAAAAATCGTAAAATAATTATTCAAAATTTTTTACTACAACTTTGTTAAAAGGAGAAAATAAATGTCAGATACGATTTTAAGAGGCGTCAGCAATGACGGAAAAATAAGAATATTCGCCGCCGAAACTACCGAGCTTGTAGGACGTGCGCAAAAAATTCACCAAAGCTATCCCATTGCCACAGCTGCACTTGGCAGACTTTTAACCGCAGCATCCATGATGGGCAGCATGCTCAAGGGTGAAAACGATACAATCACACTTCGCATAAAAGGTGATGGTCCGCTTGGAGGCGTTTTGGCAGTAGGAAACTCAAAAGGCGAGGTAAAAGGCTACAGTGTAAATCCTGCCGCCGTACTGCCCGATAAAATCCCGGGCAAGCTTAACGTAGGCGGCGCAATAGGAGAAGGAACACTCGCTGTTATATGCGACCTTGGAATGAAAGAGCCATACGTTGCACAAATAGAGCTTGTTTCAGGCGAAATTGCAGAAGATTTGACCGCGTATTACGCCATTTCCGAGCAGGTGCCGAGTGCAATAGCTCTTGGCGTGCTTGTTGACACCGACGGAAGCGTTATAAAAGCCGGCGGCTTTATACTTCAGCTTATGCCTGAAGCTACCGACGAAGATGCCCAAAAGCTCGAAAAAACAGTTTCCTCGCTTGCGCCGATAACAACAATGCTTAGCGAGAATATGTCGTGCGAGGATATAATTTTTAAAGTTACAGAAGGCTTTGATATGCTTGTATATAATGACGCAGTTGTGCCAAAATATAAATGTGACTGCTGCCGCGAGCGTGTAGAGCGCGCACTCATAAGCATGGGCGCACAGGAGATGCAAAAACTTATTGACGAACAGGGCAGTGCAAACCTTACCTGTCAGTTCTGCGATAAGGTATATGATTTTTCACGCGAAGAGCTTTGTGACCTTTTAAAATCGTGTAAATAATACCACTTTTTATGAAAAAGTTAGAAAAAGTGCGAAAAAGTTAGCATAACGCTAAAAAAGTGCTGTATTTTTAAAATTATCAAAAAAACAGCGATAATCGGTCAATTTTGAGAAAAAGTCGATTTGACACCGCAATATGTTTTCTGTATAATAGTCTATGTCGCTCGCGAGGGAAACCTTACGGGTGACAGTTGTGGGAGTTTAGCTCAGCTGGGAGAGCATCTGCCTTACAAGCAGAGGGTCACAGGTTCGAGCCCTGTAACTCCCACCATTTGGCCCGGTAGTTCAGTTGGTTAGAACGCCAGCCTGTCACGCTGGAGGTCGAGGGTTCGAGCCCCTTCCGGGTCGCCATCTTTTTTATAAAGAAAAAGTGCGTTTGGTGTTGTGTAACACAAATGCCTCTGTAGCTCAGTCGGTAGAGCAGGGGACTGAAAATCCCCGTGTCGGTGGTTCGATTCCGCCCGGAGGCACCAGCTATGCGGGAGTGGCTCAGTGGTAGAGCGTCACCTTGCCAAGGTGAACGTCGCGAGTTCGAATCTCGTCTTCCGCTCCATTAACAAATAAAAGGCGCATACCATAAAATTTGCGCCTTTTATTTTAAAAAATAATCAAATTTGTGTTTGCTGCATATAATAATTTTGTAGCGAAAATATGGCACCATAGCCAAGTGGTAAGGCAGAGGTCTGCAACACCTTCATCCCCGGTTCAAATCCGGGTGGTGCCTCCAAATATGGCCCGTTGGTCAAGCGGTTAAGACACCGCCCTTTCACGGCGGTAACACGAGTTCGATTCTCGTACGGGTCACCAAAACTATGTCGGGCAGCTGTCAATTTTTTGGCAGCGCCTAACCATTTCGGGCCTTTAGCTCAGTTGGTTAGAGCAACCGGCTCATAACCGGTTGGTCCGGGGTTCGAGTCCCTGAAGGCCCACCAAAAATCCGTACACGAAAGTGTGCGGATTTTTACTTATTCACTATTACCTATTCACTCTTCACTAAAAATCTTTTTCGTGTACGGATTTTTGGAAAGTAATAAGTAATAGTTAATAAGGAAGAAGTTTCTTTTAAGAAGGGGAAAGTTTATGGATAGTCCGTTACTTGTGAAATCAAAACAGTTTGCTTTAGATATAATTAAAGTTTGCAATAAAGTAAAAAGCGAAAAAAGAGAAAATGTACTTACAAATCAACTTATTCGCAGTGGCACAAGTATCGGTGCAAATATTAGAGAGGCGTTTTACGGACACGGAAAGAATGATTTTATTGCAAAATTACAAATAGCATTAAAAGAGTGTTCCGAAAGTGAATACTGGATCGAACTTCTCATAGAAAGTGGATATTATGATGATAGGTTAATTCTTGAAAATTGTATTGAGTTAAAGAAAATACTTATCTCGTCAATAAATACTGCAAAGAAAAACAATAAATAATAAGAATCTATATTGTTCTGCCTTGCCCAAAATAAGTGGGACTCGAACCCTGAGAGATTTTTTCCAAAAATCAATTTTGAAACAAAAGGGTAGATGCCAAGCGGTTTTGAACCAGGCTTGAACTGTGGACAAACTTTAATTTAGTTAAATATTATGAAATGCTATCATTGAAATTTTAATAGCATTTTTATATTGCAATAATTTTCTTGTTGTGCTATACTGTATTTGCAACATGAATTTAATACTTTGTTGTAATAGGAGTATTTTTCGTGTGCTTCTTCGATTATGGACTTTTTGTTTCGTAGCAATAATTTATCAAAAGGAGAATGAAAAAATGGGATTAATGGATAAAATCGGTAGTAACATTATGCAAGGCTTGATGGGCAATCTTTCTGAAGTTACTCCTGAAAAGTTGACGCAGGATTATGGTATGTATCTTATGGATGGTGAAACTATACATACTGGCTTTATTCTGGTAAGAGATATAGTAATATTTACTGACAGAAGAATTATTGACTTTGATAAACAAGGAGCAACAGGTCAAAAATCCAGAGTTAGTTCTATATATCTCGATTCTATTATAAATGTTTCAGCAGAAACTGCTGGGTTTGGTTTAGATGATAGCGAACTTAACATAGAATTCATTTCCTCGCCTTACTTTCGAGCTAATGGTGGAGTATCCGTTTCTTCAAGAAAATTTGAGTTTCCTAAAAAATATCAAATACAAGGCATATACAAATGGCTTCAGGAAATAGCGTATACTAATCATTTGAATATTAATAAATAATACTAAATGTAAGTCCGTTATGGTCATTTACACACAAAGACAATTATGTTTGAGTGGTTGCAGTCGACATTATTTAAAACAGACGAGGAACGATTTCACTAAAAACATCTTGCATCTATTTCGTACGTGAAATACAAAACAAAAATCCTGTCGTAAGATAGGATTTTTTGTTTTGTATTATTCATTTTTCATTATTCAATATTCATCATTCATTCAATGCGACAGGATTTTTTAATAAATAATTAATAATTATTTTGCTTTGCTTTTGCAAAGCTTATTTTTATTTCCCTTGCAATTTTCCATATATATGTTAAACTGTAATTGCGACACAACTCAATAATTAGACAGACTATGAGAGAAGTATTTTTGTTTCGGCAAAAATGCATTCTCTATTTTGGCTTTCTCTTATAGTTTGTCAAAGTTGTGTCGCAGCAATCGGAGTTATGCATTTTTCGTGCGTGGCTTCGGCTGCGCACTTTTTTAATTTATGGGAGGAACTATTATGCCTGATTACAAGAGTATGTATTTTGATTTATTCAATTACTGACGCAATCGAAAAATTATCCGACGCACAGAGAAAAGCAGAAGAAAAATTTATTAATTCTTCCGAAAATGACGAGAAAGCAAAAAATCCTATCGCATGATAGGATTTTTTATATTTTGTTATAAATAAAAATCGTGGTTTTTAATCGAAATATAGAATTTTCTGTTTCTCGCAATCCAGTTACTCGAAGCAATTCTCGGATTAAAGAAATACAAGCTTTTTCCGACTGTATTTTCACCTCTTAGTGCACGCTTTGCTGCAATTACACTCTCATTTGAGGGAATATTGTATATTGCGCCGTTCATAATCGGCTGAAACTGTACGCCGTTTTTTCTGTCAAATATAACCTCATAAATCGTATTTGGAAAGCTTGAGGATGCTACTCTGTTTAAAACGACATTACCGACACCGATTTTTCCTCTTCCCGGTTCGCCTTCACTTTCAGCATGTATAATTCTTGCAAGCCACAAAACCTCGTCATTTGTATACGTTTTGTCAATCATCGACTCATTAACAACAAGTCCTTCTTTTTCTATAATGACATTATAATATTTTTTGTCCCAATCCACCTTCGCACCAAAGCCTTCACTGACAAATCTTACGGGCACAAACATTCTTCCGTTTACAATCGGCGTATTTGCGCTAAGCGTCACTTCCTGATCATTTATATAGGCATAATTTTTGTTTTCAAATAATTTAATAGTAACATCTGCCTGTTTAATTGTTGCGCTGCATTCTTCTGCGTTCCACTCAACACTGTGTGCACCGAGCGCATCACTTACAAACCGTATCGGCACATATGTCGTTCCCGAATCAATAAATGCTCTTACATCGGTTTTAATAAAGCATCCGTTTACAACAACATCAACCGGAATATCTTTATCTTCAGTTTTATAAGCATAAGCATTCTGACAAATCATAATAAGCAAAAATAAAATCACAAAAAACTTTCTCATTTCAAAACCCCCTGTGTGGTTATAAACTACCCCCCCTTGGCTAATACCTATGCTAATAATATCATATTATGTAAACTCATGCAACCCAAAAATTTTTCCTCACTCTCCAAAAAACCGAAAAACCGTCAATAAATTGGGATTTTTTAAGTTTTTTGCGGAAAAATAGATGAAAAAATATAATTTATCTTGAAAGTTCTATTAAACTTTGATACAATATTAATATATAACGATTATTTTTTTAAAACGGAGGTAACTGTTATGGACAGACTCGTACTAATCGTAGATGACGAAAGACCTATTGTTGACATATTAAAATACAATTTAGAAAAAGACGGATATCAGACTATTGAAGCATATGACGGCGAGATGGCGCTTGAAATGGCGCTTACAAAAAATCCTGATATAATACTCTTAGACGTTATGCTTCCAAAAATGGATGGCTTTGAAGTTTGTCGCAAGGTAAGAGAGAAAAAGCCCTCTACTCCTATTTTGATGCTTACAGCACGCGAAGAAGAAGTTGATAAGGTACTGGGACTTGAGCTCGGTGCTGATGACTATATAACAAAACCGTTTTCCGTTCGTGAGCTTATGGCAAGAGTAAAGGCAAACCTCAGAAGAACATCATCAGAGCAAAGCGAAACACCGGCAGCTTCTTCAAATGCAATCAATGCAGGACGCATAGTAATAAATCTTGACAGATATGAGGTAAGTCGCGACGGAGATGTAGTAGAGCTTACACTTCGCGAATTTGAGCTTTTAAAATTCTTGGCAACTCAGCCTGATAAGGTATTTACCCGCGAAATGCTGCTGGAAAAAGTATGGGGATATGAGTATTACGGTGACGTAAGAACAGTTGACGTTACAATAAGACGTCTTCGTGAAAAAATTGAAGATGACCCAAGCATACCAAACTTTATCGTTACAAAACGCGGCGTCGGATATTGCTTTAACAAAGATAATATTAAATAATGAAATAATTTTCATAGGGCGGCTTATAAAGTCGCCTTTATAACTATTATAAAATCCGTACGGTGAAAGATTATGTTTAAAAGCTTACAATGGAAAATCGTAATAATGTTTTTGCTGCTCGTTTTGTCGGTCATGATTGTGGCAGGTACAGTTCTTATGACAAAGGTCGGGGAGTTTTATTCACAGCGCTTTGCAAATGATATGAATGTTGTTTTTAATGACCCGCAGTTTGTAAATCAGCTTACAGCTGCATCTGAGGGTGAAAACTTTTTACAAAAAATATCCGAAATAATAAATATGTACTCCGATGCAGGGCGTCTTGGAATAAACCAAAACAGAAATTATTATATTCTTGACTCAAAAACAGCAGGCTATCAGGACGGCTCTGACCCGCAAACAGGAGATTTACTTGAAAAAACACCTAATATAATTGCAGCAATGAGCGGTCAGATAGGAAATTCAATAAACAGCCAGAATAATTTTATGGATTATGCCTATCCCGTTATAAAGGATTCTACTGTAAAATACGTTATTTATATAAAAGATAATAAAGATGAAGTTGCAGGCGTTATAGAAAGTATCTTTATTATAATTTTGCAGGCTATAGGCTGGGGTGTATTTATATCTCTCATACTTGGATATTTTCTTTCAAAAAATATTACAAAACCAATAGTTACGCTTACAAAACGTGCCGAAAAGCTTGCACGCTTTGAAGAACCTGACAGTTTTGTAAGCGCAAAAAAATCTGATGACGAAATTGGAATTTTGTCTGACACTTTTAACTTTATGTCAAAAGAGCTTTTTAATACGCTTGCACAAATTGAAGCTGAAAAAACAAAAATGGAAACTATTTTGGTAAATCTTACTGATGGCGTAATAGCTTTTGATTTAAACGGAAAAATCATTCATATAAATCCTGCAGCAAAAAGGATGCTCTCAATCTTTAATCCCGACATCGTAGAATTTAATCAATTGTTTAATGATATTGGTGCAAAAATTAATATGGGTGATATAATTTATCTTGAAAGAAAAAAGACATTTGAAAGAAGTATTAACCTTAATTTCCAAATTTTGAAAGCTTTCTTTGCTGCATTTACACTTGATAATGATAAAGACTCGGGCAAAATCGGCGGTATCGTCGTTGCAATTCAGGATATTACAAAACAGCAAAAACTCGACAATTCACGTCGCGAATTTGTTGCAAATGTATCTCACGAGCTTCGAACACCACTTACAACTGTAAAATCCTATACCGAAACATTAATTGATTCAATGAATGATGGTATGGAAAAACACTTTTTAGAGGTTATAAATTCAGAAGTTGACAGAATGACAAGAATAGTTAAAGATTTGTTAACCCTTTCACGTCTTGACCATAGTAAAGAAACATTAAAAAAAGACACAATTGATTTGCGCGCGCTTATAAGCGGAGTCGTTGAAAAGCTTTCTTTAACAGCAAAAGAACATAAGCATAATCTCACATGCTCATTTACAACAGAAATTCCTTCATATACCGGCGACAAGGATAAAATTGAGCAGGTGCTTATAAATCTTGTCTCAAACTCTATAAAGTACACTCCCGACGGCGGTGTTATAGAAGTCTTTGCAGGAAAAGTATATAACGAAATATATATAAAAGTTAAAGATAACGGTATTGGTATTCCAAAAGCCGATATTAAACGAATTTTTGAAAGATTTTACAGAGTTGACAAAGCAAGAACGAGAAAAATGGGAGGCACGGGACTTGGTCTTGCAATCGCAAAAGAAATTATAGAATCTCATGGCGGAAAAATATCAATACAATCCGATACAGGCATGGGCTGTGATGTAATGATAACACTTCCCATAAAAAAGAAAAAAAATTAATTATAAAAGGACAGAAATAAAACAATTTCTGTCCTTTTGGCTTTGTTTAATATTTATTTTTTATTTGTTCACACCAGTGTCACAATTAACATTTATAATAAATTGTACAAGAAGAAATCTTCTTTATATATTTCCCCTATAAAATACAAAGGCGCTGTAAAAAAATCACAGCGTCTTTGTATTTTTAAAATTCATAATCAACGGATGTTCTTGATATACTTACTTCTTTTATAAAACCTGCTGCCTTTTGATGCTCGGGATGTACTTTGTATCTGTTAAGTGCATCTAAATCTTCAAATTCACTTATAAGACATGCATCATACGCCATATCGTCACCATCATTTATATTTATTCCAACCTGGAGCATTTTTATTTCATCTATTACACCAACTAAAGCCTCAAGTTTTTCTTTTATTATTTTTGCATTTTCAATTTTTGTATTACCTAAAGCCTCATCCTTTAAC
>JAZNVH010000035.1:0-2121 GCA_045592745.1 Candidatus Aphodoplasma sp. | reverse complement strand
TATCTTTTTCATATAGACAACCTCCTTATATTTATAATCTGCCTATATAAATTATATCATATACTTTTGTAGTCGCCCAGCCCTTTGCTACTCTAAAAACGCCGAAATATCGCGGCTCTGCCTGTGAGAAGCGCCCAAAAGTGAATCGACATTTGATTTTATTACATCAATTTCGGACGCCTTCGCTTTATGCTTTTTGTATTCCTGATACAAGGTTTCTTTTTCTGATGTGAGCTCTGAATAAGATTGCTTTAATTCTTTGATTGGAGGATATTTTGATTTCTTTAATTCTCTTAATGCTGCCTCATATAAAATAATCTCGCTTCGGTGCCTCTCTGCAAACTGCGCCTTGTTTTTTGATTTTTTATATCTGTCAATTACAGGCTTGAGCTTTTTATATGTTTCAATGTTTTTTATAAGCAGTGCAGTTTGATTTATACGGTTTTCAATATCCTTAATCTTTTCACTTACTCCGTCAAATTCCTTGTGTATTTTGTCTGCGGCTTTTTCCAATTCTTCATAAGTTGTGATGTTATTCTCCGTCAGAAAGTTTAATGTTTTGGCAGCTTGTTTCAAATTGTTTATTTTCGCCCAATGCTCAAAACCTTTGCTTTGCTGTGCTTTGATGTTGTTTTGAATATCTATTATAAGGTTTATTCGTTTTTCAATTTTAGGTGTTGATATTTTCTTCGACCTTCCGGCAATGCGTTCCTTTAATGCCTCTATCGTATATTCTTCGCCGAGAGATTTTGAACGGATATATTTTTCTTTTCCGTCTGCACAAAACGATACATTTTTATTTTGCCTTTTTACTCTGTACCCTTGCTGTTCTATAAGCAGCAGCAAATCATCAAAATCCTTTGCTTGAGGAATGAGAACATCAATAGTGCTTTTTAGTTGAGCTTTCCAACTTTTGCCCTGCTTATATGCTGTATATTCAATATAACTTTTGCCTTGTCCCTTTGGATTCCGTATAACCGACAATCCGTATTCTTCGCATATTCTATCACTTGTTCGTCTGATGAAGCTATACGATTTTTTATTGGATTGATATTTTTTGTAATCTACGAATGAAACAGCGTTAAATATAATGTGGTTGTGTATATGTCCTTTATCTATATGCGTTGTTAGTACAAATTCATATTTTCCGCCCAAAACTTCCTCTGCAAGTTTCATACCGATTTCGTGAGCTTCCTCCGGCGTGGTTTCTCCGGGCTCAAAGGCTTGTATCAGATGTCTTGCTAATTGATTTCCCCAAAAGGAATTTGATTTATCTCTTGTCCAGCCAAATTCAATATCCGCAGTTTCAGGCGTGCAGCCATAAGAGGACACAAGTAATTTTTCGTCTGTCTTTTCGGGATTGAGTATATAGTCAAGTGCAAGATTTAACGTAGAGCGAATAGGATGCGTCTTTGTAATTGCCATATCTCGTCAAGCCTTTCCTTAATATCAGAAATATCTTCGCGGTAGATTGAACTTGTTGAGTTGATACGCTTTGCAATTTGATTGATATTTCTTCCGATAGCAGATAGTTCATTGTTCATTTGTTTTATGTTCTCTGTATCAAGATAAATCACAAAACCGTCAATCGCCATTTTGCGAATATAAGCACCCATTTTGTTAGTTTGGAGTTGCGCCATTTTCAGTTCAATCAATTCTTTTTCTTCTTCATTTACCCATACTTTCAGTTGAATGTTTCTTTGCCTGTTAGCCATATTTTCACCTCTTTTTTAGTCAATAAGGGTTTGGGATTATCCCAAGATGTTTTGCTCATTTCGGCAGGGCGGAAATGAACGCAAAAATTGTAAGTGGGTACTCACTTACTGTGCTTGCTATTACCCCATAGATTACTTTTTACCCCTTTATGTAAGTAACAATCAAAACCGTTTTTTTACACGGTTTTAATGAAAAAACAGTATGTAAATTGTCAATTTTTCAAAATCCATTGACAAATTACGACAAATATAGTATAATATTTTGTAATTGAATATTTGGCAAACCAACCGAAAGGTTGGGACGCAAAGCTCAAGAGACTAAAGTTTAACTATGTCAGTCAGCTGCAATTTTAGAGTAATCGTCAGATTGCTTTATTATTGCGGCTTTTTTTATTGCATTTGGAGG
>JAZNVH010000034.1:0-5950 GCA_045592745.1 Candidatus Aphodoplasma sp. | reverse complement strand
CAGAGTTTGCTATCATTATTCCTAACAACAATGGCAATAAGGTATTGTACAAGACTGCTGATGAAGCAGAATATTCCGAAGCTTTTGGTGGTGAATCAGATAAGGTAACACTTGGTACAGTATATACATTGGAAGCAGTTGAAGCTGACGGATACAAGTTTAAGTATTGGGAAGTTGCAGGAAGCATAGTTTCTGAAGAACATATCTTTGAGTATACTGTAAACCTCAACTCAACAATTAATGCGGTATTTGTACCGACAAATGATGAGAGTGTAAAATTTGTAACATTTAAGAACAGAAATGGTCAGGTTATTGGAAGTTATACATTGGAAGCACAGGATGCTGAGAGTGTATCATATGATATACTGCCTCCTGTTCAAACAGGTTACGTGTTTGTAAACTGGCTCAGAAATGACGGAGTAGAAGTTGCACCGTTTACAAGTTTGAGCTACGCATCAGCAGAGCTTGGTGAGTTAAGAGATGTTATCTTTACAGCACAGTATACACTATCTGAAAAAACATATAACGTATCAGTAATAAATGGCTATATTTCTAGAGCGGAACTTCATCCGGTAGATGGTGAGCCTATAACAGGTGATTATAAGTATAATACACCGATAACAGTTACAGGTAAGTCGGCTAATGAAACGGATGTCTTCTCACACTGGATTAAGGATGGCAAGATTTCATCTTACAGTGAAGAGTATGAGTTTTATTTGGCATCTGAAGATGCAGTGCTTAATGCAGTATATGTTGGCGCAGGTGAAACACCGGAAGAAGATAAGCCGTTTGTCAACATTACTAACGTAGTGATTGATAAGACAGAAGGAGCAGAACAGATTCAGTTCTTCTCAGAGCGTCATGTGCCTGTAACATGTACTTATATTGGTTCAGGTATAACAGTAGGTAGAAATATAAATGACCTTGATGAAACAATGAATGATGGTAAAACAAACATCTTCCAGTATACATCAACGAAGCCAAAATCCAGCCAGTTTGTTGCTACAAAGATAAATGTAGGAAACGACAAATGGTATGCAAGAGCTTGGCTCATGTATAAGGATGCAAGAGGAGAAGTACACACTATCTATTCTGAAGATATTGGTTACGGCTCAATTGCTGACTAAAACAAAATAAAATTAAGGGCTATGCCGAAAGGCATAGCTCTTTTTGTATGTATTAATAATTGATAATGTTTCATAGTATTATTATATAAATGAAAAATATGGATGGTGCATTATGACTGTATTTGAAATTTTACTGATAGGGTTGGGACTTAGTATGGATGCTGCGGCGGTTTCTATGACAAATGCAATGGCATACAGGAACGTGGGCATAAAAAAATTTATAACTATGCCATTAGTTTTTGGCGTATTTCAGGCACTTATGCCATTATTCGGATTTTTTGTTGGTGGCTTGTTTTCAAAATTTATATGTCAGTATTCGAACATAGTGATTTTCTTCATTCTTGGATTTATTGGAGCAAAAATGGTAAGAGATGGTTTTTTACACAGAGAGGATGAAAAAAGTATTGAAAAAAGTCTTACATATGGAGTTTTGTTTGTTCAGGCAATAGCAACAAGTATTGATGCTTTTGCAGTGGGTGTGGGTTTTGCAATGGGTAAAATAGATATTTATAATGCAGTTTCGATTATAGGTATGGCAACTTTTCTGGTGGGGCTTCTGGCAGTATACACCGGGCGCAAGTTTGGCGATTTGCTTGGTTCAAAAGCTGAAATTTTTGGGGGATTTATGCTTATTGCGATAGCCATAAAGGCAATAGTTTGCGCATAGTGCAAAATAGCGCGAAAAATTGATTTTTTTGTAAAAAACACTTGAAAAAAAGTCCAATTAGTTATAAAATAAAGTTAGCAAATAAAGATGTTTATTATATAAGAAGGGTTGGGGAAAATTATGGTTTCTTCATACAAATTAAACGTAGCAGGTGTTACAAGAGAGCTTCCTCTTTGCAGAGTTAATGATGATTTATATATTGCCGCATTTGTAATGTTTGGTGATGTTGAGATTACAAAGGCATGTGCAAGTGAGCTTTTGAAAAAAGCGCCTGAATATGATGTAATGATAACGGCTGAATCTAAGGGTATACCACTTTTGTACGAAATGGCACGTCAGGCGGGTGTGAATGATTATATAGTAGCAAGAAAAGGCGCAAAGCTTTATATGGAGGATGTAATTTTTACCGAGGTTGATTCTATTACTACCGAGGCAAAACAAAGACTTTGCATAGGTAAAAAAGAGGCTGATGCTATGCGTGGAAAGCGCGTGTTGGTAGTTGATGATGTTATCAGCACAGGAGAGTCGCTTGCAGCGCTTGAGAAACTTATAAAAACAGTCGGCGGTAACATCGTCGGAAAAATGGCAGTGCTTGCGGAGGGAGATGCAATTGGACGTGATGATATAATTTGTCTTGCTCCGCTACCATTGTTTAATCCTGATGGAACTGAAAAATAATTATATTTCGATTAATAAAAGCGATTTGGTTTAAGTTATAAATCAAATTGCTTTTTTATTGTGAATACAACAAGCTTCTCCGAAACACTCACAATTTTAATTGCGTTAGTATTTCGTGAGGCTCTTATTTTTCGATTTTTTCTATATTTGCTCCAAGCTTTTGCAACTTTTCAACTATATCACAATATCCTCGCTCAATATGCCATATATTTCCGATTTCAGTATCACCTTTTGCACAAAGTCCCGCAATTATAAGTGCTGCGCCTGAGCGCAAATCAGTGGCGTTTACTTTTGCACCACTTATATGGCGTACTTCGTCTATGATTGCACAGCGTCCATCAATTTTTATGTTAGCCCCCATGCGTTGTAGTTCTGACACGTACAGAAAACGGTTTTCAAATATTGTTTCTGTGATTATTCCCGTGCCTTCTGTGCTGCTCATAAGTGCGCCCATTTGTGCCTGCATATCAGTTGGGAATCCGGGATAGGGCAGGGTTTTTATGTCAACACACTTTAGTTTTTTTGATGCATCAATGTATATGTGATTTTCACCTTCTTCAATTAAACTGCCCATTTCGCGCAGCTTTGCAATTACGGGTTTAAGATGTGATGGATGTATATTTTCAAGTTTGACACATCCATGCGTCGCTGCGGCAGCAACCATAAAAGTTCCGGCTTCAATTCTGTCAGATATTACACTGTATTCACAACCGGTAAGCTCGCTTACGCCATCTATACATATTGTACCAAGACCTGCGCCCAAAATCTTTGCACCTGCAGAATTTAAAAAGTTTGCCAGATCAACAATTTCGGGTTCTGTCGCAGCGTTTTCAATTATGGTTTGTCCATCACTAAGCGTTGCCGCCATCATAAGATTTTCCGTAGCGCCAACACTTGGAAAGTCAAGATATATTTTAGCGCTATGGAGCTTATCGGTTTTTGCTTCGATATATCCGTGCCCTAAACCTATTTTCGCCCCCATAGCCGCAAAGCCTTTTAAGTGAAGATCGACGGGACGCTGACCTATTGGGCATCCACCGGGAAGGCTGATTCTTGTACGCCCATATCTTGCGAGAAGAGGACCCATTACAAGAAAAGACGCACGCATTTTGCTTACCTGTTCGTACGGAGCAATATGACTTTTTATTTTTGGTACGCAAATGCAGATGTCGTTATTTTCATAGTCTATTTTTGCACCAAGCTTTTCTAACAGAGAGCACATTAATTTTACATCGCTGAGTTGCGGAACATTTTTTATTACGCATTTGCCACTGCACAAAAGAGTCGCTGCCAGAATTGGCAGCGAAGCATTTTTTGAGCCGCCTACAGATACGCATCCTGAAAGGGGCGAAGACTTTTTTACAACAATTTTTTCCAATGATATCAACCTCTTTAAGATATTGTTTTGTTAATATTATTTTTGCCGTTTTCATCATACTCATACTGTATTATTTTTTATTATTTGCTAAATTGTAATCACATATTAAAGTGTTTTTTTGCAAAGAATAATATCGGGGAGAGTGATGTTTGTGGAGAAAACAAAAAAGAGAAAACACAGATATGTAAGTGACTTTACTGATGAAATAGATATATCAAGGGCAAGCTCGGCTTGCGATTGTACGGGTCTTATGCCAAGCTTGCCACAATCTAAAGAAGAGGTTGAGTCCTATAAAAATGTATATGATTTTTCTCCTGTATATGTTAGTGACGAGTCATAGCAATTGCTAAACAAACAGCACAGCATCTTTTTTAAATGCTGTGCTGTTTTATATCATTTTATCTTGAATAAAACTACGCCGCCAATCATCATTGCAATTCCAATATATTTATAAAGTCCAAAACTGAGCTTCTCTGCACCGAAAAGTCCAAAAGCATCAATAATTGCCGCAACGAGAAGTTGTGCTATCAGTATAGTACTTGTTGCAAGTGTAGGGTTTAGTTTTGAAATGCCAAGCATTACGGTTATTGTAATAACAAGACCTAACACACCGCCTAAAAGACAATATTTTGGTGCGTTTGCAATTTCGCGAAAATTTCCTTTACCTATAATAAATACGGCGATAATGGACAAAACAAAGGCGGTGCCCTGAACAAATGCATTTGATTCATATAGTCCTATTTTTTCTGAAAGGCGGGTATTAAAGACGCCTTGTATACTCATTGCTGCACCTGCAATGGCGCTCATTATAAAACCAAGCATATATAGTTACTCCTTATAAAAAATATGTACATAAAGGCAAGACAGTGAAAGCTTAAAGCACACTGTTTTGCCTTTGTTTTGTGTTAGCCTCTAACCTCGAAGGATTGACAGTCAGTGCACTGGCTTACTGTAGGATTCTGCTCATGTGTGCCAACCTGAATTGCGTCGAGTGAGCAGTAGTTTTCGCTTTCGCAGTGATACTTGCATTGAGTTACGCTGCAACCTATTGAATGATTTGCTTTTGAACAAGCCATAATATCACCTCCTTGTATGCATATTATTTCCCGCATAAAGCTGTTTTATTCTATGCAAGCACAAATCCTTCACGAATGCATATAATATATAAAAATGCTTTTTGTTTAAAGGAGTGCTTATTATGGATTTAAAAGATAACAAAATAACGCTTAAAGAGCTGTATAAAAATCCAAAGGCTCTCGAAATTTTTGAGCGTGAGTTTGGTGATATGGTGCATCATCCTATGGTTAAAGCTTCGTTTTCTATGCCCTTGTCAAAAATGATAGGTATTGCAAAAAAGAAGCTTCCGCCTGAAAAGATTGAGCAAATTTTAAAAGAACTTGAGAACATCTAATGATATTCAAAAGCTATTTTATATTTACGCTTGACGCCTTGCAGGAATATAGGAGGCTTGAAATTTCGGATGCCTTGTCACGAACAGCATTTAATGTGAGTATAGTCGCATAATTATCTGAGTCAATTTTCAAATCGGGCACATCGCTTCCTGAATTTGCTCCATAGGTATAGTTTGACATACCGAGGCGGTGTGCAACGATTACTGTAGGCGTGCTGATAGGGTACGTTTCGTTTGAAGAAGGCTCGTTTTGTTCATTTATATTGTATACAAAACCTGATGAGCTTCCAATGATATGATTATAGGTATTATCATATGTCTGTTCGCTAAGACTTTTTCCGCCCGAGAAAATTGCCGCGGAGCTTATATCAAAATTGTGCTGTGCCAATATATCAATTGCTTTTTGCGCGTCTGTTTCATCGTCAAATCTTGCTTCGATAATTTTTTTCATAGTTTTCCCCAATCTGTGTTTTTATTTTTATTATGTTTTTTACGCGCTATATTTAGACTTGAAAAAAGAGGAAGGCTTGATAACATTATCAAATATGGTTTAAATATGCAAAATGTGTCATAAATTTGCACAAAAAAAGCCAAAAAGTGTATAATTAATATAATATCAGGCAATATATACACAAATTTATAGCATATTTTTTGAAAAAATTTTAACAATGTGGTTGTTATATAGAGTT
>JAZNVH010000033.1:0-6331 GCA_045592745.1 Candidatus Aphodoplasma sp. | reverse complement strand
GGCAACCTGACGCATATAACCTCCGCGAAGTAAAAATATATGACTGGGCATTGAAGCGTCTGCAGGTTTTTCTTTGAAACGCTCACCCAAAAGGCGACTCATTAACATTTTTCAAAACATCCTTTCGTATACAAATCTTATGTATTATATCATTAAAGCAGTGTAATTGTCAACGTAAATACTATATTATAGGGAAGAAAAGCGAAAAAAGTTTTAATATATCAGAATTTTCGCTTTATTTCCTTTACAAGACCGCATATTTTTATGCGGCTCATATCGCTTCCTTCAAAGCGTCTTGGGGGATACATCGGATTTACTGATATAAGCTCTATATAATCATCTTCAATAATTACTTTTTTTATTACGCCGTCACATTCGTCAATTATAACAACGCCGTAGCTTCCGCTGTCAATTTGGCTTCTGGCTTGCACTAAGACAAGGTCGTTTTCCATAAAAACAGGATACATACTGTCACCAGTTACGCGAAGGTATATATACTGTGCATCAGCACTTATTGATGATGCTGATGCGCTTTCGTAGCATTCGTGATACTGCTCGGCAAGGTTGCCGATGCCGGCACTTACGCGCCCTACAACAGGAATATATATTATATCGCGCTCTGATGGGGTGTTATCGGTTAGGTCAGTAAAGGCGAGTACACTGCATCCTAATGTTTTTGCGATTTTTTCTAAAACTGCCATTGGTATTTTTTCAATTTCACCATTTTCGTATCGGTACAGTGTCGATTTTGTTATATTCGCATTTTCTGCAAGGACTTCGGCACCTATTCCAAATTGTTTTCGCATTTGTTTTATTTTTTGACCGGCATTCATTAAATCTCCTCCTGATTTTAGATGTGTAAAAGTGGGATATACATATATATTATCATATTAGTCGCACAAATGCAATAATTTTTATAAAATTTATTTTAAGTATTGACAAAAATGCGACCTTGTTGTATAATAACTTGCAGATGAGGGAATTATTCCCATTTTTTTACACCAAAAAGTCGCATTTATGCGAAAAAGAGAAGGACGTTTGAGATTGGAGTGGTGTGAATGAGTATTTGCATTGATTGTAAAAAGGGAGCGGATGAGTGTAGTTGGCTTTTTAGATTAAGACCGGTAAAGGGATGGGATGCAAAAAAGGTCAGGTGCGCAGATTTTGTTACTTATGATGTTATAAGCTGTCCGAATTTTGAACAAAACAGAAAAAACACACGAAGGCGCCGAACTAATAAGGAAATTGCCAAAGATGAAAAACATTTTAAAAATAATATTTTTGCATCGGAGGTGAGGGGACGTGGAGCTTGATTTTAGAATTGAAAATTGTTTAAAAGGCGGATATGCACATATGCATCATAGTGATTTTCATAAAAGATGTATGGTGTGCGGAAAAGGGATTTACATAGGCGAAGATTTTTATGATTTTTATGGTGAGACGGTTTGCTGTGAATGTGAATTTGATTATGTACTAAAAAACTTTCACAGGTATTTATAAAAAATATTTTGATATAGCGGGCATACAGAGCCTTATTTTTTGGCTTGGTTTTAGGACATTTTGTTAACAAGATTGGTGTAAAAAGTGAAGGTGAAACAGATGTAATAAAGGTGGTGGGAGTGCTTTATGCAAAAGAAAAAGGCAGAGGTTTTATGTAAAGAAACTCTAGGCGGAGCAGAGCATATTTTTGCCGGTAAAGGCAAGGAAATTGTGAGAAGTGGCATGCTTTTAATTCTTGACAGACTTCGTTTTGCAAAAAAAAATGATAAAAAAATACGAGAGGCAATATGCGCTATTGAAGAAGATGATGAGCTTAAGGCTACGCAGGTGAAGTCACTTGTTGAAGCGCTAAGACGTGAGAGTGTAATGGATACAAGCGAGGTGTTATCGCTTGTGACCGAGGTGATTGAAAGGCTTTCGGGCGGTGATAGAAAAACAGATGAAGGACAAAATGAGCTTTTGGTAACGCTTGACGAACGGGTGAAAAAATGGGCAAAGTAGCAGGCAAAAAAAGTTATTTAAAGCTTGGAAAGCCACTTGCAAAGCAGGAAGAATTTTTTTGCGCACAAGAAAGATTTGTGGCTTATGGTGGCGCGAGAGGTGGCGGTAAAAGCTGGGCAGCACGCACAAAAGCTGTTATGCTTGCGCTGGCACACAGCGGAATACAGATTTTGTTTTTGAGAAGAACGCTTTCTTCGCTTCGTGAAAATCACATATATCCTCTAAAAAAGCTTTTGAAAAATGCGGCTGTTTATAAGGCAGCGACAAGGGAGTTTATATTTGCAAATGAAAGCAGGATTGTGCTTGGATATTGTAGCTCTGAGGATGATGTTTTGCAGTATCAGGGACAAGGATATGATGTTATTTTTATGGAGGAGGCGACGCAGTTTAGTGAGTTTCAGTATCAGGCGCTTACGGAGTCAAATCGCTCGAGTGGTTTGTGCAAGACAGCTTTTGAGCCGAGAATGTATCTTACGTGCAATCCGGGCGGAATTGGTCATGGTTGGGTAAAAAGATTGTTTATAGATAAAAATTATCGTCAAAGTGAAGAGGCTAGTGATTACAGATTTATAAAATCGCTTGTATATGATAATGATTACTTATTAAAGTATTCGCCTGGTTATGTAAAAGCTTTGGAAAATTTGCCAAAGGCAAGAAGGATGGCAATGCTTGAGGGAAACTGGGACGTGTTTGAAGGACAGTATTTTGATGAGTTTAATCGTGACATTCATGTAATAAAGCCATTTGTGATACCTGTGCATTGGAGAAGGTTTATATCAATAGATTATGGTCTTGATATGCTTGCATGTCTTTGGATTGCACTTGATGATAATGGCAAGGCGTATGTATATAAGGAGCTTTATGAAAAGGGACTTATCATATCAGATGCGGCGAAAAGAATACACAATGTAAATGGCGATGATAAAATCTTAATGCGCTTTGCGCCACCTGATATGTGGAACAGACGTCAGGAAACGGGAAAAAGTGCGGCAGATATATTTTTGGAAAACGGACTTTATTTTTATAAATCAAATAATAACCGAGTGCAAGGCTGGTATGAACTGAAAGAATGGCTAAAACCATATAGCGACGAGCAAGGGATAACTACGGCAAAGCTTGTCATATTTGAAAATTGTGTAAACCTTATTCGTACTCTTCCGGCGCTTCGTTTTGATGAGAAAAATCCAAATGATGTTGCAAATGAGCCGCATGAGCTTACGCATGCGCCTGATGCGCTCAGGTGTTTTATATGCTCGAAGGTATCATCGTCTAAAGGCGGTGGACAAATGCTTGAGCAAAGCGAAGGGTATGAGAGTTTTCTTGAGTTTGGTGTTTAAGTTTGGTAAAGGGGGTGAGATTATATGGTATGTGGTATATTTGCGCTTTTGGGAACTGTTTTGGGCGTGTGTCTGACGCTTTTGTCAAAAGGTGAGCTTGCTACATTTAAAAAGCAAAAGAAAAGTGCGCCTGCTTTGGCAAGTGATGAGGAAAGCGCTCTGGCAAAAAGCGAGAGTCAGCTTATGCGTCAGTGGCAGAATTTGCTTAGTTATGGAGTAGAAAACGAAAACAGGGCTGAGGCGTAAAAACTGAAATTTATGGGAGGTGACGCATGGTGAAAACAAAAGCAAATCTTACGCCCGAAGGTATTTATAATGAATATCAGAAGGGTGTGTCGTACAATCAAAGCATAGAGCTATATGATAAGGTGCGAAAAAATGAAAACTTTTTTATAGGAAATCAGTGGGAGGGCGTTGATGCGCCGGATCTTGACAAACCGGTATTTAACATATTAAAGCGTGTGTGTAATATGTTTATTTCTCAGATTGTGTCAGATGATATTTCGGCGAGTGCGACTACGTTTACAAAAAAAGACGGTGCCGGGGCGGCGATGAAGATTGTTTCGGGAGAAATCGAGAGGGCGATTGAATACAGCCGCGCAAAACAAAAGAACAGACGCGCCCTTCGTAATGCGTGTGTCGATGGTGATGCGTGCTTGTATGCATATTTTAATCCGTCAAAGAAAACGGGGCAGAGCGCAAAGGGACTTATAGACCTTGAAGTAATAGACAACACGAATGTGATTTTTGATAATACGGCATCAAGCGATGTACAGTCGCAGGGACATATTATTCTTGCACTTAGAAAAAAGCTTAATGAAGTTATAAGTGAAGCAAGAAAAAATGGGGTTGATGAAAAACGTATTTCGCAAATCAAGCCGGACAACGAAAGCGAACTTGATGATGAGCGCGATGACTGCGTAACAGTGCTTATTCGTTTTTGGAAGGAAAACGGAAGTGTGTATTGTTCTAAATCGACAAAGGACGTATTTATAAAAGAGCCGTTTGATACATATCTTAGTCTTTATCCTGTAGCGTTTATGAACTGGGAAAGTGTGAAAAACAGTTATCACGGTCAGGCGGCTGTTACGGAGCTTTTGCCAAATCAGATTTTTGTGAATAAGTGCTACGCAATGGGAATGGACTATGTAAAAAAGATGGCGTTTCCAAAGCTTATATATGATAAAAACCGTTTTCCGAATGGTTTTAGTAACAAAATAGGCGAGGCTGTAAAAATTGAGGGTGGAGTTAATGATGCTGTGGCTACGGCGTTTAAAATGCCTGATATGAGCGGCTCGGTTATGGAGCTTGTTGAAAAGACAATGGTATATACAAAGGAATATATGGGTGCGTCGGATGCATCACTTGGAAATGTGCGTCCTGATAATGCGGCGGCAATTATTGCACTTCAAAAAGCGAGCAACGCTCCGCTTGAGCTTATTCGTCAGTCATTTTATCAATTTGTTGAAGACTATATACGTATATTTGTTGATATTATGAGAGCTTATTATGGCGTGCGCGATGTAAATGATGAAGAAGGTAATATAATAAACTTTGATTTTGCATCGCTTAATGATTACGATTTGAATCTAAATGTAAATGTGGGTGCGAGCGCATACTGGTCAGAAATTATGCAGGTGCAGACCGCTGACAATTTATATGCAAGCGGTATTATAAAGGATGCAGAGCTTTACCTTGATTCGATACCTGATGCGTACATAAAAAATAAGCAGAAAATTATTCAGGCGATAAGAATGGATAAACAAAAAAGCGCTGCCGATATGACGGTAATGCAATAAAAAAATAATTTTGTTAAAGGAGTGTTTTTATATGTTTGATACAACCAATCAGACTGAAACAACTTTAAATATAGCGGACGACAATTACGAAGAAATTTTTGATTCTCTTGAAAAAGAGGATGAAAATAATTCTTGTAATTGCAATGACGAGGAAGATATTTTTGCCGATTTTGGCAAAAATGAGTGCGAAAACCAATCGCACGAAGACGAGTCAGGACGCTACAGGGTGGTTTATAACGGCAAGGAAATGTTTTTAGACCTTGAGGAGCTTAAAACCAATGCTCAGAAGGGGCTTAACTATGACCATGTCAAAAATGAGTACGATATTTTGCGTGCACAGCCCGGCGCAAGTGAGCTTTTGCGCGATGCAAGACAAAGTGGACTTAGCTCTAAGGCGTACTTGTCGCAGCAGAAACTTCGTGATAAGCGCTCAAGGGTCGAGGACCTTATGGGGCGTGGTATAGGTGAGCGTGAGGCGCTTTATGTGACGGATTTGGAGGACAAGCTTGAAGGTGAGAGGCTTTTGGCAGAAAAGAAAAAACCATTTTACGATTTTGCAAAAGCTTATCCAAATGTTTTGCCCGAAGATATTCCATATGAGGTATGGCATAAGTTTCATAGCGGCACAGACCTTTGCACAGCGTATGCGCTTTACGAAAATGAAAAGCTAAAACGCGAAGTTATGTTGCAAAAACAAAATGAAGATGCAAGTCTTAGAAGTGCTGGAAGCGCCATTTCAAGTGCGGCCCAAAATGTACCTGATTCATTTTTGGAGGGGCTTTTTGGTTGATGCACACAGTGGTGATAGGACAAAAGACGAAAAAGAAAGGATGATTTTTTATGGCAATTAATTTGGCAGCAAAATATTCTGACAAGATAGCAGGTATGTATACCGTAGGCTCTCTTGTAGCAGATAAGACATCAAAAGAGTGGGATTTTAGCGGTGTTAAAACAATCAAGATTTATACTCCGCAGACAGTTGAGCCTGTGGATTATACTCGCTCGGGTACAAGCCGTTTTGGTACACCCGTTGGGATGGGTGATACTGTTCAGGAGCTTACAATGACACAGGACAAGAGCTACTCAATTATTATTGATAAGGGTAACAACAATGAGCAGATGCTTGTAAAAAATGCAGGCAAGATGCTTAAGCTTCAGACAAACGAAAAGGTTGTTCCGATGGTTGACAAGTAT
>JAZNVH010000032.1:0-77802 GCA_045592745.1 Candidatus Aphodoplasma sp. | reverse complement strand
GTTATATGCGTCAGGTTGCCAACGGTATTTTCTCGCTTTTGCCGCCGGCAAAAAAAATAGTTGACAAAATCGAAAACATAATCCGCGAGGAAATGGATGCCATCGACGGACAAGAGGTATTAATGCCCGTTGTTTTGCCCGCTGATTTATGGAAAGAATCAGGCAGATGGGAAAGTGTTGGCAGCGAGCTTATGCGTATAAAGGACCGTGCAGGCATGGATATGCTTTTGGGTATGACACACGAAGAGGCTGCCGTTCACCTTTCGCGCAGCGAAGCCTTGTCATACACAAAATATCCGTTTATGATATATCAGATACAGACAAAGTTCCGCGACGAACCAAGAAGCCGCGGCGGACTTATTCGTGTGCGCGAATTTACAATGAAGGACGCATACTCATTCCATACATCACAAGAAGACCTTGAGGCATACTATATGCGTTGCCATGAGGCATATGAGAAAATATATGCACGTGCAGGACTCAAAAATGTAATTTCCGTATTCTCTGATACAGGTATGATGGGTGGAAGTGCAGCTCACGAATTTATGCTTCTAAATGAGTTTGGTGAAGATTCGCTCGTAATATGTAAAGAGTGCGGATACAGTGCGAATATGGAAATTGCAAAGAGTATTCACAAAAACAGAGGCAAAGCCGAAACTGCAATAGAAGAGGTTTATACTCCTGATATGAAGGATATTGACGCAATCGCCAAAAAGTTTAATACAGATGCTTCAAATACTATAAAGGCAACTGTATTTGCAACCGATAATTCAACAAAACCGCTTGTTGTATTTATCCGAGGCGACCTCGAAGTAAACGAAGCAAAATTAAAGCGTGTAATCGGCTCAAATGTGTATCCTTATACAGATTACGAAAATACAGATATAAACTTTGGCTTTATCGGACCATACAAGCTTACAAGTGACTGTGACGTTCTTTATGACGAATCACTTCGCGATGAAAATGACCTTGTATGCGGTGCAAACAAGGAAAACTATCACCTCTCAGGCGTATGTATGGCTCGCGATGTAAAACCTGAAAGTTATGTCGATGTTTCAAAAGTACTTGACGGTGGCATCTGTCCCAAATGCGGAAAGGCAATCTCACTCACACGCGGCATAGAGGTCGGAAACATCTTCCAGCTCGGTACAAAATATTCAAAGAGCATGAATATGGAATATATAGATGCAAACGGCGAACGCCAGACACCGATTATGGGCTGTTACGGCATAGGCGTGGGCAGACTTTTGGCAAGTATAATAGAAGACAACCACGACGATTACGGTCCTATCTGGCCGATGAGCGTCGCTCCATGGCAGGTTCATATCTGCTCACTCAATAACCAAAACGAAGAGGTAAAAGCGCAGGCAGAAAAAATCTACAAAGAACTTCAAAACAATAAGCTTAGCGTTGTACTCGATGACCGTAAAGCCGCTGCAGGAATTCAGTTTGCAGATGCAGACCTTCTTGGAATTCCCGTACGCGTTGTTGTAAGTCAGCGCGGACTTTCAAATGGTGAAATCGAAATTTCAACACGTGACAAGAGCGTAAAAATGAGCGTAGCAAAAGACACAGCGGTAGAGGAAGTTATAAAGCTCGTTAAAAGTATGATGTAATAAAATTTTAAAAAGACGTTATCAGATAACGTCTTTTTTTTATGCCCATATCGCAAATCACAAAAATTTTTTCACCTCATATAATAATACATCTCATAGTTTTGTTATCTTATACATATAATATATGACCAAGGCAGGTGAAAAAAGTGGAGCTAAAAGACAATCATTATCCGTGTAGCCATTGGCTAAAACAAAACAATGACAAAAACGAGCAAACAGTCATCATAAAAGATGTTGACGATTTAATTTTTGCAGACGAAAACGTAAAAACTCACTCAGAAAGATAACTCACACAAAAAGACAGCCGAGCGCTGTTTTTTTATTTTATAAAAATTTTTTAAAAATAAAAAAAATTATACTGTCAATTTTATTTTTTATATGTTATAATATATAATACGTAACTTTATTTTTGGTATTGAAGGGGAATAAAATGGCTTACACACAAGACGGAGTATTTCTTGAAGAAAGCTTTCTTTTGGAAATTATGCCCGGAATTAAGGCAGAGTACATAAAAATATATATATTTGCAAAGTATCTTGCCCTGAAAAATGGCGGCAAAACAAATTTGGGCTCAATTGCCGATGCACTTACTCTTGATATGTCATGCGTCCGTGAGGCTGTGCATTCTCTTGCCGAAGTGGGCATAATACTTCTTGGTGCAAACGGTATAATCTCTTTGCCCGATGCAAAGAAAAAATCAGACTCATACGATAACGAAAGAAAAGCATATATGCCCGGAGAAGTAAGCACAATAATTGCGTCTGATAAAAAACTAGCCGATATGCTCTCTCTTGCCCAAAAAATACTTGGCAGGCTTTTATCGTATCAGGCAATAGAAAAGCTGTACGGACTATACGACTGGCTTGGTATGTCACCGGAGCTTATACTTCGTCTTCTTGAATACTGCGTCGAGCTTGGCAAAAAAGATATCCGCTATATCGAAAAGGTAGCAATATCATGGAACGAAATGGGTATAGCAAATATAACCGAAGCCGAAAACTACATACAAAAACAGAATTATAAAAGAACATATCAGTACAGTATACAAAAGCTTTTTGGCATAGATACAAGAAGCCTTACACCAAGCGAGCAAAAATATATAGATTCGTGGTATGCGCTTGGCATATCAAAAGAGCTTGCAGCTTTTGCGTATGACTACGCTGTATCAAAAACAGGCAAGCTTGCAATACCATATATAAACAAAGTGCTCACAGCATGGAACGAAAGCGGAATAAAAACACCTTCACAGGCACAGGAAAGTATAAAAAACTATTCAGGACAAAACCCGCAATCAAAAGCATCAAATAATAATCTTGGTGTATACAACTCCGGCAGATACAACTACGATGAAATCGACGCTCTTGCGCGCAAAAAACTCAAAGAGCGACTCGGGAAGGAGTAAATAATATATGTCTTACGATCAGGAAACTTATAAAAAAATTCAGCAGGAATATGAAACACTCAGGCTTACACAATTAACCGAGCAAAAACAGCGCCTTTTTGAAGTGTACGAAAAATGCAGCAAAGTAAAAGAAATAGATGAACAAATCACACGCGTTGGTTCAAGCGCTGCACTTGAAATACTAAAAAATCCTCAAAACGGCGAGCAAATCTCGCGCGATTTAAAAGAAAATATGGATATGCTCTCTGAGCTTCGTGCGCGCGAGCTTGCAAGTGCAGGCTTTGACAAAAACTATACCGACGTACGATATCGGTGTAGCATATGTAACGACACAGGCTACGCAGACGGAAAAATGTGCGAATGCTTTAGCTCAAAGCTAAAAAAAGAGGTATACAAAAAGTCAAATTTGTTTAGACTTTTTGAAACGCAAAGCTTTGACAAATTTGATATAAACCTTTTTGACGATGAAATTGATAAAAAGGCCGGCATATCACAAAAAGAAGCAATGAGCGAGGCCTTGTCTATATGTAAAAGCTTTGCCGACAACTTTTCTACTTCGCGCGACAGTCTGTTTTTTTATGGCGGAGTCGGACTTGGAAAAACGTTTTTGTCAACATGCATAGCAAAACAGCTCATAGATAACGGTTACAGCGTGATATATCACAGCAGTGCCAAGCTGTTTTCATATTATTCAGACTATATGTTTGGCAGAAGCACACCGGAAGAAGGCAGACGAGAGCTTGACAAAATGCGCGAATGTGACCTTCTTATAATTGACGATTTGGGAAGCGAAGCAACTAACGCGCAATCTGTTTCGTTTTTGTTCGACCTTGTAAATGACCGACTGCTGCTTGGCAAAAAAATGGTTATAAGCACAAATTATTCCATAAGCGAAATTGCAAAAGTATATTCCGAGCGTCTTCATTCGCGCATACTTGAACGCTTTATACCCGTACGCTTTTTTGGCAACGACGTAAGACTAAAAAAAATGTTTAAATAAAAGGAAAAAGGTCACCTCATATCAGGTGACCTTTTATCATCTTCTTTTCTTTTTTCCACCACTGTTTATCCCAAAAATTCCGCCAATCATTCCCACAAGCGTTCCTATAAGCATCATAATAAACGTCTTTGGCGAAAAATTAAATTCTTTTATTGCCGCAATAGCGCTTATGTATAAAATCACATAATATACAAGGCCGCATATACCACCCCACAGCCAGCCTTTCTGACCCACAATCTTTGCGCCGACATATGAGCCAATAAATACCGATGCCAAGCTTATACACACCGAAATCACCGACACTATTTTTTCATCAATTGCCAAAAACATTAAAATAAATGCAAAAATCACAAAAGATATAAAGCTTATAGCAAGCGAAACAAGTGTACCCTTAAAAATACCTCTTCCCCAGCTCTTATCATTTTCGGTATTGACAGCCATTGTATTTTTTACCATTTTAACACTCCCCCAATCACAAACAAAAAAATGCCTTAAACGGTGTATGTTATACACTATTCAAGACATTTTATTTTTATTCAACAAATGCATAAATAATAAAGAAAAATATTATTAGTTTTCCTCTGCCGCACTGTCTGTTTCTTCTGCCTCTACAGGCTCATCAATGACTTTTGCATTTTCAGCCTTCTTTACAACATCACGAATCGCCCACTTCGCAAAACGCATTGTAGAACGCTCGTTGGGGTTTCCAACCATACCTGTTACAAGGATAATTTCATCGTCCTTAACCTTTGTAATTTTACCCATAATTCCACCAATAGTTGTAACAACATCACCAACACCCAAAGCGGCAATCATTTCTTTTGTCTGCTTTTCCTTTTTCTTCTGAGGACGAATAAGGATAAAATACATAACCGCAAACATAATAACAATCATAAGAATACCGGACATACCACTGGCTGCACCAGCCTGAGCAGGAGCTGCAGCTGCTGCATTTGCAATAATACCAAACATAACATTTCTCCAATCCGCCGCCTTGTGCGGCATATATTTTATGGTAAATATTATATCCCATTTCCCCTGCTTTTGCAAGTACATTTTATAAAATTTACAATATATTAAAAAACACTTATAATTTGTACTCATTTTCATTGACACACCTTGTGGATTATGGTAAAATTAATGGAAATAAGGGAGGGGTGTGATTTGAGAAATTTAACGCGCATAATTTTAATTTCTGTTATCGTATGTTTGTTGTCGTGTAGCACCATATTTGCCAATAACTACACATACTTTGATGTTGTTGAAACAAATTACCCTTCAGACAGCATCGTATCTGATACAGTTACATACGTAAACAAGGTATATTATATGAGCAATAATGACGCAGGACTTTTTTATTCACACGATGCAAAATCGTGGCATTTTATAGACGGCTCAAACGGTGCGCGTATTATTTCAGACAAAAAGCCTTCTTCCGATTCGCTTATCGTTTTTTATAATGGATACCTTGTAAAATCCTATGATGGTGCAAATTTTGAACTGCTTTATAAATTCACTCCCGATACAGTGATTCATTTCCAAAATGGAATATATACAGCATACGAAAAAGAAAGCAAAACAGAAAGCGCTGCATACGTGTATTGCTCATTTGATGCAAAAAGTTGGACAAAGCTTACAAATGACAAGGTTTTAAACGGACAGTTTACAGTTGACCAATACAACAATATGTATATCGTAAATGGTCTTAGTACTGAAAACGGCACTAAATCCGTAATATTCGACCTTGATTTAAATACATATCTTTTGCCGTACGATTACGTTTCGTATGACACAGCAAAACAAGTATATACCGCAATAAAAAACGAAAATACCGAAACAAAACTTTATTATTCATCTTTGCCTGACAGAGATTACATATCATTATCTCTTCCAAACACAAAGCCAACACTTGCATCATACTATAACGGCAGTTTTTATATTGCAACCGTATATGATGACAACTTCTTTGACGTGTATAAATGTTCAGATACATTACACTGGGAATTTTCTGATAAATTTTATATGCCCCTATATAAAACAACCGACAAAGATGAAAACTTAATTGAAACATATCTTTGGCATGACTGTGCTATAAATACGGCAGGTATATCAATTTTAAAAACTGATAAAAACAACAAGATAGATAATTCAAGCGTCGTTCTTTCAAGCGATTTAAGACTTAACATATACGGCTCAGTTTTTGGAATTGCATCCGATAAAAGACCTGTAAATCTTATCAGCACAGATGCTATAAACTGGCATCAAACAGATAATTCCACAGCATTTTCTATTTTAAACAGCTATTCTACAAGAGGCAAATTTATGTTTGTCGACAGAACAAATAACCACACAGTTCTATTGCCAAAGGGAAGCCCCAATGAAAACCTTGAACAAAAAGGCATCGAGGTTCGTATAGATGGCCACTTTGTTGCATTTGACAGCGAACCGACAATCATAAATGACCGCGCAATTGTCCCTGTGCGCGCAGTTGCGGAAGCACTTGGCGCAAAAGTAAGCTATGATGCCCAAACGAAAAATATAACTATATCAAAAAACGGTAACACGATAGAGATGACCGTTGGCGCCGACAAAGCACACATTACATATTATGACGGAGCCGAATATGAGGCTACACTCGATTGCCCTTCAATGATAATAAACGACCGTACACTCGTACCCGTGCGTTTTATCAGCGAAGCTTTTAATAAAACAGTAGAGTGGCAGTCAGATACAAAAACAGTATGGATAACAAGTAAATAATCAAAGCATGGCTTTGATAAATATAAAGGAGTGACATAGTCATGGATATTTTAGTAACAATGCCCACAAGCATTTCTTATTTTCCCACATTCTTTTACCCTGAAACAATTGAAAGAATGAAGAAAATGGGTAATGTTGTCTTCAATGAAACAGGAAGACAATTTACACACGAAGAGCTTTGCGAAAACATCAAAGGCAAAGACGTAGTCCTAACAGGTTGGGGTTCACCTTGCGTAGATGAAGATGTACTTAAGCATGCTGACAAATTAAAGTACTTTGCACACACTGCAGGCTCAGTAACAGATTTTCTGTGCGAAGAAGTATACAATCGTGGCATAAAAGTGCTTGGCGGTAACGAATTCTTTGCAGAATCAGTTGCAGAATCATGTCTTGCATATATGCTTTCATCACTTCGTATGATTCCGTTCCATGCTCACCTTGTTTCATATGAGAGAGGTTGGCGCGATCCTAATGTAACACGTTCAGAAGGTCTTTATGATAAAACAGTCGGAATTGTAAGCTTTGGTGCGATTGCAAGATATCTTATAAAGCTTTTAAAACCATTCCACGTTAAAATTAAGCTTTATTCGAGAAGAACTCTTCCAC
Organism: Candidatus Aphodoplasma sp.; assembly: GCA_045592745.1. Classification (GTDB taxonomy): domain Bacteria; phylum Bacillota; class Clostridia; order UBA1381; family UMGS1253; genus Aphodoplasma. Next base: position 70,418 of record JAZNVH010000032.1, on the reverse strand, counting down.
AGGATTATCTTGAGGAAAATAACATCGAGCAGGTTTCACTTGAAGATGTATTTAGACTAAGTGATATAGTTTCAATCCAGACAGCACAAACACCTCAAACAGTTGGTATGATTAAAGCTGAGCATTTCGCTCTTATGAAGGATGATGCTCTCTTTATAAACACAGCAAGAGGTTCTGTTGTTGATGAAGAGGCTCTTTTGAACGAAATCAAAAAAGATCGTTTGTACTTTGTTTTGGACGTATTCCATGAAGAACCGCCGGTAAGTGATATATACTACGGTCGCAAAAGAGTTATCATGCAACCTCATAAGGGTGGACCAACAGTAGACCGTCGCCACTATATTACAGAAGCACTTCTTACAGATATCGAAAACGATATGGCAGGAAAGCCCACATGGCTTGACATTCCGTGGGAAGTAGCTAAAAACATGACACACAACAACGTTGGAAAGAAAAAGTAATACATACTAAAAACTATACCCCCAGAGAGCAAAACACTCTTTGGGGGTATTTTTATACTGATTTTATCAAAGCTTTTCTATTTCTATTTTTATATCACCCAATATATCATACTCGATATATCTTCCGTCACTAACCTGTCCGATACGAACATCCATCCTGTTAAGTCCATGAAAATCCGAGCCGCCGCTGATTAAAAGGTCACGGCTCTTGCATATATCCACACACATCTGGCTATACTTTTCCGTCAGCGCACTGTGATAACACTCAACACCGTCAAGACCATAACATACAAGCTCATCTATAAGTGCACACAGCTTTTCGGGGTCCTTCTGCGAATATGCAGGGTGTGCCAAAAAAGCATACCCACCCGAACTTTTTATAATTTCAATGCATTTTTTGGGTGAAAAACGCTCACGCGGAATGTGCGCAGCTCCACCTTTGGCAAGATATTTTGAAAACGCATCATCAATATCCGTTGCATATCCCTTTTCTATAAGTGCCAGCGCAATATGAACACGTCCCACATTTGACATATTACCGAGTGCACATTTTGATAAAACATCATCACGTGTAATATCAAAACCAAGCTCTGAAAGTCGCACAATCATCTTTTCGTTACGCTGTTCGCGCTTGTTACAAAGCTCCTGCATAGCTCCCTGCAGCATCGCTGCATACGGGTCAATATAAAGCCCTAAAATGTGTAGTTCATTTTCATATTCAGCACTTAATTCTATTCCATCTATAACCTCAATATCAAGTCCTTGTGAAGCTGCGCGCGCCTCTTCAAGACCATCAACAGAGTCGTGGTCGGTTATCGCAATAGCACTAAGTCCACATTCTTCAGCATAACGCACAAGCTCTGCCGGCGTCATAGCACCGTCGGACGCCGTCGTATGTGTATGTAAATCAATAAAACTCGGCATAAAATTCCTCATTTCATCACAAGCGATATCTCAAACAAAGATTACTTTCCACCAAGAAGCTTGTTTAATTCATTTCTGAACGTATCCACATCCTGAAAACGTCTGTAAACCGATGCAAAACGTACATATGCCACCTCATCAAGCTTTTTAAGGCGATCCATTGCCATTTCACCGATTTCCTCCGATGTAAATTCACGCCTTAAAGAATTTGACATTGATGCTTCAATATCATCAACAAGTTCCTCAAGCTTAGCAGTTGGTACGGGGCGCTTAACACAAGCACTCATAATACCGCTAAGAAGCTTATGACGGTCGAAAGGCTCTCTTGACTCATCATTTTTTATAACAATAAGCGGTATAGTCTCAAGCTTTTCATACGTTGTAAAACGACCGCCACACTCTATACACTCTCTTCTGCGACGTATCGAAGTCCCCTCTTCAGTAGGACGCGAGTCTATAACTTTACTGTCAGCAAAACCACAAAACGGACATTTCATATTTTTTCCTCCGTTACATAATATTAAAATTAAAACACACTTTTTAAGTATTATACACTAATTTTTTCACTTTTGCAAGCTATCTTGCAGTTTTATTTACAAGCTGTGGCATGTCGACCAAAATAATATCGTCACCGACGCGTATAATATCCTTCCACGGTATGATATAATCATCACTTTTTGCAAAAAAGAAAAAAAATCTGCTTGGTCCGGGTACAACTATGGACTCAATATAACCATCTTCAAAATTAATTTCAACATCACTTACAAAACCGAGCCTCATTCCCGTCGCAACATTGATAACTTCCTTTTGCCTCAAATCCCCCGCTCTGAGCATACTATCGCCTCCTGTATATAAATTTATGCAACATCTTTGATATTCTATTACTTTTTTCAGACACGAAAAAAGCGGACGCATCTGCGTCCGCCTTACTCAGGCAAATAAATAATAAGTATTACTCAGCCACTTTAAGAACCTCTCTGCCCTTGTAAAAGCCACAATTACCACAAACTCTGTGCGGCATTTTCAACTCTTGACAATTAGGACACTTTACAAGATTCGGAGCTTCAAGCTTCCAATTAGCTCTTCTTTTATCTCTTCTTGCCTTAGATACTTTTCCCTTTGGTACTGCCATGAGATACACCTCCTATTATATTAAACAATTTATTTATCATATTAATTTTGATAACACTTCAAACCGAGGGTCAACAATGTCGCTCTTACAGTCACAAGATTCAACATTCAAGTTTTTACCGCATACAGGACACAATCCCTTGCAATCCTCGGAGCACAAATACCTCACATCCATGCTCACTAAGATAGCGTTTAACACGATTTCATCAAGCGGTAATAAGTAACCCGAAAAAACAATAACATCACCGTCGTTATCATTATTGTCAAGTCCTTCCTCGCCTTCCTGCAAAAGCGTTTCACGCACGTTTTCACAAAGCTCTCTTTCAACGCTCTCAAGGCAACGCGCACACTGTGTAAAAATCTTGCACGATATCTTCATATCGAGCTCAAGTACACCGCTCACGTTTTTAACGCATCCTTCTACAAACACGTCTTCGTCAAAACGAACCTCAAGGCCCATATACTTCACAGGCTCAAGAGAAAGCTTGTCACTGAAGCGTTTTTCGCTCCCATCACTTTTTACAATATCAGTTAAATTCAGTTCCATATATACACCTCATAAAAACCGCAATTAATATTATACTGATTTTTTTTGGTAATGTCAAGTTTTTTATGAATTTTTTTATATTTTCATTCATATAAATACCAATATTATAAAATCAGGATATTTTATTGTGCAATATTTTCTGTTTGCTCGGGCATTTGCATCCCGTCTTCAGTCTCACCTGATGATTCTTGCTGTTCGTTTGTCTGCTCATTTTGTTGCTTGTTTGCTGCAATCTCAAGCTCAAGCTGTCTTTTTTGCTCCTCAAGCTTTACAACCTTTTCTTTAAGCTCGTTAATCTCAAAGTCCTTTTGTTCAATCTCAAGCTTAAGCGTCGTAACATCCTTGGCGGTGTTTTCATAACTTCCACCATCTGAAAAAACAAACGCACACCACACAATAAATATAACCAAAAGTGTTATAATAGCTCCGAGTACAATGCAAACGGTTTTTGTATTATCCTTTTTTTCACGGCTTACGCTGTTATAAATGCTTTTCTTTGCCACTTATACTCCCCCCAACACTCTTTATTTATATTGTATCACACTTTCGCAGGAAAATAAATATAAATTTTTCTCTTTTACGCATTTACCCGTAATTTTTTCAAGCGCACGTGCATAAAGGTCAAGCTGCAGCTCGTATTTTTTCTTAATTCTTCTTACATCTTTATCAGAGTATGCAAAATCAGTTTTATAATCCACCAATATGATTTCATCATCCTCATAAAAATAGCAATCTATAATTCCCTGAAGCAAAATCTTCTCGCCGCGTGCATCATCACCTGCAATTTTCTCTGCCTCAATCTCAATTTCAAACGGCGCTTCACGCACCGTGTTCTGACTTGAAATCATCCTTTTTCCAAGCTCCGACTCAAAAAAGCCCGCAATTTTAACAGAGGATACGCTCTGTGCCTGTTTTTTATCAATTATGCCATTTTCCACCATACGATCAATCTGCTTTTTAACTCCATCTTCATCAAGCACACCTGACAAATCGAGATTTTGCATCACAAAATGCATCGCACTGCCCTTTTGCGTCGCACTAAGATTTGAAGACTCTTTTAAAAACAGGGGCATATCTATCATTTGCTCACCATCAAGACGCGCAGTCTGCAAATCTACATCGTTGTTTATAGCTCTCTTCATTTCAGTTACCGACAGCTTCGTAGCAAGCTTTTGGGCATATTTATAAGGATACTCATACCCGAGCTTTTTTTCTATCATTTCTGTCATTTCATCATTATGCACACATAAAGGCTCATTATCTTTTTCTTTAGCCTCTATGCTCAAAAATTCAGAGGAATTAAAAAACTTAATATCAGGGCATACCCCTTCGTATGATATATACTCCCCTGCATACTCTCTCAGTGCATCGCAGCGCATCATCGCCCCCATAACCCAATCAGAAAGCCCCGACGCCGACAATGTATAATAAAGCGGCAAAGCATCTTTCGTCGCACCTCTCGCACCCGAAAGCCACTTTTTCTTTTTGTTTTCTCTCATGCTTGGCGCAAGCGTCAAAATAAGCTTATCTCTTGCGCGCGTAAGCGCCACATATAAAACTCTCAGCTCCTCACTTAAAAGCTCACAGCGAAGCTTTTCCTTTATTGTGCGCTTTATAAACGCAGGATACTTATATCTGTTTATAATATCAATAAGGTCAACACCAATGCCAAGCTCACCATGCACAAGCACAGCATTTGATAAATCACGCGTATTAAATTTTTTAGCAAGACGTGTTACAAATACTACTCCAAACTCAAGCCCCTTACTTTTGTGTATACTCATAATACGCACTACATCCTGATTTTCTCCAAGCGTTTTCGCCGCACCGAAATCACGGCTTGCACCCTTGACACGCTCTGCATAGCTTACAAAATTAAAAAGTCCCTTAAAGCTTGTTTTCTCATAAGCCCTTGCATATTCTATAAGCAAATTCAGATTTGCACGTTTCTGCTCTCCCGAAGGCAGCGCTCCCACAAATTCATAGTAGAGCGTATCTTCGTATAAATATGATATAAGCTCATGAACGCTCATATATAATGAACGCTTCCGCCAGTCCTCAATCCTTTTTATAAATGCATCGCATTTTTTTCCAAGCGGTGTATCGTTACACGCGCAGCTGCAAAGCGCGCCATATATATCCGATTCATTATCACAAAGTCTTATATCTGTAAGCTCTGTATCATCAAAATCTCCAATAACCGAGCGCATAACTGAAAGCAGCTTTATATCCTGCAAAGGATTGTCAATAACAGATAACAAGCAAAGCATAAGCTCTACCTCTTCACTCATAAAATATCCGCCGCCCACATCTGAAAACGTCGGTATACCGAAACTTGTAAGTACCTGTGAAAAAATCTCGGCATCAACACTTGGCGAACGCATTAAAATAACAATGTCCTTGTATTTTACAGGTCGCAATCCTTCTTTTTTGTCGAATACACAAAAGCCCTCACTTTTAAGCTTCAAAATCCTCTTTGCGACGCGAACAGCCTCCGCCTCGGCACCAAAAACGTTTTCATTTTCATCACTCTCATCTTCGGCTCCGCCGCCTTCAATAAGATGCACCTCTACCGACGTATCACTTTCACCCACATCGGCAAAATCCGCGCCAAAATTGAGCATCTCTGTCTCATCATAATCAAGTTCACCCACAACCTCGGACGCATTTTGCGACATAATAAAATTCACAAAATCAATAATGTTTTTCTGACTTCTGAAATTCTTTGACATTATGACTCTCTGATTAATGCCTTCGTCATCATTATATGTATCCTTTTTATGTTTAAAAAGGAGCGGGTTTGTGTGCCTGAAACGATAAATACTCTGCTTTAAATCGCCCACCATAAAAATATTGTCATCACGAGATATGCGTGAAAAAATAGTTTCCTGAAGCTCATTTGAGTCCTGATATTCGTCTATTAATATCATTTCATACTTGTGTTTTAACTCATATGCCATCTGGCTCGGAGCATTATTTCCATCCTCATCCACACTCGTAAGTGCCTCAAGTGCCAAGTGTTCAATGTCTGCAAAATCAAGTACACCACGCTTGTTTTTTATTTCAAAAAATCTCTCCTCAATACGCCGGGCAATGTCACAAAGAGCTGAAACCTGTGCACTTGTATACAAAATCTCAGTACAAATTCCCTCTTCACTCTCATAATAAAAATCATTCGCAAGCTTTCCCATTTGATTTTTTATGTACGCTCGATTCTCGGCCACAGGCTCTTTTACCTCATCGGGAGTTTTTGGCTTTGCCCTTCCTCCCGACGCATTTTTATATTCTCTTACCAACTTTGCCACATCATCAAAGCTACCTTTTTCAAGCGCATTTCTAATCTCTCTAAGAGCACCAAGGTCAATCCCGAGCGGCACCACATAACTACCCATCTCATCAACTTGCATAGCATAATCATGTGCAAAATTCGCACACTGTATACAGCCGTCAAGCGTTATTTTAGTGTTGTTTTTAATAACCTTGCCCCACGGCGTATCAAAAATATTTCCTTTAAAATCTGCATATATGCTCTTGCACTTTTCAAGCCACCCCTTATAATCGGGGATTGTTCTTGCAAAATTGTGAATCGACAACAAAACCTCTTCAAGCGATTCATCACCCCTTTGAGTCGCATAGCAATCAAGAAGATTATAAAAAGCATCGTCATTTTCTTCGTATAGCTCGGCAAAGACCTCACTCACCGCCTGCATACGCAAAAGCTCCGACTCATTTGCATCTGCTATTTTAAAATCAGGGTCTATATCAAGAAGATGAAAAGACGAGCGCACTATCTTCATACAAAAAGAGTCAATCGTACATATATCAGCAAGTGATAAAAGCATGAGCTGACGCGACAAATGCACATTTGACGGATTATTCATAAGCCGCTTTTTTATCTCATCGCCAATTTCTGTCTTCATTTTTTTAGCTGCCGCATCTGTAAACGTTGTCACCAAAAGCGAATCTACATTCACTCCGCTCTCAATAAGGTTTACAATTTTCTCAACCAAAACCGCCGTTTTTCCCGAACCTGCAGCCGCCGCTACAAGCAAATTGCAATTCTTTTTATCAATTGCCTTTTGCTGTTCACTTGTCCAGTTTACCACCATCTTCTCACCTCACTTCTTCTCTCATCATATCCCACACATTTGCTATCGGTGCCTTTTGACACATTCTGTATCCGTTTTTAGAGCGTGACACATCAAATTTGCACACACTTTTGTACGAACAATACAAGCACGTCGACGATGCAGCGTTTCTGTATGGCATAATATCAATCTTTCCGCCCGCAATGCTATCACCTATCTGTTTAAGCGAGCTTTTCACATAATCTGAAAGCAGCTTAAACTGACTCATCGTTGCAATTGACGAATTTATCTTTATTTCTCCGCTGCTTGTCATCTTTATCGGTAAAAACTCAGAACCATTTTCAAAGTTTCTGTCCATATCACGCAGGATTTCTATGTCATTTAGTATAAGTCCGTCAAGCTTCATTGAATTTTTGAGTGCCGTATCAGCCTCATCAGCTGACATTTTAAAATCTGTCTTTATCATCGGCTCGCGTATATTAAAATATAGCATACCCGCAGGCTTTGCATCTTTTCTTTCCTGCATCGCCGCCTCAAGATATACAACAAGCTGCAAATCAAGCTTGTTATATATACTTTCAAGACTAAAACTCTTCGATCCTGACTTATAATCAATTACGCGGTAATACACTCCATCATCCGTTTCGCACTTATCAACTCTGTCGATAATACCATGTATTTTGAGCTTTTTACCGCTGGCAATATCAACCACAACTGCGCTGATTTTTCCATTATCACCAAAAGTTATCTCACTTCCCACAGGCTCAAATCTTCCCGATGCAATATGCATAACCAAAAGCTTTGCACACCTTATCAAATTGTTTTTAAGCCTCTTAAGTATATACTGAGTAGATTTTGTTGCAAGCGAAGATGAACCAAGAATTTGCTCGCCCATTTCATCAAGAATAGAGCTTATAACCGCCTCGGCATAATGCTCATCAATCTGTGACCATGCTATATTATCGCAAGCTATTTTGTTTGTAAATTTTTCAAGCACTGCATGCATAATAGTTCCAATATCAGGCGCACCAATTTTTAGTATTTTTCTCTCCTTTGCCTTGAGCGTGTATTCTATAAAATACGAAAACGGGCATCTTGAATAACGCTCAAGCCTGCTCACACTCGTATTAATTCCCTTTGGATAAAGCTTATCAAGCTGGCGTGGCAAAAGATTTTTTGCATCATATGAGTACAAAAGCTCCTTTTCAAGTATATTAAGCTTTTCTTTATAATTTTGCTTTGAATTATACCACTTTTTAAGCGAAAGCAAAAGCGCATCGTCTTTTTCATTCTCTTTTCCCATACGCATAGCAAGCTCACCAAACGTTGACATACACGAGCCAAGGAAAATATTTTTTTCATCCTTGTTTGTAAAATCATCTACCACACTTAGCTCTGGAAAAACAGCGCACACCTTTTTACAAATCTGAGATTGAGCAAGAGCTGTTCCGTCCATTTTTGACAAAGCACAGCTTACAAAAAGCTTCTTTGAGGGTCTTGTCAGCGCCTTATAAATCAAAAAATCCGTATCAAACACCGCGCTGCGAGCAGTCGGTGCAAGCTGTATGCCCATACTTTCAACAGCCTCACGCTCAGCATCTGAAATCATTCCTTCACCGGATACATTTGATACAAACGTCCCCGTATTTGTCCCGAGTGCAAACAAATACTTACACTCCTGTGCACGTGCATTTGATACATCAACCACAGACACAGCATCTGCCGCCTGAGGAATGATGCCCATCTGCTCTTTCATAAAACCTGCCTCAAGTAAATTTTTAAGCTGCTCCATACCAATTTTTTTATCACCTGTGGTAAGCACAACCTGGTCAAGGACATTTAGAATGCTGTTCCATATTCTCGTATATAAATTTGCCTCTACAAGCTTTCCTTCACTTTTAAACTCTTCCACCAAAGCAGCAGTTTTAGCCTGTATATCAAGCTCACACATAAAATTATATATCGCCTCACACGCGTGAGAACAAGTGTGCTTGCTGCCAATATTTTCGCGCAGACACATAAGCGGAGATATAATTCTGCGCCTTATTTCATCAATTGCTTCATTTCCCCCCTGCTCCTCATCAAAAACGCCGCCTTTATAGCTCCACACCTCATCCTGCAACCACGCTTTTTTCTTTATCCCCGTCGCAAGAACATAGTTTTCTAATAAATCACATTCATTTAAAGAGATATTTGCAAAGCCCGTCTTTAAGTATGTAAACACGCTCTCATAGCTAAAGCCCTCTGCCAAAATATCTATTGCAGAAAGTAGCGTAAGCACCAAAGGGTGTGCACAAAGGTCAATTTTTTCACTAAGAAAGCACGGTATCTCATAACGTGAAAATATCATTTTCAAAGGCTCAAAATAAGCTTCCGCGTCACCGCAGCATACAGCAATCTCGCGCCATCTTGCACCCTCCTCGCGCACAAGCGATAATATATTTTGGGCGGCATTTTCAATTTCTGAATACACATTAAGCATTTCAAAGACCGCAATATTTTTTGGCATCTCATCATATTTTTCACTGTCAATCTTTATATAATTTTTCTCAAGATGCAAAAGCTCATCGTTTTGCATATGCAAAAAATTCGTATCCATATACTCACTGTAAAACGGTATGTGCTCACCATCACACATACTTTTAAGCTTAAAATATGTTTTCGCCGAAGCAGAAAAAACGCCGCGAGTACCAAGCGCTTTGTCCGCACACAAACAAAGCGTAATATCACACGCTTTATTTAAAAGAGCCTCAATCATTTTATAATGCTGTGGCAAGAAATCTGTAAACTCATCAATAAAAATATGAACGCCCTTTAAATAGTCGCTCTTTTCAAGCAAATCAGCCGCCAAGTATAAATTATCTTCAAAGTCGCTGTAATCATCCAAAAACAGCTCATCATACTTTTTATATATAAGCGCCAAATCGGCAAGCTTTGCTGAAAGCGCAGGCTTGTCTGCACGCTCCGAAAGCTCTAAAAGCTGCTCCGGCAAAACACCATAGCGCTTAAACTCGGAAATTATGCTCATAACCTTATCGGCAAAACCGTTTTTTTGCGATGCCAAACCATATGTTTCAAGCTCATTTTTAACAGACCATACCGCACGATACACAAGCATATTTTTTCCTGCAGCTGAAAGCGGCAGCTTTACTGCACCGCTGTTTTGCGCAAAAATCCGCCCTGCAAGTCTTGTAAAAGTGAGAACCTCAACGGTCTCGGAGCTTATTGCTCCGACACTTGAAACAAGCATCTTTTCTGTGCGATAACAAAACTGCTCAGGTACAATCACAATGCATCTTTCGCCCATATCTATATATTTTTTAATTTTTTCTATACACTTATATGTCTTGCCGCTTCCTGTACGTCCGTACAAAACATCAAAACGCATAATCTCACCTCTAAAAAAACTAAAAAGGACGCATACACATACTACGTTTATGCATCCCTCTTTTTCATTTACTTTCAGACATCAAAAGCTCTTGCATTTGCGCAAAATACCCATCAAGCTCTACGCTTTTTGCATACAACTCTTCTTTGCTTATGGTGTCATTTGCTTTAAGAGCATCAAGCTCTTTGCGTTTTTCACGAATTATATCTCTTAGCTGTTCATATCTGCACATATGCTCACTCCCCTTTTTATCAAACGCTCTTTTCTTCCTCTTGCTCACCTATGTTATCAGTTGAATCTTTTTTCTTTCTGACAAAACGAATATATACATAAATCGCTAAAGCACAAACAAGTGCCAGCGTTGCCGCCATCTGCGACATCGGCATTCCAAAAATTTTTAACACAAATTCATCGTCTCTTAACGTTTCAAGAAAAATTCTGCCTACGCTGTACCACATAGCGTATACTAAAAATATCTCACCATTGACTTTTTTGTACCTTTGGTAAAACAAAATTAAAACGAGTCCTAAAAGCATCCACGAAGATTCATACAAAAACAAAGGCTCCACGCACGCTCTGCCATTAATCGACATTCCAAACAAAGAATCAGTCACACCGCCATATACTTCGGCGTTTACAAAGTTGCCAAAACGTCCTATAATCTGTCCAATCATTATCGAAGGCGCAGCTATATCAAATAAAAGACCTGTATCAATTTTCTTTATATAGCTATATGTAAGGCCGACTATAACAGCACCGATGAGCGCACCAAATATGGCAATTCCGCCCTCCCATACTGCAATAATCTTCCAAAAACCGCCCCAAAGGATATCAGGGTCACCTATTACATAAAAAATTCTTGCACAAATTATGCACGTTGGAACGCCCCACAAAACCACATCAAGAATGGGATCTGCGCCGAGTCCTTCTTTTTTTGCGCGCCAAACTGCATAACACACGCCAAGCGCAAACCCAAGCGCAATAATAATTCCGTACCAGTATATTGGCTTTCCAAATAAAGAAAACGCTACACGATTTATCGTAAAATCAAGTCCAAGCCTTGGAAATGAAATATTATTAATCATTATACACCTTCACCACTTTCATTGTTATCAACAACTGACAATGCGCTTTTTGTTATGTCAAGATTTTTTTCTTTTCTTGAAAGTATGTCTTCAAAAGTTATAGTTTCATATACATCTTTAAAATCAAAATAGTTCATTCCCGACATAAGAGCGAGCACATAGCGGTATCCAATCGTTTCTGTGGAATTATACATGCGCACATAATTTCCCCAAACAATTCTTTTTGCTCTCTCATAATCATCAGGCTTAAGAGGCATTTTAATCATATCATATATAGTATCCCGAACCTTCAAAGGCTCCTTTGACTCGCCCGAAATATCTATAAAAGCGTACTCGCTGTGACAGTCATAATCCGCGTCAAAGCTCTCATTAATAAGCCCCTGCTCATAAAGTGTTTTATATATCCTGGAACTTTTTGAAAACAACATCTCAAGAAGTATCTTGGTTTCAATCTCTTTTTTCAAAAGCTCTTTGCCCGTCAAATCGGTCTGATTATCCTTAAACCCAAGAGAAAACAGCGGAATTGCAACATCGAGTTTTTTGTGAACATAAGAAGATGCAATTTCACAAGGCTCTTTTGGATAAAGTCTTTTTACAGGCGCATCAAGAGGCTCTGCTTTTTTAAGACATTCCTCTATGCATTTATCAACATCATCAACCTCTACATCACCCACAATAAACAAAACCATATTTGACGGATGATAAAATACAGAGTATATGTCATACAAAATATCTTTGTTAATTTCTGCGATACTTTCAACCGTTCCTGCAATATCATATTTTACATAGCACTCTTTGTACAAGCATCCAAGCAGATTAAAATATACCTGCCAATTAGGGTCATCATCATACATCTTTATTTCCTGCCCGATAATACCCTGCTCTTTATCAACGCTTTCTTTTGTAAAATACGGATTTTGCACAAAATTTATAAGCACCTTAAGGCTTTCGAAAAATTTTGATGTAGCATTAAAATAATATGCCGTTGTTGTAAAATTTGTAAACGCATTAGCGCTCGCGCCGAGTAGCGCAAACTTATCAAAAACGTTTCCGTCCTCTTCTTCAAAAAGCTTATGCTCAAGAAAATGTGCTGTGCCGTCGGGGATTTTTACAATCTCACTGCCTTTTTCAAACTTGCTTTCAAGACTGCCATATCTTGTAGCAAACATAGCGTGACACTTGTCATATCCCTTTTTAGGCATAACATACACCTCGGCACCGCTTTCGTGTACACCGTGATAAAGCACTTCATCTATAAATTCATTTTTTCTTATATCAAATTTCATCTGACGCTTCATTCCTTTCGATACAACTGTCAAAAACACTCATAGTGATACTTTACTGTTTTCCGCAAAGAAAATACACTGTATCAAGCTTTATTGCTTTAGCCGTCTTTATAACCTCGTCTGCACTTACAGCCTCTACCTTTTCACACAAACTCTCAATATCATCTGACCAGCCTCTTATCATCGAGCTCATATGAAAATCAAGCATAGCATACTGGCTGTCACGTTGGGAGCGGAGCATATTTACCAAATAAGCCTTTGCAGATGCAAGCTCATTTTCGCCAAATTCACCCTCGCACACATTTTTAAGCTGAAGAAGCGTTTCATCAAACGCCTTTTGATAATTTTGTGTTTCAATGCCCATTCCGACAAGCACAGTATTTTTAAACTTTTCATATCTTGAAAACGCATAATAAGCAAGGCTGAGCTTTTCTCTTACATTATTAAAAAGCTTCGAATGAGGCCCGCCTCCCCATACAGAATTTGTAACAAGCATCGCAGGATAATCGACTTTTTCCACCACGCGAAAGCCAAGTGAAAGCTTTGCCTGATTTGTGTCAAACTGCTCGTTTACACTATTTATCTCACCTACAACCGATACCACCTGAGTTTCAGGGTACGGCGCATCTGTGGTATCCACATTTGCAAAAGCATTTTTAATAAGCCCTGTAAACTCATCTATATCGTCCTTGTCTGCATTTCCGCATACAAATATATCAATTTTACTTTCTGAAATAAGCTTTTTATAATGCTCATAAAGCTCGCAAGGCGAAACCTTCTCTACGCTTTTCTTTGTGCCAAGCACGTTTGTACCATACGCTTCTTCTTTGCACATGATTTCATAAAGACGCCAGAGCGCATACGACTGCTTATCATTTATGAGTGCGTCAATATTGTCGCACAAATTCTTTTTTTCGCTTTCCACATATTCACTCAAAAAAGCATTATCTTTAACTATCGGCTTTAATATTATGTCAAACAAAAGTTCCCCGCATAAGAGCATTATGTTTTCTTCTCCAACATAGTACTTATTGGATATTGTAGAAATATCAAAGCATAAAATCTGGTCCTCACCACGTTTTACAACATCGCAATTAAGCATCGCTCCGCAAAGATATCCGAGCTTTTTTTCAATTTCATCAAATGTTGGATACTTTTCACATCCACGCTTTAACACCATCGGCAAAAGCGCATTTTTCGATGCGTTCTCGGCACATAATGGCGTGTGCACATATACCCCTATCGTAGTTGTTTTAAACTTTTTATCATCAATACAGTGTAGTGTTACACCGTCTTTTATCTTGATACTTCTCACTTTTTCCACCACTTTCGATATTAATGCCATTTTTATTTATTCACTACACATATTTTATAACAATTACGCCTACATGTCAATTTTATTTTGCACAATGCGACATACTTTTCATTGACACTTTTCGCCAAGAAATTCTATTTTATAACGTAAAACTCTCTATTTGGTCAAATGTCATCTCTCTTTGCAAAAAAGTGTTGACCCCGCCTGCTATAATCTTCGAAATTTTGTTCATCGCCATATCAATTTCTTTAACAGTGAGCACCATATCCCCCACAGTTGGCATCAAAACCTGCTGTATAAGAGCATACTTTTCTTCATCTCCAAGCTTATCTATAACAGAAAATATCCCCTTACTGCACTGCCCACTGTTTTTTATTGCATCAAGCGTCATATCAAGCGTATCATTTGTCATTGTAACTGCATCAACCACTGTCGGCACGCCTATTGCAATAACCGGTACACCAAGTGTATCACGGCAGAGCGCCTTTCTGTTGTTGCCAACACCCGACCCCGGATTTATACCCGTATCAGAAATCTGAATTGTTGTATTTATTCTTTGAATTTTACGCGAGGCAAGAGCATCAACAGCTATTACAAACCCGGGTTTTACCCTTTCGGCTACGCCTTTTACTATTTCCATAGTTTCAATACCCGTAATGCCAAGCACACCGGGTGCAAGCGCACATACCGACGAAGCAAAAGAGTCCGCAATCTGTGGCATATGCTCAAACAGATGACGCGTCACAAGCATTTGCTCAACCACCTTAGGTCCTAAAGCATCAGCAGTAATGTTTCGGTTACCGAGCCCTACAACAAGCACCGGCTTTGATAAATCAACATCTACAACATGCGAAAGCTCTCTTTTGAGCGCCTTACACATATTTTCATAGTCCTCTTTGTTTATATAATCAAGCGTGTCCGCTTCAAGCGTCACATACTTTCCTATTGGTTTTGAAAGCGTCCTTGAGCCATTTTCATCAAGTACCTCTACACGCGTAATTTTAATCCCATTATCATTTTGCTCACTTATTTTTATACCATCTATTTCTCCTTTTTCCGGCATTTTTTCCCTGTGCATTTCAGCCTCTTCAAGCGCAAGGTCTGTTCTTTTATAAGTCATATTTTACACCCTCAAATCATATAAATAAATTTTGTGTATCTTATTTGCCCGTAATATTTTGCACGCACAAAAAAAATATATGCGGGATATGTATGTTAATTTAGTTTTTGGCGTATTTATAAATATAAAAATGTTATATACAGTTTCATACAAAGGAGTGATTATAAGTGAGCATAAAAGGCAAAAAAGAACCATACGGTTTTTCTGATTTTGATATGTATCTTTTTGGTGAAGGCAAGGCCACCAGAGCTTACGAAATGCTCGGCGCACATAAAAAAACTACAAATGGTGTATTAGGCTATCGCTTTGTTCTCTGGGCACCTCACGCGCAAAGTGTATCCATAGTCGGAAGCTTTAATAATTGGGATATGTCAAAAAATCCTATGCAAAAAATCGGTTCTTGCGGTATATGGTATACGTTTATTAAAAGTGTATCTGACGGGTGTACGTATAAATATGCCATAACTGATAACGAAGGCAAAATCCACTACAAAGCCGACCCGTATGCTTTTTACAGCGAGCTTCGCCCAAATACAGCCTCAATCACATGCTCTCTTGACTCATATAAATGGAACGATAAAAACTGGCAGGCAAAAAAGAAAAAACAAAAACCGTATGACAAACCAATGCTCATTTATGAAGTCAATCCTTCATCGTGGAAAAAAGGTGAAAATGGTGAATTTTTAAACTATAAACAGCTTGCACACAGCCTTGTCGAGTACGTCTTAAAAATGGGCTATACACATATCGAGCTTATGGGTGTTTGCGAGCATCCATTCGACGCTTCGTGGGGATATCAAATTACAGGTTATTACGCCCCCACAAGCCGTTTTGGAACTTGTGAAGACTTTATGTATTTTGTGGACCTTTGCCACCAAAATCAAATAGGCGTAATTCTCGATTGGGTGCCGTCACATTTTCCCCGTGACGAGCACGGTCTGCGTCTTTTTGACGGCACCGCTTTATACGAATACACCGACTCACGAAAAGGCGAACATAAACAATGGGGCACATTGGTTTTTGACTATTCAAAAAACGAGGTAGTTTCTTTTCTTATATCAAACGCACACTTCTGGCTAAAAGAATATCACATTGACGGTCTTCGCGTTGATGCAGTATCCTCAATGCTCTATTTAGATTACAACCGAAACGATGGCGAGTGGGTGGCAAACAAATACGGAGGCAAAGAAAATCTCGAAGCAATAACTTTTTTGCAAAATCTTAATAAGTCCGTATTTGAACAATTCCCAAATGCACTTATGATTGCCGAAGAATCAACCGCATGGCCAAAAATCACAAAACCTGTGCACGAAGGCGGTCTTGGCTTCAATTATAAATGGAATATGGGCTGGATGAATGACACGCTCAGCTATATGTCTATGGACCCGTATTTTAGAAAGCACAACCACAATATGCTTACATTTTTGATGTTTTACGCCTTTTCAGAAAATTATATCCTGCCTCTTTCACACGATGAGGTAGTTTATGGCAAACGTTCTTTAATTGACAAAATGTACGGCTCATACGAAGAAAAATTCGCTCAGCTAAAAATGTACTATGCTTATATGATGGCTCATCCCGGCAAAAAGCTGTTTTTTATGGGCGCAGAATTTGGTCAGTTTTCAGAATGGTGCTGGGATAAAGAACTTGACTGGATGCTTCTTGACTATGAAAGCCATAGAAAATTACACGGATATACTGCTGCGCTCAATCGTTTTTATAAAAGTCAAAAGGCATTTTGGCAAATTGAGGACAGCTGGGACGGCTTTGAGTGGATTAACGCAGATGACAAAGACAATAGTGTGATATCTTTTATACGCAAATCAAAACAAAAAGGTGACTATGTAATAGCAGTATGCAACTTCACACCTGTAAGACGCAAAAATTATATTATAGGTGTGCCTCAAAGTGGTGAATACCAAGTTGTATTTTCAAGCGATAAGCTTGTTTTTGGCACAAAAGATGAAACAAAAAACATTATAAAAGCCGAGAAAAACAACTACAATAATTTTAAATACTCACTAAAGCTTGACCTTAAACCATTTACAACAATATTTATAAAAAGACAAAAACAAAAAAGAAATAAACAATAATTTGTAAGACAAATTTTGCCATATAAGTATTAGAAAAATTACTCATAAATGATAAGTATAACGCATAACATATAATTTACGAAAAGTAAAATTATAACCGAAAGGAGAGATTATATGAGCGAATGTATAGCAATGATTTTAGCAGGTGGCCAGGGAAGCCGTTTAGGCGCGCTGACGAAAGACGTTGCAAAACCGGCTGTCGCTTTTGGAGGAAAATACCGCATAATTGATTTTGCGCTAAGCAACTGCAGCCATTCGGGCATAGAAACCGTAGGTGTGCTTACACAATATCAACCGCTTGAGCTTAACACCTACATAGCGGGAGGAAGTCCATGGGACCTCGACAGAAGCTTTGGAGGTGTATATGTTCTGCCCCCATATATCAAGGCAGAAAAAGGCGAATGGTATACCGGTACAGCAAACGCAATCTATCAGAATATAAGCTTTATAGAGCAGTTTGACCCAAAATATGTACTTGTTTTGTCAGGTGACCACATCTATAAAATGAACTATTCAAAAATGCTTGACGCACATAAAAAGAAAAATGCATCCGTAACCGTCGCCGTTATGCCGGTAGGCTGGGAAGAAGCCTCACGATTTGGAATAATGAAGGTTGACGAAGATGGACGTATATGTGAGTTTGAAGAAAAACCCGCTGTTCCCAAAAGCAACCTTGCCTCTATGGGAATATATATTTTTAATTGGCACATACTCAAAAAATATCTTATTGTAGACGAAAACAATCCGCGCTCACAAAATGATTTTGGCAAAAATATAATCCCCCAGATGCTTTCTATGAACGAAGCGATGTATAGCTACAGATTTTCTGAATACTGGCGCGATGTCGGAACTGTCCAAAGCCTCTGGGAAGCACACATGGATATGCTTTGCGAGCCTCCTCTTCTTGATATGCGCGACAAATCGTGGCCTATATTCTCACGAAGCCGTGCCAATCCCCCACACTTTATTTCGAGCCACGCAGTGCTTAAAAACTCTACTATTACCGAAGGCTGTGAAATATACGGTGTAATAGAACACTCTGTTATTTCAGAGGGCGTAATCATCAAAAAAGGGGCAATTATCCGCGACAGCGTCATAATGCCGGGCGCTCAAATAGACGAAGGCGCAATCATAGAAAAGGCAATCGTAGGCCCCGGATGTAAAATTGGCAAAAACGTTATGATAGGAGTTCACGAAATAGAAGATAATCCCTACAAATCCGATATATGCACAGACGGAATCGTGCTTATCGAAGGAAATATAATAATAGACCAAAACACCGAAATCGCTAAAAATTCAATGGTTGAAAATGATATTGTTTGCGAAAACGTGCTTTTTGAAAAAAAGACAAAAGCGCACAATTCAGACAATACAAGCATAGCCAAGGGAGGCGCATAACGTGAAAAATCATTATGCACACGGCAGAACTTATTGCACCGCCAAGCATTCGTGCCTTCAGGACACGAAACGGCGATGTGCACAATCTCCATTATACGCCTTATCAGCCCACAAAAAAGGCGTGTATATTTTTTATTAATATTTGTGGGCAGAAAGGCTATGGAAATTAAAATGGATCAAATGACAGGAATAATACTTACCGATATAAAAGAAAAACAGCTTGGTGTATTAACAGAGAGGCGCTCAATATCGGCAATGCCCATAGCAGGACGATATCGTCTTATAGACTTTATTTTATCAAACATGGTAAATTCGGGCATACGAACAATAGGAATAGCTACACAGTATAACTACTCCTCTCTTATGGACCATCTTGGCTCGGGAAAAGATTGGGATTTAAACCGAAAAAACAAAGGGCTCTATATCCTGCCTCCGCATATAGGCAGAGAAAACACAGGAAAACCCGCCGGAGATATAGACGTTTTGTACGGCATAAGCACCTTTATCAGAAAAGCAAAGCCTGACTATGTGGTATTTTCAAACGGAAATGCAATCTATAACACAACCTTTAACGAAGCGCTTGAATTTCACAAAGACAAACAAGCTGATATTACAATATTATATAATAAGGAAACAAGCAAAGCCGATAAAGAGCTTAGAAACTATACACTTTTGAATGTATCGCCTTCTGGCCGCGTAAGTGATATTATGAAAAATTATACACACCCAAAAAGTCAGTGTGTGTCAATGGAAACATACATCATAGAGCGCTCGCTCCTTCTTCGGATTATTGAAACCTGTATAGCGCACGGAGAGCACGACTGGGTAGTCGATGTCCTCATAAAAAACCTTGGCAAGCTTAACATTTATGCTTATGAATTTAGCGGATATGTGGGACGTATAGACACAATCGAAAGTTATTATAAAAATAATATGAATTTTCTTATGCCCGATGTTCGCAAAGAGCTGTTTTCTTCAAAACAGAAAATATACACAAAAGTAAAAGACCAAGTGCCAACCCGATACGGAAAAGATGCAAGCGTATCTGACAGCATGGTTGCAGACGGCTGCCTTATCGAAGGAAGCGTAGAAAACAGCATTATTTTCCGTGGCGTCCAGATTGAAAAAGGTGCAAAAGTAAAAAATTCTATCATAATGCAAAACAGCATTATACAAAAAAACTGCGTTCTTGAAAACGTTGTCCTTGACAAAGAAGTAACACTTCTTGGCGGCAAAACCGTCATAGGACAACCAAACTATCCTTTTGTTGCTGCAAAAGGCAACATAATATAACAAACGTAGTAAGGAGGAAAACATATGATAAATATCCTGATGGTAGCTTCCGAAGCCGTTCCGTTTGCTAAAACAGGCGGACTCGGTGATGTGTGCGGCACACTTCCTTTATATTTTGACAAAAACGAGGTCGATATACGCCTTGTATTGCCAAAATACGGCTGTATTCCAAAAGAATATACAGATAAAATGAAGTTTATAAAGTCAATAGAAATGCCACTTGGCTGGCGCGTGCAGTACTGCGGCATTTTTGAATTGGAGCACGAAGGCATCAAAGTATATTTTATAGATAACGAATTTTATTTTAAATCAAATAACCTTTACGGTTATATGCACGAAGACGTCGAAAAGTTCGCATTTTTTTGCAGAGCGGCACTCTCCATTTTGCCCGATATTGATTTTTGCCCCGATATAATTCATGCAAACGACTGGCACAGCGCCGCAATACCTGTTTTATTAAAAACTCAGTTTTGCGACAACCCTTTTTACAGAAAAATAAAAACAATTATGACAATACACAATCTAAGCTATCAGGGAATATGGGACAAAAAAGCCATTCCCGATGTTTTAGGGCTTGATATGTCACATTTTTCAATAGATGAGCTTGAATATAATGGAAATATGAGCCTGTTAAAAGGCGGTATAGTTTACGCAGACGTAATCACAACAGTAAGCAAATCTTACGCAAATGAAATACAAACCGAAGAATATGGCGAGGGTCTTGACGGCATTTTGCGCACACGCTCAGATAACCTTATAGGTATAACAAACGGTATTTCGTACACCCATTACAATCCCGCAAACGACAAATACATCTATAAATGCTATAACAGGCGCGACTTTGTTTCGGGCAAAAAGGAAAATAAACAAAAGCTTCAGAAAGCTCTTGGTCTTGCAGAAAGCGAAAACGCGTTCACCCTTGGCATTGTATCACGACTCATAAAACAAAAAGGAATTGAGCTTATAGAGCAAATTATGCACGAGCTTAAAGAGCGTGATATCCAGCTTATCGTTTTAGGTACCGGCGATACAAATTATGAAAATACATTTTTATGGTACGCCAAAAACTACCCTGATAAATTCAGTGCAAGCATTTGCTTTGACAATGCACTTGCCCATCAGATTTATGCCTCATGCGATGCATTTTTGATGCCTTCGCTCTTTGAGCCATGTGGCCTGAGCCAGCTTATAAGTTTAAAATACGGCACACCTCCGATAGTGCGCGAGACCGGTGGACTTCGTGACACAATAAAGCCATACAACGAATACACAGGCGAAGGAAACGGCTTTTCCTTTTCGCCATATAGCGCCCACGACCTGCTTTTTACAATTGATTATGCGCACAAAATCTTTAATAAAAAATCATCGTGGCAAAAAATTGTACGAAATGCTATGCGTGCAGATTTTAGTTGGGACAAATCAGCAGAAGAATACCTTAAGCTTTATAAACGTCTTGTATCCTGAGGAGGACATTTTTTATGTTAACAGAAAAACAGCAAAAAATATATGATGAAATAACAGGCAAACTCATGCGCCATTTTGGAAAAACAATTGAGGACGCAACCGAAAATATGCTCTATCAGGCAAGCGCCTATACTGTGCGTGATGAAATAATGAAAAAATGGCGTTTTTCTCACGACAGTGTAAAACAGCTCGAAGCTAAAAAACTCTACTATCTCTCATCGGAGTTTTTAATGGGGCGTCTTTTGGGCACAAATATGCTAAACCTTGCCCTCACAGACGATTTTGTAAAGGTTTTCGAGCATATCGGTCTTGATATAAGCTCTGTTATAGAAAAAGAAAGTGACGCAGGCCTTGGAAACGGCGGACTCGGACGTCTTGCCGCATGCTTTATCGACTCACTGAGCACATTAAACCTTCCCGCATACGGCTCTACCATAAGATATGAATACGGACTTTTTCGCCAGAAAATAATTGATGGTCATCAGTTTGAACAGCCTGATTCATGGCTCGAAAACGGATACGTCTGGGAAATTGCGCGCCCCGAAGAGCAAGTCGAAGTGCTCTTTGGCGGAAAGGTATATACCGACAATCACGACGGGCGCTTTTCCTTTAGATATGAAAATTCCCACACAGTGCTTGCAGTACCTTACGACGTGCCGGTCTGCGGCTACAATTCAAAAATGATAAATAAACTACGCCTTTGGAGTGCAAAAGCCCCGAGCGACCTTAATATGCAGTTTTTCAACGAAGGTCAGTATACCCGCGCGGTAGAAGAAAAAGATATGGCAGAGGTTATTTCAAAGGTGCTCTATCCTGAAGACAACCATAACGAAGGCAAAAGACTGCGTCTAAGACAGCAATATTTTCTCGTATCAGCTACAATTCAGTGGATTGTGCGCGACTTTAAGCACAAATATGGTCAGAATTGGGATATTTTCTCCGAAAAAATTGCCATACACATAAATGATACCCACCCCGCCCTTGCAATCTGCGAACTTATGAGGGTCCTTATGGACAACGAAGGTCTTGGCTGGGACAAAGCATGGGAAATCACCCAAAACACATGCGCCTATACAAACCATACAGTAATGAGCGAAGCACTCGAAAAATGGCCGACGCACGTGTTTGAATCACTTCTTCCCCGAATTTATATGATAGTTTGTGAAATAAATGCCCGCCTCCTCGAAAAGCTTAATAAGGCTTACCCCGGCGATGCAGCAAAAATTGACTATATGGCAATCATCAATAAAAATGCTCAAATCAGTATGGCAAATCTTTGCCTTGCATCATGCCACGCCATAAACGGCGTATCAAAGCTTCATACTGATATTTTGATAAATGATATATTTGCCGATTATTACAGACTTGATAACTCGCGCTTTCACGCAATTACCAACGGAATAACCTTTCGCCGCTGGATAATGCACGCAAACCCTTCTCTTACAAAATTAATAACTGAAACCATTGGCGACAAATGGCTAGATGACGCCTCTTTACTCGAAGAGCTTGCAAGCTTTGCGCATGATAAAAAATTTTGTGAAAAATTTTCCCAAATAAAGCTCGAAAACAAAAAACATCTCGCCAAATATATAAAAGAGCATAATAATATAGACATCGACATAAACTCTATATTTGACGTACAGGCAAAACGCCTTCACGAGTATAAACGCCAGCTTTTAAATATACTTCATATATTGCATCTATACAACTGTATCATTGACAATCCCTCTATTGAAATGCCCCCTCGCACATTTATTTTTGCCGCAAAAGCGTCGCCCGGATATAAAAGGGCAAAGCTGATTATCAAGCTTATAAACAGCGTTGCAGACCTTGTAAATAATGATATTCGCATCGGTGGCAAATTAAAGGTTGTATTTATAGAAAATTACAGCGTGACACTTGCAGAAAAAATTGTTGCCGCAGCAGACCTTTCAGAACAAATTTCAACTGCCGGCAAAGAAGCCTCAGGCACAGGCAATATGAAATTTATGTTAAACGGTGCTCTCACAATAGGCACATTTGACGGTGCCAATATAGAAATGAGCGAGCAGGCAGGCAGAGAAAATATGTTTATCTTCGGTCTTAGTGCTAACGAGGTAGCTGCGCGCTACCGTCACCAGACAGGCGAAGTTCAAACGATTTATTCAAGTAACCTTCCCTTAAAGCGTGCACTTGATATGTTGATTGACTCAACTCTTGAGCCACAACATCCGCAAATTTTCCGAGAGCTGTATCACTCTTTGCTTTTCGGCGATTATGGAATTGCCGATCCATATATGGTTGTGCGCGATTTTGATGCTTACGTTGCTGCACAAATACAGGTATCTCGCGAATTTTTAAACAAAGAGCTTTGGACAAAAAAAGCAGTTTTAAATACTGCGCACTCAGGATTTTTCAGCTCCGACCGAACCATACGCGAGTATAACGAAAAAATATGGCATCTTAGCCCTATTTGATTTTCAAAAAAGCCATCTTACAGGAGGATTTTTTATTGAAAGCAGAGCATAATTCACACAGTCTTTTTTACCGTGCGCCTTTTGGCGCACTTTGCTGTTGTGCAAAGGTAAATTTAAAGCTAGCACTTGATACAGAAAAATGGCCTGTAAACGTTACTCTTGAATACATTATAGATAACGTCTCTTTTTCAATGCCAATGCACTATCACAATAAAATGCTTGATTCATATATCTATCAAATAAATCTCACTATGCCCTCTGAGCCTTCTATTCTTTTTTATCATTTCAAAATAGAATACGATAACCATACTCTGTATTATGGCAATAATCACTCACGCTTTGGCGGCATCGGAGAGATATATCAAAACAGTCCAATCCCCTATCAAATTACAATATATGATAAAAGTTTTAAAACTCCCGACTGGCTAAAAGAAGGAGTTATGTATCAAATCTTTGTTGACAGATTTAAAAAATCCGACTCATACGATAACAAGAACTTTCGAAATGATATAATCTTCCGCAAATGGGGAGAAATTCCCTATTACAAAAAAGAACAGTTTGGTAACGAATACCTTGCCAACGACTTTTTTGGTGGCTCACTTATGGGCGTTATAGAAAAGCTTGACTACCTCTCCAATTTGGGAGTTACAATCATATATTTAAACCCAATATTTGAAGCCTATTCAAATCACAAATATGACACGGGCGATTATGAAAAAATTGATAAAATGTTTGGCGATGAAGAAATCTTTAAAAAGCTTCGCCAAAAGGCAGGCGCACTTGGAATAAAAATCATATTAGACGGCGTATTTAATCACACCGGCTCTGACAGCAAATATTTTAATAAAAAAGGTAAATATGACAGCATTGGCGCGTATCAAAGTATTGACTCTGCCTATTTTGATTGGTATAATTTTAGTAGTTATCCGGACAAATACGATTGTTGGTGGGGCATAGATACGCTCTGCTCGGTAAACGAAAATACCCCTTCGTATACAGACTATATTTTAACTGGCGAAAACAGTATAATAAAACGCTATCTGCGCCTCGGGGCGAGTGGCTGGCGACTCGACGTTGCAGACGAGCTTCCGTCCAAATTTTTGCAAACACTTCGCCGCGAAATAAAAAATACGGACAAAAATGCCGCAATCATAGGAGAGGTATGGGAAGATGCGTCAAATAAAATAAGCTATGGCGAGCTGAGAAAATATCTTTGCGGAAATCAACTTGACAGCGTAATGAATTATCCTCTGCGGCTGGCACTGATTGACTATATTCTTTGCAATATCGATGCAAAAACCTTCAACTCTCGCCTTTACACCCTTTACGAAAACTATCCTAAAGAAGCATTTATGGCAAGTATGAATTTTCTTTCAAGCCATGATACCGAGCGCATTCTTACAAGGCTTGCAAATATACCTACTCCACTCACAAAAGATGAGCAATCACACTTTAAGCTTGATAATACGCAAAAAACTATTGCAACCCAAAGGCTAAAGCTTGCATATACACTTCTTATGTGCCTTCCGGGTACACCTTGCATTTTTTATGGTGACGAGCTTGCAGCAGAGGGCTTTGGCGACCCATTTTGCCGCTCCTGCTTTGATGAAACAAAAACAGGAAATGATATAAATCTCTTCTTTAAAAATATTATATCAATGCGAAAACAAAGTAGTGCCTTCACCGGCGGAAATTTTGAAATTGTTTATGGTGAGGCGCAAGCAAGTGCCTTTATACGCATATTAGGTGACGATTTTAAGCTTATAATCGCAAATACCGACAAAGAGCGCGACCACTACGCTCCAATAGAGCTTGGACGCTTTGATGTATGTGAGCTTATAGCACATAACGAAAATCACAAATCAGCAAACGGACGATTTGTATTGCATACAGAGCCAATGACTATAAAAATTTACAATGCCAAAACAGCATATACAAAGGAGAAAAACCATGAGTAAAACCATAGCCGTAATCGGGGGCGGGGCAAGCGGACTGATGTGCGCAATAAGCGCAAAGCGTCGCGCAAACCAAATAAAAAAAGATATATCTGTCATAATTTTAGAAAAAAATTTACGTGTAGGTAAAAAGCTTCTTTCAACAGGCAACGGAAAATGCAATCTTACAAATACAGATACGAGCACCAAAGCATATCACTCAAACGATATTCAATTGGTTGAAAGTGTGCTTGACTCCTTTTCACCTGATAAAATTATAAACTTTTTTGAGCAAATAGGAATCACGTGCGTATCAAATAATAACCTTGTGTATCCGCGCAGTATGCAGGCATCGTCAGTTCTTGACGCACTGCGTTTTGAAGCACAAAAACTCGGCATTGAATTTATATGCGATTTTGATGTACAAAAAATAAAAAAATCAGATTTAGTCTACCATATATCAGGCAAAACACAAAACATACGTGCCGACGCCGTAATAATAGCATCGGGAAGCAGTGCAACCTTCGGCTCAGACATTGGTCTTGATATATTAAAATCCTTCGCTCACAAAATTTATGCACCATACCCTGCTCTTACTACATTAAGATGCAGCGACCCGTGTATAAAAACAGCTAAAGGTATGCGCGCGAATGCATCAATCACACTTGTATGCGACGGTAAAAATATAAGAACTGAAAAGGGCGAACTGCTCTTTTGCGATTATGGATTTTCAGGCATTGCCATAATGCAGCTTTCCGGATATGTATCAGAGCTTTTTAACGATGGCAAAAAGCACGACGTAAAACTAAAAATCGATTTTGCACATGAATATACCGAAGATGAGCTATACTCCATTTTAATAAAAAAGAGGGATGCACTCTCGCATCTTGAGGCAGAAAATCTCTTGAGCGGATTTTTAAATAAGCGTATCGGAATGTCTGTTATCAAACATGCAAATATAGCCTCGCTGTCCGATAGCATATCCACGCTTGATAATAAAAAAATTAAAAAGCTTGCCAGCGCAATAAAATCTTTTGAAATGGCAATTACAGGGACAAAAGGCGCACCACAAGCACAGGTTATGGGCGGCGGTGCATTGCTTTCAGATTTTAATATAAATACTCTTGAATCAAAAAAATCACCAAAACTTTTTGCATGTGGCGAAGTGCTTGACGTATACGGCGATTGTGGCGGCTACAATCTTACATGGGCATGGACAAGCGGTTATCTATGCGGAGTTTCAGTCGCAGATATTATATAAATAAGACAATCTCATTTTCAAAGAATACATACAAAGGAGAAACAAATGGACAGAGCAGATAAAGCAAAAAATCTTTTCAATAACGGATATAACTGTGCACAAGCGGTAATGTGTGCATTTTGTGACCTGACAGGAATGGATGAAAAAACCGCCTACACCCTTGCATCTTCATTTGGCGGAGGGCTTGGCAGATTAAGAGAGGTATGCGGTGCTGTTTCAGGGATGGCAATGGTGGCAGGCCTTTTATACGGATATACAAAAGAAGACGAGCCATCAAAAAAAGCTGAGCATTACAAGCTTATACAGACGCTTGCAAATGAATTTAAAAAACAGACAGGTTCAATAGTGTGTCGCGAGCTTTTAAACTCTGAAGACACCGCTCCAACTCCCGAAAAAAGAACTGCACAGTACTATCAAAAGCGTCCCTGCGCTGAGCTTGTATACCTTGCAGCAAAAATTATGCAAGAATATATTGATGAACATAAAATTGATTAAAAAAACGGTCTTATGACCGTTTTTTTATGCCTGATTTATTATTCTTTCTGTATTCGCGCAGCGAATATTCCGTAAGCCGTTTAAAAACTCTTCCGAAATGCGTCAGATTGTCAAAGCCGCTGCGCATAGCAATCTCCCCGATTGTAACATTATCATCAAGCAAAATTTTTTGTGCAAAAATAATTCTTCTGTAATTTATATACTGCATAAATGTAAAACCTGTGTTGCGTTTAAAAATTCTGCTAAGATGTGCTTCGCTTACAAAAAACTTCTTTGCAACACTCCCGAGAGAAACCTGTTCAGTAAAGCTAATGTTTACATAGTCAATTATTTTTTCAAACTTAAGCCCCGATGATTGTACCTCTTCAACATATGAGCTTCTTAGTATAACAATAAGCATTTCTGTAAGCAGTGATGAAACATACGAATCATGCCATTTTTCTGCCTTATTTTCCTGCAAAAGCATATTCATAAGCCTAAATACACGCTTTTTTCTTCAACAGGCAAGTTAACAATTCCCGTATATTCACCAAGCTTATTTAATATCTGTGCATCATGCACGGTTCTTTCATCAAAATAAAGTACCACACGTTCATGCACATAATCTTCACACAAAATTGCCTTGTGAAGCGTGTCGGGCGGCATAATGAGCAAATCAAAAGGTTTAAGATGATACGTTCTGTTTTCTATAAACATATCAATATGCCCGTCAATTAAAAAATAAAACTCAAAAAACCTGTGCACATGCTCTATAAATGGCTGTACTTCACTTTCGTGTAATATACGGTCTATATAAATTGGATCAAGTGTACCACTGGCATATCTTCTCACTTTCGTCACCTCATATACGAATTAAAGATATTATACTACCACACAAGATAAGAGTCAAACATCCTATTTTCACATAAAAACACATTAAAATCAAAAACTGATTGAAATGTTCTTATTTTTTTGATATAATGTACTAAATTGGTTTTTTAAGGAGTTTTCACTAATGAGTGATATTGTTTCGGTTTTAAAATGTGACAGCTATGATTATAATCTTGTAAAAGATGCAATCAAAAAATCATTTGACAATCTTGGTGGTATAGACAAGTATATAAAACCTTCTGATAAGGTTTTGTTAAAGCTCAATCTACTTATGAAAAAACACCCCGACGACGCCGTTACAACTCACAACGTTTTTGCCCATGCTCTTGCCGAAATCTGCATAGAAGCAGGTGCTATGGTCACAATTGCTGACAGCCCCGGAGGGCTTTATAACGAAGCAATGCTTCGCTCGGTTTACAAAGGATGTCAAATTGACACAGTCTGTGAAAAAACAGGTGCAAAGCTCAATTTTGACACAAGCTTTGAAAACGTAAGCTTTCCCGAAGGAAAAACAGTAAAATCTTTCCCTATAATAAAACCGATACTTGACGCCGATGTGATTATAACTGTTCCAAAGCTTAAAACACATATGATGACATTTTACAGCGGTGCTGTAAAAAATATGTTTGGAGCAGTTCCGGGAGTGTATAAAGCGGAATATCATTTTTCGCTACCAAACCGCGAGGATTTTTGCTCAATGCTAGTTGACTTATGCTCACTTACGAAACCTACACTTGCAATAATGGACGCTATCGATGGTATGGAAGGCGAAGGTCCGTCAAGCGGCATAAAAAGGCACTTTGGTGCAGTGCTTGCAAGCGCAAGCCCATACTCATTAGACCTTGCGGCAACAGCTCTTGTCGGAATCACACCTGATGAGTCACCTACCGTAACCGAATCGATAAAACGCGGACTTTGTCCTGATTCATATGAAAAACTCACACTTATTGGCGACGATTTTGAGTCGATGAAAATAAATGACCTTGTAAAACCGCAAATAGGCACGACAAACTTTCTTGACAGAAAATTTATACCAAAAAAGCTTGCCGCCTGGGTAAATAATTTTCTTGCGCCATTCCCAAGCTTTAACAAGGACATTTGTGTAGGCTGTGGAGAATGTATGCGACGCTGCCCTGCAAAAGCGATTGAAATAAAGGATTCTTTGCCTGTTTTATCAAAGAAAAAATGTATTCACTGCTTTTGCTGTCAGGAGCTTTGTCCCAAAAAGGCAATTACATCAAAACGCCATAAATTTATGAACTTTATACTAAAACACTGATAAATATACCCCGAAAGGACGATATACTTGAGTTTTAACCTTGTGCTTCACGAACCGCAAATACCGCAAAATACAGGCAATATAGCGCGCACATGCGCCGCTACAGGTAGCAGGCTTCACATAATAAAGCCTACCGCTTTTGAAATAACTGATAAAAACTTAAAACGTGCCGGTCTTGATTACTGGCATCTGCTTGACATAACATACTATGAAAACCTTGATGATTTTTTTGAAAAAAATCCCGGAATAACCTGCTACTTTGCCAGCACAAAAGCGCAAAAAAATCACTGTGATGTAAGCTACAAAGACGGCGACTATATAATGTTTGGCAAAGAAACAGCAGGGCTTGACGAAGAGCTTTTATATAAAAATGCCAAAAACTGCATACGCATTCCCATGATAAGCGATGCAAGAAGTCTTAATCTTTCAAATTCGGTGGCAATCGTTTTATATGAAGCGCTTCGCCAGACAAATTTTGATTCTCTACTTCAAACAGGAAATCTCACCAAATTTACATGGTGATTTTATAAAATTAATACAAGGAGGTTTTACACATGCTTAATATTAAGTATATGGTTGATTCTACAGCAGACATGCCAAGAGATTACGCAAAAGAACACGATATAAAGGTGCTCGGTCTGCCGGTAATTTTTGAGGACGGCACAATAAAGCTTGACTGGGTTGAAATGGAAACAGACGAATTTTACGAAAGATTAAAAAAATCATCACAAATTCCAACAACCTCACAGGTTCCGCTTGGAACAATGGAACAGACAATGCGCGAAGCTCTTGATGGATATGACGCACTTATATATTTTACAATATCCTCAAAAGGTAGTGGCACATATAACTCTGCATGCCTTGCAAAACAAAATATATTAGAGGATATGCCGGATGCCAAGATTGAAATTGTCGATTCTATGTCATATTCGCTCTTTATTACAATGATGCTTGACGAAGCAATGCGTTTGCAAAAAGAGGGAAAATCACTCGAAGAAATTGTACAGGGAGCAAAAGCCTTCCGTTCTCAGTATGATGTGTTGGTTATTGTAGACTCTTTAAAGTATCTTGAAAAAGGCGGAAGAATAAATAAGGCAAGCCTTGTTGCAGGAACACTTCTTGATTTAAAACCCGTCCTTTCTGTGCGTGGCGGCGTAATGGAGTCTATCGATAAATTCCGTGGCAGCAAAACAATTATTTCAAAAATGATTAAAAAGCTCAAAACAACCGATATAGATCTTAATGATCCAAAATTCTGTATAGTACACTCACAGGCAGACGATAAAGCCAAAGAGCTTTGGAATGCAGTACTTGCAGAGTTTGGCGACCATCATAAGCTTGTAATGAAATCACAGATTGGCGCAGCCGTAGGAACTCATATAGGTCCAGGAACACTTGCTTTGTTCTACAGATTAAACAACCCCGTTCAAATTTACGAAGACTGATAAAACACACAAAAAAGACATCCTCTTGGATGTCTTTTTTTATAAAACAAATATATGTCTATTTTATAACCATAAAAATAACAGGAATTGTCAAAACGGCAAACAAATGTGAAACAACTGCCAATCCTGCAGCTACCGACGTGTCCTTTCCAAGACCACTTGGAATTACAACAGTATTAAGTCCAAGCGGCATTGCAAGTGAGCAAAGTGCACAAACATAAACCGTCTGCGGAATTTCAAAAAACTGAGCAACCAATATAAAAATCATCGGCATAACAATAAGGCGTATAAATGAAATAAAATAGATTTTTATATCTGTAAATGTCTTTTTAAGTGATATTGTCGAAACCACTACACCTGTAAGAAGCATAGCAATTGGCGACATACAATCTCCGGAAACATCAACAAGCGACACAAACCACACCGGAAGCTTAATATTTAACAGTCCAATCAGCATACCTATAAGCATTGCAATAAACATAGGATTTACAAATGCTTTTGCCGTTTCCCTAAAGGTTTGCTTTTTTTCTGTGTCTACCATCAGAAGTCTCGGAACTGCCCATACATAAATCAAAGTCCACAAAGGTAATGTAAAAATCAAATATTCAAAGAATATGTCGGGAAAAAGACTCATCACAACTGCATTTCCCATAAAGCCAAAATTGGCAAATGCAAATCCATACGTATAAATATTTTGAATGTATTTGTCCTTTGTAAGCAATTTCGAAACAAAAATCGCAAACGGTATTACAACAAGTTCCACAATAAAGCTTATAAGAAGGATGTTTGACGCCTCGCTTATTCTTTCTGCAGTAAAATTCTAAATAAATGTTCCCATAACGAGCGCAGGTATAAAAACCGTATTTTCAAGCTTTGATAGGACTACCGAAGAATTATCAGGCAAAACTTTCCATTTTGCAAGAAAATATCCTATAATTATAAAACTAAAAAGAAATGCCGTTTGATTTAATGTTGATGCAAAAATTTCCATATATAATTCTATCCCAAAAATTTATATCTAATCTAGCTTTGCATAAAACAAAATCCTGCCAAAGACAGGATTTTTCATGGTTGCGGAAGAAGGATTCGAACCCTCACAAAACGAGTCAGAGTCGTTTGTGCTACCTTTACACAATTCCGCAATATTCATTTGCCACCTAAATATAATACACCCTTTTGTGATATTTGTCAAGTCTTTTTTTATATTTTCTCAATTTATTTTTTATTTATTCTAAAAAAGCAAAAAATATGGGAAGCCGCATATACAGCTTCCCCATAAATTTTCTTATTAAAGCGCAGCCTTTGCCTTTTCAACCAAAGCAGTGAATGCAGCAGGATCTGCAATTGCAATCTCAGAAAGCATCTTTCTGTTGATATCAATCTCAGCCTTCTTAAGACCATTCATAAATCTTGAATAGTTCATTCCGTTCATCTTTGCAGCAGCACTGATTCTTGCAATCCACATGCGACGGAACTCTCTCTTCTTCTGCTTTCTGCCGATATATGCATATACAAGCGATTTCATAACAGCCTCATTAGCTGTTCTGTAAAGCTTGCTCTTTGCTCCACGGTAACCCTTTGCGAGCTTCAAAACCTTTTTATGTCTTTTTCTGGTGGTCAATGCACCTTTTACTCTTGCCATTGCTTATTTCCCTTCTTTCCGAATTGTAAATTTTATTTGTATGGAATCAATTTTTTGATAGTCGCTTCGTTAGCGGGGCTTGCATACGCAGGCATACGCAATCCTCTCTTTCTCTTAGTCGACTTCTTGGTCAAAATGTGGCTTCTGAAAGCGCTTCCTCTTTTAACCTTACCGGACTTAGTCAAAGAAAATCTCTTTGCTGCTCCTTTGTGTGTCTTTATTTTAGGCATTATAATACACTCCTTCCAACTTGTAATTTTATTATAGCCATTTCCTCTGTGCGAGGTAATGTGTAACTATCAAATTATGCTTTAGGCGCCATAAACATAACCATGCTTCTGCCCTCAAGTTTGGCATTTTTATCTACATTACCATACTCAGCTGCAGCATCGGCAAATCTTTGTAAAAGCTCTGCACCAATTGTAGAGTGATTGATTTCACGGCCACGGAAACGCACAGCAACCTTCACCTTGCTTCCGCTTTTCAAAAACTTGATAGCAGAATTAAGCTTAGTTTCAAAATCGTGCGTATCAATAGAAGGCGAAAGTCTAACCTCTTTTACTTCCATAACCTTTTGATTTTTGCGGTTTTCCTTCTCACGCTTTGCCACTTCAAACTTGTACTTGCCATAATCCATGATTTTGCATACCGGCGGCTGTGCCGTAGGCGCAATTTTAACAAGGTCAAGATTTGCATCAATAGCTGCCTGCTGAGCTGTTGCAATACCAACCACACCAAGCTGTGCGCCATCTGCGCCAATCAAGCGAACCTCTTTGTCACGGATTTGTTCATTAATTTGCTGCTCCTTGTTACTGATAATGTATCACCATCCACTTTAAATTTTAAGGCCTGCGCCTTACTTAATCATAAAAACAAAAAACGAACAAGCAGGCAAACCCACTCATCCGTAAATACACATAAATAGCCGATGCAAAAGCACCGTTTTACACATATTTAACCGAATAGGCCCTGCCGTACGGTGAGAGCATACAAATACACTCTACTTTGTTTTCTAAAATAGTATAACACGTCTTTTTGTCTTTGTCAAGCATTTATTTAAAACTTTTTTCCCTTATTTTTCAGTGCGCTTATCTATAAAATACACAATCGACGGAATCAAAACAAGCTGAAATATAATTCCGGGAAAGGCATCAACAAACCCTTGGGCAAAAAACATTCCTATCAAAAACTTTTTTCCACATACGCTCAAAAGAATCGACTTTGCTATTCCCCATACAATTCTTCCGGCAAGCATTGCGCTGACCAGCGAAATAACTACACCTTTTGTACGCATCTTTTTAAGTTTTGCATACACAATTCCTATTACAAAACCATATGTAGCAAGCTCAAGCGCCATCCATATGCTGTTTGGATATAAAGGCGGCATACTAAAGCACATACTTCTTAACACGGGCAAAACAAGTCCTACAACCAAACCGTATTTACCACCGCAAATTATTCCACAAAGCATAACTGGCAAATGCATTGGAAGAAGCGAGTCCCCAATCTCTTTTATCTGTCCCGTCAAAAATGGCAATATCATACCAATCGCAAGAAATACAGCCGCCAACACCATTTTGTTCGTCTTTTTCATAAAACTCTACCTCGCCATACATTTTGCCAAAAAGTTTTCAACGCCAATCCATTCATCAATCCTGCCCTGCTTGATACTATAATCAATTCGTGCAATCTCTTTTAATATTTCGC
Source organism: Candidatus Aphodoplasma sp. (assembly GCA_045592745.1). Classification (GTDB taxonomy): domain Bacteria; phylum Bacillota; class Clostridia; order UBA1381; family UMGS1253; genus Aphodoplasma. The sequence continues at coordinate 35,736 of JAZNVH010000032.1, read as the reverse complement.
GCAAAAAGCGCTTGTCAAAGCCATTTGCCGCGCTCATGTAATCACGCACAAAATACGGTGAAACCTTAATCGCTGCCGCAATAGTATTTGGAGCTTGTCCACGCTCGAGCAAAAGCTTTGTATGAAATATGCGCTCAAAATTTGTAAACAGCATCGCCAATACCATAAATGCAGATTCTTTTAAGACCTTAAGCTCGTCAAGGCGTGCAAACACAGTTTTTGCATCCTTTTTCATCAGGGCATTTACCATATCAAACACCCTGCTCTGCGGCATTTTTGTAACGATTTTATCAATATCTGCGCACGTAATCTTGTCCTGGCAGTATGCAAACAACTTCTCAAGCTCACGCTTTATATTATTCATACCGCCATCACAGCTTCGTATTAAATATTCTACCTCAGCTTTTCCTATCGCCTTTCCTGCTTCGCGACATCCGCGCCCTACCCAGTTTATAAGCTCTACTCCTTCAAGATATACACATTCAACCAAAACTCCATATTTCTCAACAGCTTTGTATAATACACTACGTTTGTCGACCTCTTCTTCATAAAAAATAATCACAACGTCATCATTTATATTAGAAAGATTTTCGCTCCAGTACTGTTTTGCCTGCTCTGTTGCCTTTGAAAATATACCGCTGTACTTAATAACAACTACTTTTCTTTGTGCCATCATCGGCGGAGTTTCGAGCGCAAGTGTAATCTCATCGAAATCCTGTTTTGCCCCCTCAAAAACAACATAGTTAAAATCAGCAAAATCCTCATCAATAAGATTTTTTTTGAGCATACCAAAATAATAGCTTTTCAGAAAGTCCTCCTCTCCAAAAAACAAATATATATTATCATATTTTCCTGATTTAAGCTGATTTTTAAGTATCGAAAGACCATCTGCCACGCTTTTTTTTGCCATACTCTCACCTCTTTTTTATTATCACGTCTTTTATTAATAAAAAGTATCAATCCATTTTATTTCGTCCTTATTTACATAAAAGCTCACGCTTCCACATTCATCTGTACGAAGTACATTAATCCCTTCTCTTTCAAAAAGCCTCAGCGTATACCTTGAAGGCAAATCATAAATATTATCTTTGCCAACGCTTATCACAGCACACTCTGGTGCTACTGTTCTTATAAGCTTCGTCGGGTTTGATTCATCAGAACCATGATGCGCCGCCTTCAAAACATCAGAGCGTATTTTATCTTCGTATTTGACAAGCTTGCCAATCGCCGCCGTTTCAATATCTCCCGTAAACAAAAAGCTTGTGTTCCCATATGTAAGTTTTAAAACAAGCGACTTGTCATTTTCACTCATCATGCGATTATCGCCATTCTGTTGTGTTGGTGCAAACGCTTCAAAAACTGCATCTCCAAACTTTAGCACATCGCCCTCTTTAAAGTATAACACATTAATTTTATTTTGCACAGCAATTTCTTCAATAATTTTTTTATATTCTTTATTTTGACCGCTTCCTCTGTATGGCAAAATAAGATTTTTAACTTTCATAATCCTCGCAGCTGCGGCAATTCCTTGTGCGTGGTCTTTGTCATAATGCGATAAAATTGCATAATCTATCGTATTTACACCATGCTGGCGAAGATACGGCACAAAAATTTCTTCTCCCAAATCCTTCTTGCTTACAGCCGAGCTTCCGCCGCCATCAATCACAACAGTTTTCCCGTATGGAATTTTTATAAGCGTGGCATCGCCCTGACCTACATTTATAAAACTTACACGCATAAGAGAACTTGAATATACGCTCACTACAGTCACGCATACCACAAGCACAGTGCAAATCGTGACATAAGTAAAATTATATTTTCTGTTTCCCCTTGTAAAAAGAACAAACACCGATGCCAAAATCAAATAATATATGCACATAGACAGCACATTTGCCGAAAAAATATTGATTTTTGCAAATGGCAAAACAGTCACAAAATATATAACGCCATTTATGTATTTTACAAGTATTCTTAAAACAAACGCTATACATATCGGTATAACGCTTCCCACTCCGGACAAAAGAATAAATAAAAACCCAACAGCCAATACAGGTGTAATTACAGGCACTATCAACAAATTCGCTAAAAGTGAATAAACAGAAATCGTATTAAAATAATAAGCTAGAATTGGCAAAAGCAAAATCTGTACCGAAAGAGTTACACTTATGGCAGATGAAAGCTTTTTAATTTTTATAATACGCAGTAAATACTCGTTTATTATATCCGAAAACAATGCAATCCCAAGCACCGACGCAAACGAAAGTATAAATCCCAAATCAAAAATTATATACGGATTTGCAAAAAGCATTATAAACGCGGTTATGTAAAGTATATGCTCTTTATCATAGTCGCGGCTGACAAGCTGTGAAAACATATAAAAGCACAACATAATAACGGCTCTTACAATCGAAGGTGTCATAGCCTGCAAAAATGCAAATATCCACAAAGATAACCCTGCTATTAAATACGTCCACTTCTTTTTGATTCTTAGTGTAAAACAAAGCCACGTCATCATAGCAAATACGCACCCAGCATGCAGTCCCGACGCAACTGTAACATGCATCATGCCGCTATCCGCCAAACGAGTATAATGCTCATCGGTAAATGTTTTCTTGCTAAGAAGTATTCCTTTCAAAAGCGAAGCATCATCGCCGCTAAAATACTTGTCAATTGCATTAATACCGTATTTTCTTACAATCATTGCCAAATCGCGTATATTAAAATAATTTATTTTAGAGCACACAAACTCGCTTTTATCATATTCTCCCGTAAGCTCAAAGAACTTTCCGTCCGCCTTGTTTGATATGTTATAATTCGCCTCACCTTCATTAAGCGGCTTTGATATTTCGCCAAGACTTGCCCGAAGCGTTAAAACATCTCCATAATTATACTGCTCACAACTTGACCTTTGTTCGTACTTTTTAAGTGACAGTTTCACCTTTTCCTTTCCACCAGAAAGCTCGCTGTTATTTTTTATTGTGATATCAGATATCTCAAACTCATAATAATCATAATACTCATTATTATTGTCATAGACCTTCACAATGCGTCCTGTGACTGTCATATTTTTGCCTGTCAAATGACTTATGTTGTCCGTCTGGATAGAATTGAAAAAAGAAGTATAAATCACACCAAAAATAAAAAATCCGCACATTAAAAATGCAAGGATTTTATTCCTTGCATCAAACATAAAATTTCTTATGCACACTATCAGCACAAAAGAAATGCACGCAAAAACAAGCGTCGATACATCAAGCATCTCAAACGCCAAAATGCCAAGTATATATGATATCAGTGAAAACAATACCTTCTTTTTCAATAACAATCACCACAAAAAACTTGCTTTTCCTACGCGCTATTTACAGCTCAATCTTTCCATTTTCTTTTTCAAATTCGATAATTCTCTTCTTTATCATTTGCTCAAGCTCTTTATTTTTTGTTCTTCCCTCATATTCTGCAATATATCCAAATTTATCAAGTAAAAGCTGACTGATGCGAAGAGTATATCTTGACAGAGAGTCTTTCATAAATACATCCCCTTTCGACAAATCTATGACTTAATTATATCGTCATTTTTTAGTCAATATTTATTTTGACGCAAAAGGGGTGAATTTATGACGCACATTTTCCATTCAATAATAAAGAACAGGCCAGAAAACCTGTTCTTTAAATTTTAAGCTAAAATTAAAATATTCTTCTTGCTCCAACATATGTTGATGCGTAGTAACCCGAATTAATTGTTTCTACTCTTACTCTCTGTCCCGAGTATGGTGCATGAACCATATTTCCGTCACCAACATAAATGCCAACGTGGCCTATTCCACTACCATATGTATTAAATAACACCAAATCACCCAGCAAAAGTTCGCTTTTTCTTACCGCTACGCCGTTTGATGCCTGACCTGCTGCCGTACGGTTAAGTGTTACTCCAAGCTGTCTGTAAACGTACGAAGTAAATCCCGAACAGTCAAAACCTCTCGGACTTGAACCGCCATATACATACGGCGTACCTATGTACTTCATTGCTTCCTCAACCACCTGGGGAGCACCTGAAGGTGTATTGTATTCCTCCTGCGAAATTCCATCTACATACTGATTGTACACATAGCGCTCAACATCGCCATCTTTTATAATAAAGAAACCATTTTCCTGTCCATATATAATGTACTTTGTGCCTTTGGGAACGGTATCAACTATTGTGCAATCAAATGTAGCACCATCTCTCACATTAAGGGTAGCAACATTAGTTTTACCATAAATTACATTATCATAATAAACTTTCTCCTTTGATGCATGACTTGGCATTGAAAGCTTAATATATGCACTTGCAACATAAGCATATCTGTCACCATAATTTATAACATACCAACCGTTTTGGTCACAGTCATATGCATTAACCATTGTATCTTTATTAAGTTGTCCTATAATATCAGCGTCATACGAAGGATTTTGTCTGACATTGAGCACGCTTGCCGTAACAACACCATCACGTGCAAAAGCGGCAGTTCCAAACATAGTGCATAAAGCAACTACACCCGCCACAGACACGCTGATTATCTTATGTAAAAACCTCATTATTTAACCTCCATAGAAATCCCATTTCCAAACTACACTATATATTGTACTACATCTCTTTGCTTTTGTCAAATGTTTTTAACAACTATTTTAAAATTTCGTAATATTTTTTAACATTTATTCATATACTGATAGCTTACAATCTTTTCGCCACTCACTAAACGCCCGAAACAACTGTTAACCCTTTGACAGCCCTGCTTGTTTGTCAACTTACTTTTTGTGCCTATCTATGCATTTTTCTGCAAAACAAATCATTTTCAAACTTTTTTGCACTGACAAATTATTAACTTTTGACGTTTTTTGTAACATTTGCAACAATTTATTTTACGCTCATTTTACCTATAATGACACAATTTTTTTAAAACTTTTTTAAAGTAGCTAAAATTTTATGGTATTGTTTTTTTTAATAAATACAACAGCAAAATAAAAAGATACAAAAAAATCGAGATGCAAAAATTCACATCTCAATTTTACTTTTTATATAATTTTTTTTAATATCAACCGTGTGAAAGCGCATCCTCAAGCCAGAACACGCCAACATCAAGCGCTGACCAAAGCTCATCACGTTCAGCTTTCTTTATCAGCTTATTTTTTGGATTAAGATATTTATCGTTTTGCTGAAGCTGTACCGAAACATGTCCCGCAACCTCTGTTTCACCATTTTTTTCAAAATTGCTCAGCACAAACGAAACAATATACTTATCGCTCGGATTTCCGTAATAAATCATATTTCCCTGACGCACAAGCGGTTTTCCCTTATACATCAAAAGCTTATTTTTAGTCTTCTTTTCAGCCATAATACTCTCCCTTCTGCCACTACGGGCCGAACCAAACAACTACCAACTAAAATTCATATTATACCTATATTTTAACATAGCAAATATGCATTGTCTACCAAAATTTATATTTTTCTGCCTTTTATAAACACATCTTTAATTTCAAGCTCTTTTGTAGCAATAATAAAATCTGCATCCTTACCCTCTTTTATGCTTCCTATGCTGTCCAAAAGGCCAACCTGACGCGCAGGATTATATGATGCCATTTTTACCGCCTCTTCAAGCCTTACGCCCCACGAAACCATATTTTTAACACAATCCCAAAGCGACGCTGTTCCACCGCATATTGTACCATCTGCCTGCCTTGCTACGCCGTCTTTGACAGTAACCTCATATCCACCAAAATCGTATGTCCCTTCACCAAGTCCCGCTGCATTAACGCTGTCATTTATTAAAATCATTCTGTCAGCACCAAATAATTTATACGCCATCATAGCAGTCGTACTCTTTACATGCAGACCATCTCCAATAAGCTCAACCATAGCACCACACTCATACGCCGCCTCAATAAGATGTAAATCTCTGTGATGAACAGAAGGCATAGCGTTAAACAAGTGAGTAACCTGACCCGCACCATTTTCAAATGCACTCATACATGTATCATAATCCGCATTCGAATGTCCAAGCGAAATACAAACCTTTCCGGCATATTTTTTTATAAATTCATCGCTTCCATCAATCTCAGGCGCAATAGTAACAAGTCTGATATTTCCCTGAGCCGCCTGTTGTACCTTATCAAAATCAAGCTCATTTGGACTGCAAAGCCAATCAGGTCTGTGAGCACCTTTATACTTTTCTGACAAATACGGACCTTCCATATTTATTCCAATAACCGACGCACCATCTACACCGCGCTCTATGGCCTTATTGAGTTTCTCCATGGCAGAGCACAATACATTTTCAGGCGCAGTCATCACCGTAGGAAGAAAAGATGTCGTACCTGTTTTTGCCCAATATTTACTCATGGCATTGATGCCTTTGTAATTACACCCCGTAGCATCATGTCCCATAGCTCCGTGAGTATGTATATTCACAAGTCCCGGCAAAACATAAGCCTCATCAGCCTCTATAATATCTCCCAAAAAGAGCTTTGGCGCAATTTTTACAATTTTTTTGTCCTCAACTGCTATATCAGTCTTTTCAAACATAAAATTTTCATTTAAAACATTGGCATTTTTTATAGTATACATATCATTTCTCCGTTATGTAATATTTTTTAATCTTCTTTGTTCTCAAGCTGCCTTGATGCCAAACTAAGCATAATCCACGAGAGTATTTGCAGTATTCCAAAAATAATTATTGTATAAATTACCCATGTAGTTTCCTTTAAAACAAGCATAATGGTAAATACACCTATTATACGTCCGATGTTTATATAAAATTCGCGCACCGATAAAATTTCAAGATTTTTTCGGCTTGCATGAGGAATTTTATACGCCGCATCATAAAACAACTCAAAAGGCACAGTGACGAAAAACCCCTGAATAAGCGCACTGACAAAACCATAAGAAAATAACGTTAAGGTATTAAAACCTTTTGCAAGTATAAATCCCGACAAAGCAAATAAAACACACGAAACAAATGTAACTCCCATTTTATTTTTACTTATAACATACACCCTTGCAAAATAGGAAACCAAAGTCTGTATAAGTGCATATATGAACATGTATATGCCCACACCTGCATTGGACATTTTAAGCGTATAAATCAAAAGCGGAATCAAAAACATAGCCACGCCATCGCGAATTCCGCTCACAGCATCACAAGCCACGCACAGACGCATAGGCTTATTTTTTAGCGAAAATACAAATACATTTCCAAATTGCGTAGCACCCTTTTTCCCATCCTGATAAGTCAGTGAAAAACAACATATGATGCTTACTATCAATATAATAAGCGATATAACAAACAGCGTCACATAGCCATTAATGCCACCAACAAGCTGTGCAAGCACACCCGCTATAAGCGGCGCAAACACAGCAGAAGCAGAATTTATTATTCCCTGGATAAAAAGGTAGTAACCCCTACCCTCTGCACTTGTAACATACATAACGCCGCTGCTGTAATTAAAATTAAAAAATGCGCTGCCCATTCCGCTAAGTATTCCTAAAAGCCATATATAACTCACACACGAGCTTTTCATGGAAAGCAGCAATATGTATAAAAGTGCATGCAGCAAAAGCCCCGTAAAAATAAGCGTACGCGAGCTTACAGCCTTACCTATAATTCCCGTTACAACTGAAAAAAACGCCATCGCACTATACATGCAAAGGTTATAATACGCCACAGCTCTTAGTCCGGATGCAACCTCGCCACTTGCATAAGCACATAAATATATAAACGTATTTATAAATATTCCCGAAAATGCCGACGCCACAAAAAACAGCGACACCGTCGATAAAAACAGCTTCTGTTCACGCATCAAAAAACCGCCCGCAAAAAACGTAGCAATCTTTGCTTTAATGCGTTTTAAGTAAGCACTCATAATAATCCCCCAATTAGACGCCACATACAAAAAAACAGCATGTCCCGTCTACTGTCAAATGCGCAGCCGCGTATATATGCTGCTGCGCATTTGCGTAGTAAATTTTTATTTGTTTTCAAGATACTCGTTAATCTTATTAACAAGCTCATCGGGGTCTACCCCATGAACAGCACACGCATCCTCTATAGATTCACCACTTGCTGACGGACAACCAAGGCAGTGCATTCCCATATCAAGAAAAAACTGCGCCGTTGTCGGTTCAAGCTTTAACACATCAAAAATAATCATATCCTTTGTAACTTTCATATTAAAACGCCTCCTGGTTTATAATAATTTAATTTTTACGCATTTTCACTTTCTTCATTTGATACAGCTTCGTCTGAAACACTCTCTCCAACCTGACTCTCTGCATCATCAAGCGCTATATTTTCAAAAAGCTTTTCAAACTCAGCGCCCGATATTTTTTCTCTCTCAATAAGAGCGTTTGCAACTCTTTCAAGCGTCGCAAAGTCGGAACGCAAAATTTCTTCACATTTTTTGTAGCACGAATCAACAATATCTTTAATTTCTTCATCAATACGTGCCGCAACCTCTTCGCTGTAGTTTTTCGACTGAGCCAAATCACGTCCGATAAACACCTCATGCGCCGAGCCACCATAGTTAATCGGTCCAAGCTTATCGCTCATACCATACTGCATAACCATTTTTCTCGCAATATCAGTAGCGCGCTCAATATCATTAGATGCTCCAGAGCTTATGTCATCAAGCGAAATCTTTTCTGCAACACGGCCACCCAAAAGCGCGATAATATTTTCGGTCATCTCAGTTTTTGAAGTATACCATTTATCCTCACTTGGCAAATGCATCGTATAACCGCCTGCCATACCACGCGGTATTATAGATACCTCATGAACGGGGTCTTGTGTCGGCAAATGCTTTGCAATAACAGCATGACCTGCCTCATGATACGCAGTAAGCTTCTTTTCATGAGCAGTAATTTTTCTCGACTTTTTCTCCGTACCCATAACAACCTTGAGCATTGCATCTTCAAGGTGTTTAATGTGTATTTGAGGCACATTCTCTCGCGCTGCTAAAAGCGCAGCTTCATTCATAAGATTTTCAAGATCTGCCCCCGTAAAACCCGCCGTAGTTTTTGCAATAACAGACAAATCAACATCTTCGCCAATCGGCTTGCCTCTTGAATGAACCTTCAAAATAGCCTCTCTGCCAACTACATCAGGAACACCTACAACAACCTGTCTGTCAAAACGTCCCGGACGAAGAAGCGCAGGGTCTAATATATCAGGTCTGTTTGTAGCAGCCAATATGATAACACCTGCATTTTCACCAAAACCGTCCATCTCAACAAGCAGTTGGTTAAGAGTCTGTTCTCTTTCATCGTGTCCGCCGCCAAGACCGGCTCCACGCTGACGTCCAACAGCATCAATCTCATCTATAAATACGATACACGGACTGTTTTTCTTTGCCTGTTCAAACAAGTCACGCACTCTTGATGCGCCGACACCAACAAACATTTCCACAAAATCAGAACCGCTTATACTAAAGAACGGTACACCTGCCTCGCCCGCAACAGCTTTTGCCAGAAGGGTTTTACCAGTTCCGGGAGGGCCAACCAAAAGTACACCGCGCGGAATACGCGCGCCAAGGTCAATATACTTTTTAGGATATCTTAAAAAGTCAACAATCTCTTCAAGCTCTGCCTTTTCCTCATCAGCTCCCGCAACGTCTGAAAAAAGCACTTTTTTTCTGTTGGCATCGGTAGAAACTTTTGCACGGCTTTTTCCAAAAGACATCGCCTTTCCACCGCCACCCGACTGTTGCATAAAGAAAATGTAAATAAAAATCAAAAGACCAACAGTTCCAAGTATAGGCAATAAAGATACCCACCAAGGCTGGCTTACAGGTGCCTGTGTATCATATTTAAGCTTACCCTCTCGCACCTGCATTCTTATTGTATCACCCAAATCCTGCTCAAATACAAGCATATTCGGAATGTCAACCTCTATCCTATCGACCTTATCATTTATCACCTTACCATTCATATCGGTAATCTTGATAGGCTCCGAGAGCTTCGCAACAGCTGTATTTTCTATAACTGTAAGCTCTACAACTCTTCCCGCTTCAACCTCGCGAATAAGGTCGGAATAAACTTTTTTAACAGCTGCAGACTGTGTGCCCGAAAGTGCATATACCAATATTAACAATACGGCAAATAAAGCCACATAAAAGCCAAAGCTTTTTAAATGTTTTTTCAAGCTATCAACTCCTTTTCCTCGTAGAATATATTATCATAAATGTCCTTTTAATACAACCTTCTTTACAAATTGTTCAAACTTTTTATTATTTTTCATATACACTGCGTTTTAAAATTCCCACGTATGGAAGATTTCTATGCTTTTGCGCATAATCAAGGCCATATCCTACAACAAATTCATCAGGAATTTCAAAGCCTGTATAATCTACATCAACCTCTGTCTTTCTTCTTGAAGGCTTATCTAAAATTGTGCATATTTTAAGACTTGCAGGCTCACGGCTTAATAAAATATCCTTTACATAATTAAGCGTAAGACCACTGTCTATTATATCCTCTACCAAAAGCACGTGTTTTCCCGCTATGGGCTTATCAAGGTCTTTATCAATTTTTACAACTCCTGATGTTTTCGATGATGAGCCATAGCTTGATACGCTCATAAAATCAATTTCAACAGGAATACTAAGCTTTCTCATAAGGTCAACGCTGAACATAACTCCGCCCTTTAATAAAGTTACGACAAGCACTTCGCATCCCTTATAATCTTCGCTTATTTTTTCTGCAAGCTCACCAACTTTTTTTGCAAGCTCCTCCTCGGAAATCAATATTTTTTCGATGTCCTCATGAATATACATTATTGCCCCTCCCAAAATTCTATCTTCAGTATTTTATCTGTTTGCTCACCGACTTTATACAAATTGCTCCTTCTGAGCGTGCACACCCACAGTATCTGCTCTTCACACACAACTAATGGCAAAACATCACGCACAGATGGTTTGATTTTTTCATCTATAAAAAAGTCTTTAAGCTTTTTTGACCCCTTCATATTAAACGGCAAAAATCTGTCACCGTTTTTTCTGCTTCTTATATATATTTGCCCACAGAGCAAATTATAATCAAAATATTCACAGTTTTTTTCTTTTGGCTGCATTTTGTCAATCAATGACAGCCTGAAACTCATATCAGCCTCTTTTATATAAACAGTTTCTCCTATTTCTACTTCATAAGAGTAAAAAACGCCCTCATCTTTCATTTTTTCAAAATAAACTCTGTCATATTCGCGTCTTGCAAAAAGGTTTGTCGCAAGGCTCACCTTTTTTGCAGTTTCACACTCACCAAACAAATCGTCACAGCGCATCACTGTATCATATGAAATATCTTTGTCGCTGCCACGAAGCGTACAAATCGCATTTCTTATAACCCTAAGTGCCAGTGCTTTGTCTATTTTGTTGTATTCATCCACCTCGATATAAAAACCATTTTCACACTCATGCATCATATCAAAGAAAAGCTTTTTTGCCTGAGCGTTTAAATAAACCGAATCCATACCAATAAGCATTGCATTTTCAGATACCGCTTCAATCAAATTTGCATTATAGTTTTTTATAAGTTCAGGTATAAGATTGAGGCGAATTTTATTTCGCGTATATACATCTTCAAAATTGCTTGCATCAGTAACAAACTTTTGCGAAATTTTTTTAAGATAATCCTCAATCTCTTTTCTTGATACACACAAAAGCGGACGCACTATGCCATCGGCGCGTTTTGGTAAAATACCCTTTATGCCGTCAATTCCACTGCCGCGAAGATAATACATAAGGCTTGTTTCAGCATTATCATTTTGATTGTGCGCCGTCAAAACCAAATCAAAGCCAAACTCATTCTTCAGCGAGAAAAAATAATCATACCTTACCTTTCTCGCAACCGCCTCGACGCTCTCTTTCACAGTTTTGGCAAGAGCAGCTACATCTTCACGTAAAACGTGCAATTTAACCCCAAGCTCACTACAAAGTTTAGCGCAAAACGCTTCATCACTATCTGCCGCCTCGCCACGAAGCATATGATTTACATGCGCCGCCTCAAGCTCAAGCTTAAGTATTTCTCTAAAAGAATGCATCACCCTTAAAAGACATACCGAGTCGGCACCACCCGACAAACAAACCAAAACCTTTTGCCCTCTTTTAACAAGCTTGTTTTTTATAAGAAAGTCATATACTTTTTTTTCAAAATCAGTTTTGATTTCCATTATACTTCCTCGTTACTCTGCTGTTTATCCATATGTAAAAAGCGCGTATGTGCACCGTCCCACCAAAACTTAATCGTGCCCGTTTCACCATTACGGTGCTTTGCTACGATACACTCTGCAACATTTTTATCAGGTGAATCAGGATTGTAATATTCATCACGATACAAAAACATTACAATATCAGCATCCTGCTCAATCGCACCCGATTCACGAAGGTCAGAAAGCATCGGACGCTTATTTGTTCTGCTCTCAGGTCCGCGCGAAAGCTGCGAAAGCGTTATAATCGGCACCTGTATTTCCTTTGCAAGAATTTTAAGTGAACGCGATATTTCCGAAACCTCTTGCTGACGGTTTTCGCCCTTGTTTTTGCCCGTGCCCTGCATAAGCTGCAAATAATCTATAATTACAAGCCCAAGATTGTGTTGCTGTTTTAATCTACGGCATTTTGCGCGGATTTCCGATACTGTTACAGATGAAGAATCATCAATAAAAATCGGTGCTTTTGCAAGGCGCTGCATATTTTCACCAATGCTTGCCCAATCGTTTGCATCAATAGTGCCGTCACGGAGTTTTCCGACACTTACCGCAGACTCCGAACATATAATTCTGCTCGCAAGCTGTTCTTTTGACATTTCAAGATTAAATATTGCCGTCGTAACGTTTGCTTTAATGGCAGCATTTTGCGCAATATTTAACGCGAAACTCGTTTTACCCATAGCAGGACGCGCCGCAATCAGAATCAAATCACTTTTCTGAAGCCCCGACGTCATCTGGTCAAGGTATCCAAAACCTGTGGGCACACCTGTAACCTTGCCTTTTTTTGCCGCCATATCCTGCATCATTTTAAAGGTTTCGCCCAAAAGCTCATTTATACGAACCACGCTGCGCGAATCCTTACCCTGAAGTATATCAAAAATCTGTTTTTCAGACTTTTCCAAAATCGTTTCAGGTTCTTCCGATGCATCATAACCCATATTAACAATCGAGTTACCCGCATCAATAAGGCGGCGCAAAAGAGCCTTTTGCGCTACAATATTTGCATACTGGGTAATATTTGCCGTAGTCGGAACGGACGCCGCAATATTTGATAAGTAGGATATGCCACCTACCGCATCAAGTTTGCTCTGACCCGAAAGCGCATCAGACACTGTTACAATATCAATAGCTCTATTTGTATTAAAAAGCTCAAGCATAACTGAAAAAATAGCCTTATTATGCTCAAAATAAAAATCATCTTCACTTATAAGTTCACTTACCGCTGCCATGCAGTTGTGGTCAATAAGCACGCCGCCGAGCACCGACTGTTCAGCCTCGACACTGTATGGCATTGTTCTTCCCGCCAAATCCATCTTTCATTCTCCCCTTAGCAAGATATACATTACTCCTCAGTAACAACAACCTTAAGTTTCGCCGTAATTTCGGGATATACTCGCACCTCAACCTGTGTTGTACCAATAGATTTAATACCGTCAGGCATATTAAACTTCTTTTTATCAACAACGATATGCTGCTGCATTTTAAGAGCCTCAGAAACATCCTTGCTCGTTATTGAGCCAAAAAGCTTACCGCCTGCACCCGCTTTTGCTTTAAGAGATACACTTACCGCGTCAATTTTAGCCTTAAGCTCAAGAGCCTGCTGTTTTTCCTGCTCTTTATGGAATGCCTGCGCCTCCTGTTGTCCCTTTGCAGCATTAAGATTAGCGCTGTTTGCCTCTACTGCAAGCTTGCGCGGAAACAAAAAATTACGCGCATAGCCGTCGGAAACCTCTTTAATCTCACCTTTTTTTCCTGTGCCTTTTACATCTGCTTGTAAAATTACTTTCATAACGAATTCTCCCTTCAATATAATGCATTCGTAAACTGTCTTTATTCTTGCTCTGATATATATTCATCAAGCGCTGACAAAAGCTGCTCACGCGCTTCTTCCATGCTCATTTCTCTAAGCTGTGCTCCCGCAACAGTAAGATGACCGCCACCGCCAAGCTTTTCAAGTATAAGCTGAACATTGACCGCTCCCCACGATCTGCCGCTTATAATTATCTCATCACCAAGCGGAGCAATAACGAATGACGCTTCTACTCCCTCAATTCCAAGAAGCTCATCAGCTGCCTGAGCAACAACAACCATTGTATCGCTCATTTCCTGCTCGCAAAGCGCAACCGCAATATTATCACCAATAAACTCAGCACAGCTTACAATTTGTGCCTTGCTTGCATAATGCTCGATATCGCTTTGGAACATTTTCTTAACCTCTACCGTATCAACACCGTGCTTACGCAAAAACGATGCCGCATCAAACGTACGCACGCCTGTTTTAAAGGTAAAGTTCTTTGTATCCATAAAAATGCCGGCATAAATTGCTTCTGCCTCAATCTTTGTAAGCATAACCTTATTGTCCATGTACTGCAAAAGCTCTGTAACCATTTCACTCGTAGACGATGCATACGGCTCATGATAAACAAGTGAACAATTTTCAATAAATTCCGTGCTTCGTCTGTGATGGTCAATAAGTACAATTTCGCCTGCTTTTTTAAGAAGTTCAGGGTTCTCTGTGAGCGATGGGCGATGCGTATCAACAACAATAAGCACTGTATCTTCATTTACAAGCTGCATCGCTTCTTCGGGAGATACAAATAAGGTCGCATTTTCCTCGCTTGCAGAGCGCATAGCTAAAACAAGCTTTTTGGCAGATTCCCCGCACTCGCCGCACACAATATGCACGTCTTTGCCACGATTTTTCACGCTGCGCGACAAGCCAACAGCCGCACCCAAAGAGTCCATATCAGGCGATTTGTGTCCCATTATCACAACATTCTTTTCGCTTGTAATAAGCTGCTTTAGTGCGTATGCTACCACACGCGATTTTACTCTTGTGCTCTTTTCGTGCTCTTTTGTCTTACCGCCATAGAACCTGAATTGTCCCTCGTCTTTTATAACAACCTGATCACCGCCACGACCAAGAGCCATATCAAGAGCCATTCTCGAATATTCTTCATTTGTCACTATATTATCGCCACCACAGCCTATACCAATACTGATAGTAGCAGGTGTTTTATTGCCTATGCTTATTTCACGCACATGGTCTAAAATCTCAAATTTTTCATTAATAAACTTTTCGAGATATTTGTGCTCAAATATAAATACATATCTGTCACGCTCAAGCTTTTTTAAAACACCCTTTACATCACCTATCCACTCATGAATATACTTTGCAATAAGCGAGCTCATCTGTGGCTTTGACGCTTCCTCCATACTGTTCATAACATCATCATAATTGTCAATCATAATGACGCACATATCAGTCTTCTCTTCAAGATACCTTGTCTTAATCTGCGAAAGCTCCGTTTTGTCAAACCAGTAAAGCAAAATCAAGTACTCATTATCTCTTTTCGGGTCAGGCTTTATTATGTTGCCCATAACGCTGTACTGACGATTGCGATACACAACCTCAAGCGATATACCCTCCTGCATACGAAGCACATCGCTCCAGTTTAGATCCTCGACAATTTCCGTAATATTTCTCTCAAACAAAACCTCACCTTCAATAATCTGGGCAAAGCTTTGATTGTACCACGAAACACGTCCGTCAAGGTGTGTTATAAGCATTGGAAACGGAAAGTTAACCAAAGAGTCTCTCGTCGCAGTATCCATATGGCTGTTAAGCGTATGAACATACTCTCGTATGTCCATCTCTCGTCTTTTATGCTCAAGTATATTAAGAATTAATAATACAAGAAAAAGTACAATCTCGACAATACTTAGCCAAAGCTGTTCAGGACCTGTGATAAATGTCAGTATTGCACATACAAGTACACACCACTGTGCGACGCTGAGTGCGCGATATAAATTTATAAAATACCATTTACTTTTCTTCATTTATACAATTTCCTTTCTGCGCTTTTGAATATCACTCGGATTTTTTCTCAATTTTTCTGATATTTACAAAAGCATCAATCAAACCAATAAATACAAACAGCGACGAACCCGTAAGCGTAATTACTGCCAATATTATATACGCAAGGATTTTTCCGAGCTTGTTTTTTATACGCTTTATTGTAAAAGCCATACTGCTTACGCCACATGTAAATATAAAAAACATAAGTATTACAACAATATTTACAAGCGCATCGGCAACAATTCCGTCAGTAAACATACTTGCTATAAAACAAATTATACTTGCAAGTGCACACGTTTTATCAGCCTTAATCTCGCTAAATGGTCTGTATACCCCTATATATGAGTTGTCTCTTTTTTTCAAAACCGCAACGGCTATATAAAACACCAGATACGAAACAGACGCCATTATACATATAAAAATTGACGGCAAAAACATACCAAACATCTCACGAAGAAGCGCCTGATATTCGCCGGTAATGGTGTAAAGCTCACCCACATCAGCTATCGCCGTATCTATCATATCATTAAGATATGCTATCGCATCGCCCGAATTCATATAAAACACAATCAAAGCCAGCAATATCGAAATCATCTGTCCGATTGCACCAAAAGATATTGTTTTTAAAAGGCTATGTTTTCTCTTGATTGCAAGCCCAAGCATAAATGACATCGGCAATATAGTCATAAGCGGTACAATATTTATTCCTGCACTTATAATCGACGGTAAAGCAACAACAATTATTATCGGCAAAATCATACGCTTTAAATCAAAACGCACAAACATATATGTCAAAACAGTCGGCATCAAAATAAATAATGAAATCTCAGAAATGCCAACAAAAATTGTTGCTAAACCAAGCAGCGCCAAAATCAGATTACACAATACATATTCTTTGGCAGATACTTTGTTTTCCATGTTGTCCAATATATATCACCTCGATAAACCAAGTAATCTTTAACAGAATTTTATCTATAATAAAGGTAATATATACTATATCACAAATATAGCCCTCATGTCAAATTTTATATGCAAAACCTGTCTGTTTTTTTAATAGAACACACGCAAAAATCCCTGTTCGGCAATGCCAAACAGGGATTTTATCATCAATTATTTAAATTAACAATCTTTACTCATAG
This sequence comes from Candidatus Aphodoplasma sp., assembly GCA_045592745.1. GTDB lineage: Bacteria > Bacillota > Clostridia > UBA1381 > UMGS1253 > Aphodoplasma. The sequence continues at coordinate 18,508 of JAZNVH010000032.1, read as the reverse complement.
CATTATATGCTACATCAACTGCATCAAGCTCCATATTACATTTGAGCTTGTATACATTCACATTTTTGACCAAACTTTCAACAAGCGGAACAACCTTGTCAAGATTTTGTACATCTTTAATACGCAAGGTCTGTGAAAGTATGCCTGCAAACGCAGTCTGCACATCAAGGCGCTCAATGGAATTTTTTTCAGCTCTTTCAATAAAAGCTATCGCACCAAGTGGCACACGCATATTAATATTGGCAGACGTCTTACCGCTCCACGGTGTTCCATATGCATAAAACTTTCCGTCAACAAAGCGAATCGCAGGCTTATCATCATTTAAGATCACAGCTGCATCTCCAAAACGCTTACACCAAAGTGATGTATGAGTCGATTTACCCGTACCACACGGTGCTGAAAACAAATATGCTCTGTTTTCATATACAACTGCTGAAGAATGAAGCATAAAACCTGAGTAAGCAAGAAGCGCCGCATAAAACCTGCTTCCAGTGAGCAAATATTCACACATATCGTAACCAAGATGCGGATTCTTTTCAAGCACTCGTTCAAATACATCTCTCTCAATAACTATTTTTATATCAGACTCGCCTGTATAATCATAAATATAATCCACACTCTGCTTCAGTACTCTGTCGCCACCAAAGGTTAGCTTAACATTCAAATCTGCTATGCGCAACTTTTTTGTATACTTTTTTTCATCAAAGTATGCCGCCATCTTCTATACCGCCATCTGTATTATCAATAACTCCACTGTTTGTATTATCACCAGCATTTACATTACTGCCACCAGTGCTACCGCCGCCAGTGCTACCACCGCCAGTGCTACCACCGCCAGTACTACCACCGCCAGTACTACCGCCACCACCGGTACTTCCGCCAGTGCTTGTACCGATAACAACCTTATCATCATTTGCATTATTAACAATTCTTCCTTCTACAGATGCCCCCGAAAGTATAACTCCACCTTCTTCAACAGAATATCCAAGTATCAAATCGCCTTTTACATCTGCCGAAATTGTAACGCCATTTGCACGTACCATCACATTACCCTCGCCAAACTTTTCATATGTGCCGGGTTCTGTTATATATATTTTTACGATATTATCCATAAGAACAGCAAATTCAGAACGTGTAATGTTGTTTTTCGGATTAAGATATCCGTCAGAGCCTTTTGCATATCCGTTTTCAACAATTGCTGCTACAAACGGAACTGCCCAATCTGAAATATCGCCCTTGTCCTTAAACTCGGCAAGAACATTTTCGTCACCCTCTGCGAGTTCAAACGCACGTGACAAAACAGTAAATGCCTCTTCACGAGTAATATTGCTGTCAGGATTTAAACTGTCTCCGTCACCTTTAAAAATTCCCATAGCAACAGATTTTGCCATATCAGCATAATACCACTCATCTACACTTACATCAACAAATGATGAAATATCAGCCATCTGTGAAGCCCCAAAAGAACGTACCATAATAGCTGCCATCTGAGCGCGTGTTACGCAATCATCTGGCATAATTTTCCCGTCATAGCCATTCAAAAGCCCATTCTCAACGGCTTTGTTAAGAGCATTGGTTGCCCAGTTATCAGGCATATCGCTAAACGTAGCATCTGCAGCGCAAACACTTACCGATGCAGCTGTAATCATCATGCAAATAACCAACACACAAGTTATTACCTTACTCTTTTTTAATTTTAACATACCTCATCCCATCCTTCTTCATAGAGTTAAATAGGCAAACGGAAAATACACCGTCTGCCTATCTGTGTTTTTGTTTTTGTTTTTGTTTTTTTATTACATTATTTCTTCTTCAATTTCGCGGTCAGAACCTTCAGCGATGTCTCCGCTCATTACAGCCTTTGTGTCAAAAATAATTTCGTCTATCATTGGTCTTTCATACAATTCCTTCATTAAAAATACACTCCTTTCAACATCACTCATACATATATGATACTACTTTTAAAAATCAATGTCAACACATTTTTTAATATTTTTTTAAAATTTATAACATTTTTGTTTGAAAACATTATACTTTATTCATTAATCATTTTCTTTTTTAATTGTTCTGATTGTTGCACTTTTTCTTCCCCAATCTTTTTCTTTTCAGAAATCTCATCAGCTTTTTTTCTTTTCTTCTTACCATCCTCATCGCCATAACCATAGCCATAACCATAGCCGTAACCATAGCCATAACCATAGCCATAACCATAGCCATAACCATATGACTTTTTATTATATCGGTATTTTCCATTTCTTCTTACTTCACTTCCGTTTACAACAAGCCCAAGTATCTTTATGTTTGCAAACTTAATTACTCCAAGAGCATTCTTAAGCATATCGTGTGTAGTGTTGTTTTCCTTTACAACAACAATTACTCCCGTACAAAATCTCGCAACCACAATAGCATCTGTAACCACATTGACGGGCGGTGCATCCACAAATATATAATCATATTTTTCCGAAAGTTCAGAAAGTAAATCCCCCATCATATCCGAGCCCAGAAGCTCAGCAGGATTTGGCGGAACACTTCCTGCCACGATACAGTCAAGCGCTTTATCTTCAATGTGCTTTATCACGCTGTTATAATCTTTTACAAAACCGCCAAGATAATCAGATATACCTTCGCTCTCTTCAATATCAAGATAGCTTCCTACCTTCGGCTTTCTAAGATCACCATCAATAAGCAAAACTTTGTTTCCAGTCTGGGCAAACGATATTGCCATATTTACACATGTAGTCGTCTTACCTTCGCCCGGCATAGCACTTGTACATATGATTATTTTGCAACCCTTGTCATCATGAAATGAGAACATTATGTTAGTTCTCATGGCTTTGTATGCTTCATTGACTACAAATTCCGATTCATCATGAAGTATATTTGCACTACTTGATTCATATGTTATTTTTCTAAGGTTTTTTCTTCCGTTATTTTTAAATGGGTTAAACATTTGCAAATGCTCCTTAATAAAAATGATACCTTATTTTTACATTTTATTTTCTGATTTCCGGAATATTACCTATTACAGGTATTCCATACATCTGCTCAAGATTATTGTCAGGCTTTATTCTTAGATCAAAAAACTCAAACAAAAACACAAGCATACAACCTAATATAATTCCCACAAAAAAGCCGACAAAAGTATTTTTCAAGACATTAGGATAGCTCGGTGAAAGAGGAAGCGTACCGGTATCAACAACCGCGGCCTCACCAGCTTTAACAATTTCTTTTATTTTTTGCGGTGCCACACCCAAAACTGCGTTTGTAATCGCCTGTGCTTTATACGGATCACGATTTGACGCACTCACTTCCAAAACCTCGGTTTCATTTTTTACAGAAAAGGCCAGTGTAGAACGAAGTGAAGCCACAGATGGAATACTATATCCCTCATCAACAAGTGTTTCTCTTACCTGAGAAAGCACATTATCGCTCTTTGCAAGCTCTATATAAGTTTCACTAAAGCCTCTGTTTGCATTCAAAGTTGACAAAGTAAGGGTTTCAATATCTACTGCCGCAGAACTTATATAAAAGCTTCCCTTTGAAACATAAATTTCATTTGCAAAATATTCTGAATATGTATATGCTGCACCTGACCCTATAATAGCAGCAATAACGATAATCCACCACCATTTAGCAAGCATTTTTAAAACGTCAAGTATATTCAAACTATCGCTCATTTCTTTTCCTCCATTCATGCAATTATGTTTGCACAAAACCATTCATTTTTTATTATATACCAATAAAATCGATATGTAAAGATAAAATTAATAAATTTTTTTGTTATTTTTCTCTGTTTAAGGAAATATTTTTTCATACTAAAAAATATATATAAATAAGCGATAAACAAAGACAGAAATGGGTGGGTAAGACTTTTGAAAAAACGACTTTTCATAAAAAACGCTGCAATACTTACATTCACAGCCGTCATACTGCGTATGATAGGAATATTTTTCAGAATTTATATCTCAAAGGCTATTGGCGGCGAAGGAATGGGGCTTCATCAGCTCATATTTTCGATATACACATTTGCAAGCGCCATTGCCTCCTCCGGTGTAAGCGTTGCTGTTACAAGACTCGTTTGTGAAAAAAATTCAAGCAGGAATGCTGTAAATAAAATTCTTTCACGTGCCCTTTATATAAGTATGGCTCTCGGAATTTTTTCATGCATGCTTATGTTTTTTTGTGCCGATTTTATAGCAAGAGAATGGCTAAATGATATGCGTGCGGCGCGCTCTTTAAAAATTTTATCCACGGGTCTTCCGTTTATGGCACTTTCCTCGTGTTTAAAAGGTTATTTTACTGCGCGTCGCAAAATGTCACCCCCGTCAAACTCCCAGCTTTTTGAACAGCTTGTACGAATTTTTGTCGTAGTAATCCTGCTTGGACATATAAATACAAATGACCTTGACGCAGCATGCAGCGCAGTCGTGTGTGGAAACGCATTATCAGAAGCAGCAGCATTTATTTATATTTACATTGGGTACATTCGCGACAAAAAACTTCTTACGGAAGACAAAGCTACGCCGACGCATGTTATGCGCTCACTTAGCTGTATATTTATTCCCGTAGCACTAAGCTCATATTTAAATACCGCGCTTCATACAATAGAAAATGTCATGGTACCTGACGCCCTCGCGCGCTATACATTAAGCCGTGAACTCTCTTTATCACAATTCGGCACATTAAAAGGTATGGCACTGCCTCTTTTGTTTTTTCCTGCATCTTTTATCGGCGCGCTCAGCACGCTTTTAATGCCCGAAATATCAAGCTACAACGCAAACAATCAATATAAAGCTCTCAAATCAACAATAAATTATACACTACTTATAACCTCGCTTACTTCCATAATTATAAGTGCTGTTTTTTGTCTGTACTCAAACGAAATCGCACTGCTTGTATACAAAAATGCCGAGGTTGGTTTTTACATAAAAGCTCTTGCGCCAATTATTCCCTTTATGTATACAGAAGGTATAATTGCAGGTATATTAAACGCATTAAACAAGCAGGCAGCATCACTTCGTTATAACCTGTATAATTCTGCCATACGAATAACGCTTATCACCATTTTTGTGCCAAACTTTGGAATATACGCATTTGTTGCCATTATGATTGCATCAAATATTATGACCTCATCTCTTAATATGCGCCAGCTTATTTTGGCAACAAATATGAGCCTTGACACAAAAAAAATTATTATAAAGCCCCTTCTGTCTGTTTTCCCCGCCGTATTTTGTGCATATTTTTTAAAAGCACCGCTCGAAAAAATATTTCAAAATAATTTAGTAGTTCTTATCCTTGGAGTTCTTATTTTATGCACGGTATATATAAGTTTTATATTCTTGTTTAAATGCATAACAAAAAATGATATGCGTCCTATTTTGCGTAAAAACAGGAGGTAGCTATATTTATGCTAAACTATATCTGGTCTTTTATGATACTTGTTTCAATTATCTTTGCCACGATAAACGGACGCCTTGGCACACTCGCTACAGAGGCTCTCGGCGCGTCAAAAGATGCCGTATCTATGATAATCTCTTTATGCGGAGCAATGTGCTTTTGGAGCGGTATGCTAAAAATTGCCGAGCAGGGCGGTCTTACGCGCATACTTGCAAAAATTTTAAAACCGCTTACGCGTCTGCTTTTTCCAACTATCGCTTCAAATTCAGATGCAGCAGGAGCTATCGTATCAAACATGAGTGCAAATATGCTCGGCATGGGCAATGCTGCAACACCATTTGGCATAAAAGCCATGCAAGAGCTTGATATATTAAACAATCACTGCGTCTATGCATCAGACGCCATGTGTATGTTCGTAGTTATAAATACAGCTTCGATACAGCTTATCCCAACAACAATGATTGCCCTTTTAAGCGGCGCAGGAGCGTCTAATCCTTTTGATATAATCCTGCCTACGCTCATAAGCTCATTTGCATCGCTTATATTTGGAACACTTTTATGCAGTGCACTTTCTCATACAAGCAAAACACCACCACTTAAAAGAGGTGTCAAATGAAAACTCTCGCATTTATATGCTCATCATCAATTCCTGTTATAATCTTTATTATAATAACTCTTGGTCTTATAAAAAAGGTCGCAGTGTTTGACGCTTTCTGCACAGGTGCAAAGGAAGGGCTTAAAACATCTGTTTCAATAATTACACCCATAATCGGTCTTATGAGCGCCATTGCCATGCTTCGCGCTTCAGGCGCGCTTGATGCACTTACATATTTAGTCGCCCCATTAACAAGACTAATTGGTCTTAACGAAAATCTTTTGCCGCTTGCACTGCTCAGACCCATATCGGGCAGTGGCTCTATCGGAATAGTAACTGAGCTTGTAAATCACTTTGGTGCAGACAGCGCAATTGCAAAAACAGCGTGCGTTATGGCAGGCTCTACGGAAACAACCTTCTACACACTCGCTGTATACTTTGGAGCAGTAGGCATAAAAAAAGTGCGCCACAGCGTAACGGCGGCACTTTTAACAGATGTAGCAAGCATTTTAATATCGCTGATTGTGTGCAATATTTTTTTTGGAAGATAATAAATACCACATATAAAAATAAAGGAGGAACAAAAATGGTATATACATATGCAAACGTGCTCGATGACATCGTAAAACTTTACGATAACTACGATTTTATGCAATTTTTTAAGTTCGGTCAAAGCGTGATGGGCAGACCTCTATACGGAATAAAAATCGGAACAGGCCCAAAAAAAGTGCTTTATGTTGGGGCGCATCATTCGCTCGAATGGCTTACAAGCGCAATGCTTATGGAATTCATCGCTATTTACGGTGATGCAATAAAAAACAACAAACAGCTATGCGGCTATAATGCAAAGGAGCTTTCCGAAAATACTACAATGTATATAATTCCTATGTTAAATCCTGACGGCATTGACCTTGTAGCAGGAAAAATTCCCGAAGATAACCTGTATATGATGCGCCTGCGTCAAATGTTTGGAGATATAGATTTTAAAAATGTGTGGCAGGCAAATATAAACGGTGTTGATTTAAATCATAACTACGATGCAAGCTGGGCACCGATACTTCCCTCGCCCGCGCCCTCACGCTACAGTGGCCCCTATCCTGAAAGCGAACCTGAAAGCCGCGCTCTTGTAGCACTCACACGTGCACTTAAGCCCGACCTTGTAATCGCATATCATTCACAGGGACGTGAAATTTATTATGATTTTGAAGGAAAAATCCCACCAAACGGCAAAGAGCTTGCTGATGAATTTGCGCGTATATCCGGCTATACACCGGCACAGCCTGTTGGCAGCGCCGCCTTTGGCGGATACAAGGATTGGTTTATAAAAGAGTTTAACAAACCCGGCTTTACAATCGAAATTGGTCTTGGCAAAAACCCTATCGGCTTTGACCAGCTTGAAACAGTAGTTAAGGAAAATACATGCGTTATGATATATGCGGCAGCCAACGCATAAACGGGCTTTGATAAAATGTACAGACCGCGTGGGGTTGTAGAAAAACATTGCAGATTGGACACAAAAAAGGGACTGATATCAGTCCCTTTTATCATTTATACCATTAAATCTCACACTCAATGCATTGACCAAGCTCTACCGACTTAAACGAAGCCTCCATGACCTTCATAACACGCATAATCTCGTCGTGGCGTACAATCTGCTCTTCTTTTCCTTCAATTGCCGCACACACATTTCTGTAAAAATCGTGTACGTCAGATTTTGGAATATCAAGCTCGTATGTGTCAAGCGTAATTTCATCACGCGGAGCCATTGTCTTTGTAAGACCCGCAGCTGTCTGTACAGGTAAAACATCACTTTCGTGCCATGCCTTACATTTTGCCACCTGACATTTTTCACGCCAGTCTGTAATAAGCGCACTACCGTTTTTAGCCTGCATATAAAATCTCGGAAGCGCAATAAAATTATATGTGCCAACCTCGATATAAGCCTGTGCACCATCTTCAAATGTAAGCTCTAATTTAAAGCCGTCATCAACTTCAAAATTTGTCGTATGCTCAAAACGGCAATAAAGCTTTGTAATCTTCTGATTAAATATCTGAAGCATTTGGTCAATAAGGTGTACACCCCAGTCAAAGAGCATACCGCCGCCGTATTCTTTTTCACCTCTCCAGTCGCTCGGAATACCGCGTGAGCCATGAATTCTTGACTCGATGTTTAAAACCTTGCCAATCTCACCACTTTGTGCAATTTGCTTCATTGCAAGAAAGTCAACATCCCAGCGTCTATTTTGGTGAACCGTAAACAGCTTGCCGCATCTTTTCGAAGCAGCAATCATTTCCTCAAGAGCAGCGCTTGAAAGAGTAACAGGCTTTTCACATATAACGTTTTTGCCTGCCTCAAGACACTTTATAACAAGCTCTTTATGTATGTCATTTGGCACAGCAATCGTAACAAGGTCAATAGATTCATCGCCTAAAAGTGCCTCAAGCGAATCATATGCAAAAATATTGTTTTCGCGTGCGACATTTCTTCTTTCTTCTTTGATATCATATATGCCGGCAAGCTCTACAACATCACTTACAAGAGCATTTTTTACATGCCAACCTCCCATACCGCCATAACCTATTACACCAAGTCTATGCATAATTACACCAGTCCTTTTATTTTTTTGACTTTAACTTTTACGATATTATACTAAATAAAGAATATAAAGTCAATCCAAAAAACGTATAAAAAATCGCTTTTTACAGTCTAATTTTTGTTCTTTTTTCCTTGTGTTGCCTTTAGCATAACAGTAACACATATATAAATCGCTATAATTACAACAAATATCGCAATCATACCTTTAAGCGCCAGCTCAAGCGCCAAAGTTAAACTCAGCATATCAAACATTTAAACCAATCCTCCCTTTTTGTATACGCCTTAATGCAAAAGCTGCATAAGTGTAGGCATAAGTCCCAAAATAACACCGCCGGCAATAACAGATGCAATCTGTCCGGACACGTTTGCGCCTACTGCATGCATGAGCAAAAAGTTCTGGTTGTCAGCCTCAAGTCCGAGCTTTTGAACAACGCGTGCTGACATTGGAAATGCCGATATTCCCGCAGCGCCAACCATAGGATTAACCTTGTTTTTAGAAAACAGATTCAAAAGCTTTGCAAACATAACGCCCGAAATTGTATCAAACACAAATGCTACAAGACCAAGTCCCATAATTATAATTGTCTGCAGGTTTACAAAGTTTTCTGCCTTCATGCTAAACGATATCGTAATACCAAGGAAAAGCGTAATAAGGTTTGCAAGCTGCTTTTGTGCAGTATCTGAAAGTGAATCAAGTACGCCGCACTCACGTATAAGGTTACCAAACATCAAAAAGCCTACAAGTGCAACTGATGCCGGGGCAACAAGACCCGCAATAACTGTAACAACAATCGGGAACAAAATACGTGTAAGCTTTGTTACGCTCTTTGGATTATACGGCATTTTGATTGCACGCTCTTTTTTAGTTGTAACAAGCTTTATGGCCATTGGCTGAATAATCGGCACAAGTGCCATATATGAATATGCCGCCACGGCAATAGCGCCTATGTACTGACTCTTTAAAACCTGTGAAACAAGTATTGACGTAGGACCGTCAGCTGCACCTATAATACCTATTGATGCCGCATCTGCAAGCGGAAAACCAAGAAGCACTGCAACAATAATTGTAATAAAGATACCAAACTGAGCTGCCGCTCCGAATAAAAGCAGCTTCGGATTAGACAAAAGCGGACCAAAATCAATCATTGCACCTATGCCCACGAAGAGCAAAAGTGGCATTGCCTCGGATGCTTCAATACCTATATGAAACAACCACTCAATAATTCCCGCAACTTCTCCTATGCCCACCATCTGCTGATTGAGCACACCACTAAGTGGCAAATTTACCAAAATAGCACCAAAGCCCATCGGCAACAAAAGTGCAGGTTCAAGCTCTTTCTTGATAGCTAAAAAAATCAGCAAGCCTCCGATAATCCACATCAAAAGCTGCTGCCATGTAACAGCTAATATACCTTCCCATAAAAATTCCAACAAAGATTCTCCCTTCGTTTTTTATTTTGACATTTTGTCATCCAATAGATAATAGCATATTTTGGGGTTCAAGTCAATCTTATTTGAATTTTTAATTTTTATACGCGCCTTATATGCTCAAATGCATATTTTTACAAGTAAACACTCATATAATCCTTATAATTTCGCAAAAATACATATAAATATGTAAAAAAAGTTTGAATTATGCGTTATAATTTGATATAATTAATATATTATATATATTCAGGGGGAAAATATGTCGAACAAACGCTGGGATTACATAAATAATACAAATGAGCTACAGCTTGCAAACGAGCTTGCCGAGGCTCTCTTTATACCTCCAATAATTGCACTTATTCTTATACACAGGGGGATTGTCACAGAGCAGGATGCAAAAAACTTTATCACAAAGCCGATGGCGTCTGTACGTCATCCGTATGATTTAAAGGATGCAAAAAAAGCAGCCAAGCGTATAAAGCGTGCTATCGAAGCAAAGGAGAAAATCGTCGTATATGGTGACTATGATGTTGATGGTATAACTTCTACTGCCATTTTGTACAAGTTTTTAAAAGACCAGGGTGCAGATGTATCATACTATATTCCAAACCGTTCTGATGAAGGTTACGGAATAAATGTGCTCGCACTGCAAAAAATAAAAAATGACGGCGGCTCACTTCTTATTACTGTTGATTGCGGAATCACTGCAGTTGGCGAGGTAGAACTTGCACGCACACTTGGAATCGAAGTAATCATCACAGACCATCACACCTGTAAAGAGGAGTTTCCAAAAGCATACGCACTTATAAACCCAAAACAGCCTGACTGTGAATATCCTTTCAAGAATCTTGCAGGCGTTGGCGTTGCTTTCAAGCTTATACTAGCAACTGCACTCCAGATGGGTTATAACGCACGCGAGTATTTTGACAAATACATCGAGCTTGTAGCAATAGGCACTATCGCAGACATTGTATCGCTTACCGACGAAAACAGAGTTTTTGTATCAAACGGAATAAAAAGTATGCAAAACACAAAAAATATCGGCTTAAAAGCACTTTTTGAAATTGCATCACTTGCTGATAAGCCGATAAACGCTTCAACAATCAGCTTTGCCATTGCTCCGCGTCTTAACGCCGCAGGCAGAGTCGGAAGTGCAAGTCTTGCGGTCGAGCTTTTAATTACAGACTCTTATGAACGTGCACACGAAATTGCACTCACGCTCGACTCTGAAAACAAGCAGCGTCAGCAAACGGAAACTGAAATTTTAAAAGATGCGCTTACCATGATTGCTGATATGGAAAATGCCTCGGAGAAAAACGTGTTTGTACTTGCAAAAAAAGACTGGCATCACGGCGTAATAGGCATTGTTGCCTCACGCATTGTTGACAGATTTTATAAACCAACTATACTCATCTCTCTAAAAGACAACATGGGAAAAGGCTCGGGAAGAAGTGTAAAAGGCTTTAATCTTTTTGATGCCCTCACTCACTGCAATGATATTTTATTAAAATACGGCGGACACGAGCTTGCAGCAGGTCTTGGACTAAACTTTTCTGATATAGAAGAATTTGATAAACAAATCAATAAATACGCCGCCGACATTCTCGGCGATACCAAACTTGCGCCATATATCTCGATTGATGCCGAACTTGATGTAAAGAGTCTTACGCTTGAAACAGCAGAAGCACTTCAGATGCTCGAACCGTTCGGTATGGGAAATGCACAGCCAGTATTTTCCGTATCCTCAATGACGCTTTCTTCTTCAAGAACACTCGGAGACGGAAAGCATTGCAAGCTATGCCTTACAAAAAACGGCAAAAGCTTTGACTTTATAGGTTTTGGAATGGGCAATATGTCAGACCGTTTTGTTGTTGGAGACAAGCTTGACGTGGCTTTTACAATTTCCACCAACATATATCGCGGCGAAAAAAATCTTCAGCTCATAATAAAAGATGCACGCGCATCAGTTAAATAACTTTGTAAACAACAGACGAAAACAGCATATACATACAAAGGGGTATTTCGTTATGGAAGCAATTGTTCAAAAAATTAAAGACAATATAAAAAAATATAATGAACGTGCAGATATAGACAGCATAATGCACGCATATGAATATGCCAAAAAAGCCCACGACGGACAATTTCGCAAGTCGGGTGACCAGTACATTTCACATCCTCTCTCAGTAGCACTCATTATGACAGAGCTTGAAATGGACGTTCCTTCCATTATAGCTGCAATCCTTCATGATGTTGTTGAGGATACATCAATTACGTTGCAAGACATTACAGAAGAATTTGGCGAGGACGTTGCACTTTTGGTCGACGGTGTTACAAAAATCGGAAAAATTCATTATACAAGTCAGGAAGAACAGCAAATAGAAAATCTTCGCAAAATGTTTCTTGCCATGGCAAAGGACATACGCGTAATTTTAATTAAGCTTGCTGACAGACTTCATAATATAAGAACACTAAAAAGCATGGCGGTTGAAAAGCAGCTTCGAATAGCACGCGAAACTATGGAGGTATACGCACCTCTTGCTCACAGACTCGGTATGTCAAAAATCAAGGGTGAGCTTGAGGATTTGTCTTTAAAATATCTAGACCCCATAGGCTATCAGGAAATTTCTGAAAGCATAAACCAAAAAAAGCTCGAACGCGAAAAATTTATAAATTCAATAATTGAGGTCTTGACGCAAAAGCTTTCAGCACTTGAAATAAAATGCCAGATAAACGGACGTGCAAAGCATTTTTACAGTATATACAGAAAAATGTATACGCAAAACAAAACGCTTGATGAAATATACGACTTATTTGCAGTGCGCGTTATAGTTGACAGCGTAAGCGACTGCTATGCGGTGCTTGGTATGGTTCATGAACTTTACAAGCCTATGCCTATGCGATTCAAAGACTACATCGCAATGCCAAAGCCCAATATGTACCAGTCACTTCACACGACTGTAATCGGTCCTTTTGGCCGTCCGCTCGAAATACAGATAAGAACCTGGGAAATGCATACAGTTGCTGAAAAAGGTATCGCTGCACACTGGAAATACAAAGAAGGCGTAACCTCAAATTCAGAATCCGATACAAAGCTTGAATGGGTTCGTCAGCTTCTTGAAATGCAAAAAGAAACAATGGACGAAGACGATTTTATGCGCACTCTCAAAATTGACCTTTTTGCAGACGAGGTTTTTGTATTTACACCAAAGGGCGATGTAATAAGTCTGCCAGCCGGCGCAACCCCAATTGATTTTGCATTTTCAATTCACTCGGCAATAGGATATAAAATGATGGGAGCAAAGGTAAACTCTAAAATTGTTCCTATTGACCATATACTAAAAAATGGTGACATCGTAGAGGTACTCACATCTTCATCTGTTCACGGTCCAAGCCGCGACTGGTTAAAGCTTGTAAAAACATCGCAGGCAAGAAACAAAATTAATCAATGGTTTAAAAAGGAACGCAGAGAAGAAAACATTGTGCGCGGACGCGAACTTATCGACAAAGAGCTTCGCAGACACAGTCTTTCTTATGCTCAGCTTTTCCGCGATGAATGGATTGCCCCGATTTTAAAGCGTTACACATTATCTACACTTGATGATTTGTACGCTTCTGTTGGTTATGGCGGTCTTACGGCGCAAAAGGTTGTAATACGTCTTCGTGACGAGTATTTAAAGATTGCAAAGCTTGAGCGCGATGAATCTGCATCTTCTATGCCGCCCGAAATTGATTACAACGAAACAAAACACACCAAAACTTCATCAAACGGTATAATTGTGCACGGAATTGACAACTGTCTTGTCCGTCTTTCAAAATGCTGTACACCGGTACCCGGCGATGATATTATCGGATTTATTACACGCGGACGCGGTGTTTCGGTACACAGACGCGATTGTCCCAATATATCCCCCACCTCTCTTACGGAGGAGGATTTGGGACGCTTTATAGGTGTCAGCTGGTCAACTGATAAACTCGAGCGCGAATACCTTAGCGAAATACAGGTTGAGGCAGATGACAGAACAGGACTCTTGGCAGAAATTACAGCCGCAATTACAGAAACAAAAATCCCAATGCGCTCTTTAAATGCAAGAACTACAAAGAGCAATGTAGCAATTATTACGATTGCAGTCGAAATAAGCGATACTACTCAGCTTGAAACAATAATAAGAAAAATTCGCGGTCTTCAGGGCGTATACGAGGTTATGCGCTGCACACAATAAATAAAAATGGCCGCAAAAGGAGAATAACTATGTTTTTTAAAATGCTTTCGCTTGGAAATATGGACAATAACTGCTATATACTCGGTGATGATAAATCAAAGCACGCGCTTATAATAGACGCACCTGCCGAGGCGGGCGCCGTGCTTGACATTCTCGAAGAAGAAGGTCTTAAGCTAAAATTTGTACTTTTAACACATTCGCACTATGACCATATCGGCGCACTTGATGAAATCTGTGAGCAGACAGGTGCTGAGGTTATGATTCACGCCTTTGAAGAGGACGCAGTCAATGACCCTACAGTAAATCTTGCACTCTATGCCGGCGCACCTTCGCCCGAAACAACCGTATCAAAAACAATTGTTGATGGCGATGTTATAACTCTTGGTGATATAGACATAAAAGTTCTTTATACGCCGGGACATACTGTTGGAAGTGTATGTTATTATACAGAAGGAATGCTCTTTTCAGGCGATACGCTGTTTTTAAAAGATATCGGCAGATGTGATTTGCCCGGCGGTGATTATAAAATCATAAAAGAGTCTATTAAAAAGCAGCTCTATACTCTTCCCGATGATACAGATGTTTTCCCCGGTCACGGACGGGCAACCACAATAGGCTATGAAAAAGAACACAACAATTATATACAGCAGGACTGGGAATATGAATATTAAAACAATAGGACATGACTTAGAACATAATATATGGCTTGTTGCATCGCTGTTTTTTAAAGATGATGAAGATGTAAATATAATTTCGCGTGCAAAAAACAATAACGGCGTCATCACCTCAGATACTTCGATAGAATATGAAGGCAAAACTTATTCCGCCACACACTCATTTGAGCTTGAAAATAGCGCAGATGAGCATACTGCAAACAGAATTACATCTGCCGTTTGCGGAATGGCACTTTATAAAGTGGCGCAGAATATACGCTATAAAAATCTTCCGTGGGGCGTTATGACAGGCATCAGACCTGCCAAAATTATACGCCAGCTTCTTATTGAAAACAAAAACGGTGAGTATATAAAAAATTATATCACAAACCTTTATGGTACAAGCGAAAAAAAGCTTTCGTTAGCGCTTGATGTGGCAAAAAACGAGCTTCCACTAATTGCAAAAAATAAGTCCGATGACATCGGTTTATACATAGGAATTCCGTTTTGTCCGACGCGTTGTCTTTACTGCTCGTTTGTTTCAACAGACCTTAGACACACAAAAAAATATGTAACCGACTACCTTGCACAGCTCATAAAAGAAATAGAGTATAGCGCTAAGCTTGCAAAAGCATCTAACAAACGTATTACAAGCATCTATATCGGTGGCGGTACGCCTACATCATTATCAGCGTCAGAGCTTGATACCCTCCTTGGTGCAGTGGCAAAGAATTTTGATACCAGCTCTTTATACGAATACTGCGTCGAAGCAGGCAGACCCGACACAATAACAAAAGAAAAACTTAATATACTTAAAAATTATGGCATAACACGCATAAGCATAAATCCACAAACTATGCATGAGCGTACTCTGAATCTTATAGGTCGCGCGCACAGTGCAAAAGATATTGAAACTGCATTTTCTCTTGCTCGCAGCGTCGGTTTTGACACAATAAACGCCGACCTTATTGCAGGACTTCCAGGAGAAAACGAAGAAGATTTTCTCTCTACACTAAAAGCAATCGACGTTTTTTCGCCTGAAAACATTACAGTTCATACAATGTCAATAAAGCGTGGCAGTGCACTTCATCAGCGTGTTGCAAATTATAATCTTACCGACCCGACCACAGTATACAACATGCTTGATATGTCGTATGAATTTATGCAAAAGACAAATCGGGCGCCCTATTATCTTTACAGACAAAAAAATATGCTCGGAAACCTTGAAAACGTCGGCTACAGCCTAAAAGGTCACGAAAGCATATATAACGTAAATATAATGGAGGAAGTACAGAGCATACTCGCACTCGGCTGCGGCGGTTCTTCAAAGGCAGTATCGCAAGATGGCGACAGAATTGAAAGAGTCTTTAACTTTAAAGCTCCGATTGAATATATCCAGCGTTTTGATGAAATTTTAAAGAAAAAAGACGAATTTTTTAATTTAATGGACGAAATTTAAAAGGTTGTAGCAAAATAATATTTTGCTGCAGCCTCTTTTTGGGGCTGGACGAAAAATAGCGTAGATTGGACAAACCAAGCCCGCAGGGGTTACCCGAAGGCGTACGATGGTACGTCGAGAGGTGAGGTTTGTTCAAAACACAAGGCATATAAAAGAAGAAATTTGTCAAATGGCAAATTTCTTCTTTATATTTTTATGTTATTTTTGCTATTTTAATCAATCAAAAGGCTTTATTATGCGTTTTTTGTGCCTTGTGTGGTGTACGTATTTTGCTACAGCCCTTTATTTTACACGTCAATCCAGCGAACATTTACATCCGTTCTGCACACATTGATCGCAGTATATTCGTATATCGCTTTTGGCACAGCCTGATACACTTTTCTTGCCACATCTCTTATGTCATAGCCAAACTTCACGGAAATATCAAGCGAAATATACACACCGTCGGGTTCCGACTCTATTTGACAGCGCATATTTTTTCCAACGCCTTCAACTCTTTTTGCTTCAATCTGGCACATTGTAATTATCGCATTATCCGAAATATGATAATCGCCGCGATAACTAAAATTCGGTCTTACGACAGATTTTGTCGCGCGAAAATCAATTTTTCCGCGTCTTCCAACATTAAATATGTGAAGCGTATCTAAAAGCACGCCCGAAAAATCCTTTTTGATTTCAAAGGTTGGCACGGGAATAACGTGTTTACCCTGTGTTTTTCGTATGCTTTTTGCCCTCTCAATTTCATCAAAAGTAGCTATTTGCTCGATTCTTATTGTGCTCTGAATTTTTCCAAGCTCAAGTCTTGCGGCAATTTCATTCACCATCTTATCCGAAGTTCCCAAAATAAGTATACTCGAAGGCTTGTGCAACATAATTGCATCACGAACTTCACGCGCGTGGTCTTTTTCATAAAAAAGCGCACGACGTACTGAACCCAGCTTTGTAGGCTCTCTCTTTGCTGAAGAACCTGCCAAAAGCTCGTTGCCTCGTATTAACAGACCATCATCTATTATACATTCTATATTGTTTTCATTTGCAACCCACATCGCGCGATAGCTTTTCCCGCTACCGCTCTCTCCTACAAAAGCGTATACCTTCACACTATCGCCTCTATTCATTCACCAATTTTTTGCCTGTCACGCAATTGATAGGAAAGCGTCATCAAGCTATCAGCCAGATGCACATTTTCAACTACAACATTTTCAGGCACCTTTAAATCCATATACGAAAAATTCAAAAGTCCCTTTATGCCGCATTTAACCATCAAATCAGCAATCTGTGTAGTACATACACGCGGCACTGCAAGTATTCCGATTGCAACGGGATTTTTCTTTAAATAACTTTCCATCTGGTCAATATCGTATACCTTAACGCCGTTAATGGTAGTTCCTATTTTCTTCTTGTCATTATCAAATATTGCAATAAGCTTGAAACCTCGCTTTTCAAAACCGCCATGATTTGCAAGCGCCTGACCAAGATTTCCCGCACCTGCAATTATCGTCTTATGTCCGTCACGAAGTCCAAGTATGCCGCCAATTTCATTGTAAAGCTCTTCTACATTGTAGCCGTAACCTTGTTGCCCAAATCCGCCAAAGCAGTTTAAATCCTGACGTATCTGCGAAGCAGTAACATTCATTCTTTCACTAAGCTCTTTTGATGAAATTCTTTTTATATCCTGATTTAAAAGCTCTCCAAGATATCTGTAATAACGTGGCAAACGCCTTATTACAACAAGAGATATCTTCTTTCCGTAACCGTTCATTTCTTTTAATTCTCCTTTAATTTACTCAGTATCTCACATAAGAGTATAACACAACAAATGTCCCAAATCAACTTTTATTTAAAGCAAATATTATTAATTTTAAAAATATATAAAATTTCATAAAATTTTTGCTTGACTTTATATAATGAATGTGTTAAAATATTATTCGCAGTGCAAAATATGCATATACGGAGAGGTGTCCGAGTGGTTTAAGGAGCTGGTCTTGAAAACCAGTGACACGAAAGTGCCAAGAGTTCGAATCTCTTCCTCTCCGCCATTTTTTTATATTTTTTTATTTTTCGACTTGGAGAAGTACTCAAGTAGGCCGAAGAGGTGCCCCTGCTAAGGGTATAGGTCGTTAACGCGGCGCGAGGGTTCGAATCCCTCCTTCTCCGCCA
>JAZNVH010000031.1:0-77351 GCA_045592745.1 Candidatus Aphodoplasma sp. | reverse complement strand
CTAATAACCCTAGATGGTGTTCACGCATATCCATTATAACACATAATTTGAATTCTGCGCTATACTTTTGATATTTCTTTCCTGTTTTACTCATAAAAATATGCACCTCCAAAAGTGTCTAACTTTTGGGGTGCATATCATAAGGAGCATCGTTTTTCTATGCATTATTTTGAGCTGTTTAAAAATTGTGTTACCATATCTTCAAATGCTGACATATCATTGTCTGAAGGCTTGAAATTTGTTTTAAAGCCTTCGCCGAATACGTTAAAGCGCAGCATAGACAAGCGCTGACAAAGTGCAGGCACACCCTCGCCGCTCCAACCGTATGAGCCAAATACAAAAGCGGGTTTTTTAACGCAGTTTACAGCATCGATTGCGCTTATAGTATCCCAGACGGGCTTTAAGGCGTCGCGGTTTATGGTTGGTGAACCGAAAAGCAAAACATCTGACTCGTTTGCAAGGGCATTTACTTTAGATGGCTCGGTTTTTATAATGTCGCATATTTGTGTATCAAAACCATTTGCAACACAGATCTCATACGCTTTGTTTGCAAGCATTCTTGTATAGCCGTATGCGGAAACAAAAAGTATTGCCGCTGTGGGCTTGTCCTTCTTTTGCACCGTTGACCATGTCTTGTATAAACCAATTACACGGTCTATTGAGTGTTTTGTAAGTATTGGGCCATGGCTTGTGCACACAAAATCTTTTTCAAGATTTTCCACTTTTGCGATACCGTTTAGTACATGTTGTTTAAATGGCGAGAAAATCGCTGTCCAGTAGAAATTGAGTGAATATTCGTATGCATCTGTATTTGAAATTTTGTCGTCAAACATGCGTGGCTCGCAATAGTGACAGCCAAACATATCGCACGAAAACAAGGTCTTATCCTCAGGGATATAAGTAAACATCGAATCGGGCCAATGTAAAAACGGCGCGCTTGTAAATTCAAGCGTTTTTCCGCCAAGGTCTATTTTGTCACCATCTTTTACGACTCTTGAATTAAGATTTGAGTTTGAAATTGATGTAGCATACTTGATGCCAGGAGCTGTCGCTATAACCTCAATATTCGGATTTAGCTTTAAAAGCTTTTCAATGCTTCCCGTATGGTCAGGCTCGGTATGATTCAAAATAAGATAGTCTATCTTTGAAACATCTGTAAGAGCCTGAATATTTTCGAGATATTCATCAAAATATGTTGCGTGCACTGTTTCGATAAGTGCGCTTTTTTCACTTCCCTTTACAAAATATGCATTGTACGAGGTACCGTATTTTGTTTCCATAATGATATCGAAAATACGCAGTGAAGGGTTTAGTACGCCGATTGAGTATATATTTTCGCAAACTTTTATAACTGACATAATTAAGTCCTCCGTAAGTTTAAATTATATTGTAATGGCAAAGCCAGTAACAGACGATTTCGCGGCGTAAAGCCGCGTGATTTTTTAAATTTGCTCGAAAGCATCTTTTCCAAGACCGCATACAGGGCAAACCCAATCCTCAGGTAGTGCTTCAAAAGAAGTTCCGGGTGCAATACCATTATCCGGATCACCAACTGCAGGGTCATATACATAACCGCAAGCACTGCATTCGTATTTTTCCATAGTTTTCACCTCCCAAAGATATAATTATGAAAAATTTGACACTTTTAGCATCTTATACAGTAGTATACCACAAACGTTGAAAAAAGAAACTACTTTTATGAAAAAATTAAAAATAAAATTTATTTTATATATCAAAGGGTATTTTGTATTAAAACAAACCTCTTTACAAAATATAAAATTTGTGATATTATTTGTGTGTATAAAAGGCTGACAGATTGCCGGTAGGCATCATATAAATTACGGTGGCGCAGTATTCTAGTCAGAACTATCTATTCCCAAGACGGGCCTAAAAATCCGTTTAAGGGCATATCGATGAAGTTTCTGGTGCTTGCTTTGAACGCCCAGTTCGGGGTTGGTGCTGGAAGTTAAGGTTTCGGGGCGGTCCACAATGGCATGTGGGAGCCGAACCCCGTTACCGTGGAGACCTATGCTTGTGGTTGCCAATGAATGTAGCACAAGCTACATTTAAGTAGCTACGACATAGGATAAAACCTGCATATCGGTGCTTTTGTGCTGGGTGCAGAGTAGCCTGCCTTGAGTGGAGGAAGTCGGGATAACGGACAGACAAACGTGCGTTGGCCGATGCACGGTTGTTATCGCTGTTTGAAACTTTCGCTGCAAAAGAGGCTAAGAATAGATGTGACTGTTGAGGAAACCTCCTAGACTGTTGCTACGCTGGCCTATAAGGGATTGAAATACGGACTAAGTGGTAATCAGGTCATATATATGGTAACGTATATATAGAGCGCTTTAAAGGGAAACCGCCGATTTGGCGACATTTCGGCAGTGCTTTGGGAAAACCTACCTGACCTCAAGCCGTAAAATTTACTTTGTGGGCTGCCACCGTAGATTATATGCTGCTTACCATATAATTTTTGGAGTTGATTTTGTTTTGGGAAAACATCGTAAAATAAGGGTGAAGGCTGCCGGACAAAATGTCAAGGTAAGCCACAGATGGACGATAATAGTAACCATCCTGGCATTTGTATTGTCTGTTTTTATCAGTGCGCTTACACTTGGGGCAGAGGAGCTTGGACTTTTTACTGCTATATTGGTACTTTTTTTAATAGTGCTTTTAGGAATTGTGTTTGATATTGCAGGTATGGCTGTATCGACTGCAAGTGAGGAGCCTTTTCACGCAATGGCTGCAAAGAAAATTTCAGGAGCAAAAGAAGGCGTCGCGATTATCCGCAGTGCACAGCAGATTTCAAGCGTTTGCAACGATGTTATTGGCGATATTGCGGGAATTATCAGCGGCGCGATGACAACGGCAATCGTTGTTAGCATAAGCGTTGGCAAGACGACTGATACAACATTATTAAACCTTGTTTTTGCTGGTATTGTAGCGGCGCTTATGATTGGCGGCAAAGCAGCAGGCAAGGGTATTGCGATGAAAAATAATAATACGATTGTTTTTATCATGGGTAAAATAGTTTACTTTTCAAAAAGGCTTGTTTGTTTCAAAAGAAAGAATAAAAAAAGCAAAAGATAGGTGTAAGTATGAATAATGTGCTTGACGGATACAAATTTCCTATAGATTTAAAATCATTGAGCATAAAACAGCTCGAATTTTTGTGCGCACAGATACGTAGCTTTTTGATTGAGGCTGTTTCAAAAACAGGGGGGCATCTTGCCTCCAATCTCGGTGTGGTCGAGCTTACGGTGGCGCTTCACCGAGTTTTTAATATGCCAACAGACAAGATAGTGTTTGACGTAGGACATCAGTCATATGTTCATAAAATTCTTACGGGACGCGCAGACCTTTTTGATACTCTTCGTCAGGAGGGCGGTCTTTCAGGCTTTCCCAAAACCGAAGAAAGCGAATACGATTCTTTTAATACAGGGCACAGTTCAACGTCGGTTTCGGCGGCACTTGGTCTTGCGCGTGCACGCGATTTAAAGGGCGAAAAACATAAGGTTATCGCGCTTATTGGTGACGGTGCTCTTACGGGCGGTCTTGCATATGAGGCTCTAAGTGATGCGGGTAACGCGGCAAATGATTTGATTGTTATATTAAATGATAATGAAATGAGCGTAAGTAAAAACGTCGGCGGAATAAGTGAATATCTTTCAAAAATTCGCACACGTCAGTCTTATTTTAAAATAAAATCTGCAACGGCAGCTGCGCTTGACAAGATTGCTTTTGGCGGAGCGCTTACATCGCTTTTAAAAAAGGTCAAGAATGGCATAAAGCAGATGCTTATGCAGCAGAATATTTTTGAAGATCTTGGCTTTACGTATTTAGGTCCTGTGGACGGACATGACATATACAAAGTTTCTGAAATGCTTGAAAGAGCAAAAAATACAAGCGGCCCTGTGATAGTGCACGTGTGCACTAAAAAAGGACATGGATATATGCCTGCCGAAACAAAACCGCAGGCATTTCATGGAATATCGCGTTTTGATGCGGTTTCAGGAAATCTATTAAAAAAGAAGCTTACAGCAGATTATTCTGCTATTTTTGGACGCCATCTTGTGCGAATTGCAAAAGAGAATGAAAAAATCGTTGCAATAAGCCCTGCAATGACGCTTGGCAGTGGTCTAAAAAGTTTTGCGCGTACATTTCCAAAGAGATTTTTTGATGTGGGAATATGCGAATCACACGCTGTTACAAGTGCGGCGGGTCTTGCGATAAGCGGATTTGTACCCGCTGTGTGTATATATTCTTCGTTTTTACAAAGAGCGTATGACCAGATAATTCATGACGTTGCGCTTCAGAATTTGCACGTTGTATTTTGTATAGACCGTGCAGGCGTTGTTGGCGATGACGGAGAAACGCATCAGGGCATTTTTGATATTGCATTTATGAATCAAATACCAAACGTTGCGGTTTTAGCGCCTGCGTGCTTTTATGAGCTTGAATGTATGTTAAAGTATGCGCTTTGCGTACATGATGGGCCGATAGCAGTGCGTTATCCGAGAGGAAATGAACAGTATACAGGAGAACGCTATGAGTTTGAGTTTGGTAAAAGCAATATTATAAAAAGCGGAAACGATGTCACGATTATAAGCGTGGGCAATCTTTTAAAAGCGGCTGTAGATGGCGCCGAAAGACTTGAAAAAGAGGGCATATCGGCAGAGGTTATAAACCTTGGCACAGTAAAGCCGCTTGATGAAAAGACAATTATAGAATCGGTAGCAAAAACGGGTGCGGTTTTGACGCTCGAAGATGGCATAGTGTATGGCGGCGTTGGAGAAGCAATAGGAGCGCTTTTAGAGAAAAACGGCATTAACGCTATAGCAGAGTATCGTGGTTATGATAACTTTGTAAAGCAGGCAAAGGTTTCGTCGATACACAAAAAATATGGTCTTGATGATGAAGGTATATATGATTGGGCGATTGATGCAATAAAGAAAAAAAGGGGTTAACATTTTGGCAAAAAAGCTTAGAGCTGATGAGTTTTTGGTTTCGCGTGCACTTGCGGATGATACCACGCAGGCGCGTGCTCTTATAATGAGCGGTGTTGTGTATATCGGCGAGCAAAGATGCGATACGCCGGGACAAAAGCTTGATGATGAGGCGCACGTCGAGGTGCGTGATAAAAACAGAAAATATGTAAGCCGCGGCGGACTTAAGCTTGAAAAAGCGGTAGGGGAGTTTAAGCTTGATTTATCGGATGCGGTTTGTATGGATATTGGCGCATCTACGGGCGGCTTTACCGATTGTATGCTCATAAACGGTGCAAAAAAGGTTTACAGTGTTGACGTTGGATACGGTCAGCTTGCGTGGAAGCTTAGAAGTGACAGCCGCGTGGTAAATATGGAAAGAACTAATATACGCTTTTTGACTTTAGACGACTTGGAAAGTCCGATAGATTTTGTATCGGTTGATGTATCGTTTATTTCGCTTTCGCTTGTACTCCCTGTTATGCAATCTGTTATGGCATATAACGGACAGGCTGTGGTTCTTGTAAAGCCGCAGTTTGAGGCAAAGCGTGAACAGGTAGGCGATAAAGGTGTTGTAAGCGATAAAGAGGTGCACAAAGAGGTTATACAAAACTGCATCGGTTATGCCAAGGATAACGGTTTTGATGTATGTGCACTTGCCTACTCGCCGATAAAAGGCCCTGAGGGAAACATTGAATATTTAATGCATTTAAAACAAGGCGAAGGAATCGTTATGATAGGTGAGGACGATATAGAAAAGACGGTCGAAGAGTCGCACGAGGCGTCTTTGACTCGCCATTAAAAATCTGATTTGAGTGGAGCTGATAAATATGTATGCAACCGATATTGAACCAAAGTGTGCACTGTGCCAAAAAGGCGAGGTGCTTCCTGGTACGCGTGAGGTTATATGTGAAAAATATGGTGTAGTGCCGTATGATTATGTTTGCAAAAAATATAAATATGATATTTTTAAAAAGAAGGTAAGACGTAAAAATTTACTTGATTCGCAGTTTAGTGAAGATGATTTTTCAATAGATTAAAAAGGGGCTGTAGCAAAATGCGTACACCACACAAGGCACAAAAAACGTTTAATAAAGTCTTTTTTTATTAAATTAATATAGCTAAAATAAAAAACTTAAAAGAAGAAATTCGCCGTTTGGCGAATTTCTTCTTTTATATGCCTTGTGTTTTGAACAAACCTCACCTCTCGGCGTACCATCGTACGCCTTCGGGTAACCCCTGTGGGTTCGGTTTGTCCAATCTGCGCTATTTTTCGTCCAGCCCCCAAAAAAACACTGTATCGGTTGATACAGTGTTTTTTATTTATTTTATGCCTAAATAATTTCCTTTTATCGTTTCTTCAGATATTTGATATTCAACAGAATTTCCAAATGAGGTTTGTTTCATAAGAGGTACATCTATTGCCTTTATAAGAATTTTTGCAATATCATCTTTAGTTATGGGATTATTCTCTGCTCCTGGATATACAACTAATCCAAGCTCATTTCCAACTGTAAAATAGCCTTGTGGGTATCCGCCTTTTTGTTGCGCAAGAGGTTCATATCCAAGCATTGTAACTATTGTTTTTACTACTTCATAATATGTTATATCTGCATCGGGCATAAAAAGGTCGTTGCCATAACCACACATTATCTTTAAATTCTGAACTATTCCTATTTCATTGGCGTACGGAGTATCTTTTGAAACATCCAAAAAGTTGTTTAGTGTTTCTAATTCCGGCATATTCAAAGTTTGTGTAACTATTTTTGCCATTTGAGCTCTTGTGATATTCTGATGTGGTCCTTCACCTACATCTTTCATTATACCCATATCGTAAAGCTGTCCTAGTTCTGTTTTTTGAATAAGAACTCCGTTTTGTGAGGGTTCGTTCTCTGGTATATTTTCCGCAATTGCATTGATGCCTGAAATCATCATAATGCACGTTAAAATTAATGTTAATAATTTTTTCATATATGTACTCCTTTCAAATTGTCCGGCGCAAGTTTTAAATTGAAAAAACGATAACAACATTCGCCACCTTTCCTCATTATTTATTTACAAATTAAAAAATGCGCCTACCGAAGCAGACGCAAAAAAACGCAAACCCCGATAGTCGCCAAACCAATTTATACAGTATGAGATATACACGCACACTAATATATGGAATTTGCGTTTTTAACAAATTCAAACATTAGAGTACGCAAAAATAAGCATATTATACGAAAGAAAAATATACCTCAACACTGTATAACATACTAAATTGATTTGGCATTAATTATTGTACCACGTTTTTTTGATTTTATCAATAGTTTGTTTGAAATTTTCATAAGAGTTAAAAAAGGCTGAACAAAATCAATTGCTCGGTCTTTTGAAATAAATTTTAATGTTTTTTTGGTAAAATTAAATATCTGCTATATCCTTTATAACCTCGCCTGCCAAAATAAGACCTGCCGCAGATGGCACAAACGAAATGCTACCCGGGATTTGACGTTTTCCTTCGGGCAAGGGCTCGTCTTGTGCTAAAGCCGTGTCTGGCGTAAGAGGTTCTTCTTTTGAATATACGACCTTTAAATCTTTTATGCCGCGTAGTTTTAACTCACGGCGCATAACCCTTGCAAGAGGGCACACAGAGGTTTTATAAATATCACTTACCTCAAATGCTGATGCGTCAAGCTTGTTTCCTGCGCCCATACAGCTTATAATCGGAGTATCCACAGCTTTTGCACGCTCTATGAGCAGAAGCTTTGATGATACAGTATCTATTGCGTCTACAACATATGAATATTTTGATAAATCATACTCATCGGCATTGTCGGCATCGTAAAATACGCAGTTTGCAGTTATTTTTACGTTCGGGTTTATTTCAAGAGCGCGAGAGCGCATTACATCTACTTTGGGCATACCGACTGTTTTGTGCGTTGCGATAAGCTGACGGTTTATGTTTGATACTGATACATTATCTGCATCAAAAAAATCGAGTGCGCCAATGCCTGCGCGCACAAGTGCCTCTGCACAAAAAGAACCAACACCGCCTATTCCAAATACTGCGATGTGGGCATCATTTAGGCGTTTTATACCATCCTCTCCCAAAAGCAGAGCCGTTCTTATAAATTGTTCGTTCAAAATATTCACGCTCCAAAAATCGTTTTATGTTTTTATAAGTATATCATAAAAGGTGCGGGCGCACAAGAAGAAAAAATCCTCTGTATGCGCCCGCCACAAGTAATTAATTTTTAGTTTTCATCACGCTCAATTAATGCGTAGTTACCATCTTTTCTTTTATATACGATGCTGATTGCATCATTTTCTGAATTGTCAAATACGAAAAATTCGTGCCCAAGCAAATTCATCTGCAAAATTGCCTCTTCAACGCTCATAGGTTTAAAAGCAAATTTTTTAACCTTTACAACCTTGAATTCAGTTTCTTCATCAACTTCTGTTTCATCAGAAGAAGGGCTGATGTAGGGAACTTCAAATGCTTCTTTTTTGAGCTTCTTTTCAAGGTGTGTTTTATGACGGCGCATCTGGCGCTCAATAACATCTACAACCTGGTCAATTGCTGCGTACATATCGGCATCAGTTTCTTCTGCACGATATATAACACCTTTGGAGAATATGGTAACCTCAATCGTGTGTCTGTCTTTTGAAACGCTGAGTGTCACACGGATTTCGGGGTCATCTTTAAAATACTTTTCAAGCTTTCCGAGACGCTTGTGTATCCTCTCGCGAAGGCCCGGTGTAACATCCACTTTTCTTCCTGTAATGATAAAATTCATCATAACCATCAACTCCTTTATTTAAACCCACACAAAAATGCGGGAAGTTTTTTGGTCGGTGCCGTAAAAGCTTTTGTTTTATGAAAATATTTACTTGTATTATATATATACCCCGATTTTTTTATGTGTAAACACATAATAGAAAAATTAATTTTCTTCTTTTTCATCAAAGCCGAGCTTTTCGGCTATCACATAGAGCGGTCTGTTTTTACACTCGTCATATATTCTTCCAATATATTCGCCCATGATGCCAAGAACTATAAGCACAATTCCGTTAAAGAATAAGCTTATTGCCACAATTGATGCCCATCCGGAATCAAAATCTCCGATAGTAAGCTTTCTTATTATTACATACAAAAGGTATAAAAAGCTTATGCCCGAAATGGTGTATCCCATATATCCTGCAAGCTTTAAAGGCTTATCTGAAAATGATGTAATTGCATCGGCGGCAAATTTAAGCATCTTTCTAAGCGGATACTTTGTTTCGCCCGCAAAACGCTCTTTGCGTACATATGTTACGTCGGTTTGCTTAAAACCAAGCCAGCTTATAAGTCCGCGCACATAACGGTTTTTCTCCTTTATGCTTTTCATAGCGTCGCAAACCTTGCGGTCAATAAGACGAAAATCGCCTGTGTCGTTAGGGATATCAATGCTTGTAAGCGATGATAAAAAGCGGTAAAACACTTTTGCCGTTACCTTTTTAAAGGCTGTTTCGCCCTCGCGCACGCTGCGTCTTCCGTATACGACGTCATAGCCCTCTTTCCACTTTGCAATCATATCGAGTATCACTTCAGGCGGATCCTGAAGGTCGGCGTCGATTACGACTATTGCCTGACCGCGCGCATTGTCCATGCCTGCTGTTATAGCTGTCTGATGTCCAAAGTTTCTTGAAAAGTTTATAAGGCATATGTTAGGGTCGCTTTTCATAATCTCTTTTGCAAGTATTTCAGTTTTATCACGGCTTCCGTCATTTACAAATATAATCTCATATTCCTCGCCGGTGCTTTTCATAACAGTCGAAAGGCGCTTATGAGTTTCAGCTATAACAAGCTCTTCGTTATATAATGGTACTACAATACTGTATTTTATCATATTTTATACCTCCAATGTTTAGAATATCCAGTTTGGATACCATCTTAAACTGTTTATATACATACTTGAAACCTCCATTCCCGACAAAACGGGGTAGAAGGATACAAACGCTAATGCGCATACAAGAATGTATATACACAAAGCTACGGTAGCTTTGTTATTCTTAAGTGTAATGCCGTTATATGGATAGCGCACAAACGTATCGTTTATAACATACGTCAGCATAAGCACAACAAAAGGTACACAAGTAAAATAGTGATATATAAACACTACGCGGTTTACGCCCATCCACGGCACATATTGTGAGAAATATCCTATAATAAGGAACAGTGCGTTATAGTTTTTGTTTTTAAAGAGTCTGTACACGCAGTATACAAGTGCACCCAGGCCGAGCCACCATATAAAAGGATTACCAAAGGATGCTATGCTCATTCGCGTGGGTTGTGTTGCATCGGTTGAAAAATACCAAATTGGACGCGCTATAATCGGCCACTGATACCACTGTGACGAGAATGGATGAGTATCTTTTAAGAATGAGTGGTAATTATACATTGAAATCTGATTTTCGATTATGCTTTGTATCCCTTTCATTCCCGGCGCGCGAAGGAAAGGAATATACGAAAGTGCATATATAATTACAGGAACGATTACAAAAAATACGATACAGTACAAAATTGTTTTTGTGCAGTACTTTTTGCAATTTGCTACAGCAAGTCTTTGTGCTTTGGTTGACTGTTTGCTTGACATAACCTTTTTATATTCCCAGATTCGTCTGCCAAATGAAATGAAGAACATAATCGCAAGACCTATTCCTGCATATACGCCTGTCCATTTTGATGCTATACCAAGGCCCATACAAAGTCCGCTAAGACCAAGCGGGATAAGCGTCTTCTTAAACGGAGTGTCATAAAAGCTCTTTGTTGTATAATCGTACATAAAGTAGTACATCAATATGATAAAGAATGTGATGTATACGTCGATTGTAGCAATACGAGTCTGCGCAAAATGCATAAAATCGAGGGCAAAAATCATAATTGCTGCAAATGCTGATGGTGTGCTTTTAAACAGCTTTTTAGCAAAGATATATATGCAGGGAAGCATAAGCACGCCAAAAAGTGTTCCGACAACACGCCAACCAAACGGATTCATTCCAAAAATCAGTACGCCTATTGCAATGAGTATTTTTCCAAGTGGTGGATGAGTGTTTTCGTAAGGAGTAAGAGCATTTATAAACTCATACGCCGTTCTTGCGTGATATATTTCATCAAAATATGTTCCGTTTTTGTAAGAAATAATTTCGGGCACAAGATGCTGCTCGTCCATAAGAGCACTTATGCCACAATCATTGCCTACAGGCGAGATTGAGGCTGGTGTAATTAATGAGCCGTCCTGTGCAATAAATGCAATCTCGTGAAGGACAGTATTGTTTACCCCTGCTTCGATTGTAAGATTAGACACTACTGTGCCGATTTGATATTCGTGCCAGCAGAAAACCGAGCCAAGAGTATTTGTCTTTCTAATATTCATTCCGGAAGGCTCTGTTAAACGAAGTATTATGTCGCGTTCTTCATAAGAGCCTGTGTAAAATTTCATTTTTTCAACATATGTGTTTTCGGCGAATTCAACATATATTCCGTTGCCGACAGTAGGGCTGTCCCACTTTGTCACGGGAGCCTTCATATCTCCTAAATTTGTAAAAGCAACAATAGCATATATAAGCGTAACAACACTCATGATTATTGCATCTGTGCGTGTGATACGCATTTTTGGCGCTGATTTCATAAGCTCAAATTCTTTTTCGGCAATTTTTTGGTTCTTGTTGATGTTTGGTAATTTTTTTAGCAGTTTCGGCGTAGCGACATATTCCTTTTCAGTAGACATTACATATGCAAAGTATATAAACGATATTATGTTTATTATACAACCGATTGGTATGATTGCTCCTGTGGGCGATGATGACGGAGCTGCCATATCTGCACAAAGGACAGAGCTTGTGTTTAAAAATTGACCCAAGCTTAAAAGTGCAAAAGATATAATTATACGAGTATCCTTCTTGTATGCAAAAGCCATCAAAAGAAGTATCATCGCAGGGAAAATATAACGCTCGTGCATTTTTGCTGCAAAGGTAAACATCGTGATAATTATGAAAGCGGCAAGCATAAACAGATTCATTTCACCCTTGCGTTTTATATAAATAAATGCACATACAAATACTATTGAAACTATTGCAATATTTGACCATATAGAGTATGGAAGCAAAAGGAAGGTTTCGTTTACATCGCGCCAGTTTGCGCCAAAGAGTGCAAACACATTAAATGCATTTACAGATGCATATGGGTATGAAGAAAGTGTTTTGATATACTGCGTTACTACGGGCATAAAATCAAAATTTTTGGCAAATGGAATCATGAGCACAAAAAGCAGCGCAAAGCTTGCGAGTGCACTTATAATAATTTCCTTTAAAGCTTTTATGCGTGCACTCTTATCGTGTGCGTCAATAAATAACATGCGATACAGATATACAAGCAATATAGGAGTAAATATTACTGTCTGCGGTTTTATAAGAAGTCCTATTGCAAAATATATGCATGCGGGGAGAAGCTTCTTTTCGCATATAAGCCACACAAAAAGAATGACAAAAAGAGTGAATATGCTGTCAACCTGTCCCCAAGCACTGCTGTTTATAATTGTTGCGGGATTTAAAAGGTATAAAAGCGGCAGACAAAGTGCTGCGGTTGTATTTGTACGTTTTAAAAGAAATTTATACAAAGCAAAACCTGTTATAATGTCGCATATTATGGCGGGAATCTTTATTATAACAGTATAAATAGCCGAATCGTATGCAAGGTTAAAAAGTGCCCTTATTGCGCCTATAACATAAAGAACATACATATATCCGGGCGGATAATCGGTAAAAGCATCTGAGGTATAGAAGTTTGACAATCCATTTTTAAACACCATATCAGCCCATGATTTAAAGCAAGTTATATCGGTGGAGTGTCCCTCAACAGCACATGCCACAATAAACCTTATAATAAATGCGCCAATAAGAATCATCGATATTGCCCAGACTGATTTTTTCGAACTTGGCTCTTTTGCAAGTGAGGGCTTTAATGATGAATAGTAGATAAGTACAAACAGTAGTGCGTATATCGATGCGCACAAATAAATAATAGACATAAACACAGCTCCTTAATAATTTTTTGTCAAAGTTTATTTTATGTTGTTATATATGCAAAAGCTTATAAAAGCTCATAGCTTATACGTTCCGGCGTTTTTGAAAGCGTGTGAAGTACTTTTTCAAGAACAACACCTTCGCGAACAGGTGTATTGTAACCAAATGTTGTACGTATTGCAATTGAAACAAAGCTGACTGCACGGTCGATTGCAACGGGAAGAGAGTCACCTTCAAGCAGTGCTCCTGTAAGCACACTTGTGAAAATATCGCCCGTTCCGGGGTATTCAGCAGGAACATAGTCGCACGAAACTCTCCAGAAACGGTCATCCTCTTTATCATAGGCTACAACACAGTTTTTGGTATCTTCCATAACTATACTTGTTATAACTGTGGTTTTTGGACCGAGCTGGCACAAATCTTTAAGCATTTTCTTTGCATCCTCGCGGCTATAGCAGTCTTTGAATGCAGAGTTTAAAAGAAATGATGCTTCTGTTATATTCGGCGTTATTATATGAGCGCGTGAAATGAGCCTTTTCATATGCCCTATAAAATCGGTGCTGAAGGTGTCATAGAGTTTTCCGCTGTCGGCAAATACGGGGTCTACAACAATAAGTGTTTCATCTTTTTTAAAGTCGTCTATAAAAGACATAATAATGTCAATCTGCTCAGCAGAGCCAAGAAATCCTGAATATATACAGTCAAAATCAATACCAAGTGATTTCCAGTGCTTATAATAGTTTTTCATAGTGTCGGTAAGGTCAACAAAGGTGTAACCCTCAAAGCCGCCCGTGTGTGTTGATAAAACAGCGGTGGGGAGAGGACAAACCTGCATACCCATAGATGAAAGCGTTGGGATTATTACAGATAATGAGCAACGACCAAAGCCTGACATATCGTGTATTGCAGCGATGCGTGGGATTATACTTTTTTTAACAATATTCATATCAAAACATCCAATCTGAAAATATTACATAATCAGTATTATTTTACTACAAAAAAGCTGTATATGCAAGGTGATTTTGACAATATATTATGTGTTTATCATACAAATATAAAAAAATATTGTATAAATATAAAAAAAGGCTGGAAATGAAGAAAAAATCGTTGTATAATATAATTAGTACATTTGTGAAAATTTTTTGTGAGGGGCGTGAGAATATTGGGCGGCTTGTTTGAAGAATTTATGCAGAACTTTATAAGATTTATGTCAACTGTGCGTTTTGCAGATATAGTCGATATAGCTATTGTTGCATTTATAGTGTATCAGGGTTTTAGACTTGTGAGAGAAACACGTGCAGAACAGCTCGTTAAGGGTATATTGATACTTGTGGCGCTTTTGCAGCTCAGCTCGTGGCTCGGGCTTAATACAATGCAGTACATACTTGAAAATACAATGCAGCTTGGCTTTTTTGCTTTGCTTATAGTTTTTCAGCCGGAACTACGACGTGGACTTGAGCGTATAGGCCGAGGTGCGGCAGGCAAGATATTCAGTTTTAACACAAGAGAAGAAACGGCTAAAAATACTATCGAGGAGATAGCAAAGGCGGTTGAGCATCTTTCTAAAAATAAGATTGGCGCTCTGATATGCATGGAACGTATAACAAGGCTTGGTGACATTATCAAGACGGGCATAGCGATTAATTCTGCTATAAGCGCAGAGCTTTTAGTAAATATTTTTGTTCCCAATACCCCGCTTCACGATGGTGCTGTTATAGTAGGGTCAAACAGAATTTTAGCGGCAGCGTGTTTTTTGCCGCTTACACATAATAACGATTTGTCAAAGGAGCTTGGCACAAGACACCGTGCGGCGATTGGTCTTTCAGAAAATTCAGATGCGGTTGTTATAGTGGTAAGTGAGGAAACGGGAAAAATTTCTCTTGCGCTCAATGGCGGTCTTACGAGAAATCTTACTGTTGACACTCTTAAAAAAGCGCTTACAAAGACTATGCAGTCTGATTCTACCATAATTGATAAAGAAAAGTTTACTTTTTGGAAGGGGGCGGCAAAATGAAAAAAGCATTTGCAAGTGAAACCGCTTTCAAAATTTATTCGTTGCTTATAGCAATTCTTTTGTGGGTTTTTGTTGTTTATAATCAAAATCCACAGAGTACGAAGGTAGTTAACGATATTAATATATCGTATACAAATGCTGCCGAGCTTGAAAGAGCAGGACTTATAATCAGGCGTGAGCAGCGTGAGCCTACTGTTGCTATTACGGTTGAAGGAAGACGTCTGTCCATAGGCAAAATTGAGGCTGAAAATGTTTCGGCATCTGTGACTGTTCCAAGGATACATGAAGGTGAGTATGATGTATCGGTTGAAACCCGTCTTCCTATAAGTGACGTTTCGATAGTAGATAAAAAGCCATACACCATAAAGGTTGTTGTTGAAAAGCTTAAGACAATAAGCGTGCCGATTGAGATAAAATATACGGGCAATGCAAAGAATGAAAACACGTCTGTTCAGGCACGGGCGATTCCTGAGTATATATCTGTATGGGGAGCGGAGTCGGTTATGGACAACGTTTTAAATGCAGTTGTTACTTTTGATGTATCAAATGCTGTCGAAGGACAAACGGGAGATTTTAAGTATAAAATTATTTCCAAGGATGGAAAAGATATTACAAATGATGCGAATGTAAATGTTGATTCCTCGACTGTTTCGGTTATTAGTTCTGTTTATAACATAAAGGATGTTCCGATAGAGGTCAAGTATACAGGCAGTGTACCGGAAGGCTATGCTATAGCTTCAACTGAGGTGCTTCCTTCAAAGATACGCCTTGGAAGCAAGGATAATGCGGTTGATATGATTGAAAAAATAGTGACAGAGCCGATTGATGTATCGTCTTTGATGCAGTCTGAAAAAATACCTGTAAAGCTTGTTATACCCGAGGGTATTGCAAATATTTTATCTGTTACAGAGGCAGAAGCAACAGTAAACGTTGTTAAAAAGGTTTCTAAAACAGTAAATATCGAAAATGTTATATTTAAAAATGCGAACGAGGATTTAAAATATCAGGCGGTTAATTTGCCTGTTTCGGTTACGCTTTATGGAGCAAAAAACATACTTGATTCATTTGAGATAGCACCGTCAGTTGATGTGAGCGGTCTTGCAAAAGGTGAGCATACACTTTCACTTGAGTTTGATTTGCCAGAGAATATAACATGTGATGGACATTATAGTGTGGTTGTAAACGTATTATAGCTTTGGAAAAGAGTATAATTCGGGGCGCAATTGTTATGTGCAATTAATGTGAGTGTAACAAAGCTGTAACAAACACATGATACAATATTATTGTAGAATTGTATAAGTTGTCTCTTGCGTTGAGGGATATAAACAATATTGGATAATTTAAATAAGGAGGTTTTTATCGTGAAGAAAAAGCTTTTTGTGTCTACATGCATTGTCTTGGTAATGACGATATTTGCAGGCATCTGTGCATATGCTGCACCATATATGCTTTCTCCGTGGTATTACGGAAATTCAAATTCACTGATATATATTAAAAAACCGGCTTCTCTTTCGGCTACTACATCGGAGCGTACATATACTGTTACTGCTGCGGGTAAGAGTGGCGTTGATGTGACGATTTACAGAAAGAGCAATTATGACGGAAACTTTTATAAAGTTTATCAGGGTGGATATCTGCTTTCCGGCACAATAGGTGCAAGCGGTGTTTATGTTGTTTCAATAGAGCTTGTAGAGGGCGGAAACAAAATGAGAGTCTATGCTGAGAACAATGATGAACGTCAGGTTATAAACATAGATATTACACGTCTTACAAAGAGTCAGGTTGACAAGATTAACGGACTTTCAGTAGGCGATATGTTCAGCTTTTAATGCACCTGACTAAGAATAATAGCGGAAAATAAAAAGTGTATTTATAATAGAGCGTCAAATATCGCAAATTTTTAATTTGCGATATTTGTGTCTGTTAAAGAAATTTAACAGAGGGAGGCGCACATATGAAGAAGGAAAGAATAAAAAACGTTGTATTGATTGCGTTGGTCATAAGCAGCCTTGTTATGACAGGTCAAATATGGTTTAATGAAAAATTATGGCCCGAGGGCTATAATTTTTTTGTGAACATAAAGACAGTGGCGGCCAAGAAAATTTCCGGTGCGTTTGGCATTGAGAAGGATAATGAAACGGTGTCGAGGACAAGCACTGCGATGCCGTCATGCCTTGCGGCATATATGGTAAAGGATTTTGACCATGCGATAACAGTTCTTGAACGTTCAAATAATGATTATGAAGCCGTAAACGAGTATGTTTCATCTGTTATTTGGAAGGCTATGACAACTGACTCTAAAAATGTAACCAAGGTGAGCGAAGAGGATTGGCGCAAGGCGCTTTTTACACGTGGATTTTATGTTGATTATGGCGTTGATTATAAATCAGCTACATTTGCACAGATTTTTGGTGTGTACTCGTTTGCGCTTTCGGAAAATGTATCATCATTAAGACGCTTTATAATCACGGCTCAGGACAGTTTGGTAAGCGATGTGTCCGTATATCTTGCAGACGAGAGCGATAATGAATTTTATAAAATTTCAACGGGGCTTGATAAAGCCGAATTTAACGAAAAACTTTCGGACTTGACAGATGATGCTACACCAAAAAAACGTTTTTCATTTTTTATAAATGCCGATGTGCCGACAGGCATTGCGGGCGAGGTCGTTTTTGCGCCGTATCTTATACTTAATGAGGAAAGCACACCGCGCAAAACGCTAAACGCTTCAAATCCGCTTTTGCATGATGATGAGCTCACTATGAGCGCATATACAACAGAAAGGCTTTTAAGAACGTTTTCTATTAATCCCAAAACAGCTATCAAGTATACAGATACAGAGGGCAGTATTATATTTGTACAAAGCAACAATACGCTAAAAATATCGGCGGATGGTGTGCTTTCATATACAACTGTTGCAGGGGGAAAAGGACTCAGGCTCGGACAAGCCACAGGTACGCAGGAAAACGCGGCCACTCTTTCTAAGGTTGTAGGACTTGTGGCAGAGGTTTGTTCGACGCTTATTGATGATGATTATACGCAGCTTTATCTTAGCGGGCTTGATGAAACACAAGCTGCGGTAAAAGCATCGTTTGATTATATATATGATGGTGTGCCGATTATCCTTGGCGGAGATTATGAGGGAAAAAGCGGAGCATATATTGAATTTGAGCAGGGTTATCTTAAAAGCTATACTCAGGTGCTTCGCCGATATGCAAGGGGCGAGGGCACAAGTATAACAGAGCCGACATATGATGCAAAAATATTTGATAATTTATCCGAAGAGGAAAAGATGAGCGGGATTGAAAAGCTGTTTGAGGCTTACAACGATGATGGCACAGAGGGAGAAAAGATGGCGTCATGGTTTGTAAAAATAAACGGCCCTGATTCATACAGAAGATAGATGTTAACGAAAAAAATATGCTAACAAAAATTAAAATGGCAGATATGCTTTTATATCAGTCATTGTTATACTTTATCAGGGGGGATAGTATTGCCACGTAAAGCTGCAAAATCAAAAAATGTAAACAGACGCGCCGGAGCGGGAGAAAGCAGCGCTGCATCAAAGAAAGCAAAAACTAAAAAGACCGTTTCTTCAGGAAAACAAAATTCGGATGCACCGCGCTATTTTGAACTGTCAGGTATAATCACTATTGCGATAGGACTTTTGTTTGGGGTATGCCTTTATACAGCGTATGCAGGTACGGTCGGTGAAGCGGTAAAGTATTTACTGCTTGGCTTATTTGGTTCTCCTGTGATGAGTCTTCCTGTGTTTATAATTGGATGCGGAATTTATCTCATGATAAAGCGCGATTATAACAGAATGTACATAAAGCTTTCGCTTTCGCTTATAGTTATTTTATGCTTTAGCGTGCTGTGGCAAAGCTTTGGCATGAAGGGAGAAAACGCAAGTCTTTTTGAGGCCTTTGAGCTTGCAAACCGCACTCTCAGTGGAGGTGGTGTTTTTGGGGCGCTTATTGCAAATCCGCTTATAGAGTGGTTTGGTGTTTGGATTTGTGCTATTATATTTATAACTATTACTTTTATACTTTTAGTATTTCTGTTTAAAATTTCTCCGATACGTCTTATTGCGGGCTTCTTAAATGGTGCAAAGCGTGAAGCACGTGAGATACAAAATGAGCGCTCGTATGAAATCGGTCAGCGTGCGGGCGGAGCTCTAACGCATGCTGCAAGAGCCGTTGACGATAGGTTAAGACCGCTAAGACAACGCTCGATTGACATAGATGTCGATACTGATACAGGAGAAATAAATGAAAAGAAAAAGAGAAAATCAAAGCGTGAGCTCGAGGCAACGGAAGGCGGAGCGGAACTTATGCTTGCAGAGCAGGGTATAAATGCTGAAGACGAGCTTGATGTACCCGTATTTGATGCGATTTCAAGGAAAATGACAAATCCCGAGTCTGAAGAAATTATATCTGCTTCCGAACTTTTGGACGCAGATGCTCCGGCGGGCAAAGATGCGTTTAATGATAATTTTAATGAGAATGGAAAGATAGATGCAATCACCGAAGGCGAAGCCACACCGTCAAAGCCGCAACGTGTTGATAGACTGTCGGCGGCACAGGAGGCAAATCTTCGTGAGCAGCTTGACGATAACATGAAGGCAATGCCGATACCATATAAGTATCCGCCAACCAACCTTTTGGCACCGGGTAAGACGAAACGCGGAGTTGATTCACGCGAGGAGCTTCGTGAAACGGCGGTAAGACTTGTTGATACGCTAAAAAGCTTCGGCGTAGATGTAAAGCTTTTACAGGTAAGCCGCGGGCCGACTGTAACACGTTATGAGCTTCAGCCAAGCGTTGGCGTAAAGGTGAGCAAAATAACAAATCTTGCAGATGATATTGCGCTAAATCTTGCGGCATCGGCTGTAAGAATTGAAGCACCGATTCCTGGTAAGGCTGCGATAGGAATTGAGGTGCCGAACAAAGAGGTTGCAAGTGTTGCACTGCGTGATGTTATAGAATCAGACGAATTTAAGATGGCAAAGTCAAAGCTTTCTATTGCGTTTGGTATGGATATTGCGGGCAAGGCAATAATTGGTGATATAGGAAAAATGCCTCACGTGCTTATTGCGGGTGCTACGGGTTCCGGTAAATCGGTGTGCATTAATTCGATTATAACAAGCATTTTGTATAAAGCAGACCCGAATGAAGTAAAGCTTATTATGGTTGACCCGAAGGTTGTTGAGCTTGGCGTATACAATGGCATACCACATCTTTTGGTGCCTGTTGTAACAGACCCGAAAAAAGCATCGGGTGCTCTTGGTTGGGCAGTAAGCGAAATGACGCGCCGCTACAATTTGTTTGCTGAAAGCGGTGTAAGAGATTTAAATGGATATAACGAGGTTTTGGAGCTTGACGGTGAGCCGAAGCTTCCGCAAATTGTGATTATTATAGATGAGCTGTCGGATTTAATGATGGTTGCGCCAAAGGAAATTGAGGATTCTATCTGCCGTCTTGCACAGATGGCACGTGCAGCGGGTATGCATCTTATTATTGCAACACAGCGTCCGTCTGTAAACGTAATTACGGGTGTTATCAAGGCAAATATTCCTTCACGTATAGCGTTTGCAGTATCAAGCCATATAGACAGCCGTACGATACTTGATTCGGCGGGAGCGGAAAAGCTTTTGGGCAAGGGAGATATGCTCTTTATGCCAATGGGTGCATCAAAGCCGACACGTATACAGGGCGCGTTTATATCTGACAAAGAGGTTGAACGTATTGTAGAGTTTATAAAAGATACTTCGCAGGTAAGATACGACGAGGATATAAGCGAAAAAATCAATTCTTCGGCAGGTGGTTCGGTAGAAACTGAAGATACAGATTGCGACGAGCTTTTGCCAAAAGCAATTGAAATAGCACTTGCAGCAGGGTCAATATCTACCTCTATGGTGCAAAGAAGACTCGGTGTAGGATATGCAAGAGCGGGCCGCATAATAGACCAGATGGAGGCTCGCGGCATTATAAGCGGTGCTGACGGAAGTAAGCCAAGAAACGTGCTCGTAAGTGCCGAGGATTTGATGTAGTACAGTTTTATAAAAAATTTATTGCCGCATAAGAGCATGTGTAAAAAGTCTTTTGTGCGGCAAAGCTATGATAAAAAGTAAATTCAGAGGGGAATGATTGTATGAAAAAACAGGCAGGCACAGAGCGTGAATCCTTTTCATCAAGACTGGGATTTATACTTATATCGGCGGGCTGTGCGATAGGACTTGGAAATGTATGGCGTTTTCCGTATATTACGGGTCAGTATGGCGGTGCAATTTTTGTTCTTATTTACCTTGTATTTCTTGTGATGCTCGCGCTTCCTATAATGACAATGGAGTTTAGCGTAGGACGTGCAAGCCGAAAAAGCATTACAGAAAGCTTTAAAACACTTGAGCCTGAAAAGAGCAAATGGCATGTGTTTGGCTATTTTGCATTGGCTGGAAATTATCTTCTTATGATGTTTTATACGACAATTGCGGGTTGGATGCTTGCATATTGTGTAAAGATGATAAAAGGGGAACTTACGGGCGTTTCGCCACAGCAAATAACAGCTACATTTTCAAATATGACTGCAAATCCTCTCGAGATGATATTCTGGACAGCGCTTGTTATTGTGTTATGCTTTGGTGTATGCTCGCTCGGTCTTAAAAACGGAGTTGAACGCATAACCAAGGTTTTGATGCTGGGACTTTTGGCTATAATGCTTGTGCTTTGTGTACGTACATGGACACTCCCTGGAGCATCTGAGGGAATTGCTTTTTATTTAAAGCCTGACATTAACAAGTTTTTGGAAGCAGGAATAGGAGAGGTTGTTTTTGCAGCGATGGGACAGGCGTTTTTCACGCTCAGCGTCGGCATTGGTTCTATGTCAATTTTTGGCAGTTATCAAACGCGCGAACGTACACTTATGGGTGAGGCGCTTTATATAACCGTTCTCGATACATTTGTTGCAGTTGTTTCGGGACTTATTATATTTCCTGCATGCTTTGCATACAATGTTTCGCCTGACCAGGGTCCAAGCCTTATATTTATGACGCTTCCGCACGTTTTTAACGCAATGCCTTATGGTAATATATGGGGCGCATTGTTCTTTGTATTTATGTCATTTGCGGCGCTTTCAACTGTTATTGCAATTTTTCAAAACATCATTGCCTATGCAGGCGACAGCTTTAAGTGGAGCGTGAAAAAATCAATCATCATAAATATTGTTCTTGTAACAGTTTTGTCGCTTCCGTGTGTGCTTGGTTTTAATGTGTGGAGTCACATAACGCCACTTGGAGCTGGAAGCACAATTCTCGATTTGGAGGACTTTATTGTCAGCAATAATCTTTTGCCACTTGGTGCGCTTATATATTGTCTGTTCTGTACGAGTCGATATGGTTGGGGCTTTGACAATTTTATAGAAGAGTGTAACGCCGGAAAAGGTATAAATTTTCCAAAGGCTATGAGAATATATACAGCATATATCTTGCCGCTTATTATAGTGTATATCTTTATACAAGGTTATATCGTAAAGTTTTAATTTTATATAATATGCAAAAGAAAAACTACCCTCGTAATACAAGGGTAGTTTTTTATATAAACAAATTTATTTTTGAAGTTCTTTAACGCACTCTCTGCAGATATTTTTGCCTTTGAATACAAAAATATCTGTATTACTGCCACAAAAAGAACAGCACGCCTCTTGTTTCTTTAATATGATTGTATCTTCGTCCACATAGATTTCAAGCAAATCATTATGATCAATATCAAATGTGCGGCGAAGCTCAATTGGTAGTACAACTCTGCCAAGTTCATCAACCTTTCTTACCATTCCGGTAGCTTTCATATTATAACAGCTCCTTTCAAAGCAACATATTTATAAATAACAACTTCATTTTAGCATTTTTATATATAACAGTCAATAGAAAAAATGGGGGCTTATTGACAAATAAGGTTTTTTTTACTATAATTATACTGTTATTGTTTTTGAAACAAATTAATTGATGAAGGGATGAAAAATAACAATGAGAGAGTTTAAAACAGACGCATTACAGGTTGAAATTTTTGAAACCCGTGACGAAATGGGTAAAAAGGCAGCAGATGATGTAGCTGCTTGTATCAAAAAAGAGCTCGAAACAAAAGATGAGCTTAATATGATTTTTGCTGCGGCTCCGTCACAAAATGATGTTCTTTTCCATTTGTGCAAAAAGACAGATATCGAATGGGAGAAGATAAACGCGTTCCATATGGACGAATACATAGGCCTTCCTGCTGATGCACCTCAGGGCTTTGCAAACTTTTTGAAAGACCGTCTTTTTGACAAAAAGCCTTTCAAATCAGTTAATCTTATAAACTGCAGTGCACAGGATCCTAACGAAGAAAGTGCTCGTTATTCAAAGCTTTTACAGGATAATCCTACAAACATCGTAGTTTTGGGTATCGGTGAAAATGGTCATATCGCATTTAATGATCCGCCGGTAGCTGATTTTGATGACAAGTTCCTTGTTAAGCCGGTTGAACTTGACCAGATTTGCCGTCAGCAGCAGGTAAACGATGGCTGCTTTGCAAAGCTTGATGATGTACCCAAGTACGCTTTGACATTGAC
This sequence comes from Candidatus Aphodoplasma sp., assembly GCA_045592745.1. Lineage (GTDB taxonomy): Bacteria > Bacillota > Clostridia > UBA1381 > UMGS1253 > Aphodoplasma. The sequence goes on along the minus strand of JAZNVH010000031.1, from coordinate 53,705 downwards.
AATTCCTGCACTTACACGTGCTGCTCATATGTTCTGTATAGTTCCTTGCTCCACAAAAGCAGAGGCTGTAAAGAACACAATTTATAGTGAAATTAGCACAAAGTGCCCTGCAACTATTTTGCGTAAGCATCAGGATGCAACACTTTACTGTGACAAAGATGCTGCTGCACTTATCGACTAATTATAAGATATGAAAAGAGCTGACCAATCGGTCAGCTCTTTGTATTATTCCCACTCAATTGTTCCGATAGGCTTTGGCGTAAGGTCTAAAAGTACGCGGTTAATGCCTTCGACTTCATTTGTGATTCTATTTGTAATTTTGTGAAGAATTTCATACGGAATTTCTTCGATAGTCGCACTCATTGCATCAACAGTATTGACGGCGCGAATAATTGCGGGCCAGCCTTCGTATCTTTTATCGTTCTTTACGCCTACGCTTTTCATATCAGGAACGGCAATAAAATACTGCCATACCTTTTTGGAAAGTCCACAAAGCTTGAATTCTTCTCTCAAAATTGCGTCTGCCTCACGAAGAGCATGGAGTCTGTCTCTTGTGATAGCACCAAGGCAACGAACGCCAAGTCCGGGACCCGGGAAGGGCTGACGCTCAACCATTTCTTCGGGAAGACCCAAAGCTTTGCCGACAACTCTTACTTCGTCTTTATACAAAAGCTTTATTGGCTCAACAAGCTCAAGTTTCATATCTTCAGGAAGTCCGCCAACGTTATGATGAGCTTTCACGCCATCGCTTTCGAGTATATCAGGATAAATTGTGCCCTGAGCGAGAAAATCAACTGATTCAAGCTTTTTAGCCTCTTCGTTAAATACTTCGATAAATTCTGCACCGATAATTTTTCTCTTTCTCTCAGGCTCGGATACATCCTTTAAAAGATTTAAGAATCTGTCTGTTGCGTCTATATAGATTAAATTGGCGTCAAGTCCCTTTTTAAAGATTTCGATAACCTGTTCACTTTCGCCTTTGCGCATAAGTCCGTGGTTTACATGCACACATACAAGCTGCTTTCCAATTGCTTTGATAAGAAGTGCGGCAACAACTGATGAGTCGACACCACCCGAAAGAGCCAAAAGCACTTGTTTATCGCCAACCTGCTCTCTGATAAGCTTAAGCTGCTCATCAATAAAGGCATCTGCAAGCGCCTTTGTAGTTATGCGCTCCATAGATTCTGGACGTACATTTGAATTCATTTTATATCATCCTTTCTTATAGTAAAAATTCTTATAAAAGTTTTTTGCGAAGTGATTCGGGGCTGTCCGGATGCATATATGCAGGCGGAATATCAAAGATGGTTTTACAGCCAAAATCGCCCTTTTGATACAAGCGGTATGCAGCTCTTGCATACGCTACGAGCACGCTTGAGGTAAACTCCGGATTTGAGTCAAGTTTTAAGCTAAACTCGATTATGTGTTTATTTTTACCTGTATTTCCGCTTCTTATAACGCTGCCGCCGTGAGGCATACTTGCGTGGTCTCTTAGAAGTTCATCTTCGCTGATAAAGTTAACGATTGTATCATAGTCTGCAAAATAGTTTGGCATCTCTTTGATAGTTTTTTCGATATAAGCTTTATCTGCACCATCCTCGGCAACGACAAAACATTCTCTTATGTGTTTTTGTCTTACGCTTAAGGTGGGGTTTTCGCCATTTCTTACACTATTAAGTGCTTCTTCAACAGGGACAGTATATTGTCTTGCGTCCTTTACGCCATCAATGCGTCTTATTGCATCGCTGTGGCCCTGACTTATTCCTTTTCCCCAGAAGGTGTATGCGTTGCCATTTGGCAAAACAGCCTCGCCGATAAGTCTGTTAAGTGAGAACAAGCCGGGATCCCATCCAATAGATATAACACTGACCTTTTTTGCGTCTTTGCTTGCTTTATCTGTATTTTCAAAATGTTCAGGGATTTTAGCGTGCGTATCAAAGCTGTCAACCACGTTAAAATATTTTGCCATTTCGGGCGTTTGCTTTGGAAGGTCTGTTGCACTTCCGCCACACAAAATAACAACGTCGATTTTGCCGCGCATACTCATCATATTATCTACCGAATATACAGGTACGCCTGTAATTGTTTTAATACTTTCGGGGCTGCGTCTTGTAAACACACATACAAGCTCCATATCGCTCGCCTGTGCAAGTGCAGCTTCTGTACCTTTTCCCAAATTGCCATAACCTACAATGGCAACTCTAATGTTGCTCATAAGTTTTCTCCTCTCCGAATTCATAGTACATGAATACGCAATAACTATTTGTGTGATATAATATTTCTTATATTATATCATAAGATAAATAAAAATTTATATACAATAGTATAACATTTTAAGTCTTTCTATGCAATAAAAAAATTATAAAAAGAACATTGATTTACATAAAAAATTGTATCTTTTATCATTTTTATTGTAATTGCGCTGAATATGTGTTAAAATATATTAGTTATTTTATAAATTTCATTTAAAAGAAGAAAAAAGGTTATTAAATTTTTGACTCTTTTGTCAAAAATGATAAAAACTCTTGATGAAATTTTAAATTTTGATGATGAAAATTTTATTAAGTTATAATAATATTTATTTGTGACGGGAGGGAGTTATAGATGAAATATATACGACTTGTTTTGGCACTTATTGTTTCAAAAATGCTTTATATGGCGTGCAGGCTTTCGGGTTCACGGGCATCGACGGCTCCCGGAAAGTATGCCCGTATGATTTGTCCTGATATAATAGAGTTGCTTTCCAAAAAGGTGAGAAAGCAGATAATTATTGTGTGTGGCACAAATGGTAAAACTACGACAAATAATCTTATAAATACAGCGCTTGTACGTGCAGGTTATAAAACTGTTTGCAACAGTGTGGGCGCAAATATGCTAAATGGTATTGCCGCTGCTTTTTGCAGGAGAGCAGGGATTTTTGGTGCATTTAATGTTGATTATGCATGCCTTGAGGTAGACGAGGCGAATTTGCCGCTTTTGTTTAAAGAGCTTGAGCCATCGATTATAGTAGTGACAAATCTGTTTCGCGATCAGCTTGACCGCTATGGCGAGGCAGACAGCACAGCAAAAATTTTGCAACGTGCAATTGACATGGCGCCGGATGCAAAGCTTATATTGAACGCGGATGATTCGGTTACATCGGTTTTTGGTGAGGAAAGAGATGCTCTTTATTATGGCACGGATACAGATGTTGATCTGATAAAATGCGACGAAATCCGTGATGGAGGTATATGCCCGAAATGTGGTCATAAACTCTCGTATGAATATTATTTATACAGCCAGATAGGAAAATACAGCTGCGCGCAGTGTGGGTATAAAAATCCAAAAGCAACATATACGGCAAGAGATATAAAAGTATTAGATGGCGTCTTGCATTTTGATATTTGCTCGTATGGAATTGTGTCGCATGCCGAGTCAGAGATTACAGGCCTTTATAATGTTTACAATCTTATGATGGCATATTCGGCTCTTGATGCGATTGGAATTGATAAAAAATTTATACTAAGCGTCTTATGTTCGCAAAAGCCGGAGCCGGGACGCATGAGTAAATTTAACATAGGCGGAAAACTCTTGTATCTTATTCTGTCCAAAAATCCTGCGGGCTTTAACCAGTCGGTTGCGGTAAGCGTAAATGACACAAGAAAAAAAGCGGTTTTGTTTGCGCTAAATGATGCGCCATCCGACGGAGAGGATATATCATGGATATGGGATGTCGATTTTGAAACGCTTTTAAAAAGCGGCGAAAAACAGTATATCATTACAGGCGAAAGACGTTTTGATATGTATTTGCGATTAAAATATGCGCTCTGTGATGAGAGTCTTATTTGCGTATGCGATACAATAGAAGAGGCAATAAAAAAGCTTATTAAATGTGACGGCGATGTTGGATATTTACTCGTAAATTATACCGCGATGTACCCGGCTTATGTTCACTTAAAAGCTTTGGAAAAAGGGGGATGCGCTAATGAATAACAAAAGTATTACTCTTTGCCATCTTTACCCCGAGCTTCTTAATCTGTATGGTGATAAAGCAAATGTTTCGGTTATAAAAATGCGTGCCGAGAAGCGTGGCATAACGTTTAATCTTAAGACGATTCACTACGAAGATGATATTGATTTTTCGGGCGTAGACATAATACTTCTTGGCGGCGGAGTAGAGCAATCATTAAAAAAAGTGAGCGAAAAGGCTGATGCTCTTGCAGAGCCGCTTAAAGAGTACGTCGAAGGCGGCGGTGTCATGCTCGCCCTTTGCGAAGGTTATCACATTATGGGTAATTTTTATGAGGGTAAGTCAGGCTGTATTGATGGTTTGAAAATTCTTGACATTGATTCTAAAGACGCTGGAGAAAGATTTATTGGAAATGCTGCGATAAAAGCAGCGTTTGCAGACGACGAGATAACCCTGACAGGCTTTGAAAATCATACTTGCAGTGTTGATATAAAGGATTATACGCCGCTTGGCAGCGTTATATATGGAAGAGGAAATGACGGCAAGGGTGAATATGAAGGTGTGATTTATAAAAATCTGATTGGCACACATTTGTATGGGCAAATACTTTCACAAAATCCAGAGCTTGCAGATTTTTTTATAAAAACGGCGCTTGACAGAAAATATGATGCTGATAACACGCTGTGCGAGCTTGATGATACTATGGAAAAGCGAGCGAAGGAGTTTATCGTGAAGCGCGAAACGAAAAAATAATATGAAATTGCATATAGAAAGGAAGACGATATATGATTGGCATAATTGATTATAAAGCGGGAAATGGTCCGAGCGTGAAAAGTGCGCTCTCACACCTTGGCATTGAGGCGGTTTTGAGTGCAGATAAAAAAGCTCTTTCGGAGTGTAGTCACATTATACTTCCGGGCGTTGGCTCGGCGGGTGCTACGATCGATTCACTTCGCGAGCTTGACCTTATAGGTACTTTAGAGGAGCATGCGCTTGTAAACAAAAAGCCGTTTATGGGAATTTGTGTTGGCCTTCAGGTGCTTTTTGAAAAAAGCGAAGAGGACAACGCAACGTGTCTTGGCTGGTTTAAGGGTGATGTTGTGCGTTTTGATGAAAAGGATGTGCGAGTGCCGCAGATTGGATGGAACAGTGCAAAATTTACAAGGGAAAATGCCATACTTGACGGCATTAGCAAAGAGGAGTATTTTTATTTTGTAAATTCGTATTATATTCGTCCGCAAGACAGTGAGATTGCTCTTGCGTATACAAATTACGGCAAGGATTTTTGCTCGATGATAAATAAAGACAACATATATGCGTCACAATTTCACGTTGAAAAGAGCGGCGAAATTGGGCTAAAGCTTCTTAAAAATTTTGCATCGCTTTAATGAGGGGGGAAAACAATGCTTACAAAAAGACTGATAGCGTGCTTTGATATAAGAGATAAAATGGTTACAAAGGCACACAAATTTCAAAATAATATAGATATTGACAGGGCAGAAACGGTTGCAAAAAAAATATATGCAGATCAGATAGACGAAATCATCTTTTTTGATATACTTGCAAGTGCCGAGAAAAGAAAAATTGATATTGATACGGTAAAAATGGTTGCTGAAAATGTATTTGTGCCGTTTACTGTGGGTGGAGGCATAAGAAACCTTGATGATATGTATGAGGTGCTTAAGGCAGGTGCAGAAAAAATCAGCATTGACTCTATGGCGGTTCGCAATCCGCAGATTATAAATGATGGAGCGCGTGCGTTTGGCAGACAGTGTATTGTGCTCAGTATGCAGGTTAAAAAGGTTGATAAAAGCGAGAAAATACCGAGCGGATACGAAATAGCGATTGATGGAGCGCGTGTGTTTACAGGTATGGATGCAGTCGAATGGGCAAAGAGGGGAGAATCGCTTGGCGCAGGTGAAATATGCGTAAATTCCATTGACAATGATGGTACGCATCAGGGATACGATATCGAAATTACGAAAATGATTTCGGATGCAGTCAACATTCCCGTAATTGCATCAGGCGGTGCAGGCAAGCCTGAGCATCTGTTGGAGGTATTTTCAAAGACCGGTGCATCGGCGGGAATAATATCGTCTATGCTTTATTCACCCAAAATGCCAAGAAACTACCATGTAAAAGAGATCAAGGATTATCTTATTGCAAACGGCCAGCCTATAAGACCGTATATACTATAATTTATAAAAAAAGCCTCGGTATCTTTTGATATCGAGGATTTTTAGTTACAGCTTATCTAAATGAGTATCTTTTTTAAAAAGAGAATTTTGTTTTGATGAAATAAAATCGTAAAACTGTTCGAGAACTTTTGCTTCAAGTGGACTTGCGATAAATTTTTTGCGAGTGCACAGTGTTTTCATGCGATTTGCGCGTATCTGTGATGCAGATTTTGAAAGACCACAAAGTAGCGAAATCTCATCTGCATTGTCTATTCCCAGCTTCCATAGAACACAAGCGGGAGCCAAAAGTCTGCTTGCGAAGATATTTGCGGCTGCTTCACAAGGATCGGGCTCTGTTTGTTCACCAATGTTCCACGAGGTTGCGCGCGAGCGTCCTGATGGATTTGTTTTGATTAAGTCTCCAAGTACAATATGTCCGATTTCATGCGCGATAGTAAATCGTATGCGACTTTTTGGTATATTTTCATTATAAAAAATCACATAATTATTTTGGATAATTGTTGCAAAGCCGTCGTTTTTTGTGTATTCGGTAAGCTTATATGCTTTTATAAGACTGTCTGCTTCAATGTAACTAAATAGGCGTATATCCATTTGATTACATAGTTTTGATATCGGCACAGGAAGAGAATTTATACCAAATTTGAAAATAATTTCCCAAGCTTTATTTCGCGCCTGCATATAGTTTGAGTAAAAATTTGACTCGTTCATAATATCACCTCATTAATAATTATGAACTTAATGTCGAAAAAAGTCGATTGTTTTTTATAAATCATTACTCAAGTATGTGTTGTAGAAGGCGTTTTTATTTAAAATTTTGGGAGTTGTTTTTTGGGTTTAAGTCCATTAAATTTTGTATTTTCTGCCCTTTCATATTCTTCTTTTGTTAGAATTTTGTTTTGTGAAACGTTGCCGCGTGCAGCAATTGGCACAACAACATTTTTGGGAGAAGCAAAATCGTCGGTTTTTTTTGAAAAATCGGGATTTGATGATAAAAGCTTCATATAGTCTATTGTTTTTCTTTTTCCATCATTATTAAGTAAATTCGCCAGTTTGAGAATTTTATCTGTATCAGCATCATTCATTGAGAGAAGTGTTTCACTATCAAGACCTAAAAGTCGTGATGGGGTGGTGGAAAGCGCATCGGCAAAAGCTTTAATTTTTGATTGTGGAATATCATTTTTTCCGCTTTCAATTTTTGCGATTGTGGAGCGGGATGTATAGCCCATTTTTTCAGCAAGTTCTTCTTGCGACAAACCACGTTCAAGTCTGATTTGTTTTATATTTTTGTGTATTTCGTTCATTTGTATATCCTCCTAAGATAAATATATCGTATTGTTTCTTGAAAGTCAACATTTTTTGCGATTTTAAAAAATATGTTGACAGATAATCACGTGTTTGATATAATTTATATGTGATTTTAAATCACCAAAAACACTGTAGCAATGACAACCAATACATTACGTAGAAAGGAGGAGGTGTGATAAATTTTTCTATCAAATTTTTTTAAAAAGCAAGTGATTTAAAATCACCAACAAAAAACTTGGGAGGGAAAAAATATGGATATTGAAATGTTTTATGAATTTGTCAAACAAAATTGCGGACTTTTTGAAAATGGCTTTATAAAGGAAGAAATAATTGGGGCAAAGCAAATTGAATACAGCTTTGAAACGTCATCAATGCCTTCGGTACTAAAGCGTTATTCGGATGGGGGCTGTCTTATGCAAAGAATGTTTGCAATTAAGACAAAAGATCTCTTTGATGCTGAAGAGCGAAAAAAATTATCCGTTGAAAAAATGTATAATGAGTTTAGCAATTGGACAAAACGTTTTGGCAGTGAAGATAAAAATCGGTTATTTGATTGTGGCAAGCTGATGCGTATAGATGTAATTCGTGCAAGTTATGTGTTTTCTGCTATGAGCGAGCTTGCCTCATATTGCATACAGTGCTGTGTTGTGTATGAAAAAAAGTTCGATATAAGCATTACTAATACTGAGAGTATGATGAAATCAAGTAATATGCTCATGTATTATGGCTTAGAAAATGGTAAAAAAACCTCGTACGTAAAAATGAGTAATTTTACAAAGCTTGTTACTGAAAAGAATCCTATGGAACAAGGACGGTTTTTTAGACAATTTAATTTCGCCCAAAAAGTGCGTTATATGCCGTATATATGCTATAGTTTTGAAAGATATCTAACAAATCCTGTGCATAATGATATTTCCAGAATATGTGATGAAGAAATTGCAGGGAGGTTATCAGTGCGGAAAATAATTACCGTGGATTTTACACGTCCTTTGAACAAGGATGACGCTTATGTGGCATATATAAGAGATTTTGCCGTTGTGGGAGGAAGACAAGGTGAAAACATGGAGTGGTACGAGTATAGCGGAACGCTACGCGCAACAGGAAAAGCTGTAAAGGGAGCAGCTTATTCAAATGATGGTTGGCAGACATGTGGTTTTAAATATCAGCAATAAAAAAACGACGGATGATTTCATCCGTCGTTTAATTTTGTTAAGCTTTAAAATTATTCAAAAAGCTTGCTGTACTTTGTCCAATGTTCATAACGTTCTTTAGCCTGCTTCTCTGCTTCTGTGAAGAGCTCCTCTGCTTTTTCTGGGAACTTGCGAGCAAGCGAGCTGTAACAAACTTCGTTCATGATAAAGTCTCTGTACGAAGCTGTCGGATCTTTTGAATCCATTGTGAACGGTACTTTACCTTCAGCCGAAAGTCTTGGATCAAATCTGAATGTCTGCCAGTAGCCAGCCATAACAGCGTTCTTGATAATCTTCTGAGTATCTGTCATGCCGCCCTTGATACCATGGTTAATACATGGAGCATAACCAATGATAAGTGAAGGACCATTATAGCTTACAGCTTCTTTGATTGCCTTAACTGTCTGAGCCATGTCATAACCGAGTGCAACCTGTGCAACGTATACATAGCCATATGACATTGCGATTTCAGCAAGATTCTTCTTCTTGATCGGCTTACCACCTGCAGCGAACTGTGCAACAGCACCGGTAGGTGTAGATTTTGAAGCCTGGCCGCCTGTATTTGAGTAAACCTCTGTATCGAATACCATTACGTTGATGTCCTCGCCTGAAGCAAGTACGTGGTCAAGACCACCGAAACCGATATCGTAAGCCCAACCGTCACCACCAAAGATCCATACGGCTTTCTTTGAAAGGAAGTCTTTAAAGTCGAGAACCGACTTAGCAGCAGCGCTACCGTCCTTTTCAAGTGCAGCAATAAGGTTAGCAGTATCTGCAGCATTTGCTTCACCGTCATCATAAGTTGCTTTCCAAGCATCGTAAGCAGCTTTTACATCAGCATTGTCAATAGCAGCGATTTCGTTTGAAAGTCTCTCACGAAGCTGCTTTGCAGCGATTTCCATACCAAGACCGTGCTCAGCATTATCCTCGAACAATGAGTTTGCCCAAGCAGGACCAAAGCCCTTGTGGTTTGTTGTGTATGGAGTTGAAGGAGCACTACCACCCCAGATTGATGAACATCCTGTTGCATTTGAGATGTATGAACGCTCACCGCAAATCTGTGTGATAAGCTTTGCATAAGGTGTTTCACCGCAGCCTGCGCATGCGCCCGAGAACTCGAGGAGCGGCTGACGGAACTGAGAATTCTTAGCGTTAAGCGGAAGTGCAAGCAAGTCCTCTTTTACAGAAAGTGTGCGACCATAGTCAAAGCCTTTCTGTGCATCAAGCTGTGTATCAATCGGCTTCATAACGAGAGCCTTTTCCTTAGCAGGACAAACCTTAGCACAGTTACCGCAACCTGTACAGTCAAGTGTGCTTACTGTCATTGAGAACTTGTAGCCATCCATGCCCTTGCCATTCATCTTCATTGATTTCATTTCAGCAGGAGCGTTTGCAGCCTCTTCTTCATTCATAACAGCGGGACGGATAACAGCGTGCGGGCAAACGAGTGAGCACTGGTTACACTGGATACAGTTTTCCGGAATCCATTCAGGAACGTCAACTGCAATACCGCGCTTCTCATATGCTGCCATACCCTGCGGAAGGTGACCGTCAACCATGTTCATAAATGTTGATACAGGAAGCTTGTCACCGCGCTGTGCATTACACGGCTCAAGAATATTCTGCACAAATTCAGGAGCGTCTGAATCAGCTTTTGCTTTTGCATCGGTTGCATTTTTCCAATCAGCAGGAACATCGATTTTCTTGATGTTCTTTTCGCCTTCAACGATTGCTGCATGGTTCATGCTTACAATCTTCTCACCCTTAGCGCCGAAGGACTTAACAACTGCAGCCTTCATGTATTCAACAGCATCTGCAAACGGGATAACGTCTGCAATTTTGAAGAATGCTGACTGAAGAACGATTGAAGTTTTATTGCCAAGACCAAGCTCTTTTGCAATACCGATAGCATCGATTGTGTAGAGTGAGATGTTGTTATCAGCAATATATTTCTTCATCTTAGCGGGCAATCTTTCTGAAAGCTCAGCTGTATCCCAAGCACAGTTAAGAAGGAAGCTGCCGCCCGGAACAAGGTCTTCTACCATATCATACTTATCAACGTATGACGGGTTGTGACATGCTACAAAGTTTGCCTTATTGATGAGGTAAGTTGACTTGATAGGAGTTTTACCAAAGCGCAAGTGCGAAACAGTAATACCGCCTGATTTCTTTGAGTCATATGCAAAGTAAGCCTGTGCATAAAGGTCTGTGTGGTCACCGATGATTTTGATGGAGTTTTTGTTAGCACCAACAGTACCGTCAGAACCAAGACCCCAGAACTTACATGCTGTGTTACCCTCTGCACTTGTGTCAGAAAAATCTTCTCTCGGAAGTGAAAGGTTTGTAACGTCATCTTCGATAGCAAGTGTGAAGCCCTTAATCGGCTCTTTTGCATCGAGGTTTTTGTATGCTGCGATGATATCTGCAGGAACAGTATCCTTTGAACCAAGACCATAACGTCCGCCGATGATAACGGGAGCGTCGTTTTTACCTGCATAGCAAGCACATACATCAAGGTAAAGCGGCTCACCGATTGAACCGGGCTCTTTTGTTCTGTCAAGAACAGCGATGCTCTTACATGTTGCAGGAACTGCCTTCAAGAATGCGTCAACAGGGAAAGGTCTGTAAAGACGAATCTTGATAAGACCAACTTTTTCACCCTTTGCATTCATATAATCAATTGTTTCTTCAATTGTTTCACAGATGCTGCCCATTGCAACGATAACTTTTGTTGCATCAGGTGCACCATAGTAATCAACAAGGTGATAGTTTGTGCCGATTTTGGCGTTAACCTTGTCCATATACTCTTCAACTACTGCAGGGATATTGTTGTAATATGTGTTACAAGCTTCTCTGTTCTGGAAGAATATATCAGGGTTTTGTGCGCTACCGCGAAGAACCGGATGCTCAGGATTTAATGAGCCGTTACGGAATGCCTTAACAGCATCCATATCAACCATCTCTTTGAGGTCTTCATAATCCCAAACTTCAATCTTATCGATTTCGTGTGATGTTCTGAAGCCATCGAAGAAGTGAAGGAACGGAACGCGACCTTTAATTGTTGAAAGGTGAGCGATTGCACCAAGGTCCATAACTTCCTGCGGGCTGTTTGAACAGAGCATTGCATAACCTGTCTGACGGCATGCCATAACGTCTGAATGATCGCCGAAGATGTTAAGTGCGTGTGAAGCTACACAACGTGCACTTACGTGAATAACTGACGGCAAAAGCTCACCAGCCATTTTGTACATGTTCGGAATCATCAAAAGAAGACCCTGTGAAGCTGTGTAGGTAGTAGTGAGAGCACCTGCTGCGAGTGAGCCGTGAACGGCACCTGCTGCACCTGCTTCGGACTGCATTTCAACAACCTTTACGGGCTGACCGAAAATGTTTTCCTTCTTTTCAACTGCCCATTCATCTGTTACTTCAGCCATAACAGATGAAGGAGTGATTGGGTATATCGCTGCTACATCGGTAAAAGCGTATGAAGCCCAAGCGGCGGCATTGTTGCCGTCCATTGTTTTCATTTTTCTTGCCATGAAAAATCCTCCTCTATTGTAAATTTATACTAAATAAAAAGCGTGTAAAATTGCGCCACAAAACATTATATCAATAAAAATAAGGTATGTCAAGCAAATAACAACTGCTTTTTACTCTTTGGGACTATTTTTAAAAATTTTATAACACAGACTTTTTTATGTGTATAATTTAGACAAAACATTTTTATTTGCCTATAATATTTCGGGGGAGGGCAATACAACGTTTCCCCAAGCGGCAGGATACCATTTGGTCTGTGCCTTCAGGATGCTTTCGGTTTTATAAAACGAAAGTCCCATATAGCTTTCGATATCATCTGTTATGCCGCAGCGTCTAAAAAGGGTATAACGTGTTTCGTATCTTCCAGGCGCAAGTGTGCTCATATCAAAGCACAGAGTAACACTTTCGTTTTGACCTGCTTTACCCGAATAAAAATCGTACAGCATTGATGTTGCGACGCTTTTTAATGTAGAATCATACACTGTAAGTCTAAAGCATAAATCCGTTATATCATCCTTGTTTGTCCAGTTTATATTTAGACTTAACATTCCGTTTTCATCTATTGTGTTTGCGCCCAAAGGGTAGGATGCACTGAGCATATTAACTGCTCTTTGTTTATTTTTAAGTTGTTTTATAAGAGTGTTCTCACAAAAGGTTATTTGTGTTTCGCTCTGCGTGTTTGATGACAGATAATACTTTATTGCTTCGTCAGTATCTCCGTCATATATAATCTTGCCTTTGTCAAGCACAATCGTTCTTGTGCATAGATTTTTTACTGTGTCCATATTGTGACTTACATATAATATAGTACGGTTTTCTTCCTCTGCGATGCTACGCATTTTTTCTATGCATTTTCTTACAAAAGCGGCGTCGCCAACGGCGAGCACCTCGTCCATAATAAGTATTTCCGAATTAAGATGCGCTGCAACTGCGAATGCAAGCTTTACATACATGCCCGAAGAATAACGCTTTATCGGTGTATCAATAAATTTTTCGCACTCTGAAAATTCAATTATGTCATCGAGCTTTTCGTCTACTTCAGCCTTACTCATTCCAAGAATAGCACCGTTTAAATATATATTCTCACGACCTGTAAGCTCTGCGTGAAAGCCTGTACCGATTTCGAGCATGCTTGACACTCTTCCGTCAAGATAAACGCACCCGTCTGTAGGAGCGGTAATGCGTGAAAGAATTTTAAGAAGCGTCGATTTGCCTGCGCCGTTTCGTCCGATAATTCCGACAGTTTCACCTTTGTTTATTGTAAATGAAACATTATCAAGTGCGGTAAAACTTTCGTTTTTATCATATTTCCTGACGCCGATTTTAGTGTTTGGGTCTTCTTTGCCAAAAAGGCGCGCAAAAAAGCTTTGCGAACTGCCAAGAAGGGTGCGGCCACCGATTTCGCCAAGCTTATAGCATTTTTTTATATTTTCTGCTCTTATAATTTCGCTCATCTGTGTCGCCTCCTTATATAGTATCCATAAAGGTTCTTTCGACTTTGCTGAAAAGAACAATTCCTATTGTAAGTATAATAAGAGTTGTCAAAAGGGATATTCCAAGATAACTCCACGAAAACATTCCGGCGCCCAAAAACGCATAGCGAAAGGCTTCTATAATTGGTGCCATGGGGTTTAGCATAAAAAGGGGCAAAAGAGATGCATCTATTTGTGATGCGGGATATACTACAGGTGTAAGATACATCCACAAAGTTATACCAAAGCCCACAAGAACCGATAAATCACGATATTTTGTGGTGAGTGAAGAAATTATTATGCCAAGTCCTATACTCAAAAGTGCGCACATGATAATAAGAAGCGGTGTGACAATTATGTATGCATTGGGTGATACAGCACCGACGCAGGAATAATATATAACAAAGAATATATACATAATAAATTGCACACCAAAATTAATCATTGCGGAGAGAGTTGTAGATATTGGCGTAATAAGACGTGGGAAATACACCTTGCCAAAAAGACGCGCGTTTGACACAAAGGTGTTTGAATTTTTTGAAAGACACGTCGAAAAATATGTCCAGACAATATTTGATGACATATAGAATAAGAAATCGGGGGTTTCGTCTGTCGGAAGATTTGCAATGTTTCCAAATACTATTGTGAAAATAAGAGTTGTAATAAGCGGGTTTATTATAAACCATAACGGCCCGAGAATTGTCTGTTTATACATTGCCGAAAAATCCCTTTTGACAAAAAGCCAGATAAGCTCGCGCGAAGAAAAAAGCTCGCCGAGCCTTAAATCAAAAAGTTTAGTTTTTGGACGTATTATGGTTTGAAAATTTTTTGACACACTTTTCACCCTTTTATTAAATAATGAAAAAAATAACCTATCATAATTATATCATAAAAGAATCCGAAATCAACATTATTTTAAAACATAAGCAAAATATGATTTGACAAAGCTAAAAAAATAATGTATACTGTCTTTGCTGTATGGGTATAAATGCCCGTAAAAGTATGCGTTTTATCGAAAAACGGATAAATTTAAAAAAAAATTAAAATTTTACTTGCAATTTCATTTTTTATGTGGTAAACTATATCAAGTAATTTTATGTTTCAGGTTGGAGGTGAATGGATTGCCTAATATTAAATCAGCAAAAAAGAGAGTAAAGGTTATTAAAACTAAGACGCTTAAAAATCAGATGGTTAAATCAGCGCTTAAGACTCAGATAAAGAAGTTTGAGGCTGCTGCAGCTGCAGGTGATAAGGCTGTTGCTACAGAGGCTTTCAACATTACGGTTAAAAAGATTGACCAGGCAGCTTCGAAGGGTATATTGAAGAAGAACACTGCTGCAAGAAGAAAGTCTAAGCTTGCGACTACTCTTAATAAGGTAGGAGCGTAATTTTAATTACATCGTGACAAAAGATATGTCAAAAGGACATATCTTTTTTGCTTTTCATATTTTGAAAAATGGGTTCAAACGCCGTTTTTTCGTTTTGAAAAGCTTTAAAAATATATGTGAATATTGCACAAAAATACCCAAAAAAATTCGTAAAAATTTTTGTAAAATTTTTCAAAGAAAATTGCTAAAAAAGCTTGCAAAATTCGCATATATAAGGTAAAATATTATTTGTTGTGACATGGCATACGATGAAACGGGAGGTTGCGAACGAGAAAAGTTCGGTTTTTCCGTGGAGAATGTCCGATTCCTGAAACCGGGCGACAAGTCACGCTGCACTTATGCATATCTTGCAGCTTGCTTATCCTGCAAAGCATGGGGCTTTTGCGCGTTTGCGTGAGGGCTGATTGTTTTTGCGTACTACCCGGCGTACTCGAGATGGGAATGTCCGGGTTTTATTAGGGAAAAGGCGGGAACACCCGGCAGGGTGTAAGCATGCAAAGGTGCGTGCTGTCGTATGTGTAACAACCGAAAAAACAAAAATCAAAGGAGGTAAAACTATGGCAGCAACTCAGAAAATCAGAATCAGACTCAAGGGCTATGACCACGTTTTAGTTGATCAGTCAGCTGAAAAGATTGTGGAAACAGCCAAGAGAACAGGCGCAAAGGTATCGGGTCCTATTCCGCTACCGACAAAGAAGGAGGTTGTTACAATCCTTCGCGCAGTTCACAAGTACAAGGATTCTAGAGAGCAGTTTGAGATGCGTACACACAAAAGATTAATCGATGTGCTCGTACCAACTCAAAAAACAATAGAGGCTCTTACAAAGCTCGATTTGCCAGCAGGCGTTGATATCGAGATCAAGCTATAATAAAATTTATGGCTTGGGAGTTGTAGCGGCAATAAAATTGCTGCTGCGGGTCAAGTTTGCCGCTAAAGCGGTAAACCAATAACCTATAAGGAGGAGAAAGGAAATGAAAAAAGCAATTTTGGGAACAAAACTCGGCATGTCGCAAATCTTCATGGAAGACGGCAAGCTAATTCCCGTAACTGTTGTTCACGCTGAGCCAAACGTAGTTGTTCAGAAGAAGACAGTTGAAACAGACGGCTATGATGCAGTTCAGGTCGGCTATCTCAATAAGAGAGAAAAACTTGCAAACAAGCCTGAAAAAGGACACTTTGCAAAGGCAAACGTTCCGGTTAAGCGCGTGTTAAAGGAGCTTAAGCTTGATAACGCAGCTGAGCTAAACGTTGGCGATGAAATCGTTGTAACTTCATTTGAGGTTGGCGAGAGAATCGACGTAACAGGTATTTCAAAGGGTAAAGGATTTGCAGGTTCAATCAAAAGACATGGACAGCACATCGGTCCTAAGAGCCATGGTTCCGGCTACCACAGAGGTTCAGGTTCAATGGGCGCTTGCTCAGACCCCTCAAAGGTAAGAAAGGGCAAGAAGCTTCCGGGACATATGGGTGTTGAGAAGGTTACAATTCAAAATCTTGATATAGTAAAGATTGATGCTGAAAATAACCTTATCTGTGTTAAAGGTGCTATCCCCGGTGCAAAGGGAAGCGTTGTAGTATTGAAGAACACAGTTAAGGCGTAATCGATTTTTATTGGAAAGGAGGAAAAACAGTAATGGCTAAATTGGATTTATACAATATGAGCGGTGAGAAAACCGGCACAATTGATGTAAAGGACGAAATCTTCGGCGTTGAAGTTAAAAAGAGCGTTCTTCACGATGTTGTTGTAAATTATCTTGCTAATCAGAGACAAGGCACACAGAGCGCACTTACCCGTACAGAAGTTCGCGGCGGCGGTATTAAGCCGTGGAGACAGAAGGGTACAGGCCGTGCAAGACAGGGTAGCATCCGTGCTCCTCAATGGACAGGCGGTGGCGTTGTGTTTGCTCCAAAGCCGAGAGATTATTCTTACAGATTAAATAAGAAGGTAAAAGCTCTTGCTCTTAAGATGGCTCTTTCGTCAAAAGTTGCAAGCGAGGACATTATCGTAGTTGATGGTCTTAAGTTCGATGAAATAAAGACATCAGCAGCAGCAAAGATGCTCAGTGCACTCGGCGTAAGCGATAAAGCACTTGTTGTATCAGCTGCAAACGATATAAACATGTACAAGTCGGTAAGAAACATTGAAGGCGTATGTGCAAGCAATGTTGACACACTTAACGTATATGAGATATTAAATCATAAGAAATTTATCATAGCTAAGGATGCTGTGGAGAAAATTGAGGAGGTGTGCGCACAATGACATTCGCTCACGATATCATAATCCGTCCTGTTATATCAGAACATTCTATGGAACAGATGGAGAACAGAACGTACACCTTTGAAGTAAAGATTGACGCTAACAAAATCCAGATTGCAAACGCAATCGAAGAGATTTTCGGCGTTAAGGTTGAAAAGGTTACAACAATTCGCATGCAGGGTAAGATGAAGAGAATGGGTGCTCATCAGGGCAGACGTGCTTCCTATAAGAAAGCTATGATTAAGCTTACAGAGGACAGCAAAACAATCGAATTCTTCGAAGGCATGGCACAATAAGAAAACAGTTAGAAAATATTAATTAGGTAAGGAGTGACAATTAGGATGGCGATTAAAAAGTATAATCCTACTTCTCCTGCAAGAAGACATATGACAGTGTCCGCTTTTGAGGAAATCACAACAAATACTCCGGAACGTTCACTGTTAGAGCCTATTAAAAAGAATGCAGGTAGAAACTCATATGGTAGAATCACCGTTCGTCATCGCGGCGGCGGTAATCGCAGAAAATACAGAATAATCGACTTTAAGAGAAATAAAGACGGTATAAAAGCAAACATTGTATCAATCGAGTACGATCCGAACAGAAGCGCTAACATCGCACTTTTGCAGTATGAAGACGGCGAGAAGAGATACATCATCGCACCTTATGGAATTAAGGTTGGCGATACACTTATAAGTGGTAGCGGTGCTGATATTAAGCCCGGTAATGCAATGAATATCGAGGATATCCCCGTTGGTACACTTATCCACAACATCGAGCTTTCACCCGGTCGCGGTGGCCAGCTTGTTCGTGGTGCAGGTACAAGTGCACAGCTTATGGCTAAAGATGGTGGTTATGCACAGGTACGTCTTCCTTCGGGCGAAGTTCGTATGATAAGACTTGATTGCAAAGCTACAATAGGCCAGGTTGGTAACATTGATTATGAAAACATCAAGATTGGTAAAGCAGGTAGAACACGCCACATGGGCTTCAGACCTACTGTTCGTGGTAGCGTAATGAACCCGTGCGATCACCCTCATGGTGGTGGTGAAGGTAAGTCACCTATCGGTAGACCGTCACCTGTTACACCGTGGGGTAAACCGGCACTTGGTCTTAAGACACGTTCTAAGAAGAACAAGTCAGACAAGTTTATCGTTAAGAGAAGAAACCAGAAGTAATATAAATTAAGAAGATTTATATTTACCGGAAGGAGGAAGCAAATATGGGTAGATCTATTAAAAAAGGGCCATACGTTGAAGAAAGGCTCATGAAAAGAATTGTTGCCATGAACGAGTCTAACACAAAAGCTGTTGTTAAGACTTGGTCAAGAGCATCGACAATATTCCCCGAGATGGTTGGACACACAATTGCCGTGCACGACGGAAGAAAGCATGTTCCGGTGTTTATCAGCGAGGACATGGTTGGCAATAAGCTTGGCGAATTTGCTCCGACAAGGACATATAAGGGCCACGCAGGTGCAAAATCATCGAAATAATTAGAAATGTTCGTCGAATGATGAAAGGAGGATACCAAGGTGGAAGCTAAGGCAGTTTTAAACTATGCGCGCATTTCAAACCGTAAGGTTGGCATCGTGCTTGATTTAATAAGAAATAAGCCTGTTGATGAAGCAAGAGCAATACTCAGACATACTCCAAAGGCGGCTTCAATATTAGTTGAGAAGCTTTTGGCGTCAGCTGTAGCAAATGCTGAAAACAACTTCAACATGGATACAAGCAAATTGTACGTTTCTGAAACGTTTGCAAACCAGGGTCCTACACTTAAGAGAGTAAGACCGAGAGCACAGGGAAGAGCATTCCGTATCAGAAAGAGAACAAGTCATATTACAGTAGTAGTTAAAGAAAAGGAATAAAGAGAGGAGGTTTCTCATGGGACAGAAAGTTAATCCACATGGACTTAGAGTCGGTGTAATTAAGGACTGGGACTCAAAGTGGTTCGCAAATGACAGCGTTTTTGGCGATACACTTGTTGAGGACTATAAAATAAGGAAGTTTTTGAAAAAAGCATTGTATGAGGCAGGCGTTTCCAAGTTTGAGATTGAAAGAAAGGGCGCAAAGCTCGTTGTTAATATCTATGCTGCAAAACCCGGTATCATTATCGGTCGCGGCGGCGAGGAAATCGGTAAGCTTAAAACAAAGCTTGCAAAGCTTACAAACAAGGCTGAAAATGATGTAAATATCAACATTGTTGAGATTAAGGTTCCGGATATGTGCGCACAGCTTGTTGCTGAAAATATTGCTACACAGCTCGAGAGAAGAATTTCCTTCAGACGTGCAATGAAGCAGTGCATGGGACGTTCAATGAAGATGGGTGCAAAGGGTATAAAGACCTGTGTATCAGGACGTTTAGGCGGTGCTGAAATTGCAAGAAGCGAGCATTATCACGAGGGTACAATTCCGCTTCAGACATTGAGAGCAGACATTGATTATGGTTTTGCAGAAGCAGATACATCCTATGGTAAGATCGGTGTTAAGGTTTGGATTTATAAGGGTGAAATTCTTCCGGAAAGCAAAGCTTCAAAGAAAGCGGAAGGAGGCAAATAAGAATGTTATTACCGAAAAGAGTAAAATATAGAAAGGTAATGCGTGGCAGAATGAAAGGTAAGGCAACACGCGGCAACGTTGTTACCTACGGTGAATACGGTTTGCAGGCTCTTGAGCCGGCATGGATAACCTCAAATCAGATTGAGGCAGCCCGTATTGCTATGACAAGATATATCAAGAGAGGCGGTCAGGTTTGGATTAAGATATTCCCTGACAAGCCTGTAACAGAAAAACCTGCTGAAACTCGTATGGGTAGCGGTAAGGGCTCACCTGAATACTGGGTAGCCGTTGTAAAACCGGGCAGAGTTATGTTTGAAATCGGCGGCGTATCAGAAGAAGCTGCTCGCGAGGCTATGCGTCTTGCGATGCACAAATTGCCAATAAAGTGCAAGTTTGTGGTACGTGAGGATAAGGAGGCGTCTGCAGATGAAAGTTAATGAAATCAGAGATTTAACCACCGAAGAATTGGATGTTAAATTAAGCGAGCTTAAAGCAGAGCTTTTCAACTTGAGATTTCAGAATGCTACAAACCAGCTTGACAATCCTATAAAAATTGCAGATGTGAAAAAGAGCATTGCAAGAGTTAAAACAATAATCCGCGAACGCGAATTGGTTTAATGGATATGGTTTGTGTATTTATGAAAGGAGGAAAAGACTGTGTCTGAAGCAAGAAATCAGAGAAAAGTAAGAATCGGCAAGGTTGTAAGCAACAAAATGGACAAAACTATAACCGTTGCGATTGAATACAACGTTAAACATCCTCTTTACGGTAAAATCGTAAAGAAAACCTACAAATTGAAGGCGCATGATGAAAATAACACATGCGGTATCGGCGATAGAGTAAAGGTAATGGAAACAAGACCGCTTTCCAAGCAGAAGCGTTGGAGATTGGTTGAAATCGTTGAGAAGGCTCAGTAATAAATCGGACTGAGGAAGGAGGAGATTTTCGTGATCCAACCACAAACAAGAATGAAGGTTGCTGACAACACTGGTGCAAAAGAGATTATGTGCATTCGTGTAATGGGCGGCTCGAAAAGAAAGTTTGCGAATATAGGCGACGTAGTTGTTGCCAGCGTTAAGAAGGCAACGCCCGGCGGTGTTGTAAAAAAGGGTGATGTTGTTAAGGCTGTTATCGTTCGCTCTGTTAAGGGCGTAAGAAGAAACGATGGTACACACATTCGTTTTGACGAGAACGCAGCTGTTATAATCAGAGATGATAAGAACCCGAGAGGTACACGTATCTTTGGACCTGTTGCAAGAGAGCTCAGAGATAAAGAGTACATGAAGATTTTATCATTGGCACCCGAAGTACTATAAGGAGGTGGCGAGAGGATGACAAATAAGCTTCATATAAAGTCAGGTGATACTGTAGTAGTATTGTCTGGTAAAGATAAAGGCAAAAAGGGCAAGGTTTTGAGCGTAAACCCTGAAGACCGCAAGGTAATCGTTGAGGGCGTTTCAGTAGCATCAAGACACACAAAGCCGAGAAAAGCAGGTGAAACGGGCGGTATTCTTAAAAAGGAAACTCCCATCTATGCTTCAAAGGTAATGCTCGTATGCAACAAATGTGGCTCCGCCGCAAGAACGGGCCGTAAAATTTTAGAAGATGGAACAAAAGTTAGATATTGCAAAAAGTGCAACGAAACGTTGGACGACTAATCTAATGTAAAAGGAGGTTAGAAAATGGCAAGACTTAAAGAGTTTTATAAAGACCAGGTGGCTCCTGCACTTATGCAGAAGTTTGGATATAAGAGCGTAATGCAGATTCCGAAGCTTGATAAGATTGTTATCAATATCGGTATGGGCGATGCTCGTGACAACCCGAAGGCAATTGAGAGCGCTGTAAACGATCTTGCGCAGATAACAGGTCAAAAGCCGATTATCACAAAGGCAAGAAAGTCAGTTGCAAACTTTAAACTAAGAGAAGGTATGAATATCGGCTGTAAGGTAACACTTCGCGATGAGAGAATGTACGAGTTTCTTGACAGATTCTTTAACGTAGCACTTCCGAGAGTTCGTGACTTCCGTGGAATCAGTGCAAATTCATTTGACGGCCGCGGCAACTACTCGGTAGGTATCAAGGAGCAGTTGATATTCCCTGAAATCGATTATGATAAGATTGATAAAATCAGAGGTATGGATATCATAATGGTTACCACCGCAAAGACAGACGAAGAGGCTCGCGAGTTATTAACACTTATGGGTGCTCCGTTCGCGTCGGCTAATTAAGGAGGTACACACAAATGGCTAAAAAAGCGATGATTTTAAAACAGCAGAAGGCTCCCAAATACAGCACACAGGCTTATAACCGTTGCAAAATTTGCGGAAGACCGCATGCTTATTTAAGAAAGTATGGCATTTGCCGTATCTGCTTTAGAGAATTAGCTTACAAGGGTCAGATCCCGGGCGTTAAAAAGGCAAGCTGGTAAAAATAAGCAGATGCGCGTCAAAAAAGCCGCGTAGGTAAAAATAATTGTCATGGCAGTAGTGCATAAGCTGCCACGGCATCCAAGTTTTTGGAAGGAGGTAAAAAAATGCAAATTACAGATCCTATTGCAGACTTGCTTACACGTATAAGAAATGCAAGCAATGCAAAACACGAAACGGTTGACATCCCCGCTTCCAATATGAAAAAAGCGATTGCGAAGATTTTGTTGGATGAAGGATATATAAAGAATTTTCAGGTTATTGAGGATTCAAAGCAGGGTATTATCAGAGTAACATTGAAGTACGGTGAGAACAAATCAAAGGTTATAACAGGCATTAAGAGAGTTTCACGTCCCGGACTTCGTATATATGCAGGTGCGGACGAGCTTCCGAAGGTGCTTCGTGGACTCGGTATAGCAATTATTTCCACATCAAAGGGCATTATGACTGATAAAGAGGCCCGTGCAAATCACATCGGTGGCGAAGTGCTGGCATTCATTTGGTAGTATATCGCTTTGAGTATTAATTAGGAGGTGTAACACAAATGTCCAGAATTGGTAACAGCCCTATTACGATTCCCGCTGGCGTGGATATCAAAATCGAGGCTGAAAATACAGTGACAGTTAAGGGTCCTAAGGGAACTCTTACAAAAAAACTGCACAAAGATATGATAATTGAAAAACAGGATAATACAATAATCGTAAAAAGACCTTCTGAGAACAAGGATCACAAATCCTTGCACGGACTTACAAGAACACTTGTTAATAACATGGTTATCGGTGTTACAGAAGGATTTACAAAGACTCTTGAAGTAAACGGTGTTGGTTACAGAGCAGCAAAGCAGGGTAACAAACTTGCTCTTACTCTCGGTTATTCACATCCGGTTGAGATGGAGCCTACAGAGGGTATTACGATTGATGTGCCTGCTCCGAACCAGATTATAATCGGCGGAACTGACAAGCAGAGCGTTGGTCAGTTTGCAGCAAAGGTTCGTGAGAAGCGCCCGCCTGAGCCGTATAAGGGCAAGGGTATTAAGTACGCTGATGAAGTTATCAAGCGTAAAGAGGGTAAAGCAGGCGGCAAGAAATAAGAAAGGAGTGGATTTTAAATGGTAAACAAAAAGTCAAGCAATAAAGCAAGATTAAAGCGCCATTTGCGTATCAGAAAAAAGATTAACGGCACCGCAGAAATGCCGCGTCTTAGCGTATTTCGCAGTTTGAAAAATATGTATGCGCAGCTTATAGATGACGAAAACGGTGTAACAATCGTATCCGCTTCAAGCCTTAAGGACAGCTCATACGGCGGTAATGTCGAGGCTGCAAGAGAGATTGGTAAAAAGCTTGCCGAGGCAGCTCTTGAGAAAGGTATTAAGAAAGTTGTTTTCGACAGAAGCGGCTACATTTATCACGGTAGAGTTGCTGCTCTTGCCGAGGGCGCAAGAGAAGGCGGATTAGAGTTTTAATAAGAAGGAGGGATACCATGCAGGAAAGAATAGACGCAGAAACACTTGATATAAAAGAAAAAGTTGTTAATATAAGCCGTGTTGCAAAGGTTGTAAAGGGCGGTAGAACATTTCGTTTCAGCGCGCTTGTTGTAGTAGGTGACGAGAATGGTCACGTTGGCTATGGTACAGGTAAGTCTGCTGAAATTCCGGATGCCATCAGAAAAGGTATCGAGGATGCTAAAAAGAATATGATTACTGTTCCTATGGTTGATGGAACTATTCCGCACGAGGTTGTCGGCGTATTTGGCGCAGGCAAAGTGCTTATTAAGCCGGCTGCACAAGGTACAGGCGTTATCGCTGGCGGTCCCGCCAGAGCGGTACTTGAGCTTGTTGGTATAAGAGATATAAGAACAAAATCTCTTCGTTCCAATAACCCCAGGAACGTGGTAAGAGCCACAATCGATGGTCTTGCATCGCTTACTTCAGCTGAAGAGGTAGCAAAGAAACGTGGCAAGAGCGTTGAAGAATTGTTGGGTTAAGGAGGAAAAGTTAAATGGCAGCAAAAACACTCAAAATTACGCTTGTGAAAAGCACAATCGGTCGCAAACAGGACCAGATTGCAACAGTTAAGGCTCTTGGTCTTCACAAGATTCGCAGCGTAGTTGAAAAGCAGGATACTCCTCAGATAAGAGGTATGATTACTAAGGTTTCTCATTTGGTCGAAGTAGAGGAAGCTTAATTATAAGTTAAAACAAAAGGAGGTGCAGCAAAATGAGACTTGATGAACTACAACCTGCAGAAGGTTCAAAGTTTGTGGCAAAGAGAAAAGGCCGCGGCCCCGGAACAGGTAACGGCAAAACAGCCGGCAAGGGTCATAAGGGTCAGAATGCACGTAGCGGTGGCGGTGTAAGACCAGGCTTTGAAGGTGGTCAGATGCCTATTTACAGACGTCTTCCAAAGAGAGGTTTTACAAACATTTTTGCCAAGCAGTATGTTACTGTTAACGTTGAAGTATTAGATAAATTTGAAAAGGGTACTGAGGTTACAGCAGAGCTTTTGAAGGAAATGGGAATTATCAGCAAGGTAAAGGACGGAATCAAAATTCTCGGCAGAGGTGAGATAACAAAGCCTTTGACAGTAAAAGCCGCTAAATTTACCGAATCGGCTGCCAGCAAGATAGAAGCGGCAGGCGGAAAGGCTGAGGTGATTTAATTGTTTAAAACAATACGTAATGCCTGGGCGATACCTGATTTGAGAAGCAAGATGATTTTTACTATCCTTATGTTGATAGTATACAGACTTGGCAGCGTTATGCCTGTACCGGGACTTAGTGCTGACGCTATGGCAGCATTTATGTCACAGGATGGCGGTATGGGTCTGTTTACTCTTCTTGACACATTCACCGGTGGCGCATTCTCAAATGCAACAATATTTGCTATGGGTATCACACCATATATTAACTCGTCAATTATAATGCAGCTTTTGGCTGTTGCAATCCCTGCACTCGAAAGATTGCAGAAGGAAGGCGAGGAAGGCAGAAAGAAAATCAACAGCATTACAAGATATGTAACTGTTGTACTTGCTCTTATACAGGCAATAGGTCTTTATTTCACATTGAAGGCTTATGGCGTTGTTGAAAACCCCGGCTTTATGTCGTTTGTTGTAATTGCTATTACATTTACTGCAGGTACGGCGTTTATTATGTGGGTTGGAGAGCAGATTACAGAAAAAGGTATTGGCAATGGTATTTCACTTATAATCTTTGCCGGTATCGTATCAAGATTGCCCCAGGCAGCTGTAACACTCTATAATGAGTTCCTTGGTGTAAACTTGACTGCTGTCAGCGCTATTTTGCTTATATTGGTATTGGTTTTAAGCGTAGCAGTTGTAGGCTTTGTTGTATTTATGAACGAAGCTGAAAGACGTATACCAGTTCAATATGCAAAAAGAGTTGTTGGCAGAAAGATGTATGGCGGTCAAAGCACAAACATTCCGATTAAGGTTGCTATGGCAGGTGTTATTCCGATTATTTTTGCATCGAGCATCGTGTCATTCCCGGCAACTATCGCACAATTTGCAGGCGGTATTCCGCAGACAGGTTTCTGGCATGGTTTCTTTGAGCTTATGTCACCCGGCGGTTGGCTTTATGCAGTAATTTATTTTGTGCTCATCATATTCTTCACATATTTTTATACTGCTATGCAGTTTAATCCTGTGGAGATGGCTAACAACATCAAGAGAAACGGCGGTTTTGTACCGGGCATAAGACCTGGTAAGCCTACAAGCGATTACATCGCAAAAGTTCTTAACAGAGTTGTGTTGGTAGGAGCACTCTTCTTGGCGTTCATTGCTGTATTCCCAATGGCATTTAGCGGGGTTATCCCGAGCATGATGCTTGGTGGTACTTCATTGTTGATTGTTGAGGGTGTTGCACTTGAAACTGTTAAGCAGATTGAATCGCAGATGCTTATGCGTCATTACAAGGGATTCCTTGATTAATAAGTTTATAAGTATTAATAAAGGGTAATAATGACAGTTGATAACTGCTATTAAAGAGGTGGAATACAACTTGAAACTTGTATTTTTAGGTCCTCCGGGGGCAGGCAAAGGAACGCAGGCTGCGTATATTGCCAAAGCTGGAGCTATTCCAACCATTTCTACAGGTGCAATGTTTCGCGAGGCTATCGCAAAAAAAACAGAGCTTGGAAAACTTGCTGATTCTTTAATCAGCAAGGGAGAGCTTGTACCTGATGAGATTGTTATCGCTATTGTAAAGGACAGACTTGCGCTTGATGACTGCAAAAACGGATATATCCTCGATGGATTTCCGAGAACAGTCGCACAGGCAGAGGCACTTGACCAGATGCTTCCCGATGCTATTGATACAGCACTTTCGCTTGAAGTTGATGATGAAGACATCATTGAAAGACTTACAGGCAGACGTGAGTGTGAAAAGTGTAAGGCAACCTTTCATGTGAAAAACAATCCATCGACAAAGGGTGATATTTGTGACAAGTGCGGAGGGGCTCTTATACAAAGAGATGATGACCGCATTGAAACAATAAAAAATCGTATGAGCGTATATCATGCTCAGACAGAGCTGATTAAGGACTATTACAAAAAGCTTGGCAAGCTCGTATGCGTTGATGGCGGGGGCAGTGTTGAGCAGGTTCGAAAGGCACTATTTAAGGCTCTTGGCCTTTAGGAGGCATTTATGATTACAATAAAATCACATAGTGAGCTTGATTTGATGCGAAAGGCGGGCAAAGTTGTATCCGGCACATTTGAAGCGTTAAAACGTTCGATAAAGGTTGGAATTACTACAAAAGAGCTTGATCGTATTGCTTATGATTTTATCAAAAGCAGTGGGGCAACACCTTCGTTTTTGAATTATGGTGGTTTTCCGGCAAGTATATGCACATCGATTAATGATTGTGTAATTCACGGGATACCGGATAAAACAAAATTATGTGATGGTGACATTATAAGTATAGACATCGGCGCATGCTACAAAGGTTATCATGCTGACAGCGCAAAGACATTTGCAGTCGGCAATATAAGCGCCGATGCTAAGCGCCTCATTGACGTTACACGTCAGAGCTTTTACGAAGGTATAAAGCTTGCAAAAAGAAAAAATCGTATCGGCGACGTAAGTGCGGCGATAGGAGAGTATATTGAGTCAAACGGATTTGGAGTCGTAAGAGATTACACAGGTCATGGTATAGGAGAAAAACTCCACGAAGACCCAAGCGTTTTCAATTTTGGTGCGCCCGGTCACGGTCCTCGCATGATGGCGGGAATGACAATTGCGGTTGAGCCTATGGTGACCGCGGGTGATTATGAGGTTTACACAGAAGATGATGACTGGACAGTAAGAACATTTGATGGCTCGCTTGCAGCGCATTACGAGCACACAATTCTTATTACTGACGGTGAGTGTGAAATACTTACACTTTAAAAGTAAGACTGAATATGAGGTGATTTTTTGGATATCTGTATTGGAAGCGTTGTAATTTCCAAGGCAGGACGCGACAAAGGACGCAGCTTCATTGTTGTGGCGCAAGATGACGAATTTGTTTATTTGTGCGACGGCGATTTGCGAAAAAGCGACTGCCCAAAGAAGAAAAAACGCAAGCACCTTGCGGTTACAAATATGGTTTGTGATTATATAGGTGATAAGATAAAGGATAAAAAAAAGGTTACAAACACAGAAATCCGCAGAGCTTTATCAGAGCTTTGCACAGATATTAAGGAAAACTGAAAGGGGGCTTTATCCGTGGCAAAGGACGATATGATTGAAATTGAAGGTACCGTAGTCGAGGCACTGCCGAACGCAATGTTTCAGGTAGAGCTTGAAAATGGGCACAGGATACTTGCTCATATTTCAGGCAAACTTAGAATGAATTTCATAAGAATTTTGCCGGGGGATAAGGTAACGGTTGAGCTTTCACCGTATGACCTTACTCGCGGAAGAATTACATGGAGAGCAAAATAAGACACAAAGTCTTGTTTTGTGGCGGCGATGAGCCGCATGTCTACGACATTCACATCTTTAATAGATGTGTGTTTACAAGGAGGTAATTATAATGAAGGTTAGACCGTCTGTTAAGCCTATTTGTGAAAAGTGCAAAATGATTAAAAGAAAAGGTAAGATTATGGTGATTTGTGAAAATCCCAAGCACAAACAAAAGCAGGGCTGATGAGTTTAATTTTAACCGATGGCGCGGAGGCGTCAAAAAACTCACACTAAATTTGTAAATAACTCGTTTTTGTCGCGGCTGGACGCATGTGCGTCTGACAAAATCTGAGTTTTGAGCCTGGTGAGATTAAAATGCAGTGGCTTCGTATTTTAGTGTAAGGCTATATTAAGACTCGTTTGAGTCTTGCGGGCGCTTATGGCGCGTCCGGGCGGATTTATTTTCCGCGAACGTATAAAGAGCTTAATTTGGAGGTGTAAAAAGTTATGGCAAGAATAGCCGGAGTTGACTTACCGAGAGAGAAGAGAGTTGAAATAGGACTTACTTACATCTACGGTATAGGCAGAAGTGCGGCGAGCAAAATCCTCGCAGCAACAGGTGTGAACCCTGATACAAGAGTTAAGGATTTGACTGACGAAGAAGTCGGCAAATTGCGTGATGCAATCGATGCCCAGTATACTGTTGAAGGTGACCTTCGCAGACAGGTAGCACTCGATATTAAGAGACTCATGGAAATCGGTTGTTATCGTGGTATAAGACACAGAAAGGGACTTCCTGTTCGTGGTCAGAGAACAAAGACAAACGCAAGAACAAGAAAAGGTCCTGCAAGAACAATTGCTAATAAGAAGAAGTAATAAAGGAGGGAATAAGCTAAATGGCTAAAGCAACTACTAAAAAAACCACACGTACAAAGCGCAGAGATAGAAAAAATATAGAAAAAGGCGCAGCGCATATTCGCTCCACGTTTAACAATACTATCGTAACAATTACAGACGTTGCAGGAAACGCTATTTCGTGGGCAAGCGCAGGCGGACTTGGTTTCAGAGGTTCGCGTAAGAGCACACCTTATGCAGCACAGATGGCTGCAGAAACAGCTGCAAAGGCGGCTATGGAACATGGCTTAAAGAGCATTGAAGTATACGTTAAAGGTCCGGGTGCGGGCAGAGAGGCTGCAATCCGTGCGTTGCAGGCAGCAGGTCTTGATATCAACATGATTAAAGACGTTACGCCTATTCCGCATAATGGTTGCCGTCCTCCAAAGAGAAGACGTGTATGATTCTTGTTATGCACACGTTGCATAAGATTATTTGAACGAAAAGATGTCGATATGTGCTATGTTTAAGCACACTTAAGTCGGCGAGATTATTAACGGAGGTGTAAAAATACATGGCTAGATATACTGGCGCAGTTTGCCGTCTTTGCCGCAGAGAAGGTCAGAAGCTTTTCTTGAAGGGTCAAAGATGCTATACTGATAAATGTTCTGTAAAGAGAGGAACACCCGGTCAGCACGGTCAGAGCAGACGTAAGCTTTCCGAGTACGGTGTTCAGCTTCGTGAGAAGCAAAAGACAAAGAGATATTATGGTGTATTGGAGAGTCAGTTCAAAAAGTATTTTGAAATGGCTAACAAGATGAAGGGTGTAACAGGTGAAAACCTGCTTTCAGTTCTTGAGAGCAGACTCGACAACGTAATATATCGTTTGGGATTTGGTACATCAAGAGCAGAGGCAAGACAGCTTGTTTTGCATGGTCACTTTGATGTAAACGGTAAGAGAGTAGATATTCCTTCATATCTCGTATCACCCGGAGAAGTTATTTCTATCAGAGAAAATTCCAAGAAATCTGCAAAGATTAAGGAAATTCTTGAGATAACAGAATCTAAACTTATTCCGGATTGGCTCGAACTTAACCGTGATTCACTTGAGGCAAAGGTTGTATCACTCGCATCGAGAGAGCATATTGATTTGCCAATCGAGGAGCACTTAATCGTCGAGTTGTACTCCAAATAATAAGCTTTTGATATTTTTTGAGATTGTTTATTGGAGTAAGGTATTTTGGCCCAACAGGGCAAGGAGGGATATTGCATGATAGAGATTGAAAAACCAAGAGTGGAATGTATAGAGATGCGTGAAGAGGATCACTACGGCAAATTTGTTGTAGAGCCCTTAGAGCGTGGATATGGAACAACCCTCGGCAATTCTCTTAGAAGAATATTGTTATCTTCTCTTCCGGGCGCAGCTGTAAATTCGATTAAGATTGACGGCGTGCTCCACGAGTTTTCTGTAATACCTGGAGCTAAAGAAGATGTTACAGAGCTTGTGTTGAATATAAAGGGAATCGCAGCAAAAATTCACACAGATGAGCCTAAAACAGTGTATATTGATGCACAGGGTCCGTGTGTAGTTACTGCGGGAGATATCAAAACAGACGCGGATATCGAGATATTAAATCCCGATTTATATATTGCGACGCTCGGCGAAGATGCAAAGCTTTATATCGAGCTTTCAATGTCAAAGGGCAGAGGATATATTTCGGCAGAAAAGAACCGCGAAAATGCACCTGTGCAGATTATAGGAGTTATACCGGTAGACTCAATTTATACACCGGTTAAAAAAGTTAATTATAAGGTTGAACCAGCTCGTGTTGGTGCAGCTTATGATTTTGACAAACTCACTATTGAGGTATGGACAAATGGTACACTTAAGCCGAACGAGGCAATCAGCCTTGCGGCAAAAATTATGAGTGAGCATTTGTCACTCTTTATCGACCTTTCCGACAATGCAAGAAATGTTGAGATTATGGTTGAGAAGGAAGAGAGCAAAAAAGAAAAAGTGCTTGAAATGACGATTGAGGAGCTTGATTTGTCAGTTCGTTCTTATAACTGCTTGAAGCGTGCAGGTATCAACACTGTTGAAGACCTTGCAAATAAGACCGAAGAAGACATGATGAAGGTTCGCAACCTCGGAAGAAAGTCACTTGAAGAGGTAATTCACAAATTAGAGTCTTTAAATCTTGCACTTCGCAGAGAAGAAGACTGATTAAAGACAAGATAAATACGGTATTTTGAGTCAAAGGAGGTTTTGGTTATGCCGGGAACAAGAAAATTAGGTCGTCCTACCGACCAAAGAATGGCAATGCTTCGCAACCTTGTTACAAGCTTTCTTGATACAGGAAGAATTGAAACAACAGTTGCACGTGCGAAAGAAACAAGAAGCATGGCAGAAAAGATGATTACACTTGCTAAGGAAAACACACTTCACTCAAGACGTCAGGCGCTTGCCTTTGTTATGAGAGAGGATGTTGTAGCAAAGCTCTTTAGCGAGATTGGGCCGAAATATGCCGAGAGAAACGGCGGATATACAAGAATTACAAGAATAGGACCAAGACGCGGCGATGCTGCTGAGATGGCTGTTTTAGAGCTTGTATAATCGGTAAACAAAGTATAAATCCTTTTGGATAATATTATAAAAGCCGGTGCGAAAATGCATCGGCTTTTGTGTATTTACAAAGTGTTTTAAATCTAAACTTTTTTAATCAAGAACAATTATGTCATTATCGCCAGGCGGAGTTGGTTGGACTGGAACAGTTGGGTTTTCAGATGGGATGGTCACTGGCTCAGATGTATTCTGAGGTGCTGTGACATCTTCCGGCACAAGTGATCCATCAGGTGTTTGTTCGCCCTCGGATTCAGGAGTTAAATCTATTATATTTTCATCTACAGTAGTGTCCAAATCAGAATGCCCTGAGCAATATGAGGTAGGACGTTTTCCTGTCTTGAAGTACTCTGTAATTTTAGTGCATCCGTCTGTTGCAAGCTTTCCGGTAAGTGAACATACCTGCGCGCTGTCAACAGTTGACGGCATATTAAAGTTTCTTACAGGAAGGTTTTTATGAATTTCGTTCATAACCTTTTTCCAAACAGGCATACAAGGATGATACGTTAAAAATTCAAGCGACTTTGGTTGGTCATATCCATACCACACAACAGCTGAATAATATGGGGTAAAGCCTGCAAACCATCTGTCGTTCTGGTCGTCTGTTGTACCCGTCTTGCCACCTGCAGGCATAGAGCCTGAAAGTCTTGCGGCAGTACCTGTTCCGTTTGTTATTACGCTTTGGAGCATCGAATTTGTCATAAACGCAGTAGCTTCGCTCATTGCTACTGTGGGTTGAGCTTTGTTTTCAAGAAGGACATCGCCTTCGCTGTTTACAACCTTTGTATAAAGGTGTGGTTTATTGTAGAGTCCGTTGTTTGCAAATGTTGCATAAGCTGCTGCAAGCTCTGTTGCGTTTACGCCGTCTGTAAGACCGCCGAGCGCAAGTGAACTTAAGTTTTTATCCGTATACTTTTTGCCATTTCGGGTTTCGTTATCTACAAGCGAGGTAAAGCCAAGCTTTTTTGTCATAAAATCATATGAATAGTCTACACCAACCTGTTGAAGAACTCTTATGGCAGGTGTATTCATTGATTCTTTTAAAGCGTTACGAACAGTAACATTGCCTTTATATCCTGAATAGTAGTTTGTAGGTTTCCAACCGCCTATATCGATTGGTGCATCCTCAACTATACTTGAAGGTGATATTTTGCCTTGTTCAATAGCGGGTGCATATACTGCGATAGGCTTAATAGTAGAACCTGGTTGTCTGTATGACTGAGATGCACGGTTTAAAATACGGTCACTGCTCTTTTTGCCTATACCGCCGACGCTGCCTTTTACAGCGCCTGTGTGCACATCAAGAACAACCATTGCCGACTGTGGCGTTACCGAGCCATATACGCTTGGGAAATTTGCGCTGTTTTCGTACACATCTTCCATTGCCTTTTGAACGGCAGGGTCAATTGTTGCATAAATTTTCAATCCGCCGTTATACACAGTTTTTTCAGCAAACTCTGCCGAATAGCCCTTGTTTTTTTGCAAATCCGCTATAAGCTCATTTATAAGCTGGTCAATAAAATATGACTGAACATGGTCGCTGCCTTTTAGTGCGTGGTTTTCAAAATCAAGCTTTTCAGCGATTGCGCTGTCGTATTCTTCCTGAGTAATTTTTCCAAGCTCAAGCATTTTTGCAAGGACAATTCGTTGTTTTTCAATGTTATTTTCAGGATTTTGGAGCGGGTCATATTTTGTTGGATACTGAGTAATGCCCGCAATCGATGCACATTGTGCCAGCGAAAGCTCGCTGATGTCTTTGCCAAAATATTTATTTGCCGCGGACTGTACACCATTACAATTATTTGAAAGATATATGGTATTAAGATAAATCTCAAGAATTTGCTCTTTTGAGTACTTTCTTTCAAGAGCCATAGCGCGCCACATTTCGCGCACTTTACGGGTTGGTCTTGCAGCCTTGTCATCGGTTATATTTTTTACAAGCTGCTGTGTAATAGTCGAGCCACCAAATGAGCTTGAACCTTTGAAAATATAGGTCATAGTAGCTTTAAGCGTACGTGCAACATCGACGCCGTTGTGCTTATAAAAGCGTTCGTCCTCAATTGCGACAAATGCGTCTTGCATATACTTTGGAATTTCGCTTATATCAGCCCATACACGATTTTGTGACTTATAAAGTCTTTCAAGCTCATGGGCGTTTCCGTTTTCATCGGTGTAATAAACAATCGAGGTGAAATTTAAATCGAGTGCATTTACATCAAAACCTTTATCAAGACCGAAAAAACCAAAGCAGCCACCTACAATAACGGTACTTGCAACTAAAGCTCCTATAAGGAATGTGGTTAAAAACACCTTTAAAAATATTCTAAGTCCTCTGCTCACGAAGTGTGACCTCCCTTATCAAAACGTAACAATATTTAAAAAAGCTTTTCATACATACTAAGTATATCATATACACCAAAAAAATACAATTACGTTTATGTTACACGCTCTTTAGCTGTGCTTTAAAACATAATCTATTGCAGAGGTTGCCGCAACAGCACCATCAGCTGCGGCAGTAATAATCTGTCTTAGTGGCTTTTTTCGTATATCGCCGGCAGCAAATACTCCGTCAATACTTGTTTTCATCGTTTCGTCAGTTACAATATAGCCACCTTCATCACATTTGAGTGCGTCTTTAAACAAGCCGTTTTCCGCCTTTGTTCCTATTGCAACAAACAAGCCGTTTACATTAATGGTTGTTGTTTCATTTGTTTTTATATTTTTTACAGATAAAGATTCTACAATAAGGGCTGAGTCCGTGTTTATACTTTCAATTACGCTGTCATAAACAAGTGTAATTTTTTCGTTTGAAAGCACTTTGTCGACAAGGATTTTTGCACCTCTGAAGCTGTCGCGTCTGTGTATAAGATATACCTTTTTTGTAAAATTGGCCAAAAACAGTGCATCTTCAAGCGCTGTGTCGCCTCCGCCTACAACGGCAACAGTTTTTTGGCGATAAAAAGCGCCGTCGCATGTAGCACAATATGAAACGCCGCTTCCGCGAAGGGCATCTTCGTTTTCAAGGCCAAGTGTTCTTGGGGTTGCGCCTGTGCAAAGAATTACAGTTTTTGCGCTATATTTTTCTTTTGAGCACACAACTGTTTTTACATCACCTTCAAGCTCAAGTGATAAAACATCGTCGTTTATAATTTCTGCGCCAAAACGCTTTACATGCTTTTCCATACTCATTACAAGCTCGGGGCCTGAAACGGGTTCGGGAAAGCCGATATAATTTTCAACCTCGTATGTTGTTGCTGCCTGACCACCGCAGAAGAGCTTTTCGATAAGAAGTGTTTTCATTCCGCCACGAAGTGCATAGAGTGCAGCGTTTAATCCGGCGGGGCCACCGCCAATTATTATAGTATCGTACAATTTAATCTTCCTTTCTCGTTTGGATACAATACAAATACCCTTGTTATAATGCTATTTTATCATAAAAAATGTAAAAATGCACTAAAATTTGAAAAAAAGATAATAAAAACAAAAAATCTATTGCATTATGTGTTTTTGTGTGTTATAATATGGTTAGATTGTAAATGATAGACTATGCGAAAGAGTGGGACATACGCCCACTCTTTCACGTTTGTATAATGCTTTTTGTAAAGAAAGGAGTGTCTTTTTTATGTCAAAGACGGAACAAATTGTATACGAGCTTGCAGCACCGATTGCTATGCAGTTTGGCTGCGAGGTTATTGAGGTTGAATACAAAAAGGAAGGCAGCGATTACTACCTTAGAGTATATATCGACAAGGATGAAGAAAACGTCGGTATTGATGACTGTGAAAAGGTGTCGCGTGCACTTGACAGTGAGCTTGACAGAATTGACCCTATAAAAGAAGCGTATATGCTCGAGGTGTGCTCGCCGGGTATTGACAGAGAGCTAAAGCGAGACAAGGATTTTGTTCGTTTTATGGGACGCGATGTCGATGTAAAGTTTTTTGCTCCGCGTGATGGCAAGAAGGAATTTTGTGGTGTGCTTAAAGACTATGATGGTAAGAACATCACTGTTGAAACGGACGACAGTCAAATCATTGTTTATGATAAAAATGATGCAGTCTATACAAGACTTGCGGTTAAATTTTAAAATATAAAAATAATATATATATACATTTAACAGAAAGGGATGGTTATAAAGAATGAAAAAGAAGGTTAGCAAAACAAACAACAATGAAGAACTTATTTTGGCACTTGATGCGCTTTGCAAAGAAAAGCAAATCAGCAAAGATGTACTTTTAGATGCTCTTACAGCAGCGCTTGTAGCGGCATATAAAAGAAATTTTAATGCGGCGCAAAATGTTATGGTAAACATCAATGACACCACAGGAGAAATCAACGTATATGCTCAAAAAGAGGTTGTAGAGCTTGTTGAAAATGAGCATGAGCAAATCAGCCTTGAAGATGCACGCAAGATAAATGTTTCGCACAATGTAGGTGATATCGTAAACATTGAGGTAACACCTGCAAACTTTGGAAGAATTGCAGCACAAAACGCAAAGCAGGTAGTTATGCAGCGTATACGTGAGGCGGAGCGTGGCATAATTCTTAACGAGTATTCAGATAAGGAAAGCGAAATTATCACAGGTGTAATTCAGCGCATAGAAAAAGGCAAGGTATTTTTAGAGGTTTCAAATACAGAGGCACTTTTGATGCCCACAGAGCAGATACCAACTGAAAGCTATAATTTCCACGACAGACTAAAAGTATTTGTTATGAAGGTTGAAAGCGGCTCAAAGGGAGTGCAGATTTTAGTATCACGTGCACATCCTGGTCTTGTGAAAAAGCTTTTTGAAAGCGAAGTTCCCGAGATTGCACAAGGTATTGTTGAGATAAAGGGCATTTGCCGTGAGGCAGGCTCAAGAACAAAGATTGCCGTTTATTCACATGATGAAAACGTTGATGCACAGGGCGCTTGCATAGGTGCACAGGGACGCAGAGTTCAGGTTATAAGCGATGAAATCGGCGGAGAAAAGATTGATATTATAAAATGGAGCGAAAATCCTGCAGAGTACATTGCGGCAAGCCTTAGTCCATCAAGTGTTGTCAGCGTAGATGTTGATGAGCAATCTAAGTCGGCACGTGTTATAGTTCCTGATTCACAGCTTTCGCTCGCAATAGGTAAGGCAGGACAGAATGCACGTCTTGCAGCAAAGCTTACGGGCTGGAAGATAGATATTAAAAGCGAAAGCGGAGCACAAAGCGCTTCGGAGCTTTTATAATATAAAGTTGGGTGTATAACGTGAAAGCTGTTTTCCCGTTATTGCCTCCGGCGGATTTGATTGCCCGTGCGAAAGTTTCTTCGCGTTCGCGCAGAAACGCACATGGGCGTAAAAATCTCTTGTCATTCCTTGTGCCATACGGATAAGAGAAGTTTAATTACTATTTGTGCCAACGTATGGCGGCGGAATGGAGATTTTTATGATTATTGATACAAATGGCAAAAAAGTTCCTGAAAGAATGTGTGTAGTGTGCAGAAATCACGCGTCAAAAGATGGTTTTTTGCGTGTTGTAAAGACAAAGAACGGAAATATAGAGCTTGATACAGACAAAAAATACGAGGGACGCGGTGCGTATGTATGCGCAAATGAAAAATGCATAGCCGAGGCAAAAAAGAGAAACAGCCTTGCGAGAGCTTTTAAGATGAATGTTGATATGAGCATATACACACTGCTCGAAGAGTGCATAAAGTAAAAATTATTAAACAGATAGAAGGTAGTTGTATGGCAGATAAGGTTTTATCTATGATAGGAATGGCAAGGCGTGCGGGGCAGTCGCAAACGGGTGCTTTTTTGACGGAGCGCTCAATACGTGAGGGCACTTGTGAGCTTATAATTCTTGCAACCGATACAGCGCACAATAACGCAAAAAAATTCATAAACGCAAGCGAGCATTACAATATTCCGCTTATAAAATATTCAACAAAAGCTGAGCTTTCACACGCGCTTGGCAAGGAAAATGTTGTGGTAGCCGGTATATCGGATAAAAATTTTGCAAAAGGTATAATGGGAAAATACAACGAATGGTGCACTCTGCAGGAGCAAATGGAGAAAATGAAAAAATAAATGCATAAAACGATATGCATTGGTACTTAAAACAGATAAATATACTGACAAATTTGTTTATAGCCAAACGGCAGAAATGGAGGTCATATATGTTACAGAAAATAAGAGTACATGAAGTAGCAAAGGACTTAAAACTTAAAAGCACAGATCTTTTAGAGATGTTTGAAGAACATGGAATAACACTTAAAAATCATATGGCAACGCTTGATGAAAAGCAGCTTAGTTTGATTTTTGAGGTATATACACAGAAGTATCAGCTCCCCGAGGGCGAGGTTGATATGTCTGTTTTTGGCGACCTTATAAAAAAGGAAGAAGAGCCTGCAACAGAAGAAGTAAAGACAGAGGTTAAAACTGAGAAAGCACAGAGTAAGAAAAAGGATGGCGGCAAAGCAGAGGCTAAACTACAGCCGAAAGCAGAGGCTAAGGCTGATGAAAAGGCTGACGAGAAGCCGATAGAGGAAATAACCACGCGCAAGATGCGTCACGTTGACACACGCCAAACAGTTGTTGACCTTGAAAAAATGGATACAGAGCGTATCGAGGCAGAGCTTGTGCCTGAGCATATTAAAACAGAGGGACCAAAGAAGCAAAAGATTAAAAAGCAGTCACAGCGTCAGCAGGACAGACGCACTACCTTTAATAAAAAGCAACAGGAGCAGATGGTTCGTGAAAAGCCAAAGCCGCAGCAAATTACAGTCAGCATCCCAGACGAAATTTCTGTTGGAGAGCTTGCAAACCGTATGAAAAAGGCGGCTCCGGAAATAATAAAGAAACTGATGCTTCTTGGTGTAATGGCATCAGTCAGCCAGATGATAGATTTTGATACAGCAGCGCTTGTTGCAGATGAGCTTGGCGCAAAGGTTGAGCACGAAATTGTACTTTCTGATGAGGATATTCTTTTAAAAGAGTTTGAAGAGGCGGATAAAGAGGAAGACCTTGAGCCGCGTTCACCCATAGTTGTTGTAATGGGACACGTTGACCATGGTAAGACATCACTTCTTGATGCTATCCGTGAAACTCACGTTGCAAGCGGCGAGGCAGGCGGTATTACACAGCATATAGGTGCGTATCGTGTACGCATAAATGACCGCGATATTACATTTCTTGATACACCTGGACACGAGGCATTTACTGCGATGCGTGCGCGCGGT
This sequence comes from Candidatus Aphodoplasma sp., assembly GCA_045592745.1. Classification (GTDB taxonomy): domain Bacteria; phylum Bacillota; class Clostridia; order UBA1381; family UMGS1253; genus Aphodoplasma. The sequence continues at coordinate 14,859 of JAZNVH010000031.1, read as the reverse complement.
GCACAGGTAACTGATATTGCGATTTTGGTTGTTGCGGCTGATGACGGAATTATGCCCCAGACTATTGAGGCTATTAACCATGCCAAAGCTGCAGAGGTAAGCATTATTGTTGCAATAAATAAAATTGATAAAGACGGCGCAGACCCCGACAGAATCAAGCAGGAAATGACAGAGTACGGCATTGTTCCTGAGGAGTGGGGCGGCGATACAATATTTGTTGAGGTTTCGGCAAAACAGAGAACAAACATTGACGGACTTTTGGAAATGGTACTTTTGACAGCGGATATTCAGGAGCTTCGTGCAAATCCAAACCGTCATGCGCAGGGTACAGTAATCGAGGCACGTCTTGACCGTGCTCGCGGACCTATTGCAACAGTGCTTGTTCAGAATGGTACACTTAAAACAGGCGACATCATTGTTGCCGGCACTACTACAGGCAAGGTTCGTGCAATGATGGATGACAGAGGAAAAACTCTAAAGTCAGCAGGTCCGTCTGTTCCGGTTGAGATTTTGGGACTTTCGGAAACTCCTGACGGTGGCGATGTATTCTACGCAGTTGAAGATGAAAAACGTGCAAGAGCCGTTGTAGAGGCAAGAAAGTTTGCACAAAAAGAGGAAACTTTCAATGCCCGCAAGGTTATATCGCTTGACAACCTCTTTGATCAGATTCACGAAGGTGAGGTCAAAGAGCTTAAGATTATAGTAAAGGCAGACGTACAAGGCTCTGTTGAGGCTGTTCGCCAGTCGCTTGAGAAGCTTTCAAACGAGGAAGTAAGAGTAAAAACTATTCACGGCGGTGTAGGTGCTGTCAATGAAACAGATATTATGCTTGCATCGGCATCAAATGCAATTATTGTCGGCTTTAACGTAAGACCTGATACTGTTGCGCGCGGTGCATATGAGCGTGGCGATGTCGATATAAGACTTTATCGTGTTATTTATGATGCAATAGAGGAAATCGAGGCAGCCATGAAGGGTATGCTTGAGCCTAAGTTCAAGGAAAGCATCTTAGGTCATGCCGAGGTAAGGCAGACATTCAAGGTTTCGGGCGTAGGTACTATCGCAGGCGGATACGTTGTAGACGGAAAAATTGCACGTAATGCACAGGTTCGTGTTGTGCGTGACGGCATAGTATTCCATGAAGGTGTATTAAACAGCTTAAAGCGTTTTAAAGATGACGCAAAAGAGGTTATGAGCGGATATGAATGTGGTATTGGTATTGAGAAGTTTAACGATATCAAGGACGGCGATATCATCGAGTGCTTTATCATGGAGGAAATCAAGCAGTAAGCAGCGCAGAATGGAGAGTTTGATATGTCTCAGAACAGAATTAATAAAATAAATGAACAGCTTATGCGCACGATAAGCGAGATTGTGCGTGAATTGAAGGATTCACGCATACCGCTTATGACAAGCGTTGTGCATGTATCGGCTACAAGCGATTTAAGATATGCAAAGGTGCGCGTGAGCGTTATGGGAAATGATGATGTAAAGAAAAAGGCGCTTGAGGGACTTCGCTCTTCGGCAGGATATGTTCGCCGCGAGGTTGGCAGGCGTATAGACATTCGTTACACACCTGAGCTTATATTTGAGCTTGATACGTCGATTGAATATGGCGCAACGATAAACAAAATATTGCATGAGGTTATCAAAGATGACGAATAACAGTTTAGAGTCAATTGCAGATGCGATAAAAAAATATAACACCTTTTCTATCGTGCCACATATAAACCCCGATTCAGATGCTATGGGCTCGTGTTATGCAGTAAAATATGCGCTTGAAAGCATGGGAAAGAGTGCTGTGGTTTATACTACGGAAAAACTTCCAAAACATCTGGAGTTTTTACATGGTGAGTATAATGTTTTTGACAAAGCAGAGCCGTATGACGTTTGCATTTGTATAGACTGTGGCGATATAGGGCGTGTTGGCGATAGAAAAGCGTTTATGGATACAACAAAGCTTAGCATAAATATTGACCATCACTATGCAAATTCATGTTTTGCAGATATGAATTATGTAGATGCGTCAGCGTGCTCAGCGGGCGAGATTTGTTATGAGCTTATAAACTTGCTCGGCGTAGAAATCACAAAAGAGTGTGCGTTTTATCTTTATAGCGCAATGTGTGCAGATACAGGTGGTTTTCGTTTTTCAAACACAACACCAAAAGCACTTCGTATAGCAGCTGACCTGCTTGAGTGCGGCATAGACTCGGCAAAGATAAACAAAGCTTTATTTGATACGCAAAGCTATGACCAGATGCGTCTTAAAGGCGAGATTGCAAAAGAGGTTACGCTTTACGCAGATGGACTTGTAGGTGTTGCGTGCGTTACAAATGATATGCTTATGCGTTATGGCATAAACGAAAAGGAAATAGATAATATTGTTGATATAGCGCGAAGCGTCGAAGGTGTAGAGATTGCTGTTTCTATAAAAGAAGGCAGCGAGCTTATAAAGGTAAGTCTTCGCTCAAATGAGTATATAGACGTTTCAAAAATCGCCGAAAAATTTGGCGGCGGCGGTCACATTCGCGCGTCGGGTTTTGTTATGAGTGAGAGTTTTGAAATGGCTAAGAAAAAAATTATTGATGAAATTATAAACACTGTAAAGGAATATAAAAAATGAATGGTGTAATTGCACTTAATAAGCCACAGGGAAAAACATCACACGATATGGTATATGCGATAAGAAGGCTTTTTAACACACGCCGCGTAGGACATACGGGTACACTTGATCCGAATGCTACGGGCGTTTTGCCGATATGTATAGGGAATGCGACAAAAGCGGCAAGCTATATTACCGATTCAAAAAAACGCTACAGAGCACAAATTATATTCGGACAAAGAACGGACACGCTTGACTGTACAGGAAGCGTAATTGAAAGTGCGCCCGTGAACGTTACAAGCGAGCAGTTTTATAAGGCGTGTGAGCATTTTACGGGTGATATAGAGCAGATACCACCCATGTATTCGGCGGTAAAAGTTGGGGGTAAAAAGCTTTACGAGCTTGCAAGAGAAGGCAAAAGCGTCGAGCGAAAAAGCCGAAACGTAACGATTTATTCTATTGAAATTGACGATAGTATGATGGAAAAAGGCTACGCCATACTTGACATAGAATGTTCAAAGGGTACATATATACGCACACTTTGTGACGATATTGGAAGCTATCTTGGGTGCTTTGCACATATGGGTTCACTTGTTCGTACATACAGCGGAGGTTTTGATATTAAACAGAGCTATACCATAGAAGAGCTTGAGGTTCTACATGATGAGGGAAAGCTTTTGGATGCTCTTATAAAAACTGACGAAATCTTTTTTGAATATGAAAAAATTTATCTTGACCAAAAAGAGTCCAGTAAGGTTAAAAACGGTGTACCAATTTTAAAAGAGGGGCTTGTAGTTGATAAATGCTATCGTCTTTATGATGAAAATGACAGTTTTTTGTGCGTTTCAAAATTCATTGATGGTAAGCTTAAAATGCAGACTTCGTTTTGGGTGTAAGAATTTTTTGATTTGACGGGAAGGCGGTGTGACTGTGAGGGTATATGAAAATGGACAATTTGATAAAAAAGGTGGATGTGTGCTCGCACTCGGAAGCTTTGATGCACTCCACAGTGCACACACAGAACTGATAAAAATGACAATCATTGAGGCAAAAAAGCGCGGCGTGCGTGCAGGCGTGCACATGTTTTTTCAGCGTATTGAAAAGGTCATTTTTCCAAATAATGAATACAAAAGCATATATACAAATGAGCAAAGAGTAGAATATATAGAAAAGCTTGGAGCAGACTTTGTTTACTTCGAAAATTTTGATGTGCAGTTTATGAACATGAGTGCGTTAGATTTTGCCAAAATGCTTAAAGATAAATTTAATGTGAAATGTGTTGTAGCAGGATTTGATTATACTTTTGGTCACAAGGGTGAAGGTGATGCGACCTTGCTTTGTGAGTATGGGGCTATGCTTGGTTTTGATGTTGTTATAATGGATGCGTTGGAGTGTGAAGGCGAAGTTATAAGTTCTACAAAAATCAGGTCACTTATAAGTGAGGGTAACGTTTTGGATGTGCAGTCTTTTCTTGGAAGGGAATACTCTCTTTCGGGAAAAGTTATTCATGACCGCGGCGTCGGTCGCCAGATGGGACTTCCGACAGCCAATATGCAAATTAACGAAGATGTACTTCTTTTAAAAAATGGAGTATATGCGGCGTATACAGTTATTGATGCAAAAAAGTATCCGTGCGTTGTAAATATAGGCATAAGGCCTACGTTTGAGCTTTCAAAGGTGTCGGTCGAGGCGCATATTATAGATTTTGACAAGGATTTGTACGATGAAGATATTACTATATTTTTTCTTTGCCGTATGCGTGATGAGAAAAGGTTTGATTCAAAAGAGAATTTGGCAAATCAAATTTCGCAGGATATAGACAAGGCAAAGGCGTTGTTTTTACAAAAAATGAGATAAAAGTCAAAAAAACACATCTTTTTTCGAAAAAAATGCAAATAAGCCTTGAAAAAAACATAAAAACGTGAGAGAATTATAGTGTAAGATAAATCAATACATTGCAATGGAGGTTTTTGTATGGCAAAAGAGATTATTGGCGTTGTGTTGGCAGCAGGTGAAAATGCCCAGATGAAGTCGGATATTGCCCGTGCAAATTTTCCTGTGCTTGGTAAGCCTATGGCATCTTATGTCCTTGATGCACTAAACGGGCTTGGTTCGGCTAAGAATGTTATGGTAATAAAAGAAGGATATGAGGATATTGAAAATGCATTTGAGGACAAAGCGGAATTTGTATATCAGAATGAAGCAATAGGAACTTTTGATGCTGTAAAAAAGGCGCGTAGCTTTTTTGATAATACCTCTTCGTATGTGTTTGTTCTTCCAGCAGATGCACCGCTTATCGATGTGCAAACACTTAAAAGTGCGCTAGAGTATCATGAGGAATTCAAAAATGAAGTGACTGTTATTACCGCGATTGTCGACAATCCTGACGGTTATGGAAGAGTTATTCGCAACAGCGTAGGTGACGTTGTTTCAATCGTTGAACAAAAAGATGCAAATCAAAGCGAGCTTGATATAAATGAAGTTAATTCAAGCATGTATATATTTAATTCAGAGGCACTTTCATATGCGCTTGATAACTATGATATGTTAACCGGTGAACAGGATAAAAACAACCTTATACATTCAATTGAGGTTTTGATAAAGACGGGACGTCGCGTTGGCGCATATGATGCAGACGATGCTGATGCGATACTCGGAATAAATGACCGTATTCAGCTTTTTGAGGTTGAGGCGATTATGCGTTCTAAAATCAATATGGAGCATATGAGAAACGGCGTTACAATTATGGCACCGGCAACTACTTATATAGAGCCGGGGGTTATAATTGGACAAGATACCGTTATAGAACCGAATGTGCATCTTCGCGCAGGAACTGTAATTGGTAAAAATGTTAAGGTTGGAGCAAACTCAATTGTAACCAACTGTAAAATACATGATGGTGTTGATATTTTAAACTCTGTTATGGTTGACAGCGAGGTTTGCGAAGGTGCACATATTGGACCTTTTGCATATCTTCGTCCGAACAGTAAAATCGGTAAGAACGTTAAAATTGGTGATTTTGTTGAAATTAAAAATGCTTCGCTTGATGAAGGAACAAAGGTGTCGCACCTTACTTATGTGGGTGACAGTGACGTTGGTAAGAAAGTAAACTTTGGCTGTGGATGTGTCACAGTTAACTATGACGGTAAAAAGAAATACCGCACAACAATTGGCGATAATGCCTTTATCGGTTGTAACACCAATCTGGTGTCGCCTGTAACTGTAAAGGATAACGCATATATAGCTGCCGGCTCTACAATCACTGATGAAGTGCCGGAAAGCGCACTTGCTATTGCAAGAAGCAGACAAATTAATAAGTTGGACTGGAAAGATAGGAGGAAGCAAGACAAATGATAACACATGGCAAGAATATTAAGATTTTTGCAGCAAATTCTAATCCTGACCTTGCAGCTAAGATAGCTGAAAAATTGGAGCTTCCGGTTGGAAAATCAAAGGTTGGAATGTTTAGTGACGGAGAGGTTTCAGTTAATCTTCAGGAAACTGTAAGAGGTTCTGATGTATTTGTTGTACAATCAACATCTGAGCCGGTAAATGACCATTTGATGGAGCTGCTCATTATGATAGACGCACTAAAGCGTGCTTCAGCAGGACGTATTACAGCCGTAATACCTTATATGGGCTATGCAAGACAGGATAGAAAGGCAAAAGCGCGTGATCCGATTTCGGCAAAGCTTGTTGCAGATCTTATCACAACAGCAGGTGCTGACAGGGTTTTGACAATGGATCTTCACGCAGCACAGATACAGGGATTTTTCAACATCCCTCTTGATCATCTTTTGGGTGCACCGATTTTGGCGCCTTACTATGCCGAGAAGTTCCCAAACAGAGATGATTTGGTTATAGTATCGCCTGACCTTGGAAGCGTTACACGTGCGCGTAACTTTGCAGAGCGTCTTAATGCGCCACTTGCTATTATAGATAAGAGAAGACCGATGGCAAATGTGTCTGAGGTTATGAATATTATAGGTGATGTAAAGGACAAGAGAGTTATCCTTGTTGACGATATGATTGATACAGCAGGTACTATAACAAACGGTGCACAGGCACTTGTTGATTATGGTGCAAAAGAAGTATATGCATGCTGTACACACCCTGTTCTTTCAGGTCCTGCTATCGAGCGTATACAGGCTTCGCCAATAAAGGAGCTTTTAGTTCTTGATACAATTTCGCTTCCGAAAGAAAAGCAAATCGACAAAATTAAGACAATATCAGTTGCACCTGTATTTGCAGAGGCTATTGAGAGAATTTATGAAGATTTGTCTGTAAGTACATTGTTTGTATAAAAATAATAAAGTACATAGTCAAAAGGGTCGGCATATGTTTACCGACCTTTTTGGCATATAATCAGGAAAGTAAAGGTGCATAGTTATGTTTTTGATTGCGGGGCTTGGTAATCCGGGTAAGCAATATGAAATGACAAGGCATAATATAGGCTTTGAAGTGATAGACTATATTTCAAAAGAATATAATATAAAAGTAAATAAAATAAAGCACAAGGCACTTATCGGCGAAGGAATGCTTCAGGGCGAAAAGGTTATTTTGGCAAAGCCTCAGACATTTATGAATTTAAGCGGCGAGAGCATACGTGAGATATGTGAATATTACAAGCTTTCGTGTGAAAATGTTATAATAGTATATGATGATATATCTATTGCTTCGGGCTCGGTGCGTATACGCGCAAAAGGTTCGGCAGGCGGGCATAACGGCATGAAATCGATTATATACCAGCTTGGCAGTGATGAATTTATGCGCCTTCGCATAGGAGTCGGAGCACCAAAGCATGCTGATTATGATTTGAAGGATTATGTTCTTGGCAGATTTTCCAAAGAGGAAGCTGATGATATAATTTCGGCAGTAAAAACGTGCCCTGACGCACTTGTTACAATGATGCGTTTTGGTGCGACCGCTGCTGCATCAAAGTTTAACAAAACAATCAAGGAGGAGGACGATGGAGGCAGCAAATGAGCGTTTAAGCTTTTTGACGCCGTTTGATAAAAGCAGCGAATTTGATGAGCTTATACGCTGTATAAAAGAGAATATTACGCCGATAAATGTAATTGCAGGGGTGGGTGCACAGCGCGCGCACCTTATTTTTGCTGCAACTAAAAAGCTTGATTTGCCTGCACTTATAATTACACCAACAGAGCTTGCTGCACAGAGTCTTTGCGAAGACCTTGAGTTTTTTATACCTGAAAGAGTAGTGCATTTTCCATCAAGAGAGTATATTTACTACGATGTTGACAGTGTGAGCCGTGAGATGAGCATAAAACGTCTTCATGCGCTTTCGCGTCTTGCAGATACAAAAGAGAATTGTATTGTAGTTGCAAGCATCGAGGCTGCCCTTGGTTTTTGCACGCCAAAACAGGATTTTACACAAAATATTATAGATTTTGCGCTTGGAGAAATATGTAAAGTCGAAGAGCTTACAAAAAAGCTTATTATTATGGGATATAAGCGCGAAGATGTTGTCGAAGGTTGCGGTCAGTTTTCCGTGCGTGGTGGCATTGTAGACATTTTTGGTGCTAGTATGGAAAATCCAATAAGAATTGAGTTTTTTGATGATGAGATAGATTCGATAAGAACATTTGATGTGTCTTCGCAACTTTCACTTGAAAAGGTTGAAAGTGTAAGAGTATATCCATGCCGCGAAATAATATTTGATGAAAGTGGCAAAGAGGCTCTTTTAGAGTCTATGAAGACGTCTTTATCAAAGCTTAAAAGAAAAAAGACAGACAGCGTACTAAGAGCGCGTGAGCAGCTTGGAACCGATATGGAAAGCCTTTGTGAAAAGTATTATTTTGCCTCGCTTGATAAATATATTTTTAATATATATAAAAAAGTGCCTACAATTTTTGACTGGCTTTGTGATGATACGCTGTTTTTTATTGACGAAGCACGAAGCGTAGGTGAAAATGCCAAAATTTATGAGGACACTTTTTCGGAAACCATAGCATCGCTTATGGAAAAAGGCATTATATTGCCTGAAAAAAAGCCGTTTTATGCAAATTACTCTGAAGTGATAGAAAAGCTTTTACAAAAGCGCTTGGTAGGACTTTGTGCGATATCTTTTTCGGGAATAGACTACCATGCCAAGCAAAACATTGACTTTGGCACAAAGAGTATAAACTCTTTTCATGGTAAGATTGATTTTTTGTGTGATGATATTAGAATGTGGCACAAAAAGAAGGCAACTGTAGTGATTTTGGCAGGCGGTCAAAGCAGGGCACAAAACCTTTGCACAGAGCTTAATAACCGCAATATAGAGTGCGTGTATTCGCCCAAGCTTGAGTCCGTTACAAAAGGCAAGACAGTCATAACAAACGGAAGCCTGTCAAGTGGTTTTGAATATCCGCTGCTTAATTTTGTGCTTATAAGCGACAAAGAAATATTTCTTAAAAACAAGAGAAAGTCAAAAAAAGCTGCAAACGCCAGCGGAAATAAAATTCAGTCCTTCGCCGATATATCGCCGGGTGATTATGTAGTTCATCAGACACATGGAATAGGACGTTATGAGGGCATACAAAAGCTTGAAGTAGATAAAATTGTCAAGGATTATTTAAAGATTTCGTATCAGGGCACAGATAATTTATATGTGCCTGTTGACCAGCTTGACTTATTATATAAATATATTGGTGGCACAGATAAAAAAGTGCATTTAAACAAGCTTGGCGGAGCTGACTGGAATAAGACGAAAGAGAGAGTAAAACGCTCTGCTGCCGAGCTTGCTGAGCATCTTATAAAATTGTATGCCGAGCGTCAAAGCACAAAAGGGTATGCGTTCGGGCCTGATACACCGTGGCAGAGGGAGTTTGAAGATAATTTTGGATATATAGAAACGCCTGACCAGATGCGTTCGATTGAAGAAGTAAAAAAGGATATGGAATCAGAGCGTCCTATGGACAGACTTCTTTGCGGTGATGTAGGTTATGGAAAAACAGAGGTGGCGATGCGCGCTGCGTTTAAGTCCGTAATGGAGTCAAAGCAGGTGGCGTATCTTGTGCCCACTACAATTCTTGCCATGCAGCATTATAATAATTTTATGCGCCGCATGAGCGATTTTCCTGTAAGGGTAGAGATGCTGTCGAGATTTCGCACACCGGCCCAGCAAAAAGAAACATTAAAGCGTCTTAGGACGGGCGAAACAGATATAGTAATCGGAACGCACAGACTACTTCAAAAGGATATTGAGTTTAAGGATTTGGGACTTTTGATAGTAGACGAGGAGCAGCGCTTTGGTGTGGCGCACAAAGAGTCAATCAAGCAAATGCGCAAAAACGTAGATGTGCTTACTCTTACGGCAACGCCTATACCTCGTACGCTGCATATGGCGATGGTCAACATACGTGATATGAGTGTTATCTCGCAGCCGCCCGAAAACCGATATCCCGTGCAGACGTATGTTATGGAGAAAAATGATGACATACTTGCTGACGCGATACGAAAAGAGATTGCGCGAGGCGGTCAGGTTTACTATTTATATAATCGTGTTTCAGGTATACACTCTGTTGCACGAAGGATACAGGAACTTGTGCCCGAGGCAAAAGTGGGTGTAGGACACGGCAAAATGCGCGAAGATGAACTTGAAGATGTAATGATGGATATGCTTGATGGTAATATTAATGTACTTGTGTGTACTACCATCATTGAAACAGGTCTTGATATTCCGAATGTGAATACAATTATCATTGAAAATGCGGACAAAATGGGACTTTCGCAGCTTTATCAGCTTCGCGGACGTGTTGGGCGTTCAAATCGTCTTGCGTATGCGTATATGACATATCAGCGCGATAAATCCATAAGCGATGTAGCACAAAAAAGGCTTAGCGCAGTACGTGAGTTTACGGAGTTTGGCTCGGGCTTTAAGATAGCAATGCGCGACCTTGAAATACGTGGTGCGGGTAACCTTTTAGGTCCGCAGCAGCATGGTCATATGGATGCGGTAGGTTATGATATGTATTGCAAGCTTTTAAAAGAAAGCGTGAGTGAAATCAAGGGCGAAGTTATTGAAGATAAGATAAGCACAACGGTAGATTTGCCCGTTGATGCACATATTCCCGAAAGCTATATTAAAAATCAAAATCTGCGTATAGATATATACAAAAAAATTGCGGCGATTACCTCGCTTCAGGACAGTTATGATGTTGAGGAGGAATTAGAGGACAGATTTGGAGATCTTGTGCAAAGCGTACGCAATATAATTGATATCGCACTTATAAAGGCTATGGCTCAAGAACTGTATATAACTGAAATATCACAATCATCAAGGGGGCTTATGCTTGTATTTGAGCCGTCAAAGATTGATATGAGGGTTATATCCTCTGCAGTATCACAAAGCAAAGGAAATGCGCTTTTTTCGGCAGGGGAGCGGCCGTATTTACTGTTCAGGCGCGTAAGCAATATTCAAAAAGAGCTTCTTAGTAATATTAAGTTTTTATTACAGAGCATGAAAGAATTGCAGTAGAAATAAAAATCTGTTATAATATAAGCACAAAAGTAGTTTATAAACAACAGATAAGGAGCTGATGTGATATGAAAATGAAAAAAATATCGGCGCTTGTGTGTGCGGTTGTTTTGTGCATAGTATCTTTAGTGGGATGTGGCATTGACAAAAGAGAGGTTTTCAGCGTTAATGGAGAAAAGGTTACAGGAGAGGAATATGCTTTCTTCCTTGGTACTATGAAAGAAATGATTGCGCAGGAATCAAGTCTTGATTTAACAGATGAAAGTTCGTGGCAAACTATTGAAATTGACAATAAAAAAGCAATAGATGTCGCAAAGGAAAAGGCCTTTGATGATGCTGTTTCACTTATGGTGCAGGTGCAAAAAGCAAAAGAGGAAGGCGTTGTTCTTGCCGAGGAGGATAAAACGAACCTCAGAAAGCAAAGACAGAGCATAGTCAATATGTACGGCGGTGAAAGTGCTTTTAAAGAGCAGCTTAAGATATGGCAGGTTTCGTCTGATACATTTGACAAGATTATGCAAAATTATATGTATGCATCGAAGCTTGAGGAAAAGTATATAGCTGAAAATGAAAAGATAAATACTATCAGTGATGAGGAAATTTTGGCAAAGTATGATAGCTTAAAGGAAGAAATGGTGCGTGAATCTATATTTGTAAAGCATATTCTTGCACTGTCAAACGGCGACGCAACAGATGAGCAGGCGAAACAAAAGGCACAGTCAATTCTTGACAGATTAAATGCAGGCGAGGATTTTGATACACTGATGCGCGAGATGTCAGATGACTCGGAAAGCTCGTATGAGGGATATTCTTTCAGACACAATGACGGGCAGATGGATGCTGATTTTGATAATGCAGCTTATGCACTTTCTGTTGGAGAAACAAGCGGACTTGTAAAGACGCGCTTTGGATATCATATTATAAAAAGACTTGAGTCAAATCCCGAGATTGAGCCGCTTGAGCAAGTGCGCGATGCTATTATTTCAACAATCAAGGCTGAAAGATATCAGACTATGCTTATGGATGAATGGGTAAGCAGTGCTACGGTTGTAAAACAGGAACAGATATACAATTCAATTAAATAAAGTAAAAGACGGGCATTTTGAACAGAGTCATTTTGTTCAGACGGTCCTAAAAAGACATTATTGTAGTACAATTAAACATTAAGCAACACACTGACTCCGTTTTTCGAACGGGGTCAGTTTTGTTATATAAAAAGAGCTATGAGAGATTTATTTCTCATAGCTCTATACAATATATGTTGGAGAAGAAAAATAAAAGTCTTGAGGGTGACATAGAGTATCTAATAACCATGATTATTAAAAAGCGTACAGAAGCCTTGTTTGAGAAACTAGAAAAAATGGAAGAAGAAAAGGCAAACCTGCAAAGCAAACTTAGAAAGCTGGAACAGACACGAAAAAACTCGCCTGTATCACAAAGTGATATTGAGTACACCTTATGGCATGCACAAAAGATGCTAAAAAACAAAACTCTATCTAACACCAAACAACTGATTGAGTCATTGGTAGACAGAGTTATCGTATATGAAGATTACATACAAATCAAATCTACCTTTGCCAAAACAAAAGACTATGATTTCAACCCACCCACCAAGGAAGAGTTAGTAGAAAATGGACAAAAAAATAATCTGGGCGTAACAGATGCTACGCCCAGATGTGGCGGAGAAGGAGCTCTGCCAGTCATATGCACAACACGGCTCAAAGCTATGTTATATGAGTTTTTTTCATAACGTTTACTTTTTCTTTTGTGTATATAAATTGATAAGTTTATTCTGTAATTCGATACAGTCTTTATATATTTGGCGCAGTTCCTCGATAGCTATATATTGTTTGATAGCTTCATCTCTTTGCGGCGCATACATATAAAATTTATCATATTTATCAAAGTTTGTAGTATAGTGATTGGGATGATTAAAAATAGAGTTTTTATCTATTTCTTCACCAAGTAAATATACAGAAATATCGTATGGATAAATAGTATCTAATATATTAAAATCTTTTTCTGGTGTTTTTGATATAACAACGGAAAAATCACTCTTTTTAATTTTGCCACTATCAAATCCAATATCAAAGTGATACTCTGTGTTGTTGCTATATAAAATGAGGATGCCGCGATTTTTATATCCGATACTTTTATTTTTAGCAGTATCGTCGTAATGGCGCTCCGGCCAGAGTTCGCCTAATGTATATGCAACTTTTGTATCATATCCCAAATTATGAATATCATCTGTAAAATCGTTTAGATGCTCTATTATATATCCAATAGAATTTTTTCTGTTTATTATATCGTTTATTCTAATAATTAACGATATAATAAACGATATAATTAAGATACATACGATGCTATATATGAGCCATTTCTTTCTCATTTACTCATTCCTTTTTCTAGGTAGTTAATAAACTTTTTCATAACATTAGTTATACTTTCTTTATTTTTTATATTTTCTTTACTGTTCACGTAAGTTTCGTCTTCGTTGAAGGTCTTGTTTGCATTTTTGTTTTTCTTGAAAAATTCCTCGAGAAAATCATTATGTAAAAAATTTTTTGATATATGAGCATATTTTTCGAATTCAATATCAATTAAGGTTTCAAAAATAAAACCTAATATACCAAATTTATATGTTCCACTAATAAAATGTGCACCTCTGTCAACATTCATTAAATCATTTTTGATATATTGTAAGCCTTTTTGGGAGTCACCATTACCATAAAATTTTAAAAATTCATCAACGCGATTAATTTTTCCGTTATTTACATTAGTGTTATATTCTACAATTGTTTCTATAAATCCTTTGTTATTAGACAACATTCGGTTGTAAACGTTTATACCATCAATATCAGAGTTCATATCTTTTATATCCATATACGAAGAAAAAACATCGCCTTTGTAACTTCCAAGCGAATTCATATCGCCTAGAGCTATATCTAGAATATTATGTATAAATGAATAGTTGGCAAAAAGCGCATATTGTATTAATTCATGGGCAAAGTCTTTCTTGATGTTTTTGTCTGTACTACTGTGCTGTCTATTTATGGCTTCATATAAAAGATTTATTTCGCCGATTTCCATGCCTAATTCAACTAGATGGCCCATAACTTGTTCCGTAGAAGGAACATTGGCAATCGCCCACCATTTTATGTCTTTGCTTGAATAGCTTTTACATAAAGCTGCTAAATTTGAGAAAATATAGTGGATTTTTTCTTGCCTAGTCATATCTATTCCGTTAATTTCATCCATAAGCAATGTATAAGCATGTAAAATAATTTCGCTTTCTTTTTTTGTAAAGCCATAGCTTTGTTCCATGGAACTGACAAATTTTTGTGACCACAAGATTACTGGATTATTGTTTTTGTCGATAGCTCTACAAGCGCAGTTAGAGTGAAATGGCGGAAAGTTTTTGCCAATAACAGCCTCTTTAATTAAAAATATTTTATTATCCATGTTTAGACAGGTTTTGCAGGTATTTTTTGTTTTTTCAACTTGGATTTTATAGAAGTTGTTAGGCGAATTTCCTGTCAATCCGCTTAGGAAGAAAAACCCCCAATCAGCAGGTTGTTTATTTGAGTTTGTGCTAATTTTAGAATTTATCATATTTTTCTCCTTTCCAAAAAAACAAACATATGTTCGCTTTGCGAGAATTAGTTTATCATAAAATCTCAAAAAAAGCAATACTTAAAATAAATTTTTTTGAAAAAGTTTTGACATAAAAAAAGAAAACACAATTTTAAATTGTGTTTTCCTTGGCGGAGAAGGA
>JAZNVH010000030.1:0-26488 GCA_045592745.1 Candidatus Aphodoplasma sp. | reverse complement strand
TAGGCGAATACAGTCACAATATAGATGCCAAAGGCAGAATGATTGTTCCGTCCAAATTCAGAAAGGATGAATTGGGCGAGATTTTCTATGTCACAAAGGGCACGGAAAAATGTCTGTTTGTGTATTCGCGTGATGAATGGGCAAAGTTTGAGGAAAAGCTTTCAAGCCTTCCTATTACAACAAATCCTCAGGCGGGAGCATTTGCAAGATTTTTCCTTTCGGGCGCTGTCGAATGTGAAGTGGACAAGCTTGGAAGAATCAATATTCCTTCATATTTAAGAGAATATGCAAATATTGAAAAGGATGTCAAGGTTCTTGGCGTAAGAAGCCGTATTGAAATTTGGGATTCGAAGACATGGAGCGAATACTGCGACAAGGAAATTACGCTTGAAAACGTACTTGACAGTATGGGCTCAATCGGAATGGACTTTTAGGCGGTGATGCATAGTGGAGTTTAAGCATATACCCGTTATGCATGATGAATGTATAAAATATCTTAATATAAAGCCTGAGGGTATTTATGTTGACGGCACGCTCGGAGGAGCAGGGCACAGTAGCTCAATCGCCGCACATCTTTCGCAGGATGGTCGCCTTATCGGAATTGACCGCGATGATAATGCCATAAAAGCCGCAAGTGAAAGGCTTAAAAAATTTGGCGAGCGGGTTTGTATTGTAAAAAACAACTTTAAAAATATAAATGAGGTTTTAGACACACTTGAAATTGACAAAATAGACGGAGCGCTTCTTGATTTGGGAGTTTCTTCTCATCAGCTTGATGAGGCAAGCCGTGGTTTTAGCTATATGAAGGACGCGCCGCTTGACATGAGAATGGACCAGTCGGGAGAACTTAGTGCTTATGAGGTTGTAAACAATTACGATGAAGAACGCCTCTCGGAAATTATTTTCAAATATGGCGAGGAGCGCTGGGCAAAAAGAGTGGCAAAGTTTATTGTAGAAAAGCGCGATGTAAAGCCGATAAACACGACGCTCGAGCTTGTGTCGGTTATAAATGCCGCAATTCCAAAGGGTGCGCGTATGACGGGTGGTAACAGCGCAAAGCGTACATTTCAGGCAATACGCATTGAAGTAAACGGAGAGCTTGAAATTTTAAAAGGTGTTGTAAATGATTTTGTTTCAAGACTTAATCCGGGCGGAAGGCTTTTGGTGATTACCTTCCATTCGCTCGAAGACAGAATAATAAAGGAAGAGTTTTTATCGCTTGCGTCGGGATGTACTTGTCCAAAAGAGTTTCCCGTTTGCGTATGCGGCAACAAACCGAAGGTGAAGGTGCTTACGGGCAAGCCTGTTACAGCATCAGATGAAGAGCTTTTAAATAATTCGCGCTCAAAAAGTGCAAAGCTTAGAGTTATAGAAAAGCTTTAATAAATACATATGATATGAATTTGTAAAAAATACTAGTATATAGAAAAATTTTCAAAGGGAGGTCGCAAACAGTGCGTACAAACGGAAATCTTGCACTTCAGCCTGCTTATAAGCCGCAGTATCAGCCTAAGCAGTCAGATTTAAGAAGAAAAGCTGAAGCTCTGCGCGCCGAAAGGTCGCGTGCAAAAGCAAAGAATGTAAATGTTGCGGTTGCAATATTTTATATGGCAATTATATTTGCAGTAGCTTTTTGTCTTGTAAGCCGCGAAGTGAGTCTTTATGAAAAAAGCAGCGAGATAAACCGCCTTGAAAATCGTCTTGAGCAGGCACAAAGCGAAACAAAACAGGCACAGATTGCGGCTGAGAGGGTAATTGATTTAAATAAACTCGAAGAAGCTGCAGCGACCAAATTTGCAATGAGCAGACCTGAAAAAACTCAGACAGTATACATAAACATACAAAAGAATGACTATGTTGAAAAGGTAGCAGCGCGCAACGTGAGCGTTGAGCTTGCACAAAACATACAAAGCAGCATAAGAAATCTTTTTGGCATATTTGGAGTTAACTGATATTATATTATAATAGCAAATAAATCCATTTAAAAAGTAACTTTGGAAAGTGAGGCCCTGAAGCGATTTAAAAAAAGTAAATCTCTTGGTCTCGCTTTTTGTTATAAAGCATAAAAATTGTATGTAGTAAAAAACAAGCAAAAGCAAAGTATTTTTGCGCTTTTAAGGTGCAAACAGTGTTTTGCTTTATTTGCATTTCTATTGATATTTGGCAAAATTTACTTTTGGGTTATTTGGAGGTAGGACGATGCAGGTTCCTAAAAGAAGTGTAAAAAAACGAATAATGTGGTTTATGCTCGCGTTTTGCGCTTTATTTGTATTGCTTGTTGTCAGGGTGGCATGGCTGCAGACCGTTGACGGAGCAAAGCTTAAAAAGGCGGCTGTTCAGCAGCAGACGCGCGACAGTATTATAACGAGCAAGCGTGGAACAATATATGATAGAAACAAAAAAGAACTCGCAGTGAGCGCATCGGTTGAAATGGTTACGGTATCGCCTAATGAAATAAAAAAAGCGGGAGAGCCTGAGCTTGTTGCGACAAAGCTTGCCGAGATTCTTTCGCTAAGCTATGACGATGTGTATAAAAAGGTGACAAAAAACTCTGCGTATGAAATAATCAAGCGTAAGGTGGAAAGTGAACAAACTGACCAGATACGTGCGCTTAAAGCAAATGCTGATACAAAGAAGGCATTTGCAGGTGTAGGACTTGAAGAGGATACAAAGCGTTATTATCCTTATGGAAATTTTGCTTCTCACGTGCTTGGTTTTACAGGAACGGATAATCAGGGGCTTTATGGCATAGAAAAGGCATATGACGATGAATTGTCGGGTATTGCAGGACGTGTTATATCGGTCAAAAATGCAGCCGGAGTTGATATGCCCTATAAATATGAACAAAAATATGACTCGCAGGACGGCATGAGCATAGTTTTAACGATTGATGAAACTATACAGCATTTTGCGGAAAAGCATCTTGCACAGGCGTATGAGGAAAACAAGCCTGCGCAAGGCGCATTTGCAATAGTTATGTCGCCAAAAACAGGCGAAATGCTTGCAATGGCTACAAAGCCGGATTTTGACCTTAATCAGCCGTTTGAATTAAATATTCAGGAGATAGTTGATTCTATTGACGCACTTCCGCAGGAGGAGCGCAGCAGCGCAAGAAATACTGCGCTTCAAAAGCTATGGAAAAATAAAGCCGTTACAGATACGTATGAGCCTGGCTCGGTATTTAAAATACTTACTTATGCTATGGCGCTTGAAGAAGGTGTTGTAAGGACAGATGAAACGTTTAACTGTTCAGGTGTTACAGTTGTTGGCGGGCAGCCTATACACTGCTGGAAAACGGCAGGACATGGCATTGAAACGCTTGAAGAGGGGCTTCAAAATTCCTGTAACCCCGTGCTTATGGAGCTTGGAAGAAGACTTGGCGTTTCAACTTTTTGTAAATATTTCAGAAGCTTTGGCATGGATGCCAAGACGGGCTTTGACATTGTAGGCGAAAGCTCGGGTGTATTTTTCAGGGAAAGTGATATGCATGAGGTAGAGCTTGCAACATGCTCGTTTGGACAGACATTTCAGGTTACACCGCTTCAGTTATGTGCTGCCATTTCGGCAGTTGTTAACGGCGGAAATCTTATGCGTCCTCACGTAGTAAAGCAGTTTCTTGATTCCGACGGTAATGTTGTCAAAACTGTTGAGCCGGAGCTTGTAAGAAAAATAGTTTCAGAAGAAACCTCGCAGATAATGCGTGGATATATAGAAAGTGTTGTAACCAAGGGAACAGGTAAGGGCGCAAAGATTGAGGGCTACAGAATAGGCGGAAAAACGGGAACATCCGAAAAACAGCCGCGCGGAAACAGAAAATATGTAGCATCGTTTATAGGTGTTGCGCCTGCTGATGATCCCGAGCTCATATGTATAGTGGCAATTGACGAGCCTACGGGCGATTTGTATCAGGGAAGCCAGATTGCCGCGCCTGTTGTAAGAAATATTCTTGAAGATACGCTTCGTTATATGGGATATGAAAAAACACTTACCGGAAATGAGCTTGCAATAATGCAGTCAAACGTTCCAGAAGTAAGGGGACTTGAACTTAATGAAGCAAAAAATCAGCTCGCCGCAAATGGCTTTGCAATAAAGGTTGTTGGAGATGGAGAAACTGCAGTGCAGCAGCTTCCAAAACCTGGTGCAACGCTTGCAAAAGGCTCAACTGTAATTATATATACAACAGAGGACGAAATAGCGCAAATAAGCGTGCCTGATGTTGCGGGCATGAGCGCCGCAGATGCCAGAAAAACGATTTTGGACGCGGGATTGAATATAGAGATTATCGGGGCTGCGGCAGAATCGGAAAGCTCGCCGGCAAGCAAGCAGGACCCGCCTGCAGGGACTAAGGTTAATCCGGCATCGACGGTACGCGTCGAGTTTATATATATGGACGGAGATTAATCTTTGGTATTCATGTTGTCGTGAAAGGAGAGATAGCTATGAAGCTTTCAAAGCTTTTATGCGGTCTTGAAATAAACAATTATAATACGGATGATACAGAAGTCAGCGGTATTGCATACGACTCTCGCAGCGTAAAAAAAGGCGATGTGTTTGTGTGCATAAAGGGTTATGCTACAGATGGACATAAATACGTCCAAAGTGCAATCCAAAACGGCGCAGCAGCAATTGTTGCAAGTGATAAAGTAGACGCAGATGTGCCCGTTTTGTATACAAGCGATACGCGTCTTGCACTGGCATATATGTCAAAGGCGTACTTTAACAATCCGCTTAAAGATATTAAGCTTATCGGTGTTACGGGAACAAACGGAAAAACAACGGTAACGTATCTTATAAAGGCTATGCTTGAAGCGCACGGCATGAAGGTAGGACTTA
Organism: Candidatus Aphodoplasma sp.; assembly: GCA_045592745.1. GTDB lineage: Bacteria > Bacillota > Clostridia > UBA1381 > UMGS1253 > Aphodoplasma. The sequence goes on along the minus strand of JAZNVH010000030.1, from coordinate 21,655 downwards.
TCGGTACAAACCAGAATATGATTGGAGAAAAGGTTATTCCGACCGAGCGCACAACACCTGAGTCGTTTGAACTTTATAAGCTGTTTTCACAAATGGCAGATGAGGGTGCTGATTGTGTCGTAATGGAGGTATCAAGCCACGCACTTGAGCTTTGCCGTGTCGCAGGATGTGAGTTTTATACGGCAGTATTTACAAATCTGACACAAGACCATCTTGATTTTCATGAAACTATGGAAAATTACTTTGTGGCCAAAAGCAAGTTGTTCCCCATGAGCCAAAATGCCGTAATAAATGTTGATGATAAGTACGGTGTACGCCTGGCAAAAATGTGCGATAAAAATACTCTCACATACGCTGTTGACATAGAGGCAGACATGCGAGCAGAACTAATAAGCATAGATGCCAGAGGTGTACGCTATGACTTAAATTATGATAACAATAAATATAAGGCGCAGCTTTCAATTCCAGGTAAATTTTCTGTATATAACTCACTTGCAGCGCTCGGCACTGTAATAACGCTTGGCTTTGATATAAATTCGTGTCTTGGTGTGCTTTCAAAGGCGCAAGGAGTAAAGGGAAGAGCTGAAATTGTAGGGACTGATACAGATTTTACCGTAATTATAGACTATGCCCACACACCCGACGGACTTGAAAATATACTTTCTACCGTAAATGAGTTTAAGAAGGGACGTTTGATTACTTTGTTTGGCTGTGGCGGTGACCGCGACAGGACAAAGCGTCCCAAGATGGGAAAGACAGCGGGTTCTCTTTCGGATTTTTTGGTTGTAACATCTGATAATCCGAGAAGCGAAGAGCCTGACAAAATAATTGATGATATTATGGATGGCGTTATTGAAAGTGGCTGTGAATATGTACGCATACAAAACAGACGCGATGCAATAGAGTATGCACTGACGCATGCAAAGAAAAATGACATAATTGTGCTTGCGGGAAAGGGTCATGAAACGTACCAGATTTTAAAGGACGGCACAATTCATTTTGACGAGCGTGAGGTTGTGCATGAGGTTTTGGAGAAAATGAATTCATAGTCAGGACTGAGGAGATATTTATGGAGCCAATCAGCATAAAGGAAATAATCTGCGCTACGGGCGGCACTCTTTTGTGTGGAAATGAAGATATAATAATTGAAAATGTGACAACGGATAGCCGTAAAAGCGGAGAAAATATGCTTTTTATACCACTTGAAGGGGAAACTTTTGATGGACATGAGTTTATAAGTGCTTCTTTTGATGCGGGCGCAGTCTGTGCACTCGCGCACAAAGATATAAAGATATCTTGTGATAAAGCGCTTATAAGGGTAAAGGATACAAAAAAAGCACTTGCTGACCTTGCGCGTTTTTATTTGGAAAAGCATCGTATACCCGTCGTTGCCCTGACAGGCTCTGTTGGTAAAACGACAACAAAGGATATGGTAGCGTCGGTGCTTTCACAAAAATACAATGTCCTTAAAACTCAGGGAAATTTTAATAACGACATAGGCTTGCCGCTTACGGTGTTCAACCTTGAAAAAGGTCACGATATAGCTGTGCTTGAGATGGGCATGAACCATTTTGGTGAAATTCACCACCTTGCATCTATTGCAAAGCCTGATAAAGCGATTATAACAAATATCGGTATGTCACATATTGAAAATCTCGGTTCGCGAGAGGGAATATTAGAGGCAAAGCTTGAAATTACAGACTTTTTTGATAAAGAAAATATGCTCTTTATAAATTGTGACGATGATATGCTTTTGAAAGCAGAGTGCAAAAGTAAATGTGAAACCTTTGGCATTGACAATGAAAATGCAAATTACAGGGCGATAAATATTGTATTAAACGAGGACAGCTGCGAGTTTGATGTGGCATATGAGGATAAAAACACGCACATAAGGGTTAACCTTCCCGGAAAGCACAACATATACAATGCACTCTGTGCATTTTCTGTGGCAAAAAGTTTTAACATTTGTGACGATATGATAGCTGAAGGGATTGCTTCTTTTTCGCCATCAAAGATGAGAATGGATATACGAAAAATCGGTGGCATTACAGTTATAAACGACTGCTATAATGCGTCGCCTACATCTATGGAGGCGGCACTTTCGGTGCTTTGCAATATAGAGGCAAAGCGTCATATTGCGATTTTGGGTGATATGCTTGAAATGGGTTCTTTTGCGCCTGATGCACACAAAGGTGTTGGCAAAAAGGCGGCAAACATAGGTGTTGATATAATTTTGAGCGTCGGAAAGGAAGCACAAAACATAATTAAGGGTGCCACAGATGAGAGAATGAGCGAAAAAAATGCCCTCCATTTTGAAAATAATGAAAAGCTCATAAGTGAGCTTGGAAATTTTTTGTGTGAGGGCGATGCGGTGCTTATAAAGGCGTCGCGCGGGATGAAGTTTGAACAGATTACACAAGCAATTGAAAAGATGTTTTAACGCTTTGTAATTTTTATATCGTATTTTGAAAGACAAAAGTAAGAAGGAGAGATTTTTTACAATGGCTAATGAGCAAACAGCTATTTTTATGCCGTACCTTTTGACGTTTGGCATTGCATTTTTAATATGTATTATAATTGCACCTGTGTTGATACCGTTTTTGCACAGACTAAAGTTTGGTCAGCAAATACGAGAAGACGGACCAACATGGCATCAGAAAAAATCGGGTACGCCTACAATGGGAGGCATTATATTTATACTCGCTTCACTTGGCGCAACCGTATTTTTTGTGCGCGATTCTTCTACGGTTACGGTTATGCTTTTTGCGCTTGGTTTTGGGCTCATTGGCTTTGCTGATGATTTTATCAAGGTTGTGCTGAAAAGAAATCTCGGGCTTACTGCAATTCAGAAGTTTGCGCTTCAGGTTGCATTTTCAGTTGCGTTTGTTGTGGTGCTTGGCGCACTTGATATACTGCAAACAGATATTTATATTCCGTTTACAAACAGCACGTTAAATCTTGGATGGTTTTACATAGTTTTTGTTGTTTTTATAATGGTAGGTTTTACAAATGCCGTAAACCTTACAGATGGGCTTGATGGTCTTGCAACGAGTGTAACGGCGATAGTGTCATTGTTTTTTGCGCTGGCAGCATTTCTTTTGGGAAACAGAGAGCTTTGCGTATTTATGGTGGCACTTTTTGGCGGCTGCATAGGATTTTTAGTATTTAATCATTATCCTGCAAAGGTATTTATGGGTGATACAGGTTCTTTGTTTTTGGGAGGAGCACTTGCAGCTTCGTCAATAGTTTTAAAAATGCCGCTTATATTAGTCATTGCGGGAATTATATATGTGGCCGAGGCACTTTCGGTAATGCTTCAGGTTGCATCATTTAAGCTTACAGGAAAAAGGATATTTAAAATGAGCCCTATTCATCATCACTTTGAGATGTGTGGGTGGAAGGAAGTAAAAATAGTAACAGTATTTAGCATAGTTACAATACTGTTTTGCATATTGGCTTATTTTTCGATATTGCCGATTTTGGCATAAGATACATGAGAGTAAAAATTATTAAAAGGAGGTAAACGTATGACGCAAAAAAGAAAAACAGTACCGGCAAAAAGCAGAATGGCAAGAGCATCTGCGCCGGCAAAGAGAAAGACAAATATGCCTCCTGATAAAAGAAAATCAAAAACAAGACGCGATATACATAGCATACTACCTTCAAAAGCTGACAGAATCAATCAAAAAAGCTTTGATACATCGCTTATGCTTACTGTAATAATACTCGTAGTTTTTGGACTTATTATGGTATTTTCGGCAAGCGCACCAGCGGCAAGTGCGTATCAGAACAATCCTTATTATTATATAACCCGTCAGGGTATTTTTGCTGTAATTGGCGTTGCGGCTATGTTTGTGGTGTCGTGCGTTGACTATCACAAATACTCAAAGTATGCGCTTTTGATACTTGGTGGCAGTTTGATTTTATTGTTTGCAGTGTATATTCCCGGCATAGGTATTGTAAGAAACAGTGCGCGTCGCTGGATTAATATTGGTATAAGCACTCTTCAGCCGTCCGAGGTTGTGAAGGTTGCGATAATTATATATTTTTCTTATAGCCTGTCTATAATAAAGGATAATATAAAAAAGTTTAAAGAAGGTCTTTTAAGATACCTTGTAATACTGGGTGTTTTTTCACTGGTGCTTTTAAAAGAGCCGCATCTTAGCGCAACACTCGTAATATGTGGCGTTGGTTGCGTACTTTTGCTCGTAGCAGGGGCAAGAATGAAGCATTTTATACTTTTGGGTTGCCTTGCGCTTCCGGTGCTTGGATTTATGATTTACAAACAGCCATATCAGCTCGAGCGTGTCATCACATTTTTAGACCCGTTTGCCGACACCTCCGATGCAGGCTTTCAGATTGTAAATTCGCTTTATGCGATAGGCTCGGGAGGAATTTTCGGTCTTGGACTTGGTATGAGCAGACAAAAGTTTTTGTATCTGCCCGAGCCACAAAACGATTTTATATTTGCGATAGTGTGTGAAGAACTTGGACTTTTAGGAGCGGCTCTCGTTTTGGCGCTCTTTGGATTTTTAATCTGGAAGGGATACAGAATTGCCCAGGAGGCACCTGATATGTTTGGTACACTTTTAGCAACGGGAATAACAAGCCTTATTGCTATACAGGTCGCTGTCAATGTGGCGGTGGTAACCTCGTCTGTACCGACAACTGGTATGGCACTTCCGTTTTTCAGTTATGGCGGCACATCGCTTCTGATACTTTTAGGATGTATGGGAATACTTCTTAACATATCGCGGCAAACAGTCAATACAATCCGGCCCGGTGATGTGAATAAAAAAAGTAAGCGGGGAGATACAAAATGAGAATTTTGTTTGCGGGCGGCGGAACAGCCGGTCATATCAATCCTGCACTATCAATTGCATCGTATGCAAAAAGTGTAGACGAAAAATGTGAAATACTGTTTATTGGCAAAAAAGGCAATATGGAAGAAACGCTTGTACCTAAAGCCGGTTTTGATATGCAGTTTATAGATATCGAAGGTTTTAAGCGTTCGCTCACTTTAAAAAATGTAAAAGTGATTTTAAAGACAATTCGTGCTATAAGCGAAAGTAAAAAAATAATCAAAAGTTTTAAACCCGACGTCGTTATATGCACAGGGGGCTATGTAAGTGGCCCTGTTATGTCGGCGGCAGCTTCGCTTAAAATTCCGTCAATCATACATGAGCAAAACGTGTTTGCGGGTGTGACAGTAAAGCTTTCGCAAAAATATGCTACATATATTGCAACGAGCTTTGAAAAGACAAAAGAGTATTTGAAAGCAAAAGAAAAGTGCGTTTTTACGGGCAATCCCGTAAGAGAACAGATACTTTGTGCCGATAAGGATGTTTCGCGCGCCGCTCTTGGACTTGACAATCGACCATTTGTGCTCTGCTTTGGCGGAAGCCTTGGAGCAAAGAGAATAAATGATGCGGCTGTTGACTATATTGAGGAGCTTGTAAAAGAGGATAAAATTCAGCTTATGTTCGGCACGGGCAAGCGTAATTATGATGAGGTAATGACCGAAATCAAAAATCGCGGCATAAATTTGGAAAATCATAAAAATATACGCGTATGTGACTATATATATGATATGGATAAAGCGCTTGCGGCTGCTGATGTTGTAATCGGTCGCGCAGGTGCAATAAGCATAAGCGAGATTACCGCGCTTGGCAAGGCGAGCATACTGATACCGTCGCCCAATGTTGCTCATAACCATCAGTATACAAATGCAAAAGCTCTTGCCGACAAAGGTGCGGCAATAATGATTACAGAAGATGAGCTGGGAGCGGATACTCTTTCTAAGACGCTTGGGGTTTTGCTTAATGATAAAGATAGAATTGCCACTCTCCAGCAAAATACAAAAAAAATTGGCACAAAAGATGCTTCTAAAAAAATATATGAGCTTGCGTGTAGCGTGGTAAGAAAGTAACGCACACCGATTAGGCTGCATAATATGTATAGCAAAGAAATTAAGCAGTCTGAGCGGAGGTGTATATAAAGTGATGGATAAACTTGTTATAGAGGGTGGTATCCCACTTGAAGGTGAAATCTGTGTGCATGGCGCGAAAAATGCTGTGCTTCCGATTTTGGCGGCAACAATTTTAAATGGTGGAAAAAATATTATACATTCATGTCCTGATTTAAAGGATGTGCGTGCATCTGTTAATATTTTAAGGCACTTAGGCTGCGATGTGCAGATGCAGGACGGCACGCTTACAGTTGACTCGTCCGGTGCGTGTGGATTTGAAATACCTGAAAAACTTATGCATGAGATGCGCTCGTCCGTAATTTTTCTGGGAGCAGTGATTGCACGTTTTGGAAAAGCGATAGCGGCGCTTCCGGGAGGGTGCGAGCTTGGACCAAGGCCAATTGATTTGCATCTTTCGGCATTTCGTCAGCTCGGAGTAGACATAGAAGAAGAACACGGATACATAAAATGCAGTTGTGACAGAATTATTCCTGCGACCATTCATCTTGATTTTCCAAGCGTAGGCGCAACGGAGAATATTATGCTTGTTGCAGCTTTGGCGCAGGGAACTACGGTTATTACAAATGCGGCAAAAGAGCCTGAAATTGAGGATTTACAAAAATACTTAAACTCAATGGGTGCAAAAATTATAGGCGCAGGAACAAGTGTTATACAAATTGAGGGCGTAAAAAAGCTTGGCGATACAGAGCACAGCGTAATTCCCGACAGAATTGCAGCTGCGACGTATCTATCGTGCAGCGCAGCTGCGGGTGGAACTGTAGAACTTAAAAATGTTATACCCTCGCATATGGAGGCGTTTTTATCTGTTGCCGAGCAGTACGGAGCAAAGCTGTATGTATCAGCTAATAGAATTGTGCATGTTGCGCCTAAAAAATTAGAGGCGGTGAAGATAGTACGCACACTACCGTATCCGGGTTTTCCTACCGATGCACAGTCACCGCTCATGGCGGCGCTGACTTTGGCGTGCGGGGCAAGTATTTTTGTTGAAAACATATTTGAAAGCAGATATAAACATGTATATGAACTGTGCCGTATGGGCGCAGATATAACAGTAGATGGAAGAACGGCAGTTGTGCGCGGAGTAAATGAGCTTAGCGGTGCAAATGTTTGTGCGATGGATTTGCGCGGAGGTGCGGCGCTTGCGGTAGCGGCACTTGCGGCAAATGGGCGCACAATTATAAGTAATGTATACCATATTGATAGAGGGTACGAAAATTTTGAAAAGACTCTCAGAGGAATTGGAGCAAAAATAACGAGGCAATAAAGAAAAACGCACGCATAGCGAAGAAAGGGATGAAAAGCACAAAGTGAGAAACGATGTTTTTGATGCAGAGTCAAAAAGGGAAAGACAAATAAGAAGAAAAAGAAAAATAAAGCAAAGAGAAAACGAAGATATCCGCGCAAGACATATAAAAAGACAGAAAAAAAAGAGAAAAAGAAGGATATTTTTCAGAACGTTTCTTTTGTTGCTTCTTTTATTTAGTGTGTGCGCAATAATTATGTTTATGACGCCATGGTTTAATATTTCGCAGATAGAGGTTGTTGGCAATTCGCATGTCAGTGCTGATGCGATAACTGCGCAAAGCGAGATATACGAGGGAGCAAATACGTTTAAAATAAGCACTTCATATGCAAGCGAAAGAATAAGCTGGATGCCGTATATAAAAAGTGTGGAAGTAAAACGAAAAATGCCAAATAAAATTGTAATCGAGGTTACAGAAAGTCACGCGGCAGCGTATTTTGAATTTTATGGAGGATACGCCCTTATAGACGAAGATGCAAGAGCTTTGGAGGTCGTGTATGAGGCTCCGCAGGGTTGTATCCAAATTGTGGGTTGCGAGTTAAAAGATTTTTCGCCGGGAAACAAAATAAGCATTGACTCACAAGAAAAATTTGATATAATATTATTATACATAGGTGAACTTGAGAAAACGGAATTTTATAAAGGTGTAAATCTTCTTGATGTAACCAATATGGTAGATGTCAAATTTAAATTTGAAAATCGTTTGACAGTATTTTGCGGCGAATCAAAGAATTTGGACCGAAAGCTCTTGACTTTCACGGAGATTGCATATAACCAGCTTTCCCCGAATGCCAGAGGAGAAATAGATTTGCGTATTGACAGTAAAGCCTATTACAGACCATAATTAGCAAATGCGAGGGATTGTAATGAGCAGAAGAAACATAAAGGCACAGGTTGCCCTTGGCGTTGTTTGCGCCATTTTAGCCTTTGTAATAACTACACAGCTTTCGAGCGTGCGAAAAAATGTAGCAGTCGAGTCAAGCAAGGCTCAAAGAGCTGAAGAGCTTGCGCTCGAGCTTGGAAAAGAAAAAGAAAAAAATGCTGATTTATATCTTCAGCTTTACAGTGCACAAAATGACCTTAATCAGTATCGTAAACAAGCTGAGGACAGCAGTGATTATACTAAGATTATGTCAGAGCAGCTTAAACGAAGCGAGGTTTTGGCAGGTCTTACAGAGGCTGAGGGGCCCGGTATAATACTCACACTCTCAGACAGCACCTATCCTTCTATATCGGGAGCGAGTGTTATAGAAAACGAGGCACTTATAATCCATGACAGTGATTTGCGTCTTGCTATTACAGAGCTTGCGGCTGCAGGTGCAGAGGCATATTCAATTAATGGTCAGCGCATTATATCTACAACGCCAATACGCTGTGTCGGACCGGTTATAACGGTAAATGAGCAGAAAATGGCGCCGCCGTATGAAATTTGTGTAATTGGTGATCCTAAAACGCTTGAGGCGGCAGTTAATATGCGTGGCGGGTTGCGGGACTTGTTTAGCTCGGTAGGCATAGGTGTAGAGGTAAAGACACTCGACAAGGTTAAAATACCACGTTATACAGGAACTGTAAATTATAAATATGCTACGCCTGTTATTTCTGAGAGTGGGGGTGACGGGCAGTGAGCGGTGTAATTATAGGAGTTATTGTGGGCGTTGTTATTGCCGCACTTACCAATATTCATATACCCAGTGCGTACTCTTTGTATGTTGCGATAGGAATTTTAGCGGCTATGGATTCGGTGTGTGGCGGAATAAGCGCGTCAATTTCAAAAAACTTCAATCTTAAAATCTTTTTGACGGGATTATTTTTCAATTCCATTGTTGCAATTGCGCTGGTATATCTTGGAAAATCGCTCGGAGTTGACCTTTCTTTAGCGGCAGTTGTAGTATTTGGATCAAGAATTATTCAAAATTTTGCAATAATTCGCAGATTACTCTTGAATAAATTAGAAAAAAAGGGTAAAATATAGATAAGCAAGATTACATTTTGATTAAAATTATCTTTCAAAAGAAAAACAGTGAGGAGGAACACAGGTGTTTGATATCGATATGGAAACAGGTAACGTTGCCAAAATTAAAGTAGTAGGTGTTGGCGGCGGCGGTAACAACGCAGTAAACAGAATGATTGATGCAGGTGTTAAGTGTGTAGATTTTATCGCGGTTAATACTGATGCACAGGTACTAAAGGATTCAAAGGCTGACACAAAATTGCAGATAGGTGAAAAGCTTACGCGCGGACTTGGCGCAGGTGCTAATCCCGAGATTGGCGAGAAGGCAGCACAGGAAAGCAAGGAAGAAATTGAATCAGTACTTAAGGGTGCTGATATGGTATTTATTACTGCAGGTATGGGCGGCGGTACCGGTACAGGTGCTGCAGCAGTAATTGCTGGCATAGCAAAAGGACTTGGAATACTTACAGTAGCTATTGTTACAAAGCCGTTTATGTTTGAGGGAAGACCTCGCATGACCAAGGCTGAGGCGGGTATAAGAAGTCTTCGCGACAATGTTGATGCAATAATGACTATACCTAATGACAATCTTTTAAAGATAATTGATAAAAACACAGGAATAGTTGAGACGTTCCTTATGGCAGACGACATTTTGCGGCAGGGTGTACAAGGTATTTCTGATATGATTGTTGGTTCCGGTTACATAAACGCTGACTTTGCCGATGTAAAGCGCACAATGGAAAATTCAGGCATAGCTCACATGGGTGTTGGTGTTGCAAAAGGTGATAACAAAGCGAATGAGGCTGTTAAGCTTGCAATTGAAAGTCCGCTTCTTGAGACTTCAATTAATGGTGCGCGCAACGTACTTATTAATATTACAGGCGGTAAAGACCTTACAATGTTTGACGCAAACCAGGTAATGCAGTTTGCAAACGAGCTTGTAGATACAGATGCTGAGATTATATTCGGTGTTGTTATAGATGAAAATCTCGATGATGAGATGCGCGTAACAGTAGTTGCTACGGGTTTTGATTCGGGTATGCCTTCAGCAGGAATTTTCAGAGGCATCAGCGAAGAGGATGACGATATCGGCAGCCTCAGACCAAGTGCTAATCCTGAACTTGAAGATGTTGATATTCCGACATTTTTGAAGAACAGAAACATATAATAGTGTTATAACTAAAAAAATTACGGCACAAGGTAAAACTTGTGCCGTTTTTATATGCATTAAAGCTTTATAGAACAATCTCTTTAAAAAATTCAGGCCTGTGAAAATCACGATTTGGCGTATCAACCTTATTCCAGCTGCACCAATGAGGATGTACGGTTTTGTTACCGCATTTATAAAAGTTCGCCCTTATGCGTGTGCCTTCTTTGCGCACATAGTCGGGATACTCGATATGTATAAATGAAAGCGGTATTTCAAAATATACATCCCAACCGTCATCACGGACGGCAGCACGGCAGTTAAGGCTCTCAATGTCACTTATTGCATAAAACTTTCGCTCATATCTGTCAGGACCAATTCCGCAATGTACTGCAGCATTGGGATTGATTTCAAAGTTTATGTATCTTTTATCAGTATCAGGCAAAAACTGTACAAACATTTCTACGCAGCTGTCAAGATATATATCTGTGTTGTGCTTGGTTTCTACTCTGCGAAGATTTGTTTCGTTGCTTGCAAAATGAACCTTAAAGCCATTTTCGTCATACTCAACCTCAACTGTCGTTTTTGGCCTGTAATCGCCTGTATTCCACTGATAATTTGAAATTTCAAAAATCTGTTTTTTGGTTCATATCAAAAGCTCCATTTTATAGTTTAAAATAATCTTTAAATGATTTAAAAGCGACATCATAATCAGCAAGCTCCGGATGCCAGCATTTTTCCCATTTGAGTGTGATATAACCGTCGTATCCTGTGTCGGTAAGCATTTTTACTACTCTGTTAAAATCTACAACGCCTTCGCCTATGAGGCAAAGTTTGTTATCTTCGTTAACATCGGCAACGTAAAACTGCTTTGTGATATCAAGAACGCTTGCGCACTCTGCGTATATATCGTTTCCTGCCAAAGCTTCGTGGTCAGGTGATAGAATTATGCCAAATCTTTTATCCTTTACATGCTTTTTCATAAGCGCAGCGTGTGCACATGTTACACCACAGTTGCGATGATTTTGTATAAGCACCAATACGTCTGATGTGTGTTTTTCAAAAACTCTGTTGAGTATTTTTGCCATAAAAAAAACGTCGTCTTCGGTTGTGAGTCTTCCTGAGAATATACGAATGATTTTAACCTTAAGTGTTTCAGCGATTCGTATGCAGTTTAAAATCGAAGCTGCAATTCCCTCTTCATCATCATCTTTTCTTTCTGCGCCGAGCATACGGTTATAGCAAAGAAGACTTGAAATTTCGAGTTCGTCTTTGAATAGCTCTTTTATTTTGATAAGTTCTTCGGCAGTGATGTTTTCATTTATATCGCCATCATTGTCGCGCACACGCAAATCTACGCCGTTAAAGCCGTACTCTTTTGCTGTTTTGACAATATCTTCTAGGGACATTCCGGGCGTTGCCATTGTAGTAAAACTGTACTTCATAAATTATACCTCCTTATTATTTACACATAAGATATCATAAATAACCATTTACCCTCTTATTATAATACTTGTTTGTTGTATTTTCAAGCTATTTTGTAAAATACAACAAATATAAGTGGCATATATTGACAAAGCGGGATAATGTGATATAATTTCATAAAGAAATACTGTGAAATACAGGGGAAAAGGGGTAATCAGAATGAATTCTGCAACTAAAAAAATCGTAATGGCAGCAATGCTTGCATCGCTTTGCTGTGTGGCGACAATGATAATCAAAATACCCTCGCCGCTTAAAGGGTATTTGAACCTTGGTGACTGTGTGGTGCTCCTTTGTGGTTTTATGCTTTCGCCGCTATATGCATTTCTGGCAGCGGGTGTTGGCTCTGCGCTTGCAGATATTTTTTCGGGATATGCAAGCTATGCTCTTGCAACATTTGTTATCAAGGGTATTATGGCGCTGATAGCTTTTTATGGCTTTATGCTTTTGAGAAAAAAAGGCACTGCATTAATTTCGAGAGTTGTAAGCGCAGTTTTGGCAGAAATTGTTATGGTGCTTGGATACTTTGTGTTTGAAGGGTTTATGTACGGATTTATAGAATCGGCGGTAAACATACCCGCAAATGTTGTTCAGGGAGTCGCAGGACTTATACTTGGCGTTATACTTGCACAGATATTTGAAAAACACAAAATTATGCGATAAAAAGCTTATATAAAAGAAAAGGACTATGATTTTTCATAGTCCTTTTAAGTTGCCTATTCTTATGATGTTGTTTTCATATTCTATAAAACAATCTTTAAACGTTTTTTTCATAGTGCACTCCTTTGAAATTATAAAAAAATTGATACTGCAAGTGTTGTTGCGGTGGCCGATGTTTGCACAGATATGGCAAAAGAGAAGACGAAGGATGATAATATCAATGTATACGATAATATGGACAGCCTTCTTTTAAATGAGCAGATTGATATGGTGGATATCTGTACGCCGAGTTACCTTCACTCAGAGCTTGCAATAAAAGCATTAAATGCGGGAAAGCACGTAATTTGTGAAAAACCAATGAGTATCAATGAAGAGGATTGCGAGCGTATAATTGACGCTGCAAAAAAATCGGGAAAGCTCTTTATGACAGCGCATGTTGTTCGATTTATGTCAGCGTATGAATATCTTAAAAACGTCATTGATACAAAAGAGCTTGGAAATCCTGTTCACTTTGATATGAAAAGAATTTCGCAGATTCCGAGATGGAGCTGGGAAGACTGGATGAGAGATATATCAAAAAGCGGTGCTTCGCCCATAGATTTGTCAATTCATGATATTGATTTTATCCAGTATGCTTTTGGAGAGCCAAAAAATATTTTAGCTACCCGAAGAACTATGGCAAACGATAATGACTTTATTATATCCGAACTTATATATAATAACTTTGATGTGACTATAACGGGTGGATGGTATAACTGTGATATTGGGTTCAGCGCGCAGTATCTGGCAATTTTTGAAAATGGATACGTAGAATTTTCAGCCGGAAAAATAGTGAAGAACGGCGAAGAGATTGAATTAAAAAAACGCGAGGATAGCAAAATTGAGGGAATAAATATTTCAGGCGCTGACGGATATTATGATGAGCTTGTTTATTTTATTGACTGTATAAACAAAAATAAAAAGCCAGATAAAGTTACGCCCGAAAGCTCAAAAAACAGCGTGTCGCTTGTCCGTAAAATATGTGAAAGTGCGGCTGTTATATAACTGTATAAATAAATGATTAAATTTTTGCCGTATACGCAAACTATCAAAAAAGGAGTGATATTTGTGTGTACGGCAATTTCTGTTACAGCAGGTTATAATTATTTTGGAAGAAATCTCGATTTTGAGCTTTCTTTTGGCGAAAAAGTTATAATTACCACAAGAAATTTTGAAATTTGTTTTCGAAACGGAAAAACGATAAAAAATCATTTTGCAATAATTGGAATGGGAATTGAAAGTAAAAATTTTCCGCTGTATTTTGATGCGACAAACGAAAAAGGGCTTAGCATAGCAGGACTCAATTTTCCCGATAATGCAAAGTATATGGACAAAAGGGATGGTTTTGAAAATATCGCATCATTTGAGGTTATTTTATGGATTTTAACACAGTGTAAATCAGTAAAGGATGCGCGTATGCTACTGCGCAAAATCAATATAACAAATGAAGCGTTTGATGAAAAAATGGCACCATCGCCTCTACACTGGATAATCGCGGATAAAACTGAATCGGTAGTTGTGGAGCAGACAAAAGAAGGTGTAAAAGTTTTTGATGCTCCCATTGGTGTTTTGACGAATAATCCGCCCTTTGATATTCAGATGTTTAATCTTAAAAACTATATGTCAGTCACAGCACAGGAGCCCCAAAATATCTTTTCGGATAAGATTGATTTAAAGCCTTATTCAAGGGGAATGGGAGGAATTGGGCTTCCGGGCGATTTGTCATCGCCATCAAGATTTGTAAAGGCGAGCTTTTTAAAGCTCAATTCTGTTTTTGGAAAAACTGAGCAGGAAATAATAAATCAGTTTTTCCACATTCTCTATTCGGCATATCAGGTGCGGGGCGCAGTAAAAGTGGGAGATGAGTATGAAATTACCCATTACACATCATGCTGCAATACAGATAAGGGGATATATTATTACACCACATATAACAATTCCCAAATTAATGCGGTATCACTTTTTGCAGAGGATTTAGAAAGTGATAAACTGATTTGCTATAAGCTGATTTTAGAGCAAAAAATTTTGCCGCAAAATTTACGCAAGGTAGATTGAAAATAAAGAAAAAACAAAATTCAATTATCTTAAACTCTTCGGTTAAAAAATTTACTTTTTGTTAACTTTATTTTAACATTTGAAGAGTACAATATAAAGGGTAGGATATTTATAAAAATATGTGTTAAGTCTAAAAATTTAGAAAGGAAAAGTAAAATGAAAAATTTAATAAAACGCATTTTTTCGCCGGTAAAGAAATTCCCACAAAAATTTAAAAGCTATTCAAAGAAGAAAAAAATACTAATTGTTGTATCTTCGTTTGTTTTGCTTGCCGTACTTGTATCGTTTGTTCTGTCGTCTAACAATAAAAATACTCCTGTTATTTCCTGGACAGAAGATGCTGTAAAAAAGCAGGATATAACCTCCTCGATTACGGGTTCGGCTGTTGTTATGCCTAAGGACCAATATTCCATAACAGCACTTGTTTCAGGAAATGTTTTAAGTGCAAACTTTGAACAGGGTGACATTGTAAACGAAGGCGATATTTTATATCAGATTGATTCTTCTGATGCGCAAACCTCAATTGAAAACGCAAATATTAGTTACCAGCGTTCACAAATGGATTACAATAAAGCAGCAGAAAAATATAACAACTTAACTGTTAAGTCAGATATAGCAGGTGTTATCAAAAATCTTTATGTTAAAAAAGGAACATCTGTAAGCTCGGGCACAAAGATAGCAGATGTTTATGATGATTCATACTTTACCTTAGCACTTACATTTAACGATGTGGATGCTGAGAATATTTATGTTGGCCAGACTGCTGATGTAAGAATTTCTTCCAATGGTGAAATTGTTGCCGGAACAGTTACCAGTGTTAATGCACAGGGTTATGCTGCAGAAGGCAATACAATGGTAAGGTCGGTTGAACTCAGGGTTCAGAACCCGGGCGTTTTAACGAATTCTGAATATGCAACAGCAACAATTAACGGATATGCCTCAAGCAGTTCGGGCAAGTTTGAATACATAGCCGAAAAGACGATAACAGCAGAAGTAAGCGGTGATATCAGCGAAGTATATGTCAGTCAGGGCTCTCGCGTTTCAAACGGCTCAAGCTTAGTTAAAATTGAAAGTGATGACATAACGGATAGTCTTATCAGCTCAGAGCTTAGCTTGAGGTCGTCACAGCTCTCGCATCAAAATGCGCAGGAAAAACTCAATGATTATACCATTACGGCTCCTATTTCGGGAACTGTTGTAGCAAAAAATGTTAAAGCCGGAGACAAACTTGATAACTCAAATATGCAGACGGAAATGGCTGTAATATACGATATGTCAAGCTTGGAATGTGAATTGGCTGTTGACGAATTGGATATTAAAAATGTAAAACTTGAACAAAGCGTTACAATCATATCAGATGCAATAGAAGGTAAAAAATATAGCGGCGTTGTTACGAATATTTCTGTAAACGGAACTACATCAGGCGGTGTAACAACCTATCCTGTAACAATTGTTATTACTGATTTTGATGAAGATTTATTACCGGGTATGAATATAGATGTAGAAATAATTACCTCAAAGGCAACAGATGTTTTGGCTGTGCCTGTTGCGGCGGTAAATCGTGGAAACGTTGTTTATGTTAAAGGCGAAAAAACTGACCAAAATGACACCGCTCCGGACGGATTTAAATCTGTGGGCGTTGAAACAGGTGCCTACAACACAGAATATATTGAAATAAAATCAGGTCTTAACGAGGGTGATATTATATATATTCCGCAGATTACATCAGCCGGCGGAAATGAAAAAATGACAGGAATGCCCGGCGGCGCTATGTTTGGTGGCGCAATGCCGAGTGGCGCAATGCCCGGCGCCGGGATGTCCGGTAGTGGCAGAATGCCAAGTGGTGGCGGGATGCCCGGTGGTATGAGGTAAAATCAAAGGAGGAATTTTTATGGATGAAATCACAAAAAATATGCCTTTGGTTGAATTTCGCGATATCTACAAGATATATGTAATGGGTGATACTGAAGTCAGGGCATTAGATGGTGTTTCGTTTTCTGTTTACAGTGGTGAATTTGTCGCCATTATAGGTCAGTCAGGCAGCGGTAAATCCACGTGTATGAACATAATCGGTTGTCTTGATGTGCCTACAACAGGAACATATCTTTTAAACGGCACAGATGTAAGCAAGTTAACAAAAGACGAACAGGCTGAAATTCGAAATCATATGTTAGGGTTTGTTTTTCAGCAATATAATCTGTTGCCCAAATTAAATATTTTAGAAAATGTTGAACTTCCTTTGCTATATAAAGGACTTGATGATAAAGAACAGAAAGAGCGTGCCATGGAAGCATTAGAGCGTGTTGGTATAGCTGATAAGTGGCACCATAAACCCTCAGAGTTATCCGGCGGTCAGCAACAAAGAGCCTCTATAGCACGTGCTCTGGCAGGTTCTCCGTCTGTAATTTTGGCAGATGAGCCGACAGGTGCTCTTGATTCAAAAACAAGCAAAGAAGTGTTGGAATTTTTAATTGAGTTAAATGAACAAGGAAATACAATAATCCTTATTACTCATGATAACTCCATTGCCGCAAGAGCAAAGCGTGTTATCAGACTCCAGGACGGTAAAATTATATATGACGGAGATGCTATGGGAGATGAAATAATTAAATCCACTATTCTGCTCCGAAAAAAGGAGGATGATAAGGAATGAAATTTTCAAAAACAGTGTCTCTTGCAATTTCAAGTATTAAGTCAAACAAAATGCGCTCATTCCTTACGATGCTTGGTATTATAATCGGTGTTGCAGCTGTAATTATCTTAGTAAGCATTATGGATGGTGTAACAGGACAGGTGACAGACTCATTTGAGGGTCTTGGAATGAACAATATTACTGTTTCAATCACGTCACGCGGCAGTACAAGATATGTTGAACCGGAAGACTTGTATGAATTAGTCGACCAGAATAAAAATCTGTATGCATATTGTTCGCCGAAAGTTACAACCACGGTAAATATAAAGTCGCCTAATAGTTCAGAAAGTTCGTCTGCAATGGTTACGGGTGTAGACGAAACATACGACGAGATTGATGCAATGGCTACAAAACAAGGCCGCTTTTTACAATACGTAGATATTGATAAGCTGCTTAAGGTTTGTGTAATCGGAACATATTATGAGCAAGAATACTACGGAAACGGAAAAGCAGTTGGTGAAACCATAAAGATTAACGGCGAACCTTATACTATTGTTGGTGTTTTGGAGGAACAAGGTGATTCTACTGAGGGTTCAGCTGACCAGTGTGTGTATATTCCGTATACAAATGCCGCGAAAATGTCATGGAACAAATCAATCGGCTCATATGTAGTATCAATGAAGGATGCAGAGCAGATGAGCATAGCAAAAACCGTTCTTGAATCAAAATTAACTGAAATTTTAGGCAGCAGTGATTATTATAACATAACTGCGACGCAGGAAATTCTGGACGAAATGAATGACATTATAAATATGTTAAAAGCTGTTCTTGTGTTGATTGCAGGAATATCTTTGCTTGTTGGCGGCATAGGCATCATGAATATTATGCTCGTATCAGTAACTGAGAGAACAAAGGAAATAGGCATCAGAAAATCTCTTGGTGCTAAGGAGAAACATATTAAACAGCAGTTTGTAATAGAAGCAGGTACAATCAGTGGAATGGGTGGTATCATTGGAATTTTGCTTGGGGGTGCAGCCGCTTTTCTTATAGGCAAACTGATGGATATGTCTGTTGTTCCATCGGTTACAGCGATTGTAATTTCCTTTAGTGTCTCTGTTGGTATTGGTGTTATATTTGGTTTTCTGCCCGCAAAAAATGCAGCAAACCTTAATCCAATTGATGCACTGCGTTTTGAATAATTGCTGAGAGGAGAGTTTGTGTAATGAAGAAAATATTGGTTTTATTAATTACCGTTGCTATGGTGCTTTCGGTGTTGGCAACAAATGTTTTCGCGTCATCAAGTTACGAAGCGGAGCTGTTGTCAGATTTATCTATCATGCAAGGTGATCCAAATGGAAATATGAGATATACAGACAAGGTTTCGCGTGCGGAGTGCGCCAAAATCGTTGTTGCAGCATCAAAATATCGTGATTTTGTAAATGAGAACAATAAACGTTCGGCATTTAAAGATGTGACAGCAGAGCATTGGGCTGCTCCCTTTGTTACTGTTGGCATCAAATATGGATTGTTCAAAGGTTATTTTGATGCAACCTTTCGACCCGATAATACAGTTACATACGAAGAAGCAATAACGATGCTTCTTCGTGTCCTCGACTACACAGACGAAGATGTCGGCGGTGACTGGCCTTATGACCAGATTGATATGGCGAAAAAATTGGGAATACTTGACGGCGTTACAAAAACTGTCGGTCAGGAGCTTACACGCCGTGATGTTTCCAAAATGGTTTACAACACATTAAATTCAACTGCGAACGGTTCTCAGGAAAAATATTTATCCAATTTTGAGAGAACGATAGGTCCTGTAACAGTTACTTCATCTGACTGGTATGAGCAGTTAGGTGCAGATTCATCTGCCAAGGTTGTCCGTGATGGAGTTGAATCATCAATGTCTGCAGTCAGAACAAATGATATAGTATATTATATGGTTGAATATAACAAGGTCTTTGTATATTCTAAAAAGGTAACCGGCATTTATGAAAGTGCAACTCCCAATAAGGACGAACCGGTTTCTGTAACGGTATCAGGTGTCACCTACAACATTGAAGGCGATGATGCATATTCCAAGCTTTCATCAAGTGGAAATCTTAATTACGGCGATACAGTTACTTTGTTGTTGGGCAAGTCAGGAGATGTTGCCGGAGTTGCTACCAATCTGACAGATGATACAAAAGTAACAGGCTTTTTATCTGCTGTAGGAAAGAAAGAAACAACTGCTTCCGGCACAACAGTAACAAAGTCATATATCAGAGTGGTTCTTACTTCCGGAGAAGTATGTGAATACATCACAGAAAAAAATTACGAATCTTATCTTAACAGAGTTGTTACGGTGAAGCTTACCGATGGATTTGCAACAATAAGTACTGTTGCCCGAAGCAACGATATATCAGGCAACTTTGTATGGGATTCGGGCACAGGCAAATTGGGTTTACACACGCTTGCGTCTGATGTAAAAATCATTGAAACATCTACAACAGAGTCATACGAAACAGCTACGGTTGCATCTGTATATCCGCAGAGATTAAACGGGGTCAATATATCAGCAAATGATATTTTATATATATCAAAAAATACATCAGGAAATATTGACGAATTGATATTAGATGATGTTACAGGCGATATTCATACCTATGGTGTTATGACGTCTGCTCAGAACAACAGTAATGATAGTCAGGCTGCAGGAAGGTATGAATATATTGTCGATGGTACAGAAAATTCTATGACTACAAGCGGGAAAGCCTTCAGTGTTTCAACGGGACAAGGTGTGAGGATTAAAAGCAACGGGCGAGAAGTTACATCAATTACATCTCTTACTCAGATTAAAGCGACAAAAATCACAAACGTCAGCGGCTCTACAATCACTATGAATAACAGCAAATACATTATGTCTGATAAGGTGCAGATTTATGTAAAAAATTCATCGTATGGTTCTTTGTATAATATGATAACAGTTGATGAATTGGCAGAAATGGCCGATGAATATGCTGCATATGCTTATACAGACAAAGCCGTTTCGTCCGGTGGACGGATTAGGGTTATAATATTGCGTGGCAATTAAGAAAATGAGCCAATGTCAATTTTACACATCTATAATTAACAATGATGTTTTTCGAATTATTAATGTATTTAAATATATTAGAATTTATAAAGATAAAAATATAAGAAAAACGGCTTAAACACAGTGTTTAAGCCGTTTTATATTGGCAGGGGCAGAAGGACTTGAACCCTCGGCACTCGGTTTTGGAGACAATGTCATATAAAAAGGACTGTCCAAATTGTTCCCACCGTTGAGCCGTTTGTGCTACTTGCTCTTTTGAACCTTATGCCTTTTGATGCTTTATTGATGCTATCCGAAAATCTCATCAAATTTGATGCCCAACTACCAAAAATTCGACACTCGTAATTTTATTTCAGTATAACATACATTCAGCGAAATTGCAAATAGAACCAAACGGAATTGCCCGTGTAAGACGATAGAATGAATTAAGGCGAAATTACTCGACAATTATTTTGTAAGCAACACAAGACATTTTTGAGCCAATTATGGCAGAATTATCAATAACAGCCATATTAAAAAATGATATACCTTAACCAAAGAAAAGACCTTAAGGAATTGGGTTACACGAAAACGAGATTAACATATATGCAATTTTACACGAAATCAAGATTATTGAACAAAAAATATTGGTTAAAGGGATATTGGTATAGAAAAACAAAAGTTTTATCCCCTTAATTCGTATTTATCTAAATATTACACAGAAAAAATTGTTCAAATACTGTCTGCACAATTTTCTGTATGGATTATTTCTTAAATTTCATATCGAATGCCAGTTCCATAACTTAAATTGCACTTCTGCATAATTTATACTTAGAAGCAATTTCTCTCCATTCCGCCTCTACGATGGATTTTGTATTATCTACATATAGAATAGCCTCGGAATTGGGAATGCCAAAATATTCAGCAACGCTTAATGCCAGTTCAAAACTGATGGCACTATCATTCTCACTTACACATAACGATAGATTTTCCCCTCAATTGTAAACCTACAAATGCAATATACTAAAATCAAGCGAAGTCTTGATTTTTTTGTCGAATAGGTGTATAATTAATACATAAATTTTCGGAGGCTTATGCTATGGTAACATATCAAAGACTATGGGAAACATTGAAGAAAAGGAATATTCGCAAGCATGACCTAATGGAACTTGCAGACATATCCTCAACAACTTTAACAAAGCTTAATAAAAACGAGATAGTAGCATTGACCATTCTTATAAAGATTTGTAAAGCTCTTAACTGTCAGATTGAAGATGTTGTTGAGGTTAAAGATAAGACACTTGTATGATATACATATGCAAAAAATGCGGAATGGTATGAC
>JAZNVH010000029.1:0-85975 GCA_045592745.1 Candidatus Aphodoplasma sp. | reverse complement strand
TGAAGCGAACCCCAAAGTTTAGACAAAATTAAATATTAACTTGCTTGTGAATGAGTTCGGAATTGTACCGGACTCATTCCTTTTAGTTTTAATGAAATTCTTTCATTGTTGTAGTAATCAATATATTTTTTTAATTCATCAATAAAATCGTTAACACTTTCAAATTTTTCACCATAGAACATTTCAACCTTTAGTCTTCCAAAAAAGTTTTCCATAGCACCATTATCCATACAATTACCTTTTCGCGACATACTTTGAGTTATGTTATGCTCTTTAAGTAATCGTTGGTATTCTGCATGTTGATATTGCCATCCTTGGTCTGAATGGAATATAGGTCTTGCATCGGAAGGCATCTTTTTGAATAAACCATCTAACATTTCTCGTATTTGCCAAAGATTAGGACTTGTCGAAATTGAATATGATATAATTTCTCTGTTATACAAATCCATAACTGGTGAAAGATATACTTTATTGTCACACACCTTAAATTCTGTTACATCTGTTGTAAGTTTCTCGAATAGTTTTTTTGCGTGAAATTCTCTATTAAGTAAATTGTCAGCTACTTTGCCAACCTCACCCCTATAAGAATGATATTTTCCATTCTTTTGCTGCTTACCTTTTAAATCAAGAGTTCTCATTAATTTTAAAACGGTTTTATGGTTTATGTGATGACCTTTTGCTTTTAACAATGCGGTAATTCTACGATAACCATATCTGCCCTTGTTTTCATTAAATATCTCTGTGATTTCTGCTTTTTCACTTTGATATTTATCAACATCTTTTCGTTTGATATGATAATAAAAGGTACTTCTAGCAATACCTGACAACTTAAGCAACTCTTTAAGCGGATAAATAGACCTTAGTTCAGCGATAATTAACGCCTTTTCCCGTTCTTTCGCTCTTCCGCAAGAACTAAGGCACTTAGTTTTTTTAAGTAATCATTCTCCATTTGAACATATTGTAACTGTTGTCTTAGATGCTGGTTTTCTGCAATTAAATCTTCTTTAACTTTTTTATCAAGCTTTAATGGTCGACCTCTTCTTGCACCGGAAGCTGATTTGCCTCTTCGTTCTTTCATAAGACCTTCGGCTCCTTCTTCTAAGAATATGCGCTCCCATCTATGTAAGTTTCCCACATAGCAATGTGCTTGTTTATAAGGGACATCCCAGTATTTCATCACGGTTTCTAATAACCCTAGATGGTGTTCACGCATATCCATTATAACACATAATTTGAATTCTGCGCTATACTTTTGATATTTCTTTCCTGTTTTACTCATAAAAATATGCACCTCCAAAAGTGTCTAACTTTTGGGGTGCATATCAAAAAAGAGATGATATTTTTAGTGATATCATCTCTTTTTAATTGATATAAATTTATCCCAATGCAACATCGAGTATCATCATAAGCACAAAGCCAATAGAAAACATGATTGTGCCAATATTTGAATGATTACCTTCAGACATTTCAGGGATTAACTCTTCTACAACGACATACATCATTGCTCCTGCGGCAAAGCTTAGAAGATAGGGAAGTACGGGTACGAACAAATTTGCAAAAAATATCGTTAAAAGTGCGCCGACTGGCTCTACTATACCTGAAATAAGTCCGTACATAAAAGCTTTTGATTTTTTTGTTCCATTAGAGACCATCGGCATTGAAACGATAGCACCTTCGGGAAAGTTCTGGATTGCAATGCCGAGAGCAAGAACAAGTGCACTGGATGCAGATATTGCAGTATTTCCGCTAAGCCAACCCGCAACAACAACGCCTACAGCCATTCCTTCGGGGATATTGTGCAGTATAACTGCAAATACCATCATAGATGTTTTTTTGAAATTGCCTTTTATGCCTTCTGCCTCATCTTTGCCAACATGCATATGCGGTATTGTCTTATCAAGAAGTAAAAGAAAGAATATTCCAATAAGAAAACCGATTGCTGCAGGTAAAAACGCAAGCTTTTCCATATGCTGCGACTGCTCCATTGAGGGTATTAAAAGACTCCATACAGATGCCGCACTCATAACACCTGCTGCAAAGCCTGCAAGCGAACGACGTAGTGTTTTATTCATTTCGGTTTTTATAAAAAATACGCACGCACTTCCGAGCGTTGTACCTACAAACGGAAGAAAAATTGCCTGTAATGTTTCAATGTTCACTTTGTTTTCGCTCCTTGTGTTATATTATACTTAATTTAGACTATCATATACATAGTTTAAAGTCAAGAAATAGTATAAAAAATTTATATGTGCACATATTATATGTGAAAGGAGAGATTGAATTGACAAACAAAGACAGCGCTGAGCTTTTAAAACAATGTAATGCCGGAATAAAGATGGGTGTAAGCTCTATTGATGATGTGCTCGACAACATAAAAAGTGAGGATTTAAAAAATATTCTTACAGAAAACAAAGAAGAACATCAAAATCTCGGGAGCCGTACACATGAGCTTTTGGAAAAGCTTGGAGAAGAGGGTAAAGAGCCAAATCCTATGGCAAAGGGTATGTCGTGGATAAAGACAAATGTGATGCTGTCCATAAATGATACAGATAATATGGTTGCAGATTTGATTACCGATGGCTGTAATATGGGAGTAAAATCGCTAAACAGATATCTTAATCAGTATAAAGCGGCAGATGATGAGTCGAAAAAGCTTGCAAAACAGCTTATAGACCTTGAACATCAACTGACAATTGACATCCGTCCGTATTTATAATAGGGAAAAAGACTTGCTGTGCAGGTCTTTTTTTTATTTGCGCAAAACACTTGATTTTAAGCTGTTAAAGCGTTATAATAATACTGTAAATTTTGAATTATATGGTAAAATAGAGGGGGGTAAATAATATGTCTAATATATGGCACGATATATCGCCAAAGCGTATTAATGCAGATGATTTTATCTGCGTTATAGAAATTTCAAAGGGCAGCAAGAAAAAGTATGAGCTTGACAAAGAGACAGGTTTTTTGATGCTTGACAGAATATTATATACATCTACGCATTATCCTGCTAATTATGGTTTTATTCCAAGAACATACGGCGACGATAATGACCCGCTTGATGTGCTTTTGTTGTGTTCTGAAACGATTGAGCCTATGACTTTGGTAAGAGCGTATCCGATTGGAGTAATATCTATGATAGACAACGGCAGAAATGATGAAAAAATTGTTGCTGTTCCGTTTAATGACCCATATTATAACGTTTATAAAGATATCAGTGAGCTTCCCGCTCATGTGTTTGAAGAAATGAGCCACTTTTTTACAGTTTATAAGAATCTTGAAAACAAAGAAACTGCCGTTAACGAAGTGAGCAACAAAGCGCAGGCACTAAAAATTATTGACGCTGCGATTGATAATTATGTTGAAAAATTTTGCAAGTAATAATAAAAAAATCTTGATTTTATCGCCGAAATAGAATATACTATTTACAGAATGATTTTACAGGAGGACAAAAGAAATGAAAAAGATTTACGAAGGAAAAACAAAAGACGTATTCAGTCTTGATAATGGCAATGTTATGCTTCAGTTTAAAGATGATTGCACTGGCAAAGACGGTGTTTTTGACCCGGGTGAAAATTCTGTTGGACTCAAAATTGAAGGTATTGGTAAGGCAAACCTCAGAACATCTGTTTATTATTTTGATTTGCTTAAAAAAGCCGGCATAAAGACACATTTTGTCAGCGCAAATGTTGACGAGGCTATGATGGAGGTTTTACCGGGCAAAGTGTTTGGTAATGGCCTTGAGGTTATTTGCCGTCTTGTTGCAACAGGAAGCTTTGTTAGAAGATACGGCGAATACATAAAGGATGGTACGCCGCTCGAGGGTGGATATGTTGAGTGCACATTCAAAAATGATGAGAAGGGTGACCCGCTTGTTACAAGTGAAGGTCTTGAAGCACTTGGAATTATGAGTCAGAGTATGTTTGACAGCATGAAAGAGCAGACGCTTAAAATCACAAAGATTGTTGCTGACGACCTTAAGACAATCGGTCTTGATTTGTGGGATATCAAGTTTGAGTTTGGCTATAACAATGACGAGGTTATCTTGATTGATGAGATTGCATCAGGAAATATGCGCGTTTACAAAGACGGCAAAATTGTTGAACCTGTTGAACTTACAAAGCTTATTTTAAACAGATAAAAAATATGATTAATATAAAAGCCGAAGCGTTTGTATAAAACGTTTCGGCTTTTTGATTTTTTAATACGTTTCAATTTTATCAAGTATGCCTGTAAGTTTTGCGATAGCCACGCCGTAATTTGTAATTGGAACATTGGCATTTTTCGCACTTTTAATGCGCGACATAACATATCGACGATTAAACATACATCCGCCACAGTGTATAATGAGTGCGTATTTTGACAAATCATCGGGAAAGTCGCTTCCTGAAACGATATCAACCGATAATCCTTCACCGATACGTTTTCTAAGCATTCTCGGTATTTTGACACGCCCGATATCTTCCTCAAGAGGCGCATGAGTGCATGCTTCTGCAATAAGAACACAGTCTGTTTCGCGCAGTGAATCAATCGCCGCTGCACCGCGCACGAATTCATCTATATCGCCTTTGTGACGTGCAAACAACACCGAAAATGATGTTAAAAGGCTTTTTTGGGGTTTTAGCTTGTATACAGTGTCAAACACCTGAGAGTCGGTGATTATAAGCTTTGGCGGCTCTTTGAGAGCGTCAAGTGCTGCGCTCATACAATCGGTGGTGCACGATATTACAAGCGATTTTCCGTCGAGCAAGTCGCGTATGGTTTGTACCTGTGGAAGAATTAGACGTCCTTTTGGCGCTTGAATATCCTGCGGCATTACCAACAGAACAACATCGTTTTGACCTGCAAGATGGCGCGCGATTGAATTTTGCGAAAAGCTTTCGGGCATAAGACGTACAAGCTCGTCTTTAATTTTGTCTATGCCTTTGCCTGTGAGTGCACTGACACTGATTGGCGCAAGAGAAAATTCATCACGTATTTTTGTGTCAATTTCGTTAATGTTGTCTAATGTATCTGCTTTGTTGATAACTGCAAGTATTGGCGCTCCGAGTTTTTTTAGTTTTTCTATCCAGATTTTTTCGTATTCAAAATCATCATCGGAAAAAACCATTATCGCAATATCGGCACGTTTTGTTACCTCTTCGGTTTTTTGAACGCGAAGAGCACCAAGCTCGCCAACGTCATCAACCCCTGCGGTATCAATGAGCACACATGGACCAAGTGGATTTATTTCCATAGCTTTGTATACGGGGTCTGCAGTTGTCCCTGCATTGTCCGATACAATCGCTGTGTTTTGGTTTGTGATTGCATTGATAAGCGACGATTTACCTGCGTTTCGCTTGCCAAATATTGCTATATGCAATCTGTCCGAGCGAGGCGTCTGATTTAATGTGTTTTTCTCGTTCATAGTATTGTCCTTTCAAAACGGATTTAGAATCTGAAATCGCGCTTGCCGTCGATAAGCTCTTCAATATATTTTTGTGCCTGTGCTTTTACCTCTTGATTGGGTATGCGTGCAAGCTCATTTAGAATTGTTTGTTCACCAATTTTTTTGGTTTCTTCGCTTGCATAATCTTCAAGATATTCTTTGAATGTCATAAGTGCATTTGCCTGACATACATTTGCAATTTGCCCTGTCTTGGCAAGTCTCATGAAGCGGTCTCCTGTACGTCCTTCGCGGTAGCACGCAGTGCAAAAGCTTGGGACATATCCAAGCGTGCAAAGCCAGCGCACAACCTCGTCTAAAGGACGTGTATCATTTACTTCGAATTGCGAAGTATCCTCTTCGGGCTCATCCTTGATATATCCACCTACACTTGTGCGTGATGCACCGCTTATCTGTGATACGCCCACTTTTAAAACTTCGGCTCTGCTTTGTTTGCTTTCACGAGTAGAAATAATAATACCTGTATAGGGGACGGTAAGTCTTAAAATTGCGACTATTTTTTTGAAAAGCTCGTCAGTAATTGCATTAGGAAATTCCTTTACATCAATATCATCAGCAGGACGTATACGCGGAACACTGATTGTATGCGGACCTACGCCGTGAGTATCCTCAAGGTGCTGCGCGTGCAACAAAAGTCCCACAAAATCATAGCGGTACTGATAAAGACCGAACAAAACGCCTATGCCAACATCATCAATTCCGCCCTCCATAGCTCTGTCCATAGCTTCTGTATGATAAGCATAATTATGCTTTGGACCCTTCGGATGAAGATATTCATATGTGGGTTTGTGATATGTTTCCTGGAAAAGTATATATGTGCCTATGCCTGCATCTTTAAGCTTTTTGTAATTTTCAACCGTAGTTGCGGCAATGTTTATATTTACGCGGCGGATTGCACCGTTTTTGTGCTTTACGTCATAGATAGTTTTGATGCTTTCAAGCACATATTCAATCGGGCAATTTACAGGGTCTTCGCCTGTTTCAAGGGCAAGGCGCTTGTGTCCCATATCCTGAAGCGCAACAACCTCTGCTTTGATTTCCTCCTGTGTAAGCTGTTTGCGGCATATATGCTTGTTCGAGTAATGATATGGGCAATAACGACATTCGTTTACGCAGTAATTGGAAAGATACAACGGAGCGAACATAACAATGCGCTTGCCATAGATTTTTTCTTTGACCTCTTGTGCAAGGGTGTAAATTTTATCCAAAAGGGCGGGGGAGTCGCACTCTAATAAAACCGCCGCCTCTCTGTGAGTAAGACCGTGGTACTCTGCTGCCTTTTTTAGAATTTTCTCAATCATTTCCTCGTCGTTTTTGTGCGCTGCGGCAAATTCGATAGTATCAAGTATCTCTTTGTCATCGATAAATTCAGTTGCGTTTTTTGATTTGCTGTTATACATAGTATCAACACCTTTCGTTGTTATTTTATAAAAGATTATTTTTCTTTTGTATACATTGTTTTAACACTTACTCCCTCAAGCCGACCAAGTCTTCCCGAAAGAGAACTTATTTTATCTTGAGGTGCATCTACAACGATGCTTATAATACACACATCACGCTCGCGATACGGAACGCCAAGGCGCGCTATAATATCTTTGGCGTATTCGTGAAGTATGTCATTAATTTGTGGTGTCGAATCGGGATTTTCGACTATAATACCAATAAGGGCAACTCTTTTTTCCATAACTGCCTCCGTTTTTTATTTTGCGCTTATAAAAGACAAAAAACCATGCCTATCTTTTCTGATACACATGGTTTTATTATGCGCTTTAGTCATATTTATATGACATATTATAATTTCTTCTAACTCGGAAAAACCTCGGTATCAGAAAATATTATTTTGTTAGTGTTTCTTTGCCTTATCGTCAATTATTAATTTTAGATTCGGGAAAGAAAACTGTTTTATTCTACCTTCAAAAATTCGCTTACAACTTGTTTCATCTGTTTCTTTTCACAGCTCATATCAAACAGACGTGCCTTTGATTTAAGCTCGGAAAGTGACTTCGGAATACGCATATTGCTCTTCTCGGCAAGAATATCCAAAAGTTCAAACTCATTTTTGCCTGCAACACTTGAAAGCCCTTCGAGAGCAATAAGCACACTTTGGTTAAACTTAAACGGACTCGCTGTTGATGCGATAACAGTTTTTGTAGTATCGCCTGTTTTGGCTGCATACTCATCGTATACATATTTACCAACAGCCGTATGCGTGTCCATAACGTATGAATATTCTGCGTTGACATTTTGTATTGTCTGCATTGTTTCATCGTCATTACAGCAGCCTGCGTAGAAGTTTTCCTGAATTTTTTCAAGTACATCAGCACTTACTGTGTATTTTCCGTCCTCGGCGAGTGCGCTCATATATCCTCTTATTTTTTCATCGTCGCCATCTGTCATATCAAACAAAAGACGCTCAAGATTGCTTGAAACAAGTATATCCATTGATGGTGAAATTGTAGTATGGAACTTTCTGTTTTTATCGTATACGCCTGTGTTTATAAACTCGGTAAGAACGTTATTTTCGTTCGATGCACAAATAAATTTGTTAACGGGAAGTCCCATTTTCTTTGCGTAATAACCTGCTAAAATATTTCCAAAGTTACCTGTCGGAACGGCAAAGTTAATTTTGTCACCAAGCTTTATTTCATCGCTTTTTAAAAGGTCTGCATAAGCTGAGAAATAATATACAATCTGCGGAACAAGACGTTCCCAGTTTATACAATTTGCGCTCGAAAGTTCAAATCCGTTGAGAGCTAAACGCTCATTATAATCTGCGTCTGTGAAAATCTTTTTAACGCCTGTCTGCGCATCGTCAAAATTGCCAATAACTGCGGCAACACCAACATTGTTTCCCTCTTGTGTAATCATCTGGAGCTTTTGAATTTCGCTTACGCCGCGCTCCGGATAAAATACGAAAATACGTGTTTTATCAACGTCTTTAAAGCCCTCAAGTGCAGCTTTGCCTGTATCACCGGAGGTGGCAACAAGAATCACACACTCCTTGTCACTTCCGCACTTTTGTATTGACTTTGTAAGAAGGTGGGGAAGTATTTGAAGTGCCATATCCTTAAAGGCACATGTCGGACCATGCCATAGCTCGAGAAAATATACGCTGTTATCAAGCTTGTATACGGGAGCTATGCCGGCTGTTTCAAATTTTTCTTTGCTGTAAGCCAGGTCAACACATTCCTTTATTTCAAACAAATCAAAATCAGTTAAAAACTTTGATAAAATAAATACTGCTCTGTCGTTATATGACATTCCTGCAAGAAGCTCAAGGTCGCCTTGTGTAATCTTTGGCAGCGTCTCGGGAACGAAAAGCCCGCCGTCTTTTGAAAGACCTGTTTTAATTGCCTGTGCGGATTTAATTTTTAAAGATTTGTCTCTTGTACTGCTGTATTGCATATATTACCCTCCAAGTGATTGCGTAAAACGTAAGTGTGTGTAAATCCAAAAAAACATACTGCGGGCGGAAAGCACCTCTGCCTTCCGCCTGCACATGAATATAATACAGTTTTGTTTTTTACATTTTATACATACTTTTTGATATATTCCGGTGCCGCATCGGCAGCCATGCTTATGGTAAACAAAAACGATATATTATAGTGTTTAACAAGTCCTTCAACATCGTCAAAAAACTTTTCAAGTCCGTCAGTTTGTGTGCCCACGATTTTGAATATGCTGTCGATATAAACGTTTGACATATCATAGTTATTTGAAATAAGTCCGCACAAAAATCCGTAAAACTCGTCATATGATTTTAGTGCAAAACCTGAGGTATCAACCATACGAACTTCGTGGGAAATGTCGTGCATATGTCTTTTTGTATCACAGCTGATAAACACTATATTACCCTTAGCTTCTGATACGGCGTTATTTACGCTCTCAATCAACGCCTTTGTTTTACCGCTGCCTTTTTCACCTATAAGTATTTTTATCATTTTGATTTACCTCCTCTAAAATTCTATTTATATAATAAGCATACTATATTTAATCAAAATATGCAAGTGAATATTGCAAATTTATTTCAAAGTGAGGTATTTTTTACCTTTTTTTTGAGAAATAAGCATCCAAAATTACTTTTCGAGTCTTTTTTCAAGCTCAGCCTTTTCGTTTTCATAACCCGGTTTTCCTAAAAGTGCAAACATGTTTTTCTTATATGCTTCAACTCCGGGCTGATTAAACGGATTTACTCCGAGAAGATATCCGCTTATTGCACACGCTTTTTCAAAGAAATATATAAGTTTGCCTAGACAGTATTCGTCAAGTCTTTCTATTGACACAATAAGGTTTGGTACACCGCCGTCGGTATGTGCAAGTACAGTACCCTCATAAGCCTTTTTGTTTACAAAATCCATTGTCTTTCCCGACAAAAAGTTGAGTCCGTCAATATTTGCCGCATCCTCTTTTATTTCTATATCGCGTCTTGGCTTTTCAACATTTAAAACGGTTTCAAATAAAATTCGCTGACCGTCCTGAATATATTGTCCCATCGAGTGAAGGTCTGTTGAAAAATCGGCACAAGCGGGGAAAATTCCCTTGCCGTCTTTTCCTTCGCTTTCGCCAAAAAGCTGTTTAAACCACTCCGAAAAATAGTGAAGTGATGGCTCATAGTTAATAAGCATCTCAATGCTTTTGCCTTTGCGGTAAAGAGCATTTCTTGCTGCTGCATAAGCATAGCAAGCATTTTCTGTTACAGAAGGATTTTTGTATTCTTCATATCCTGCCTGTGCGCCTTCCATAAGCTTGTCAATATCTGCTCCGCTTACGGCAATCGGCAAAAGCCCTACCGCAGTCAAAACAGAGAAGCGACCGCCTACATCATCGGGAATTACAAAAGTTTCATAGCCTTCGCTGTCACATAGCGCCTTGAGTGCACCGCGTGCTTTGTCTGTGGTTGCATAAATTCTGCTTTTTGCACCATCTTTTCCGTATTTCTTTTCACAAAGCTCTTTTAAAACACGAAAAGCAACTGCCGGCTCGGTTGTTGTACCTGATTTTGAGATAATATTAAGCGAAAAATCACGCTCGCCAATTACGTCTATAAGGTCTGCAAGATATGTCGGGCTTATACAGTTGCCCGCAAAATAGATTTCGGGAGTTTTGCGAACTCTTTTATCTACGGCATTATAAAAGCTGTGACGAAGTGCCTCGATAACGGCGCGTGCACCAAGATATGAACCGCCGATTCCGATTACAACCAAAACGTCAGAATCTGACTTTATTTTTTCGGCTGCTGCCTTTATGCGTGAAAATTCGTCCTTGTCGTATGCTGCGGGCAGGTCTACCCAACCGAGAAAGTCGTTGCCTGCGCCTGTTTTTGCGTGGAGCATATCATGACATGTTTTTGTCATTTCGGATAAAAAATCAATCTCGTATGATGAGATGAAATCGCTTGCTTTTGAATAATCAAATTTTAATGTGTTCATTGTATAACATCTCTCCCTATAATATATTTATTTTTTATTTTAAACTATTTTGCACTTTTGTGCAAGAAAAAATTAGCAACGCACAACAAATTGCTAAAAAAACTAACATTATGATATATCTCTTGTGGAATGAAAGTAAATGAATATAATATCTTTATGTAGTTTGTTTAAAGTTTATTATAACAACGAGTAAATAACAGGCTTGTTTTTATAAAATTATAAAAAATTTAATAAAGTATATCTTTTTTGGGAAAATTATGCTATACTGTGGATAAAGAAACAATCAAAGTGGGAGAAGTTTGTATATGCTGCAGTTAAGAGAAATAAAAATTGAAGATAAAGAGTGGTTTGACAGCTTTGTTATAAAAAACGGCTACGGCACACTTGAATATAATTTTACGACAGCGTTTATATGGCGAAAGATATTTAACACAAAGGCGTGCGAAGCTGACGGCTGCCTTATATGTATGGCAGATATAAAAAAGCCGTCTTTTCTTTATCCTTGCGGTGATGGTGATAAAAAAAGCGCTATTGATAAGATTATTTCATATTGTGCCGACATGGGAATGAAAACATTCTTTCACGGCGTAAGCGAAAAAGCGAGGGAAGAGCTTGAAAAAATGTATCCCGACAAATTTGAATTTGCAGAAGACAGAGATTCGGGAGATTATATATATGAAACGCAGTCGCTTATGACGCTTAGCGGAAAAAAGCTTTCTGCAAAGAGAAATCACATAAACCGTTTTGAAGAAAATTATCCTGATTGGAAATATGAACCGATTACTAAGGAAAATATTGACGAGGCCTATCAAATGAATTTAAAGTGGTGCGACGGTGAGGATTGCCAAAATGATGAGGGACTTCGAAATGAGGCGTGTGCCGTAAGACAGGCGTTTAAGTATTTTTTTGACTTAAAGCTTGACGGCGGGCTTTTGCGTGCAGGCGGACAGGTTGTTGCTTTTTCCATGGGAGATAAGCTTGATAATGACATATATCTTGTGCATATTGAAAAAGCTTTTGCCGACATAAATGGTGCATACCCTATGATAAATAAGCAGTTTGTAATAAACAATGCATCAGGGTATAAATATGTAGACCGCGAGGACGATGCGGGAGTTGAAGGGTTAAGACGTGCAAAGCTTTCGTACAGACCATATGCTGTGGCAAAAAAATATATAGCGCGTTATATTGGCGATTGAAAATAGGTGACACATTATGATTTTATTTGCGTCTGACAATTATATAGAGCAAATCAAAAAGTTGTGGAAACAGGCGTTTGACGATACAGATGAGTCAACAAATTTTTACTTTTCAAATATTCATAAAAATGAAAATATGATTATTGACGTTGAAAACGGCATTGTCAGGGGGATGCTTACGATGCATCCTGTTGAGCTTTGGCAAAACAAAAAATGCACACCTGCAAGATATATCTACGGCGTAGCAACTCATAACGATTTTCGCTCACAGGGAATAAGCACAAGGCTTTTAGAGTATGCTCATGGTTATATGCGCGAGCAAAACGTAAAAATATCTCTTTTAGTGCCTGCGTCAACAGAGCTGTTTAATTTTTATGAAAAGCGCCGTTATGTGCGTGCGGTTTATCTTAGTGAAAAAACATTTTTAAAAGAAAATATTAATGCGCCTGAGTTTTTGTATACATGTGATGTGTGCGATGCGAAGGATTACTACGAGATACGAAAAAAGGCTTTTAAAAACAGCGAACCGTTTATAGCTTGGGGAGAAAATGAGCTTTCAAAGGTGATGGAATATGCACGCTTTTGCGGCGGCGAATTTTATAAAATATCAACAGGCAAGGCACAGGCGGCTGTTTATACCTTTCGCGAGGGCGATACAGTATATGTGCGTGAAATTGCGTGCGATGATATGAGTATAGAATGTGTTATATCGGTGCTTTGTGATATGTTTAAAGCGGACAAGTATATTGTGCGCGTACTGCAGGATGGCGAGTGTGGCAGTGAATATGCTATGATATGCAATCTTAAAGATGAAAACATTTTGATAAATGGTGCGTATTTTAATCTTGCTATGGAATAAATAAAAAATCAGGGAACTTTTTCCTTTTTACTTCGTCTAAAAGAGTAGAAAATACTTTATAAGGAGGAGCGGAAAGTGAAAAAGTTTTTTTGTTATTTTTTGGTGATGTGTATTTTGGTGAGCAGCAGTTTGAGTGTAGGGGCGATGAGAATAGATTTGACACGCGATATGATTCCAATTGATGAAAACGATGCTCACGCACTAAATAAGCTTGGTATTATGCTCGGTACGGAAAAGGGTTTTGAGTTTGAACGCAGTATTACGCGCGCAGAGGCTCTTGCACTTATAGGACGTACCACACAGCCCGTTTTTTATTTTCGGTGTTTGTCGTATGAGGATAATGGACCAATATTTGAAGATATAAAAGACCACTGGGCATATGACACGATTGAAACTTTTTATCGGGCGGGGTATATAAACGGCATATCACAAACGCATTTTGCACCTGACAGAACAATTACGGGACGTGAATTTGTAAAGATACTTTTGAGCGTGCTTGGATATGCGGATATTACCATTGAAAATGCATACGATATGGGAATAGAAAGCGAGCTTTTGCTTAATAATTTTACGGGCACGGTTGTATATAAAGACTGGGAGCTTACACGAAGCGATGCTGCGCGCTTGTGCTTTGCTGCGCTTTGTGCAAAAACTGTGAATGGAGAGATGTTATATAAAACGCTTATAAGCCGGGGACTTTATGAAAAGGACGCATTTGACGGGATACTATACTCGGCGTGCGGTGAGGGAGAGCTTGTGATGAGCTTTGATGATAAAATTAATAATCTTATGCCAAGTGATAAAAACTATATGTTTTCACCGCTTTCAATAAAAATGGCACTTGCGCTTGCAGCAAACGGTGCGCAGGATGAGACAAAACAGCAAATCCTTGATGCGTGCGGGATAAAAGACCTCGAAGAGTTTAATATATCTTCAAGCTCGCTGATTGAAAAATATTCAA
Organism: Candidatus Aphodoplasma sp.; assembly: GCA_045592745.1. Taxonomy (GTDB): domain Bacteria; phylum Bacillota; class Clostridia; order UBA1381; family UMGS1253; genus Aphodoplasma. The sequence goes on along the minus strand of JAZNVH010000029.1, from coordinate 72,084 downwards.
GGATTGATGCTCTGCGTCTTGATATTGCAAACTCGGTGTGGATTAACGAAAGCCGCTCTAAAATGCAATTTTCAAACATTTACAAAGAGAAAATTTCAAAATTTTATGGTGCGAGTGCAGATGCTGTCACAGACGAGAATGCAAAGCAAATAATAAATGGCTGGGTAAATGAAAAAACTAATGGTAAAATACCGTCAATTGTTGATAATAGCGACTTTTGGGCATATCTTGTAAACGCGGTTTACTTTAAAGCTTCATGGCGTGATGATTTTATGATTGATGCAACAAAAAAGGCTGAATTTACGGACAGAAACGGACAAGTAAGCAAAATAGATTTTATGAATGACACAAAATGGCTTGATTATTATGAAAATGAGGACAAAAGTGTTCGTATTGCTAAGCTTGATTATAAAAATTTTGTGGAAGTTTTTGACGAAAACGGAGATTGGGCAGGTGTCGAAAGATATGACGATATAGATGTGAGCATGTATCTTATGCTCTCTGAAAATGAAAACATTGCTGCAGCACAGTCTGTGCGAACGGCAGATTTTGAAAGTAAATATGTAAGGCTCAGCATGCCAAAATTTAAAATTGAATTTTCGACGTCGCTTAATGATATGCTTGCTGATATTGGTATAAAACGTGCATTTAATCCGCAAGGGGAGAATGGGGCTGAGTTTGAGCCGATGCTTGAGTCGGGTAATATGTGGATTACGGATACTATACACAAAACATATATAAGTGTGGACGAGCATGGCACCGAAGCTACGGCTGTAACGGGAATGAGTATGGGAGCCGGCAGCGTTATGCCTGAGCCTGTAGAATTTGTTCTTAACAGGCCATTTAGTTTTATAATTCGGGACAATATAAGCGATGAGATACTTTTTATGGGAGAATATGCTTTTGCAAACTAATAATGCAGGAGGTGCTTTATGAAAACAAAAATCGTTTTTATACTAATTGCCGTTTTGGTATGTTCTGCTCTTTTTAACGCTTGTGACTTTAAAAAGGCAAATGATAAAACTGTTTTAAAACAGCCACCTGTACTTTTTGTAACAAATGGCGACAATACTATCGAGGCAAAAATGGGGAGTAACTGTTGGAGCTTTGATGCAGAAAACGGTGTAAGGCAAGGGATTTGTTCTGATTATGCGAAAACCGTGATAGATGATATGCCAAAGCTTGAGGCAGAAATTTTGCCTCATTCTGTTTTGCCTTTTTCGTCTGTTCCGGCACATTTAATAACATTGAAAAGTTCACCTATGCCTGATGAGGTTGAAATAAGGCGTTTGACAGTTGATAATTATAATAACAATTCTGAAGTGTTTGAAGCAGTTTCGGTAAAGGACTTCTCATTTGAAATAAAAGAGGGTAACTACGTATATGAGGTGTTTGCGCGCTGGAATGGCACAGAAGGATATGAGGGCGACTGTGTATATTGTTTCTTTGTGCAGACTTCAGTTTTAATAGTTTAGAATATTGTGCTTTTGGCGGCGGGGAAAAACTGCCGCCATATTTGTTTTTTATGTGGTAAATAAAAAACAAAATCTATTGCTTTTATAAAAAAAGTTTGATAAAATAAATATAAGTGTTTATACAAGCATTTTTGGGGGCAATACGAATGAGAAAATATGCGTGGATATATATAATTGTGTCAATCATTGTGGCAATATGGGGTGTGCGCTATTTTATGAATAAGCCTGTGCACACAGAGGTAGCACGTATGGTTGAACATGAAAATATTATAAATGTATCGGCTGTTATTGTAAGAAATGAAATTACATATAAAACGCAGTCCGGAGGCAGCCTTCAGCCACAGGTATTTGACGAAGCGAGAGTGGCAAAGGGTAAAAAAATTGCCACTATGTATACGCAGGGAATTGATTCTGCACTAAAAGCCGAGCTTGACAGCGTAAATGAAAAGATTGCAAAGCTTGAGGCAACAACGCCACAAAATCAGATTTTTGGAAATGATATTGCAACGATTGAAACGCGAGTTAAATCATCAGTTAACGAGGTGATAGAGGCTTCGATATCGTCTGATTTGTCAAATCTTTCGGTTCTTTCGCAGGAGCTTAATGCTCTTGTGGGTGCGCAAAAGGAAATATCGGGCGCAAAAAGTCCGCGTCAAAAGGCGTTAAACGAGCTTTATGCAAAGAAAAAAGAGGTTGAAGGAAGAATTGATTCTTCAAAAAAGGATATATATTCATCGGGAGCAGGCGTGTATATATCGGGAGTGGATGGTTGCGAGAATTTTTTGAAACCTGATACGGTTATGAATATGAGTGTAGAGGAGTTTAATTCGCTTTCTCTTCCTAAAAGAGCTGAGCCGAAGGATAAGTATGAGGCGGGCGAAGAGGTTTGCAAGACTGTTGACAACGGCATATGGTATGTTGCCGCTTGTATAAAGTCAAGTGAGCTTGGCGATATGGAAAAGGGCGACCGTGTCAGTTTGAGAATACCTGAGCTTAGTACAGATAAGGTGGATGCACAGGTTGAGTTTGTTTCGGAGCAGAGCGGGGATTATGCTCTTGTGCTGATATCATCAAGAAACTATATAAAAAGTGTATACAGTGAAAGATGCGTAAATCTTGATATAATAAAAAATAACTATTACGGATTAAAAATACCTGTAAGTGCGATTCGCGTTGAGCAGGAACAGACGGGCGTTTTTGTAAACAACGACGGCGTTGCAAGATTTCGAAAAATCGATATACTCTATAAAGATGAAGAGTATGCAATTGTTGAAAAAAGCGCGAAAGACGGATATCTGAGGCTTTATGATGCCGTTATCACAGACGGAAGCGGCATTGAAGTCGGAAAAATGGTAGATTAAAAATAAGAAGGATACAGCAATATGAACGAGCGTGAATATGAAATATCTGAAAACATTAAACGTGTAAAAGAAAAGATTGCGAATGCAGCGATAAAATCGGGACGCAGCGAGAATGATATAACGTTTGTATGCGTTACGAAAAACTTTTTGCCCGACGATATAAATGCTGCAATTTCGTGCGGAATAAGCGATATAGGAGAAAATCGCGTACAGGAGATGTGTGACAAATACGATAAGGTTTTTCCAAAAAAGTGGCACCTTATAGGGCATTTGCAGACAAATAAGGTAAAGTATATTGTGGACAAGGCTGACTTGATACAATCGGTGGATTCGGTAAAGCTTTTAAACGAGATTGAAAATCAGGCAGCAAAAAAGGACGTTGTATCCGAAATTTTGCTTCAGGTAAATACTTCGGGAGAAGAAACAAAATTTGGAGCGTCAACAGAGGAAATGTATGAACTTTGTGAGCGTGCTTCTTCTATGAAACATGTAAAGGTGAGAGGTTTTATGACGATTGCACCTTTATACGTCAGCAATATTTCAAATACATTACATTTTAATAACACACATAAGCTTTGCCTTGACATTATGAAAAAGAAATATGATAATATAAGTATGGATTATCTTTCTATGGGTATGAGTGGCGACTTTGAAGAGGCAATTATGTGCGGCTCAAACATGGTAAGAATAGGAAGTGCAATATTTGGGAAAAGATATTAAAAGTGTTAATATAAAAATTTTATGAATGGGGGATATGACTATGAGCTTTATGGATAAGATGAAATCTGCAATTGGTCTTGGCGAAGAAGAATACTATGACGAGGACGACATATTGACAAATGAGTATTATGATGACGAACCGGAAGAAGAGGTGCGTCCAAGCGGTTTTGGAAGAAAAAATAAGGTTGTAAACATTCATGCTACAACACAGTTAAAAGTTGTTGTAATGCAGCCTGAATGCTTTGAAGATGCGCGCGGCATTGCTGACCATCTTAAAACAAAAAAACCTGTTATAATCAATCTTGAGGAGCTTGATTCCGACGCTGCAAGACGCGTTGTAGACTTTTTAAGCGGTGCAGTTTACGGTCTTGATGGTAATATTCAGAAGATTGCAGCGGGTATATTCCTTATCGCTCCTTATAATGTAAGTATTATGGGCGATTTTAAGGACGAGCTTAAGAGCAAGGGTTTGTTTAACTGGACAAACTAACACCATAAGGCATACATAACAAAAAGGATGGGATTAAACTGTTAATAGTTGCGATTGCTTTAAATTATCTTTTAGATATAATTACATGGCTTGTTTTCATTCGCTGTATTCTTTCGTGGATACCTGATTTTTACAACAAGTTTGTGGAAATTATCTATAAGCTTACAGACCCTATCTTGTTGCCTGTACAAAAATTAATCAGCAAACTTATGGGCGGCAGGTCAATGATGGTTGACCTATCGCCTATTGTTTTATTTCTTATAATCCGCTATATTATAAAGCCTCTAATAATCTTTTTGGTTACGCTTTTTTGATGCGGTGATTGATTGGACACAGTAAATGGATAAAAAAATACTTTCAATTGTAGATGATGAGCAAAAACGACTTGTAATATCAAAAATAATAGACTGTGTAAATTTAGCTTCCAGACATTGCGAGGCTAAATTTACTCATTTTTTAGACCCGGCAACAATTTATTTTGCTGAAAACAAGCTTTTGTTTGATTCGGACGTCAACGTTTCTTTTTGGGGAGGATATGAAGGGGCAGAGAGAAAAATCCTGTGCGTATCACCTGAATGGGAAAATGTTTCAAACGAGGATTTTCCGCTGGTATGTATAAAGGCTGCGGCATCGGATTTTGTCAGCCTCACGCACCGTGATTATCTTGGAGCGATTATGGGACTTGGCATAGAGCGTGAACAGATAGGCGACATTGTCATTGATGGCTTGGATGCGTATATCTTTTGCAAAAAAGAGATGGCAGATTATGTTATGCATAATCTTGACAAGGTAGGGCGCGGCGGTGTAAAAATGAGCGTTGTTAAAGATGCGGATGCGCTTTGCACAAAACGAGAAGAAAAGCTTGTCAAGATGAGCGTTGCGTCGCTGCGGCTTGATTCTGTTTTGTCAGGAGCACTCAATCTTTCTCGTACCGCAAGTGCTGATTTGATAAAATCGTGCAAAGTAAAGGTTAATTTTGATGAATGTGTAAATTTATCGAAGATTTTGTCGTGTGGGGACTTGATTTCTGTGCGTGGATTTGGTAGACTAAAGGTTAGTGAGGTCGGCGGTGAAACGAGAAAAGGAAGAACAGTTGTTTTTGTAAAAAAATATTTGTAGATATAAACACAGTGATTGATAAAATATAATTTAAGGGGGAAATAAAATGCTTACTCCGCTCGAAATTGAAAACAGAGAATTTAAAAAGACCGTAGGTGGCTATAATCGTGACGATGTAGAGGATTTTATGAGTCTTATACTCGTCGATTATGAAAAGCTTTACAGAGAAAATATTGCAGCACGTGAAAAAATTGAGGCGTTAAACAGTGCGCTCGAAAATTATAAAAATCAAGAGGCAACTATGCAAAACGCAATACTTGCAGCGCAGAAAGCGGCTGATGCACTCTCGAAAACTGCGAGTGAGAAGGCAGATTTGATAGTGCAGGAGGCTCAGGCAAAAGCCGGCGATATAATGCGTGAGGCAAATGATGAAATAGCAAAGCTTAACTTGCAGTATGCCGATATAAAACAGCAGATAGAAAGCTATAAGATGCGCGTAGGCGCTATTATAAAATCACAGCTTGATATATTAGAGGATTTGAATGCATAAAAAATGCCCAGGCATGCATTAAAGCAGAAAGGACGAAAAATCAATGGCTGAAAACGAAAAAAATTATAACGAAACTATTCAATTACCAAAAACTGATTTTCCTATGCGTGGCAACTTGCCTGCACGTGAACCGGAAATTCTTGCGCGCTGGGAAGAAGAAGAACTTTACAAGACTCTTATGGAGCGCAACAAGGGCAAAAAGCCTTTTGTTTTGCATGACGGCCCTCCGTATGCAAATGGAGATATCCATATGGGACATGCGCTTAATAAAATTTTGAAGGATATTATCGTAAGATATAAGAATCTTGCAGGCTTTTATGCGCCGTATGTTCCGGGTTGGGATACACACGGCCTTCCAATTGAGCAACAGGCTATAAAAAAGCTTGGCATTAATCGTCACGAGGCAGGCCCTGTAAAATTCAGACAGGCATGCCGTGAATTTGCACTTCAGAATGTTGAAAACCAAAAAGAACAGTTTAAGCGTCTGGGTGTAATAGGTGATTGGGATAATCCGTATTTGACACTCAAAAATGAGTTCGTTGCAACTCAGGTTGAGGTCTTTGGCAAAATGGCTAAAAACGGACTTATATACAAGGGATTAAAGCCTGTTTATTGGTGTCCGCACTGTGAAACTGCGCTTGCAGAGGCAGAAATTGAGTATGCTGAGGATAAGACAAAATCAATTTTTGTTAAATTTGAGGTAGCTGATGATAAGGGATTATTTGACGGACTTGGAAAGGTGTATTTTGTTATCTGGACAACGACAACATGGACACTTCCTGGTAACGTTGCAGTGTGCCTGAATCCTGATTTTGAATATTCTGCTGTTAAATTTGCAAACGGCGAAACATATATTTTGGCATCAGAGCTTATAGAAGGTGTTGTTTCGGCGGCAAATCTTGGCGATTATGAGGTTGTTAAGACTTTTAAAGGAAGCGAGCTTGAGCTTATAGAGTGTAATCATCCTTTCCTTGACAGAAAATCTCTTGTTATTGTAGGCGATCACGTAACACTTGAAGCGGGTACGGGATGCGTTCATACAGCTCCCGGTTTTGGTGCAGAGGACTATATTGTATGCAAAAACTATCCTCAGCTTGAAATAGTTGTACCTGTTGACAGCAAGGGATACCAGACCGAAGAAGCAGGCGAATTTGCAGGTCTTTATTACGAAGAATCAAACGAGAAAATTCTTGAAAACTTAGAAAAATCGGGCGCGCTTTTAGCAGCTATTGAGATTGCCCATCAGTATCCGCATTGTTGGAGATGTGATCATCCGATAATTTTCCGTGCGGCTGACCAGTGGTTTGCATCGGTAGATGCACTCAAAGAAGATGCGGTAAAGGCAATTAAGGGCGTAAAATGGCTTCCGCAATGGGGCGAGGAAAGAATCACATCAATGGTTGTTGACAGAAGCGACTGGTGTATTTCGCGTCAGAGAACATGGGGCGTACCGATTCCGATGTTCTATTGTGAAAAGTGCGGAAAAGAGCTTATAAATGACGATACAATCAAGGCTGTAAGCGATTTATTCAAGACACAAGGCCCTGATATGTGGTGGGAGCTTGATGCAGACAAGATACTCCCCGCAGGCACAAAGTGCGAATGTGGATGCGATAAGTTTACAAAAGAGCACGATATCATGGACGTATGGTTTGACTCGGGTTCATCACATAAGGCTGTTTGTGGCACTCGTGATGATTTGGTATATCCGCCTGATATGTACCTTGAAGGTAATGACCAGTACAGAGGTTGGTTCCAGTCATCGCTTCTTACAAGCATAGCTATTAACAAGGCTGCGCCGTACAACACTGTTATTACTCATGGTATGATTCAGGATGGCGAAGGCAGAAAAATGTCAAAGTCGAAGGGTAATTCGATTTCGCCGCAGGAAATCATAGACCAGTATGGTGCAGACGTTTTAAGATTGTGGGTTGTTTCGGCTGACTATCGTACAGATATGAGAATGTCAAAAGAAATGCTTAAACAGCTTTCAGAGGGTTATCGCAAGATAAGAAATACTGCACGTTATATACTTGGAAATATATCCGATTTTGATCCGAACAAGGATATGATTGCGTATGAAGATATGGAAGAGCTTGACAAGTGGGCACTTATGAAGGTGAATGAGCTTGTTAAAAAGTCAATTGACGCTTATGAGGCGTATGAGTATCATACACTTTATCACGGAATTCACAATTTCTGTGTTGTTGATATGAGCAGTTTCTATCTTGATATTATCAAGGATAGACTCTATACAGAAAAGGCTGACGGAAAACTTCGTCGCAGCGCACAGAGTGCAATGTATATGATACTTGAAAAGATCACAATGTTGCTTGCACCGATTCTGGTATATACAACAGAAGAAATATGGTCATTTATGCCGCATACAAAAGAGCATGCTGCACAGAGCGTACTGTTTAACTCTATGCCAAGCTATGATGTAAAGTATGAAAACGAGGCTCTTTCGGAGAAGTGGGCAAAGGTTATCGCTATTCGTGATGATGTTTTAAAAGCGCTTGAGCAAGCTCGTGCAAATAAGGTAATAGGACAGTCGCTTGCGGCAGATATTGTTGTATATGCAAACAAGGATGAGTACGAATTCTTAGGCAGCATTAAAGATGAGCTTGCAACAGTATTTATTGTTTCAAGAGTAGCTCTCGAAAGCATGGAGAATGCTGATGCTGATGCGTTTGCGGGCGATATTGTAAAGACAAAGGTTAGTGCCGCAAAGGGTGAAAAGTGTGAGCGTTGCTGGATTTATTCTGATTCTATTGGATCTGATAGCGAGCATCCGACGCTTTGTGCACGTTGTGCGAGTGTTCTTAAAGACTAAGAACAGTAAGGTAAATTATTTGGGAAGGCAGTAGTTTGCCTTCCCTTATTCATATTAAAAATTTGGAGTAAGGATATGCAAAGACTAAATCTTGATTTTGAAAAACGCAGTTACGATATTGTTATAGATACGGGCTTTGATGCTCTTGCAGACGAGCTTGTGCGCGTATGCAAAGGAAAAATTTTGATTGTCAGCGACACAAATGTAGCGCCGATTTATCTTTCAAAGCTTGAAGAGTGTATATGCAAAGCAGGGTTTGCAAAGCCTGGACACGTTATATTTGAGGCGGGGGAAAAGAGTAAAAATATAGATACGCTTCAAAAGATATATAACGCGCTGGTGGAGCATAAGCTCGACAGAAAGTCTGCTATTATCGCACTTGGTGGCGGTGTTGTCGGTGATATGGCAGGACTTGCGGCAGCTACATATATGCGAGGTATCGATTTTGTTCAAATTCCGACAACGCTTCTTGCACAGACAGACAGCAGTGTCGGCGGCAAGGTTGGTATTGATTTTTCAGGCGTGAAAAACATTATAGGCGCATTTAAACAGCCTTCGCTTGTGTATATAAATACATCCACATTAAAAACTCTCCCAAAACGTGAGTTTAGTGCAGGGATGGCAGAGGTTATAAAGTATGGCGTTATAAGAGATGATGAATTTTTGAGCTATCTTGAGGAAAACGTCGATGAAATATTAAGCCTTGGCGATAAAGCTATTGAAAATGTAATTTATAAATGCTGCGCCATCAAGGCAGATGTTGTAATGCACGACGAAACTGAAATGGGAATGCGTGCAATATTAAATTTTGGACATACGATAGGGCACGGAGTTGAAAGTGCGAAGAATTTTGAGCTTTTGCACGGCGAATGTGTAGCTCTTGGAATGGTTGGTGCGCTTGATATTTCGCTTGCTCGCGGATACGTTACAAAAGAGTATTGTGAGCGTGTAAAGGACATAATTTCTTCATACGCACTTGAAACAAGCTTTTGTGGCGCAGGCAAAGAAACTGTTATAGAATATATGCAAAATGACAAAAAGAAAATGTCGGATAAGCTTCGGTTTGTGCTCATAAAAGGTATGGGAGAAACAGTTATTTTGGATGATATTACTAAAGAAGAAACAGAGCATGCAATAGAATGCATAATTAGATAATTTGGCGGTGAAACGATGATATATGCAGTAATTACGCTCGTGCTTATAGCACTTGATCAGGCGGCAAAATTTATAGCGAGAAAGTTTCTTTTGGGCGCAGGAAGTGTTGGCTTTATAAAGTATATAATGGATTTTGTGTATGTTGAAAACAGAGGCGCGGCATTTGGAATGATGCAGGATACGCGTTGGTTTTTGATTGCGGTTACTCTGCTTGTGCTTGCCGTTTTACTGGTTTACGTTATAAAAAACAAAAACAAAACGCCGCTTCTTTTGAGCGCATCATCGCTTATCTTTGCAGGCGGAATCGGCAATTTGATTGACAGAATAGCCTTTGGATATGTAACGGATTTTCTTCATTTTTTGTTTATAGATTTTCCATGCTTTAATATTGCAGATATATGCGTATGCATTGGTGCGGTATTAATGATTATCTATATTTTATTTTCAGAAAATATCAGGGGAGAAACAGATGAGCGATAAAAAAGTGCTTACAGTAACAAAAGAGGATGAAGGCAAACGACTCGATGTTTACATAGCCGAGTCGCTTGATAATCTTTCGCGCTCACACGCTGCAAAGCTTATTGAAGAAGGGCTTGTTACAAAGGACGAAACCATATTAAATAAAAAATATAAAGTGTGCGAGGATGACGTTATACAGATTATAGTCCCACAGCCACAAGAGTACAATATAGAAGCACAGGATATAGAGCTTGACGTTGTTTATGAAGATAAAGATTTGCTCGTCATAAACAAAAAGCAGGGTATGGTAGTACATCCCGCACCGGGAAATTATGACGGTACGCTTGTAAACGCACTTATGAAGCACTGCGAGGGCAGTTTATCGGGAATAAATGGTGTAATGCGGCCCGGAATTGTGCACAGAATTGACAAGGACACATCGGGGCTTTTAATCGTCGCAAAAAATGATGAGGCGCACACATTTTTGTCAGCACAGCTCGCTGACAGAAGCTTGTCAAGAGAGTACTATGCGCTTGTAAACGGAAACATTAAGGAAGATGAGCTTACGCTCGATTTTCCGATTGGAAGAAATCCGAATGACCGCAAAAAAATGTGCGTTACAACAAAAAATGCGCGCGATGCCAAAACGTTTGTAACCGTGCTTGAGCGTTTTGGGCGTTATACATTGGTAAAATGTAAGCTTCAAACGGGAAGAACGCACCAGATAAGAGTCCACATGGCACATATTGCTCACAGCGTTGTGGGCGATAAAACGTATGGCATAAAAAAAGAGGCATTCAAGCTTGAAGGTCAGCTTTTGCATGCAAAAAGGATTGAGTTTATACATCCGCGCTCGAAAGAAAAAATGGAGTTTTCGTGTGAGCTACCTGATTATTTTGAAGATGTGCTTAAAAAGCTTCGAAAAATGAATATGGAGTAAAAAATAATACCGCCTGCAGTATAAAACCGCAGGCGGTAAATTCAAGCAAAACGAACGTAGTTAGTTGTATTAGTTACTCAATGTCAATACGTTCAAACTCATGCATATTCGAAAATTCTCTGTAAAACACACTGTTTCCTATCACATGAATATTTACTATATTTCCATCGACAAGCTTTTCTCGCTCACTGCCATCAGGACGAATTCGATATAAATCTCCTTTTTCACTTATATTTGTGTAAAAAATCCATTTTTCATTTGCATTTGCAGACAAGCAAACATCTTGGCAAATGCAGGTTTCGGCATTAGTGTTTAAATCATAACTGAATAGCTTTCCTTCTCTGTTATAATCCGAATAAAGCAGCTTGTTTTCTATTGAAAACAGATTGCATGGATATGCTTGGTTAATAGTAATTACGTCCGTTCCATCTGTTTTCATACCGCGAAGCTTTGGTTCGGTTTCGACATCCGTATAATAAATTCTATCGTCTACTATGCAAAAGTTCTGTACGCATTGAGCTAAGAGTTTTGAGTTTTTTCCATTTAAATCTGTCCTATACAGCGTACCATTAAGGCCAAGGTTAAACTGTCCTAAATCTCCCCCATTCAATCCTGTCCTATACAACTCGTCCCAATCATCATCTTCAAAAAGACAAAAGTATATGTGGTCATCATATACAACAAGATGTTCCGCTCTTTTTTGTGTCAATTTCTTTTTGTGTTTACCATCAACAGATATTTTCCATATATTACCGGGGCTACCACTAGTATAATATATGTAGTCGTTATATAAATTCAAATCATAAAAGCAGGAGCCTTTAGCAATAATTTCGACGATATTCGTTTGAGTGTCTTTTTTGCACAAGGCATTACTATCTCCGTCAAAATAGATATAGCCGTTTTCACATTCGACAAAATACCCACCGTTTTGAATATTTCCAGGAAAAACTGCATTTTTATATGCCGGTTTGGGCTCATTTTGTGCACAGGAAATGCACAAAAACAATATAAGAGCAAAAAACAGTATAAATTTGATTTTTTTTAACACCTTATCACCTTCCTTGTTTAGCCATATCAATACCAAGGGACAGTACCGTCTGCACTAAAAAACCACAGACGATAAATTCAAGCAAAACGAACGTTGTTGTAGATGTACTTATCGGTATTTTGAGCTATGCCAGAAATATGGCCAGATATTTTCGTCTGCATTTCCGCCACGGGCAGACCAAAGAGTGTCCCAGCTATCATATTTCCATTTGCCAAAAACTTTTTTAAAGGTTAATATGTTTCCTGTTGAAAAATCTTCGTCAATATAATAAATTTGCGCAATATCATCATTATACGATAGGATTTTAAACCATTCTACTTTGCCAAGCATAGAGTTTTCTTTAGGCACTTGACCAAGGTCAAATTCGTTACCATACCTCGCGGTAAGGTATTCGCATTTTAGCATAGGAATGCCCCAAAAAACGAAAATAATCAAAGATATAATGAGTATAAATATTAAGAATTTTTTCATTTTAATAACTCCTATTCTAAGCCTAATAAATATCGCATATAATGATAATTCTTTTTTGCAAAAATACCAAAAGGATTAGGTTTTGGATCGGAATTTATTCCTTTCGAACCATATTCTCCAACATTATACAACGTCGCCAAAATATCTGTTTTGCCGTCAATTATTGGATATTTCTCGCGCCATAAATCTTGTATTAATTTTAGATAAGCTGCAACATATTCAACGCATTGCTCGTCATCATTTAACCTTTTTGAAATGGCTTGTTCTTTTGTGCCAAAAAATGTTCCATATCCAGGTATGTACCATGCATCCTTTTCTACATAATTATTTCCATGCCAATCTTGTTTTTTACCCAAATACTTTATTTTGTCAATATTGGTATTTCTTTCAATTGTTTGAGCAGTTTCAATAGTTACTTGACCTATTCCGACAGAAGGATTATCCCAGTACATTTTATCTCGTACTAGGTCTGTAACATTATAATTTAGCATTTGTTCAGAATAAATACATGCAGCAATAATTGCTGGATTTACTCCGTATTTATTTGCAGCTATCTTTATTGAATTAGCGTTTTTTTCAATGATATTACTTGCTCTGCGCACATTCCATACAGATTTATTATTCATTTTAGCATTTTCTTTAATCTTATTGTTGTTAGAGTATTGCGCTATATCATATCCTGTATTTGGGTCGAGAATAGTAACAGGTCTAACCTCATTTTTAGCATTAAAAAAGTTAGATTTTGTATTTTGCACAGTATTTATCTTTTGCATAGCTGAATCAGCAGCTCCGTTTAATTGATTCTCAAGTGGTGAACCGCTAAAAGCGCTTTGCCACTGTTTTATTGCGTTGTTTGCATCTGCTATTTGACTTTGATGATAAGCTTTTTCCTCTTCTTCGCCCATTAGTCCGCTCAAAAATGCGCGGTCAGTATCATCAGAGAGCTTTGGATTTAATATGCTGTTTGATTTGCTTTGGAATAAATCAAGCATTTGCCTATTCTCATCTGCTGCGCCGTAAGATTGCTTGTTATACTGACGCTCTTCGATGGACGGGAATCCGTTGTTTTCTAAAAAACTCTGCGTTTTGCCAAGATTATCATTAGAGTAAAGGTAATCGAGAGCAGAATTTGCAAATGCGTTATCAAAAACATTTTTCTGCACTGTGTTTATTCCATTATAGCTCTTTTTAGAATTTTTGTCCAGTGGGAACGTAGTATCAAATGAAGTTAACCAATAGTTTTCGTTACTCATAATCTCACATCCCAATCAAAACTTGAAAAAAAGCAATACTTAAAATGAAAATTTTTTAAAAATTTTGTAAAGTTTACATCTGTGAAAAACAGAAATACTTATAAAAACAGTAGACAAATGATATTTTATTTGATATAATCAAATAAATGGAAAGATTTCCTTCGTATTAACAGCCTTTAAATCGGTACAGAGAGACTGATAAGGCACTTATATTTAAGCCGAGGGGCATTTGTTTGCTTGAATATATTTTGCTTTTATATGCTTTTTGCCGATTTTATGGGCAGAAAGCTTTTTTGTTTTACAAAAAATTATAATGGAGGCGATTATATGGCTGATATGGTTATAAAGGCACAGATTATGGACGAGGCGGCGATTAATCGTGCGCTTGTGCGAATTGCTCACGAAATTATCGAAAAAAATCAGGGTATGGAAGGCGTGCACCTTGTTGGAATTCAAAGACGCGGTGTTGTGCTTGCAAAAAAGATTGCTAAGATAATCGGCGAGGTTGAAGGAAAAAGTGTTGATATTGGTATTCTTGATATCACATTATACCGTGACGATTTGAGTATGCTTTCAGAGCATCCACAGATAAACGGAAGTGATGTCGGCTTTTCAATTAACAATAAAAAAATTGTAGTAATCGATGATGTACTGTATACGGGACGCACTGTAAGAGCGGCAATTGATGCGCTTATGGATATGGGAAGACCTTCGTCAATACAGCTTGGTGTTCTCATCGATCGCGGTCACAGAGAGCTTCCTATACGAGCAGACTATGTCGGCAAAAACGTACCTACGTCAAAAGATGAGGTTGTTCATGTTTGCGTAGAAGAGATTGACTCAGATAACAGAGTATATATTACAGATAAGACAAAATAAAAAAAACGATAAAGGGGATTGTATAATGCTTGGAAAACATAAGGATTTGCTCGGCATAAAAGACCTTAGCGCCGAGGAAATAATGTACATTTTGAAAAATGCACAGACTATGAAATATATTCTGATGCAAAATAATAAAAAGACTCCGCATTTGCAGGGAAAATCAATAATAACATTATTTTATGAAAATTCGACGCGTACACGTCTTTCGTTTGAGCTTGCGGCAAAATATATGGGCGGATGTGCTGCCAATGTATCGGCGAGCAGTTCGAGCGTTCGAAAAGGCGAAACGCTAATTGATACGGCGCGCACAATTGATGCGATGGGTACGGATATAATCATTCTTCGCCACTCTATGAGCGGAGCACCGCATCTTATCGCCAAGAATGTGAAAGCATCTGTTATTAATGCGGGTGACGGAATGAATGAGCATCCTACACAGGCACTTTTGGATGCGTTTACAATACTTGAACATAAGGGCGGCTTTGAAGGACTTAAGGTGGCAATTGTAGGAGATATTATGCACAGCAGAGTTGTAAGAAGTAATATATACCTTCTTACAAAGCTTGGCGCACGCGTTGCTATTGGCGGGCCTGCAACTCTTCTTCCAAAGGGCATTGAGAATCTTGGCATCGAGGTTTATGACAATGTCGATGCGGCAATCGCTGATGCAGATGTTGTAATGGGACTTCGTATGCAGCTTGAGCGCCAAAGAAGCGGTCTTGTACCGAATATGCGTGAGTATTCAAGATTTTTTGGTGTAGATGATAAGAGGCTTGCACTCGCAAAGCCTGATGCACTTTTGATGCATCCGGGTCCGGTTAACAGAGGCATCGAGCTTACAACAAGCATAATTGACGGAAAAAGCTCTGTTATTGATGAGCAGGTAACAAACGGTGTTGCTGTTCGTATGGCTGTGTTATATATCTTCGCAAGAAAGGGTGATGGTAATGAAAATATTGGTTAAAGGCGGAAGGGTAATTGACCCTGCAAACAGCTTCGATAAAGTTTCGGATATTTTTATAAATGACGGCGTTATCGAAAAAGTGGGTGAAAATCTTGATATAGCGGGCGCTGACAAGATAATTGATGCAGCAGGCTGCGTTGTTGCGCCCGGACTTGTTGATATGCACGTACACCTTCGCGAGCCGGGATTTGAGTATAAAGAAGATATCGAAAGTGGCACAAGCGCTGCGGCAATGGGCGGTTTTACATCGGTTGCGTGTATGCCTAATACAAATCCGACACTTGACAATGCAGCTTTGATAGAGTTTGTAATTTCTCGGGCAAAATCGGTAGGCAAGGTTAATGTATTTCCTATTGGATGTATCTCAAAAGGACAAAAAGGCGAGGAACTTGCGCCAATAGGCGAGCTTAAATATGCAGGCGCTGTTGCGATTTCTGACGACGGACGTCCTGTTGAAAACGCACTTTTAATGAAAAGAGCGCTCCAGTATGCAAACACATTTGATATGCCCGTAATATCGCACTGTGAGGATTTAAACCTTGTAGATGACGGCAGCGCAAATGATGGATTTATGGCGACAAGCCTTGGACTTCGTCCGATTTCACCTGCGGCTGAAGAGGTTATGGTGGCGCGTGACGTTTTAATCGCTGAAAATGAGGGCACACGTGTTCATATAGCACACATAAGCACAAAACGAAGCGTAGAAATTATACGCAATGCGAAAAAGCGTGGCGCAAA
Organism: Candidatus Aphodoplasma sp.; assembly: GCA_045592745.1. GTDB lineage: Bacteria > Bacillota > Clostridia > UBA1381 > UMGS1253 > Aphodoplasma. Next base: position 55,686 of record JAZNVH010000029.1, on the reverse strand, counting down.
GGTAACGTGTGAAACCTGTCCTCACTACTTTACACTTACCGATGCTGCGATTGAAGGATTTAATACAAATGCAAAAATGAATCCTCCGCTTAGAAGCCATGAGGATGTAGAGGCAATTATAAAAGGTCTTCGTGATGGCACAATAGATGCGATTGCAACCGACCATGCTCCGCATCACATCGATGAGAAAAACTGTGAATTTGCAATGGCGTCAAATGGTATTGTAGGACTTGAAACATCACTTCCGCTTAGTATTACTTATCTGGTAAAGGCGGGTATGCTTACAATGAGTGAGCTTTTGGAAAAAATGTGTGTAAATCCTGCAAAGATACTTGGTCTTAACAAGGGCAGCATTGCGGCAGGCAAATGCGCGGATATAGTGATTTTTGACCCTGATGAGAAGATTGTTGTTGATGTAGAAAGCTTTAAATCAAAGGGCAAAAATTCGCCTTATGACGGTTTTGAGCTTTTCGGTAAGGTGAAATACACTATCGTAGGCGGAAACGTTGTTGTAGACAACGGCATATTACTATAATATTTTAACAAACATAAAAATTATAATTGAGAAAAGAGGAATTATATTATGTCTATGGATTTAATGATAAAAAAAATAATTGATATGAATTCACCTGTTGTTGCAGGACTTGATCCAAAGCTTGACTATGTGCCGGAATTTTTACAAAAAGAGTGCTTTGATGAGTTTGGAAAAAATGCCCTTGGTGCATCACAGGCACTTTTAAAGTTCAATATGGCGCTTATTGATGAGCTTTGCGAGGTTGTTCCTGCGGTAAAGGTACAGGCAGCTTATTATGAAATGTACGGTATAGAGGGTATGAGCGCACTTTATAAAACTGTTTCGTATGCAAAAGAGCGAGGCATGTACGTAATCCTTGACGGAAAACGTGGAGACATTGGCTCTACTGCTGAGGCATATTCAAGCGGTTGGCTTGGAAAAACTACAATAGCAGGCACAGACTACGCAATGAGCGAGGCAGACTGTCTAACAGTTAATCCTTATCTTGGAAGTGACGGTATACTTCCTTTTGTAAACGATTGTAAAAAATATGATAAGGGCATTTTTGCTCTTGTAAAAACATCAAACCCGTCTTCAGGCGAAATTCAGGATTTGAAGGTGGGAGAGAACACTGTTTATGAAATGATGGCATCGCTTGTTGATAAATGGGGAGCTGACAACATAGGTGAGTACGGATACAGCGCAGTAGGTGCTGTTGTAGGTGCTACTTATCCCGAACAGGCAAAGAAGCTTCGCGCGCAGATGAAGCACACATATTTTCTTGTGCCCGGATATGGTGCGCAGGGAGCGGGCGCGGACGATGTTGCGGTAAGCTTTGACAAAGAAGGGTTTGGTGCAATCGTTAACTCGTCACGTGCGATTATGTGTGCATATAAAAAGAGCGGAAACGAAAAAGAATTTGCAAAGGCGGCAAAGGATGAAGCGGTTAATATGACAAAAGCAATTAACGCTGCAATCGGCAGATAAAAATAAAAAAATGTGGTATACTAAATAAAATTTTAGATGTGGAGGCGAGGTTTTGAAAACTACACATATTTGTGAAATTGTGTCATTTGATGAAATTGCACAAGATATATTTGATGTTACAATTAAAAGCGAGGCTATTGCATCACAGGCAAAGCCGGGACAGTTTTTGCATATAGACTGCGGAGATGCTGCAAACAACCTGTTGCGCAGACCTATTAGTATATGCGACGCATATGAGGATAAGGTTCGCTTTATATTTGAAAAAAAGGGTAGCGGTACAGACTATCTTTCAAAGAAAAAGGTAGGTGATACGCTTGATATATTAGGTCCTCTCGGAAATGGTTTTTCTGTTTTGCCTGAATCAAAAAAGCCTGTTATAATAGGTGGCGGCATAGGTGTATTTCCGCTTTATATGCTTTCAAAAAAGCTTGATAATCCGACTATTTTGCTCGGATTTAGAAATAAAAGCCGCGTTTGTATGGAAGATGAGTTTTCAAAAATAGGCAAGACAACCGTTGCAACAGATGACGGCAGTTATGGCTATGACGGCTATGCAGTAAATATTTTAGAAAAGATGTTAAAAGACGGCGAGTGCGACATTGTGTATTCGTGTGGACCGATGCCAATGCTTCGCGCAGTGAAAACAATGGCTGAAAGCCATGGAGTAAAATGCCAGCTTTCACTTGAACAAAGAATGGGATGCGGAATAGGTGCGTGTCTTGTATGTACTTGTGAAACAACGTCGACCGGCACACACAAACACAAGCGTGTGTGCAAAAACGGCCCTGTATTCTGGAGTAGCGAGGTGACATTAAATGGCTGATATGAAGGTTAATATTGCGGGTGTAGAGTGGAATAATCCCGTGTGCGTCGCATCGGGAACGTTCGGCTTTGGGCGCGAATACGGCGAGTATTTTGATTTAAACGAGCTTGGTGCTATAAGCGTAAAGGGGCTTACACTAAAAGAGCGTGAAGGAAACAAAGCACCGCGTATCGCACAGACGAGCGGCGGCATATTAAACAGCGTCGGACTTCAAAATCCGGGCGTACAAAACTTTATTAAATTTGAACTTCCTGACCTTAAAAAGTACAGTGCAAAAATTATCGCAAATATAGCAGGCTCAACGATTGAGGATTATTGTCAGATGGCAGAAATCCTTTCAGACACCGATGTAGATATGCTTGAAATGAACATATCATGCCCGAATGTCAAAGAGGGCGGTGTTGCATTTGGAACAGATGAGGGTATGGTTGAAAAAATTACGAGTGAGGTAAGAAAAAAAGCAAAAAAACCTCTTATTGTAAAGCTTTCACCTAACGTTACGGATATTGTCAAGATGGCAAAGGCGGCTCAAAGAGGCGGTGCTGATGCACTTTCGCTTATAAATACGCTTTTGGGAATGAAGATTGATATAAACACCAAACGTCCGATTTTAAATAATAATGTCGGTGGTCTGTCGGGCCCTTGTGTAATGCCCGTTGCGGTAAGGATGGTGTGGCAGGTTGCAAATGCAGTTGATTTGCCGATAATCGGTATGGGCGGTATTATGAGCGCAGATGATGCGGCAGAATTTATGCTTGCAGGTGCAGATGCTGTTATGGTTGGTACGGGACTTTTCAAAAATCCGACGCTTCCTGCCCTGGTTTCAAAAGGCCTTTGCGAATATGCTGACAAAAACGGTTATGCGAGCGTTACGGAAATTACAGGCAAGGTAATACCAAACTAAATATAAAAAAGGCGGTTCAAAACGAACCGCCTTTTTAGTGCTTGAATTAAGCTTGTTTTTTTATATTTTTTTGAATGAAGCCCGAAAGAAGAGCCAAAACAACAGTTGTGATTATAATTTCGGGAACCATATATGTACCGTTGTATATAAGAGAATATGAAAGCACGCTTTGACCCTCATCGGCATATACACCCCATATTAAAATGCCTGAGAATATGTGGCATATGTAGCGAAGAATTGTTACAATAGCGCCGCTGACGGGGATTGCCCATAATTTTTTGCCAAGTAATTTGTAAAAAACAGACGCAATTCCAAGCACGCCGAAAGCAAACACATAGTCAAGCAGCACCACCAAAACAAAGCTTATAAAATTTTGTGTCGGTGGAGGATAAAATCCCGATATAATTTGAATAAGCGAATAAGCAAACGAGCAAATAAGACCAAATTTTAAATCATACATAAGTGATACAACGATAATCGGAACCATACTTGCAAACGTTATGCTACCGCCCTGAAGCCATGGAGCAGGTATGATTTTTGAAATAAATGCGAGCACACTCGCCAGTGCAATCATAATTGCACCTGTAGTAATTTTTTTTGTCATAGTAATTTCTCCTTTTTGTTTTTTGTATTAAACCGATAGGGTGTCGACATCCCTTGGTTTAACAGGAGCACAAAGCTTTGTTGTTTTGAAAACAAAAAAATCGTTTCCAACAAGGAAACGATAAAAAAGCTTTGTATGTTCCCTACGCCGGCATTATCCGTACAGGTTATATGGGTCAAAACGAAAACACGTTTAATCTCAGCCTGCTTTTGCAAGCACCCCAATATGTAATTACAAAGATAGTATATACTACTTTTTTGTATATGTCAAGCAAAAAGTGGAATATTTACACTGCTTGACATTGTACGCCGGTAGAGGTATAATTTTATTATAAAAAAGGCAGGAGAGTGCGTAATATGAAAATAAAGAGTGGTTATATATTAAGAAGCGTTGCAGACAGCAACATTGTTATTCCTGTTGGTGAGGAGAGCATAAAATTCAAGGGAGTTATGACGCTTAGCGGTTCGGGAGCGCATTTGTGGAAAATTCTTTGCGAAAAAGATGTTACTGAGCAGGAGCTTGCAGATGCACTTTGCGAAAAATATGATGTTGACGCAGTTACTGCGCTTGCAGATGTGAAAGCGTTTGTAAAAGCTGTTAGTGAAAAAGGACTTTTTGAATAAGAAATATTTGAAAGAGTGTTATATTGATGGATAAAATATTTAGTATTGCAAGCATGATGCCTGTTATACAAGAGCTTGTAGGGCAGGGAAAAAGCGTCGAGATTATGCCTCATGGAGAAAGTATGCTTCCTACGATAAAATCAGGAGATGTTGTTACGGTATCATCGCCGGATTGCAAATTGAAAAAATATGATGTTGTGCTCTATGCACGTACTGATGGTTCTGCGATTTTGCATCGCATAACGGCTGTTTTAAACAGCGGATATGTTATGGCGGGAGATGCACAAAACTATCTTGAGTATCCGGTGAAAAGAGAACAAATTGTCGCAGTTGTTACGAAGGTTGTGCGTGACGACAAGGTAATATATAAGCGTGATAAAAGAAATAATTTGGCGCTGTTTTTTCGCGATATGCGTCTTTGGAAGGCTAAATTTTGGTTATATGTATATCCTTTCTATAAAAAATATATCAGAAAATATCTTAGGCGCACCAAGGCTTAAAGATGATTTTTAAAAACCTCTTTAAAAATAATAGAACAAATTTTCGTTTTTTCTATTGACAACGAATAAACGTTCTGTTATAATCTAAATAGAACAAAGGTTCTGATTAGATTTAAGAGGTGATTTTTATGTATAATACAAAAAAGAGATTGGTTGTAAAAAACAGGGCAAGATTTACTGTTTTTATGATATTGGCAATTGTTGTTTTCTATATGCTTGCATTTGCCACTATAAATCCTTCGACAACAAGTGCTGATATAAGTCATAAAACTGAGCTTGTATATGTTGCACCCGGAGATACTTTGTGGGATATTGCAAATATATATTGCGATGTTGATACAGATGTAAGGGAATTTATATACAGAATTAAAAAGATGAACAATTTAAAAAATTCCAATCTTATAGTAGGGCAGAGTATTGAAATACCGATTGATTAAAAAAGAAAATCCGCAGATAATGAAAATGATTATCTGCGGATTATTTTGTATTATAATAAATTTTACTCAGCGCTGTTTGCTTCTTCGTCAACGATTACTGTAACGTCATTATGAAGCTGCAAAAGTGTTGCGGGAACGTGTGTGTCTATCACACCTGAGAACATTTTCTTAACAACTTCAGCTTTGTTTTTCCCGTTTGCAACAACAAGTATTTTCTTAGCCTTCATAATACCGCCCATACCAAGTGTGAGTGCATGGCGCGGAACTTCGTCAGCACTTGCAAAAAATCTTGCATTTGCATCGATTGTTGACTGTGTAAGCTCAACTAAGTGTGTGCCTACTGAAAGCTGGTCATCAGGCTCATTAAAGCCGATGTGTCCATTTGGACCAAGACCCAAAAGCTGCAAATCAATTCCGCCCGCGTTTTCAATAGCTTCATCATAGCGACGGCATTCTGCCTGGGCATCTTTTGCCTCACCATTCGGGATATCCATGCTTTTTACATTTACATGGTTAAAAAGATTGTCATCCATAAAATACTGATAGCTCTGGTCATTTGTTTTTGAAATGGGATAATACTCATCAAGATTATATGTCGACACTTTTGAGAAGTCAATATTATTATCTCTTAAACATTTATAAAGACCAATAGGAGTAGAACCGGTTGCAAGGCCGAGTACACTGTCAGGCTTTTTGGCTATTTGTTCGGCAATAATTTTTGCACCTTCTTTTGACATTTCGTCATAATTTTTGCATACGATTTTTTTCATTAAAATCTCTCCTTTATTAATAATATATCAATATTACATATCAAATTATACTACAAAAAAAATTCAATATCAATATTTTTTGTAGTTTTTAGCTACGAGCTTTATTTGACAATGTTTATAGATAGTGATATACTTATAAAAAGAAAGTTTTGGATATTAGATATATAAAAATAAAAAGGAGAATAGATATGATTGAAGAAAGCAATATCGTAACATTGTACGACGAGGAGAATAATCCAATAGATTATGAGCATCTTGATACATTCGAGGTTGATTCAAAGGTGTATATAGTTTTGCTTGAGGTGCTTGAAAATGGCGAGGAAAATGACGAGGTCTGCATTTTCAGACTTGAGGAGGATGAAAACGGCGAGGATTTACTCTCTGTAATTGAAGATGAAGAAGAACTTATGGCAGCGTTTGAAGAATTTGAAAATCGTCTTGAGGATATTGACGAATAATCTTTTTGAAATTTTCAGAATAATATCTTGAAATTTTCATAATAATATGTTATGATAAAAATATAAAGAGTAAACACCCTGCGGTGTGCGTAATGATGCTATTTATTTTACCAACACTCAAAAAATGGGATTCTTGCTCTTTGTGCGGATTGCAGGCCTCCCTATATGGAAGAAGGAAGCGCGAAACACAAAGGCGGTTGCCCACCTGCTCAGGCAGGTAATATAAAGGCATAAAATACGGCGCGGCGGGGCATCTTTAAAAAGATAGAGGACAGTAGCATTAGCTATTGTCCTTTTTGTGTTTTTTAGATTGATTTTTAGGGTTTTATATTGACAATCTATTGTTTTGCGTTTAAAATAATAAGCGATTAGGGGAAAATATTAGGTAATGGTGATTTGTTTATGGATATTTACAGTTCTAAACAGTACAAGATTTCACGCATTGCATATATGGCACACGCGGCATTTAACTATTTTGTATCTCTGGTTGTTGTAGATGTGTTTTTGTCAAACCTTTTAAATCATATGGGCGTAAGTGATTCGCTTATAGGCGTTATTGGCTCGATTGCACAGTTTGCATTTTTATTTCAGCTTTTGTCTATATTTATTGTAAGAAAGCTTCGTGGTGCGAAAATATTTTCGATGACTATGGTAACTATAAGTCAGATATTGTTTGCACTGTTATATATGTTGCCGATGACTGCAATTGGACAGGAAATGAAAATAGTGCTGACGATGCTTTGTATCTTAATTTCTTATGCCGCAAACCAATTAGTTGCGGGAATGATTTATAACTGGGCGTATTTGTATGTTGACCCAAGGGCAAGAGGGGTTTTCAGTGCAAAAAACGAGATGATTTCTCTTGGCGGTGGCGTGATTTTTGCCTACATCATGGGATTGGTTGTAGATTACTATGAGAGTATCGGCAATGCTTATGGCGGATTTTCATTTCTTGCCGCTACAATACTGTCATTATCATTATTAAGCTTCGTTTCTCTTATGCTTATAAAAAACGATAAAAACAGCGAAAAGATAAGCACGCAGCAGGATTCTTTTGGCGAGGTGTTAAAAAATACATTTGGAAATAAAGGCTTTGTAAGTGTAATGATAGTCGGGATTTTATATCAAATTGGGATGGGTATAACAGGTGGTTTTTTGGGAACATTCAAGACAATTGACCTTGCTATCAGTATAAGCATGGTACAGATTATGAATAATGCAGGGTGTGTATTGCGTGCTTGTTTATCTATTCCGTTTGGCAAATTTTCGGATAAATATTCGTATGCGACGGGTATGAAGCTTGGTTTTACGATTTGTGTTGTAGCGTATTTGTTGCTTGCATTTGCAACGCCGAAAACGTGGTGGCTTATAATTGTTTTCACGCTTTTGCTGTATGTGAGCTATGCCGGTACAGTGGGAAATTCAAATAACATTATTTACAGCTGTGTCGACAGAAAATATGTGGTTCAGGCATTTGCTATAAAAAACAGCGTAAGTGGAGTGGGTAATTTTTGCGCTGCAATTATTGGTGGAAAAATTCTCGCCAATATTCAGGCGGGTGGGAATATGGTTTTTGGACACTACATATACGGACAACAAATTCTTTCTGTAATCTCGGCGGTTATTTTTCTTTTGTGTGTGCTATATATCCATTTTGTAATAGAAAAACAGCAGTTGAAGGTTAAATAGCATATTGAAACGATATTAAAAACGATTGGAGATAAAAAAATGGCTTTTGATAAAGTATTGATGGCAGTAAATAAGTGTTTTAAGGCACCTGTACACCCTTTTAATTTACAGCGCGAGGGTGTCAAGTCATATGCTGAGTGGCAGTATGAAAAGGGCACTGACACGATAAAATTTTATCTTAAAAAATATACAAAGGATGAAATGTTCAAAGATAAGGTGATTGCCGATATTGGATGCGGTGCAGGTGGCAAGACGCTTTATTATGCCGCTAATGGCGCAAAAAAAGTATATGGCGTTGAAATCCTTGGAAAGTATGAAAAAGAGGCAAACGCGCTTGCGGACAAGCTTGGCTTAGCTGATAAGTTTGAATTTGTTTGTGCTGATGCGGCAAAACTGCCTTTTGATGATGACAGCATTGACACGATGATAATGAACGATGCAATGGAGCATGTGGACGAGCCTGAAAAGGTAATTTGTGAGTGCTTGAGAGTGCTTAAAAAAGGTGGCAGGTTATATGTAAATTTCCCGCCGTATCACCATCCGTTTGGAGCGCATCTGAGCGATTTGATATATATTCCGTGGGTACATCTGTTCTTTGGTGAAAAGACGCTTATTCGCGCATACAAAGAGCTTGCAAAAACACAGCCTGATGGTGATGAGCGTATAGAGTTTAGAATTTCAAAAAAAGAAGACGGAAGTGAGTATTTTTCGTATATAAATCATATGACTATAAAGCGTTTTGATAAGATTATAAAAAAGCTTAACATAACGCCTGCGTATTATTCACAAGAGCCACTTCGAAATGTTTTCAGGCATATATGCCGTTTGCCTGTTTTGAAGGAAGCTTTGGTAAAAATGGTAGTTTGTGTTATAGAGAAACAATAATTAAAAGCGGGGGAGAAAAATCCTCCGCTTTTAAAGTTGGAAAAATCTGTCGACAAAAGAAGAAAAAATAAAAAAATTGTATTAAAAAAGGAAACTATGCTTGACTTTTGCTTTATTATATGTGAAAATAATATAAGAGGTGGTATGTGTTGAGAGTTATTGCCGGAATAAGACGCGGTCTAAAGCTCACTGATTTTGAAGGTGAGAACATAAGACCGACAACTGACAGAGTAAGAGAAAATATTTTCAACATAATATCGCCATACGTTGTCGATGCAGACGTGCTTGATATGTTTGCGGGAACGGGTGCGTTTTCTATTGAGGCAATAAGCCGTGGGGCGAGGAGCGCAGTTTTGTGTGAGCTTTCTCAAAATAGCGGCGCTGTTGCAAAAAAGAATGTTGACAAGGCTGACTTTAATGACAGATGCATTATAAGGTATGGTGACTGTATAAAATATGTATCGGGCACTGACAAAAAGTTTGATATAATCTTTTTGGACCCGCCGTATAATACGGGACTTCTTATAAAGGCACTTGATACCGTTTCAAAAAGCGACGTACTATCCAAAGACGGCATAATTATAGCCGAGTGTGATAATACAGAAAAGCCTGATAATATAGAAGGTCTTGAGCTTGTCAAAGAGAAAAGATATGGAAGAACGTATATTTTGATATACAAACAGAATTTGTAAAAAATGCGAAGGGTTATGGTGTAGTAGCTATGAAAATTGCAGTATATCCGGGAAGCTTTGACCCTGTCACAAACGGACATCTTGATATAATCAAGAGAAGTGCAAATGTGTTTGATAAGGTTATCGTGGGTGTGCTTGACAATATGGCAAAAAAACCAATGTTTACGCCCGAAGAACGCGTTTGTATGATAAAAAAAGTTGTAGCGGACATAGAAAATGTAGAGGTGTATGCCTTTTCAGGACTGCTTGTTGATTTTATGAAGCAGTTTGATTCGGCGGTGATTATAAAGGGGCTTCGTACGATTTCTGATTTCGAGTATGAGTTTCAAATGGCACTTTTAAATAAGTCGCTAAATCCCGATGTCGAAACATTTTTTATGATGACCGACTCAAAATATTCTTACATCAGCTCAAGTATGGTAAAAGAGGTTGCAAGATTGGGCGGAGGTATTGACGAATTTGTACCATGTGATATAATAAAAGAAATAGATAAAAAAATAAAGAACGGAGGATATAGATAAATGGAGGTTCTTGAAATTATAGACATGCTTGAGGATGTTGTTGAAAAATCAATGACAATTCCATTCATGGGAAGAGCAATTGTTGACCGTGAGGAGCTTTTGGATTTGATACAGGAAATACGCCTTAATTTGCCCGGCGATTTGAAGCAGGCAAAATGGGTAAAAGAAGAGCGTCAGAGAATTTTGGATGAGGCTAATAAAGAGGCAGATTCAATAATAAAAAATGCCGAGGAGAAAATGGCAGGCCTTATTGACGATCATGAAGTTACTCAAAAGGCGTATGCACAGGCAAATGAAATAATAACTTCTGCACAGAACAGTGCTCGCGAGCTTAGACTTGGAACAAAGCAATATGCCGATGATGTGTTGGCAAGCCTTGAAACAAGAATTATAAAAATGGCTGAGATAGTGCGTGAGAATCGCAAAGAGCTTGGTGAAACACGCAAGGCGCTTAAGAAGTAATAATTGATAGTGCTGATACATATAATATACAGCAAGTGATATTAAATATTATCAAAGGGATGTGTATTATATGAGCGGCGGATTTCATACGTTTAACTTGAAAAATATCAAAAAGATTGCGATAAGCATTGCAATACCGCTTTTAGTAGGGGCTTTGTCGGCATGGCTTTCCGGTAATCAGTCGGGGGGATATACGGCGCTTAACAGGCCGCCGCTTTCACCGCCACCGTGGGTTTTTGCGGTTGTATGGCCCATTTTATATGTACTTATGGGTATAAGTGCATATCTTGTTTCGTCTGCTAAGGTAGATGCATCGCTTAAAAAAAGAGCTTTTGTGTTTTATGCACTGCAGCTTGTGTTCAATTTCTTTTGGAGTATATGGTTTTTCAGATTTGAACTATTAGGATTCTCGTTTTTATGGATACTTTTGCTGTTTGCGCTTGTTATACTTACAGCTCTTGCTTTTTATGATATAAATAAGCTTGCAGGTTGGTTGTTTTTGCCTTATATTGCATGGCTTGCATTTGCATCATACCTTAACTATATGGTCTGGATGCTCAATTAGAAAGCTTATAAATTTAAAGAAAAACTCCCGATTCGGGAGTTTTTTTAAATTTTTAAAAAAAATTCTCAAAAAGACTTGACTTATATGAATTAATAGGGTAAAATACATAGAGTGTAAAGGAAAAAGACTTTACAGAGTATGGATTGGGAAGTGTAAAAATGGGCAAGGATTTGAGCATAAGCGTGCTTTTGGATTTTTATAAACAACTTCTCACGCAAAAGCAGGGCGATGCGCTCGACTTGTACTACAACCAGGATTTGTCACTTTCTGAAATTGCGGCGCATTTGGGAATTACCCGGCAGGGCGTGCGTGACAATATAAAGCGTGGCGAAAAGCAGCTTTTAAGCTATGAGAGTGAGATTGGACTTGCGGGAAAGTTTGCAAAGGTGAGTGCTATATGCGATATAGTGAATCGTTATGTTCAAAAGCTTTCTGAAATGGAGCTTGGTGAAAGTGCAAACGAATACCTTGCTGACATATCGTACAGTTTAAAACAGATTGAAGATATTGTTTAAAATATAATCGTTTATATTGCCCATATGGGCGGAAACGGAGCGTTATATGGCATTTGAAAGCTTGGGTGAAAAGCTTCAGGGCGTTTTTAAGAAACTTAAAGGCAAAGGCAAGGTTTCGCCTGCCGATGTTAAAGAGGCAATGCGAGAGGTTAAGCTTGCACTTCTTGAAGCAGATGTAAACTTTAAAGTTGTAAAAGAGTTTATAAACAGCGTCAGCGAAAAGGCAACTGGCAGCGAGGTGCTTGAAAGCCTTACGCCCGGACAGCAGATTATAAAAATTGTAAAGGATGAGCTTACCGAGTTAATGGGCGGAGCACAGGCGAGAATAAGCTTTGCATCAAAGCCGCCGACGGTAATTATGCTTGTAGGTCTTCAGGGTGCCGGTAAAACTACAACATCTGCAAAGCTTGCAGGCTCTATAAAAAAGCAGTTTGACAAAAGACCGCTTTTGGTTGCGTGTGACGTTTATCGTCCTGCCGCGATAAAACAGCTCGAAGTAGTTGGTTCACAGCTTGATATCCCCGTGTTTTCAATGGGAGATCAGAAAAGTCCTGTGGATATCGCTCGTGAGGCGGTGGAGCATGCGATAAAGCACGGAAATGACCCCGTAGTTATTGATACTGCGGGACGACTTCATATTGATGAAATGCTCATGGGTGAGCTTTCGGATATAAAAAATGCGGTAAAGCCTAACGAGATTTTGCTCGTGGTTGATGCTATGACAGGACAAGATGCTGTCAATGTGGCACAAAGCTTTAACGAGCAGCTCGGAATTGACGGCGTAATCTTGACAAAGCTTGATGGCGATGCAAGAGGCGGTAGCGCACTTTCTGTAAGACAGGTTACGGGAAAGCCGATTAAGTATGTCGGTATGGGCGAAAAGCTTGGCGATTTAGAACCCTTTTATCCTGAACGCATGGCATCTAGAATTCTTGGTATGGGTGACGTGCTTACGCTCATAGATAAAGCGCAAGAGGCGTTTGACGAAAAGCAGGCAGCTCAGCTTGAAAGAAAAATGGCAACAAACACTTTCGATTTGGAGGACTTTTTAGATCAGCTTGCTCAGATTAAAAAGATGGGGCCGCTTGAACAGGTGATTTCCATGATGCCGGGCATTGGTGGTAAGCTTCCAAAGGATGTGCAAATTGACGATAAACAGCTTGCAAGGCCTGAGGCAATTATTCGTTCAATGACACCGAAAGAGCGCCAGAATCCGTCAATTATAAATGCAAGTCGCAAAGTAAGAATTGCAAACGGAGCAGGCGTGCGTGTTCAGGATGTAAACGCACTTTTAAAGCAGTTTGACCAGATGAAAACGATGATGAAACAGTTTTCATCGCCGAAAATGAAGAAGAAAATGGGTAAGATGCGTTTTCCGTTTGCGTAATGAAATATTTAATTGTTTATACTTATTAATTTAAATAAGATAAAAGCGAAAATCTTTCGCAGCAATAATTTTTGGAGGTGAATTATAATGGCAGTAAAAATCAGATTGAGAAGAATGGGTGCAAAGAAGGCTCCTTTTTACAGAGTTGTTGTAGCTGATTCAAGATATCCGCGTGATGGTAGATTTATCGAGGAAATCGGAACATACAATCCTATGGTTGAGCCGGCAGAGGTTAAAATCGACGCTGAGAAGACTAAGCAGTGGATTGCTAACGGTGCCCAGCCTACTGATACAGTAAAGAGCTTGCTTAAAAAAGCAAATATTCTTTAATTTAACCGGAGGTATTTGGCAATGAAAGAGGTTTTAGAGGTGTTGGCAAAGTCTTTGGTTGACAATCCTGACCAGGTTTGCGTAACAGAGATTGAAGGCGAGTACGAAACAGTGCTTGAGCTTCGTGTTGCAGATGGTGATATGGGTAAAGTTATAGGCAAGCAGGGACGTATAGCCAAAGCAATCAGAACGGTTGTTAAAGCGGCAGCAAATCGTGAAAACAAGCGTGCGGTTGTTGAAATTATAGGTTAAAGTGGAGTGGGGCGCTTTTTGCGCCCCATTTTAACACAAAATGCGAAAGGATATGACGCATAATGAAAAATAAAACGTTGCAGGTAGGACAAATAGTAAATACGCACGGACTTCGTGGTGAGGTTAAGGTTGTGTCGTGGACCGATTATCCCGAGGTGTTTGAGGGATTTGAGTATGTATATACTGACATTAAGGGTGAAAAATCCACTCTTGAAATTAATTCAATTAAGTACCAGAAGGGCAATTTGATTGTAAAATTCAAGGGTGTTGACCATATAGATGAGGCAGAAAAGCTTAAAAATCATACGCTTTATATAGACCGTGAGCAGCTTGGAGAACCTGATGAGGGGTATTATATTTGCGATTTGATTGGGTGCAAGGTTAAAACTGACGAAGACGTATTTCTTGGCGAGGTTATAGATGTGTTCAAGACGGGAAGCAACGACGTTTATGTTGTGCGCACAGAAGAAGGAAAACAGATTCTTCTGCCCGTTATTGATGAGGTTATACTTTCTGTCGATATTGAAAACGATTTGATTTGTGCACATTTATTAGAAGGGCTGGTTGACTGATGCGCTTTGATGTGTTGACTCTTTTTCCTGAAATGTTTGAAGCTGTGCTTGGCGACAGCATAATAGGACGTGCAAGGGAAAATGGTTTGATAGAATTAAATTTCATACAAATACGCGATTTTAGCACAGATAAGCACAGACGTGTAGATGATTATCCGTATGGTGGCGGCACGGGCATGCTTATGAGTGTGCAGCCTATATATGATGCGTATATGAGCGTTGTAAAAGACCTTTCATATAAGCCGCTTACAATATATATGTCGCCACAGGGAAGGGTTTTTGACCAAAAGTGCGCAATTGAGTTTTCAAAAGAAGAACATATTGTTATTTTGTGCGGACATTATGAAGGAGTAGACCAAAGAGTGCTTGATGAAATTGTAGATATGGAATTGTCAATAGGCGATTTTGTGCTGACTGGAGGCGAAATTCCGGCTATGGCAGTAATTGATACTGTGGCAAGACTTGTGCCTGGTGTGCTTGCGAGTGTAAGCTCGTATACGGGTGAGTCGCACTTTAATTCGCTTTTGGAATATCCCCAGTACACGCGCCCACCTGAAATTCTTGGACGAGGTGTTCCTGAGGTGCTCCTTAGCGGACACCATGCAAATATTGAAGCATGGAAACGTGAGCAATCTCTTATAGCAACGTACAATAAGAGACCTGACATGCTTGAGTGCGCCGAGCTTTCAAAAAGCGATATAGAGTTTATCGAGAAATTAAAAAAAGAAAATAAATAAAATGTTTTGAGCTTTGCTTTTGCAAGGCTCTTTTTTGTGTTAAAATAAAAATTTTAATAAATTATATCAAAGTGCGTCGCTATATGTAGGCTTTATACTTTTTTTATCAACGTAAAACTTTTTATGTACAGTTAAATTTACAAAATTTTTTTCATATTGCTGTTATACTTGTCTTACACAAGCAAAAGAAGGGGATAAAAATGAAACCGATTGTATATGTGGATATACTTTTTTTAACCAATTTTTTAACCGATTTTTTCCTTTTGTATATGACTAAATCGGTGAGTAAAAATGCTTCGCCCATATGGCGTCTTATATGTGGCGCATCTTTGGGGAGTGTTTATGCAGTGCTTATGTTTTATCCCAATCTGTCTTTTATTTACAGCGGCGTTTTTAAGCTTATCATAAGCGCAGTTATAGTGCTTATTACATTTCGTGTTAACAGTGTGGGGAAGTTCTTTTCCTTGTTTGCACTTTTTTATTTGTCAAGCTTTGCACTTTCAGGAATAACGTTTGTGCTTTTTTATTTTACAGATATTGGAGCGGCAATTGGAGTGGCAATGTCTAACGGAATTTTTTATATAAATATAAGTCCGCTTTATCTTATTTTATCGGCAGTGCTTTGCTATATGGTTATGTTTATATCGGAAAGAATGTATACAAGACGTCTTAATGTAAATACAAATATACATAATTTAGAGATTTTTTATAAGGGGAAGGCTATACAGGTAAAGGCGCTTTTAGACAGCGCAAATGCAATGCTTGATCCGGTTACAAATACGCCCGTAATTGTCTGTGATATCAATATGCTAAAACCGCTTTTTAAAGATGAAAGTTACTATGAAAAGCTGAGCGAATTAGGAGAAAATAATTCTGATAAGCTGAAAATAGAGCTTGTATGCGATACGCCGTTTCGGCTTGTGCCGTATAGGGGACTAGGAAATATAGGCGATATAATGCTTGCGTTTTCGCCGACAAAGCTTCTTGTTGATGAAAAGGTATATATGGGCAGTGTGTTTATAGGGCTTTGTGCTCAAAAACTGTCGCATGCAGATATTTATGACGCTCTGCTTCATCCAAGGGTAATGGCAAAGTTATAAAATTATATGTGGGGGTATAGGAAATGAAACTCGCTCAAAAAATATGCACAAAAATGAAGCTTGGATATGCCGAGCTTGTAATTAAACTTAAAAATATAATAAGTGAAGAGGTTTACTATATAGGCGGAAGTGAAACACTTCCGCCACCGCTCACAAGTGAGCAGGAGGCAGAGCTTCTTTTGCGCTTTGATACAGATGAAACGGTAAAGTCAACATTGATTGAGCACAATCTGCGCCTGGTTGTATATATAGCCAGAAAATTTGAAAATACCAACATAGGAATTGAGGATTTGATATCTATAGGCAGCATTGGGCTTATAAAGGCGATAAATACATTTAAAACTGATAAAAACATCAAGCTTGCCACATATGCATCAAGGTGTATTGAAAATGAAATTTTAATGTATCTTAGAAAAAATCAGAATATAAAAACCGAGATATCAATTGATGAACCGTTAAATGTTGACTGGGACGGAAATGAGCTTTTGCTTTCGGATATACTCTCGGCAGAAGGAGATGTTATCAATCAGGGACTTGAGGAAGAGGTTGACAGAAAGCTTTTGGATATGGCGATAAAAAAACTATCGGAACGTGAGCAGAAAATAATGAAACTTCGATTCGGATTATATGGCTGTGAAGAACGCACGCAAAAAGAGGTTGCTGATATGCTTGGAATATCGCAGTCATATATATCAAGGCTTGAAAAACGAATTATACTGCGACTAAAAAAAGAAATTATGAAAATGAACTGACATAGGGTATAAAAGACAGGTTTGGCACCAATAATAAATTTGTGTTTGCATCGCTGTACATAATAAAAAGGAGGCAGCGAATATGATAAATAAGGTTGAAATTTGTGGTGTAAACACAGCTAAATTACCAAATCTTTCAAATGATAAAAAAATAGAGCTTTTAAAGAGAATTAAAGAAGGTGACAGCAGTGCCCGTGAGGAATTTATACAGGGAAATCTTCGATTGGTATTAAGCGTAATACAGCGCTTTAATTCGCGCGGCGAAACTGCTGATGATTTATTTCAGGTGGGTTGTATAGGTCTTATAAAAGCTATTGATAACTTCAATCTGGAGGTAGGGGTCAAATTTTCTACCTACGCTGTTCCTATGATAATAGGTGAGGTTCGCCGTTATCTTCGTGATTATAATTGCATACGCGTATCGCGCTCGCTGCGTGATACTGCTTACAAGGCCTTGCAGGCAAAAGAAAGACTTATTTCAAAAAATCAAAAAGAACCTACAATTGCCGAAATTGCAAAGGAGCTTGAAATGGAAAAAGAGGAAATCGTATTTGCGCTTGACGCAATTGCCGATCCTGTTTCGCTTTATGAGCCTGTATATCACGATGGTGGTGATGCAATTTTTGTAATGGATCAGGTAAAGGATGAAAAAAGCTGTGACGAGCTTTGGCTTGAACAGATTGGCTTAAAAGAGGCTATGAAACGCCTGAGTGGCCGTGAAAAACACATATTAAGCCTTCGGTTTTTTCAGGGAAGAACACAAATGGAGGTTGCAAATGAAATCGGTATAAGTCAGGCACAGGTATCGCGCCTT
The DNA here is from genome assembly GCA_045592745.1 of Candidatus Aphodoplasma sp. Lineage (GTDB taxonomy): Bacteria > Bacillota > Clostridia > UBA1381 > UMGS1253 > Aphodoplasma. The sequence goes on along the minus strand of JAZNVH010000029.1, from coordinate 37,793 downwards.
GAAAAAAGTGCAATTGCTCATATGAGAAAGTATATGTAATCAAATAAAAAAGCCATACATCATGCGATGTATGGCTTAAATTTTTAATTATACAAGCTTTTCGCCTAAATCCTTGCCACCCATAAGATGAAAATGAAGATGCATTACGGTTTGGCCGCCGTTTTTGCCACAGTTATTGATAATTCTGTAGCCGTCATCCTTTATTCCTGCAAGATTGGCAATTTCTCCAATTTTGGAGAAAATATGAGCTACAACGTCAGCGTTGCCTGATGTAATAGCATTTGCGCAGCAGATATGCTCTTTTGGTACAATTAAAATATGCACAGGAGCTTGTGGACTTATATCATTGAAGGCAAAAATTTTATCATCCTCATACACCTTTGAAGAGGGGATATCGCCGTTTATAATTTTACAAAAAATACAATCGCTCATAACTTAGTCCTCCAAAAATATTATTTAACAAGTGCATCTACAAGGCTTTCTACAAGTGCGAGCGCCTCGTCAATTTTTGATGCATCTTTGCCGCCTGCTTGTGCTGAGTCGGGTTTGCCGCCGCCACCGCCACCGCATACCTTTGCAACCTCGCCAATGATTTTTCCTGCGTGTACGCCTTTTGCAACAGCAGATTTTGATGCAGCGGCAGAGAATGTAATCTTTTCTCCTGATTCGCTTGCAAAGATTGCTATACCGCAGTCCATCTTGTCACGCATTTGGTCACCGAGAGTACGAAGTGCACCTGCGTCTACGCCTTTTAAGCGGTTTGTGAATATGCGAACTCCTTTAACCTCTTTAAAGTTATCCATAAGTGAGCTTGCCTGACTTGCTGCAAGCTTTTCACGCATTTGCTCTGTTTCTTTTTGTGTGCTTTTCAGTTCTTCAACGATAGCTTCTGCTTTTTCAACAAGCTCGGAAGGATTTGTCTTTAGTATTTTTGCAGCGTCGCGAAGGCTCTGCTGATTGTTTTTCATAACACTAAGAGCGCCATAACCTGTTACTGCCTCAATACGACGTACACCTGCAGCAACACCTGTTTCAGACAAAATAGTGAAAAGACCTGCTTGACTTGTGTTTGTAAGATGTGTACCACCACAGAATTCTGTCGAATAATCGCCCATTTTTACAACGCGAACTATATCGCCGTATTTTTCGCCGAAAAGTGACATTGCACCGAGCTTTTCAGCCTCTTTGATTGGCATTTCGCGAGTGTCAATAGGAAGTGCGCTGAGAATTGCATCATTAACCTTTGCTTCGACAGCTTCAAGTTCCTCATCAGTCATAGCGCTAAAGTGAGAGAAATCGAAACGCAAACGCTGTGGATTAACAGATGAACCTGCCTGCGCAACATGTGTGCCAAGAGTTTCACGAAGCGCCTTGTGGAGAAGGTGAGTAGTCGAGTGGTTACGTGCAGTTGCTATTCTTTTATTAGCGTCAACAGTTACATGAACCTTGTCACCTTTGTTGGCATTTCCTTCGGTAACAGTTACATGGTGAAGAATCTTTCCGTCGCCAAGCTTCTTTGCGTCGGTAACAACCATCTTAAAGCCCTCGCCAATAATTTCGCCGTTGTCGCCCATCTGGCCGCCACTTTCGCCGTATAATACTGTCTTATCAAGGATAACAACTGCGTTTTCGCCGTTGGAAATGCTATCTGAAACCTGACCGTCTTTTACGATAACAGTTATATTTGCGTCACATTCAAAATTATCATAGCCGATGAATTCTGTTGTGATTTCTTTACCTAATGTCTGATAAATATCTTCGCTCCAACCGGCCTCGTCGCCAACCTTTCTTCCTTCTCTTGAACGGTTTTTCTGCTCGAGAAGAAGGACGTTGAATGTATCGCGGTCAACACCAAGACCTTTTTCCTGAAGAATTTCTTCTGTAAGGTCAATGGGGAAGCCGTAAGTGTCATTAAGTGTGAAAGCATCCTCACCCGAGAGAATCTTTTGACCACTCTTTTCAAGGTCTGCTACCTTTTCTTCAAGAATTGAAAGACCACGGTCAATTGTCTGGCTAAAGCTCTCTTCCTCTCTCTTGATTACCTGCTTTATATAATCCCGCTTTTCTTCAAGCTGCGGATATGCACCCTTTGATTCACGGATAACAGTATCGGCAATACTATAAAGAAATGTCCCTTCTATGCCGAGAAGTCTGCCGTGACGTGCTGCACGACGAAGAAGTCTTCTGAGAACATAGCCTCTGCCTTCATTTGAAGGTAAAACACCGTCGCAAACCATAAAGGTTGTGCTTCTAATATGGTCGGTGATAACGCGCAGCGAAATATCTGTTTTTTCGTTTTCTCCGTAGTTAACCTTTGCTACTTTGCTGATTTCAAGCATAATATTGCGGATAGTATCAACCTCAAAAAGATTATTAACATCCTGCATAATAACAGCCATTCTCTCAAGTCCCATACCTGTATCGATGTTGGGATTGGCAAGACGATTATATACGCCGTTTTCATCTTTATCAAACTGTGTGAATACAAGGTTCCAGAATTCTACGAATCTGTCGCACTCACAACCTACCTTACAGTCGGGGCTGCCGCATCCGTATTTTTCTCCACGGTCAAAGTAAAGCTCACTGCAAGGACCGCACGGACCTGTGCCTATTTCCCAGAAGTTGTCCTCTTTGCCCATTTTGGAAATATCAGAAGGGTCTACGCCTACCTCTTTTGTCCAAATATCGATAGCTTCGTCATCGTCTTCATAAACTGTGATGTAAAGACGGTCCTCGGGAAGTCCAAGTTCTTTGGTAACAAATTCCCAAGCCCATGCTGTTGCCTCATGCTTAAAGTAATCGCCAAAAGAAAAGTTACCAAGCATTTCAAAAAACGTACCGTGACGAGCTGTGATACCGACGCGCTCAATATCGGGAGTACGTATACATTTCTGGCATGTAGTCACTCTCTTGCGGGGAGGAATTTCCTTTCCGGTAAAATATGGCTTGAGCGGCGCCATACCTGCATTTATAAGAAGCAGACTGTTGTCGTTTTGCGGAACAAGCGGAAATGACGGCATTCTTAAATGTCCCTTGCTTTCAAAGAATTTTAAATATTTTTCGCGTATTTCATTTAATCCTAGTTTTTCCATTTTGAATTACCCCTTATATTTTACTAAAAATTATTTACAAAAATTATCTTACCTGTGAGCCTGATGAAACGTCTTTGTCGAGTGTGCATATCGAAAGAGTATCTGCATCAGATGCGGCCAAAATCATACCATATGAATCGACACCGCGAAGCTTTACAGGCTTTAAGTTTGCAATTACAATTACGTTTTTGCCTATAAGTTCATCGGGTGTATAATGTTTTGCAAGTCCTGATACAATCTGGCGTTTTTCATTACCAAGCTCAACCATAAGCTTATAAAGCTTGTCAGCACCTTCGATTTTTTCTGCGCTTAACACCTTTGCAACTCTTAAATCAAGCTTTGCAAAATCGTCTATCGTGATTTGCTCGACCGTTCTTTCTTCTTTTGGAGCTTCTGCTTTTTTATCCTCTTTTTTCTCTTCTTTGGGATATTTTTTTGCTATAAACGCATTTATTTCTTCAAGCTTTTTTGCTTCATCAAGTCTTACAAAAAGCGGTTCAGCTTTTCCAACTGATGCGCCTGCTTTAAGTGAGCCAAAAGCGGCAAGACTTTCGATACTTGTATCACATCCGCCGATTTGCTCGTAAATTTTCTTTGCTGTTTCAGGCATAAACGCTTCTAAAAGTACGGCAATTATACGAATTGACTCTAAAAGATTATATATTACACTCTTTAGTCTGTCGCGGCTGTTTTCATCTTTTGCAAGTGCCCATGGAGCAGTTTCATCAATGTATTTGTTTGAGCGACGTGCAAGATTCATAATAAGCTCAAGTGAATCTGCCACGCGAAGTTTATCCATTTTTTCTTTTACAGCACTTATTGTTTCGATACAAACCTTCTTTAAGTCTTTATCAAATTCGTCTTCGGTGCAGGCGCTTGGAATAACGCCGTCAAAATATTTTGTGCACATCGCAACCGTACGGTTTACGAGGTTACCAAGCGTATTTGCAAGGTCTGAATTAAAGCGGCTTATAATTGTTTCGTACGTTATTGTACCGTCGGATGCAAACGGCATCTCGCTTAAAACATAATAACGTACCCCGTCAACACCAAACATTTCGGCGAGGTCATCGGCATACATAACATTACCGCGTGATTTGCTCATTTTGTCAACGCCAGACAAAAGCCATGGATGACCAAAAATCTGCTTTGGCAGTGGCTCGCCAAGAGCCATTAAAATAATTGGCCAGTATATTGTGTGAAAACGCAAAATATCTTTTCCTATGATGTGAACATCTGCAGGCCAGTATTTTTTGTAATTGTCCGACGGATTTTCGGGGTCATAACCAAGAGCTGTAATATAGTTTGAAAGTGCATCTATCCATACATATACAACGTGCCCCGGGTCAAACTCTACCGGTATACCCCATGTAAACGTGCTTCTTGACACGCACAAATCCTGAAGTCCGGGTTTTAAGAAGTTGTTAACCATTTCGTTTTTGCGTGATTCGGGAGCTATAAAATCGGGATGCGACTCAATGTGCTCCATAAGCTTGTCCTGATATTTGCTCATTTTAAAGAAATAAGCTTCCTCTTTTGTGGGCACAACCTCGCGTCCACAGTCTGGACAGCATCCGTCAACAAGCTGTGACGGAGTGAAGAACGATTCGCACGGTACACAGTAAAGTCCCTCATACTCGCTTTTGTATATATCGCCCTGGTCATAAAGCTTTTTGAAAATCTTTTTTACTGTTTCTTCGTGATATGTGTCAGTTGTACGAATAAAATGGTCATACGATGTATTCATAAGATTCCATATGTTTTTGATTTCGCCTGCAACGGAGTCTACATACTCCTTTGGGGAGATACCTGTTTCCTCTGCTGCCTGCTGGATTTTCTGACCATGCTCATCAGTACCTGTCAAAAAGAATACGTCATATCCAAGCTTGCGTTTAAAACGCGCGATAGCATCGGTCAAAATGACCTCATATGTGTTGCCTATATGAGGTTTTCGCGATGTATAGGCAATCGCTGTTGTTATATAATATTTTTCTTTACTCAATGTTGCCACCTTCTTTATATAAATTCACTTATTATTTTACTGATAAAAACTCATCCATAAGGGTATAGCCTTCACTCTTGAAAATACCTGTCTTTGCACCGTCCTCTTCGCAGTAGATGCGGTTTTGCTTTTCTGTTTTGTTGTTGCTTCTGAAAATCACATAGGGGACACTTTCAGATGAATGGGTCATTGTTGCGAGTGGTGTCGGATGGTCGGGCATCAAAAGTATGCTGTAATCTTCGCCGGCGTTTTCAAGTGCGTCAATAATCATTTTTGTAGCTGCATCAAGCTTTTCTATCGAAAGAACCTTGTTTTCGATTTCGCCTCTGTGACCACATTCATCAGCAGCCTCGACATGCAAATACACAAAATCCTTGCCACCCAAGAGCGCATCGATTGCCGCTTTAGCTTTTCCTTCAAAGTTTGTGTGTACGTTGCCCGTTGCACCCTCAACCTCGATTACATCCATTTTGGCACTGTAACCGATACCTTTTAAAAGGTCAACGGCAGAAATTATAGCACCAGACAAAGAGTATTTATCCATAAACGAGGGAAGGGAAGGCTTGCTTCCTTGTCCCCAAAACCAGATTGTATTTGCGGGATTTAAACCTTTTTCTACACGGGCCTTGTTTACGGGATGCTCACTTAATATATCATAGCTTTTTTTCATCATATCCAAAAGAATATCTGCATAGTCGCCCTTTGGAAGATAATCACCGATTACACGTTTTGATATATCGTGCGGTGGTGTAAGGTCACTGTTTAGACTTCCGTTATGCATAACAAGAAGGTTTCTGTAGCTTGTGCCTGCGTAAAAGCGAAGCTTATCTGTGCCAAATTCTTTCTCGATAGTTTCCATAAGCATTGCGCCTTCCTCGGAGCTTACCTCGTCAGCGCTGTAATCAACCATTGTTTTTTTTGAAAAGTCCTCGTCGTCAGAAAGCGTTACAGTATTTACACGATATGTAACATCGCCGTCTACAAGTGGCGCGCCAATTGACACAGCCTCAAGGGGTGAACGGCCCGTATAATATTTTTTGGGGTCATAACCCATTACGGACAAATTTGCAACATCACTTCCAGGTGCCATACCGTCGGGAACTGTTTTTACCATTCCCATTTCACCGTATGCGGCAAGCATATCCATCGTAGGCTTTTTTGCTACCTGTAAGGGTGTTTTTTTGCCGAGTACATCGACGGGAGTATCCGCCATTCCGTCGCCGAGTATTACTATATATTTCAAGCTAATCTACTCCTTTATTTTACATATATCCTTTATTATACTACATATTATTTATCATTACAAGGATTTTCAATCATTTTGTGCATGAATTTGGCAAAAAAATTTATTAAAAAATACTATTTTTGTATTGCGAACAGATGAAAAAAATGTTATACTAAAGATTATTACAAAAAAATACATTTTTATTGTATAAAAAAGCAGACAAAATTGAAAATACATACAAAAAAGGATGGGTAGATATGAATATTTATAAACTTTCTGAAATGAGCGAGGAAAAAAGACAATTTATAATGAAACGTGCAGAGCTTGACATTTCAGAGCAGATGAAAATTGCAAAAGAAGTGTCTGACGATATACGCGTGCGTGGTGATGAGGCGGTACTTGAGTATACTGCAAAGTTTGACCGTGTGCAGCTTAGCGCGGAAAATATGAAAGTAAGTGAAGAAGAAATTGAACGCGGATATAACGCGTGCGATGCAAAGACTCGTGAGGCGATTGAATATGCTGCAAAAAACATTCATGATTTTCACGAAAAACAGCTTCCTGAAGAAATTTGGTTTACAAATGTTGACGAAGGTCTTATGGTAGGCGAAAAAACAACGCCTATTGTTGATGTATGTCTTTATGTTCCGCGTGGCAAGGGTAGCTTTCCGTCAGTGCTTTTGATGCTTGGCGTGCCCGCAATAGTAGCAGGTGTACCAAGAGTTGTAGTTGTTACACCTCCGAATGAAAAGGGCGGAGTTGATGACGCGATTTTGGCTGCGGCAAAAATTATAGGAATTAAAGAAATTTACAAGGTGGGCGGAATTCAGGCTGTTGCGTCGGTAGCGTACGGAACACAGACTATTCCAAAGTGTCATAAAATAATCGGCCCCGGAAACAGCTATGCAACTGCGGCAAAGAGAGTTTTGGCAAACTACATAGATGCAGGCCTTCCTGCAGGCCCGAGTGAGTCAATCATACTTGCCGATGAAAAGGCAGATCCGCATAAGGTTGCACTTGACTGGATGATTGAGGCAGAGCATGGCCCTGATTCAGCAGCACTTCTTGTTACACACAGTAAAGAACTTGCGGACAAGGTTGTTCCGATTATGGAGGCGCAGCTTGAAAAGATAAGCGAAAAACGCCGCGAGTTTATAAAGACAAACTATTCGACATATGGCGGAATTATTATTACAGATTCACTTGAAGAGTCAATTGATTTTGTAAATGATTATGCACCCGAGCATATGGAGGTTATGTGCGAAAATCCGTTTGACATACTTCCAAAAATTAAAAATGCAGGTGAGATACTTTTGGGAGAATATGCACCGATTACACTGTGCAACTTTGTTTTGGGACCAAATGCGATTTTGCCCACAGGCGGCTTTGCAAAGACATACAGCAGTGTATCGGTATTTGACTTTTTAAAGCGTTCATCAATCGGTTATGTTACAAAAGAAGGCTTTAAGAGAGTGCGTGGCTATGCAGACACTCTTGCGACGGTCGAGGGCTTTGATACCCACGCTCTTGCTGTACGCGAAAGAAAAGTAGATTAAAAAAGAAAAGCGGGAGAGATTGATATGAATACAATCAGCGTTACAAGAAAAACAACAGAATCAGAAATGATTTTAAAGCTTACACCACCGCCGCTTGCGAGTGATTACAGAGCAAAAATTAATACACCTATCATATTTTTAAATCATATGATAGAGCATATTGCGTGGCGCAGTGGCTTTAATATTGAAACAGAGGTAAAGCTTGATAAGTTTTGCCTTGCTCACCTTGTTTGTGAAGACTTGGGCATAGCGTTTGGACGTGCTGTGGCTGAGTACGTTTCACGCCATGTTGATGATGGTGTGAACTCTTATGGATGTGGCGTTGGCATTATAGACGAGGCGAAAGCACAGTGCGTTATAAGCTTTGAATCACGCTCGTATTTTGATTTTACAAGCAAAGTGGAAATTCCTGCGGAGGCAGAGGATATGCACGCAGAGGATCTTAATGTGTTTTTGGATGGCTTTGCACAGGGTGCGCGTGCAACACTTCATGTTGATATTGATAAAGGTGTAAACTCGCATCACATATGGGAGGCAGTGTACCGCGCATTTGGTATAGCACTTGGAGAGGCGTTAAAGCTTAACCCCGAAAAAAGCGGCAGAACAAGCGGCGTTGCGGGAAAGATTGATTTTGTGATAGAGTAAGTTTTACGGAGCGTGCACAATGGCAAAAATAAAGGACTTTTTAAATAAATACGACACGATACTTTTTGATATGGACGGAGTTATTACAAGCGAGCAGGCATATTGGACGTGCGCAGCGCTTGTTGTATATGAAATGCTTACATCACGCGAGTATTTTGGAAAAGGCGAAGCGTATGGCATAGATATGTATAACAGGCGCGCACAAATACGCAGCGAGGTATTTTGTAATGATAAAACCATCGGCACGCTTAAAGATAAAGGCGTAAACAGCAATTGGGATTTGGCGTATGTTGTCTTGGCAGAGGCGCTTCTTTGTGAAAATTACGATTTTGAAGCTGTGCATAAGAGCGTATGCGCATATGAGAGTGATATATTTTTACATTATGACGCTCTTGCACAAAAGCTTTGTAACAAATTTGGAAAAACAAAAGATTATTTTGAACGTCTGGGTCCTTTTTGGGATGAGGTTTGTGCTGTATTTCAGAAAATATATCTTGGCGAGGCAGATGCACCTGACCTTACGGGTGACGAAGTACCGATATTCAGTGTAGAGAAAACAAAAGAAGTGTTATCTACGCTGAAAGAGAGTGGAAAATCACTTGGCACAGGAACGGGACGTCCGCTTTGTGAAATTAAAAATCCGTTTGAAAGATGGGAAATATCGAAGTTTTTTGATAATGAGCGTCTTGTTACTTATGATGATGTTGTAAGTGCTGAGCAGCAGTTGCAGTCAAATAGTGCTCAAACTTCGCTTACAAAACCGCATCCTTTTATGTTTTTAAAAGGTGCACTTAAAAAAGATTATCCGACAGAAAAGATTGTAAATGGTGAGTATGACAAGGACTATCTATCAAAAGTTCTTGTAGTAGGCGATGCGGGAGCGGACATTTTGGCGGCACAGGCAGGCGGAATGGACTTTCTTGCTGTTCTGACAGGCATTTTGGGCAAAAGTGCAAAAGGTTATTTTGAAGCTCAGGGTGCGACATATATTCTTGATTCGATTTGTGATATGATAGAAGATTAATACAAAAAAGCATGGATAGGAAGTGTATGCTATGTCAAAACAATCATATTTAAAAGGGCGTCTTTCACAGATGCCCGATTTTGTATTTTCGTACATTCAAAGCTACTATGACGGAGAAAGTGTTAATACGCAGCTTGCATACAGTATAGACATCAAGATATTTTTTGACTTTTTGCGTATATACCGCTTCACCAAAATTGAAAAAAATGAGGATTTTACGCCCGAAATACTTGATAGTGTGACGGCTGATGATTTGCTCAATTTTAAGGCATATCTTAGAGAGTATGAGCTTCGTACGGTGGATGCTGAGGGACGTGAGAGGGTACGCACTGTTACAAATTCAAACTATGGAATAAACAGAAAACTGTCCGCAATACGCGGGCTGTATTCATATTTGTATAAAACGGATAAAATATCGCAGAATATTACAGATAAAATTACGTTTACAAACATCAAGCACCGTATGAAAAAGCCGCTTACGACACAGGAAACTGTCAAAATTCTTGACGTAATATTTAACGGCGAAAAGTATTATACGGGGCGTGATTTGACTGAGTACACAAAGCGCAAAATGCGTGATATTGCTATTTTTACAACGTACCTTGGCACAGGTGTGCGTGTAAGTGAGCTTGTGAATTTAAATATTGAGGATTTAAGCTTTGAAACATCCTCTTTTATAGTAACAAGAAAAGGCGGAGAACAACAGGAAATTTTTATGCCGCCACAGGTAGAACAAGAGCTTTTGGCATATCTTGATGAGCGAATGAAGATAGATGCCACAGATAAAAATGCGCTTTTTATAAGCAGAAACGGCAGCCGTATGACTATTGGTGCAGTTGAGAAAAACCTGAAGCGTTATTGCCTTACAGTTGGCATCACAAGCAGCGATAAGACAAGACCTCACGCACTTCGAAGAACATTTGCGTGTCGTATGCTTGAGGACGGCGTTGATATAAAAATGGTTGCTGAGCTTATGGGACATAAAAACATCGAAGTAACACACAAGTTTTATGCTCAGTATTCAAATCGCGCAAGAAAAGAAGTAATGCAGGGCTTTTCGATTATAAAAGCATCTGATGATGAAACAGACGGAGGTGCGCAGTGAAAAAGAAGTTAGAGATTTATTTTAAACTTTTTATATCGACATTTGTGCTTAGCGCGTTTACGTTTGGCGGAGGATATGTAATCGTTCCTTTAATGCGTAAAAAATTTGTGGATAAATACGGCTGGATTGAAGAAGAGGAAATGCTTGATTTGGTTGCGATTTCGCAGTCATGCCCCGGTGCAATAGCGGTAAATGCATCTGTACTTGTAGGTTACAGAGTTGCAGGCGTATTTGGTGCGTTTTTGTGCGTGTTTGGAACAGCACTTCCGCCGCTTATTATCCTTTCTGTTATATCGTTTTTTTATGATGCATTTCGCTCAAATGTGTATGTAGGGTATGCACTTCGCGGTATGCAGGCAGGCGTTGCAGCTGTTATTGCAGACGTTGTATACAGTATGGCAAAAAATATTGTGAAAAACAAAAAATCTATACAAATTGTAATTATGATAGCTGCATTTATAGCTGCGTATTTCTTTGACATAAGCGTGATGCTTATACTTGTTATATGTGCTGCGATGGGACTTGCATTTGGAAGGGGGAAGAAAAAAGAATGATTTATCTTCAGCTTTTCTATAACTTTTGCAAAATAGGGCTTTTCAGCATTGGAGGAGGCTATGCGGTGCTCCCTTTGATGCAGCAGGTCATAGTTGATAAAATGGGTTGGATAACCATGGAGCAGTTCTCGGATGTCATTACCATTTCACAGATGACGCCCGGCCCGATTGCGCTAAATGCTGCATCGTTTGTTGGCATACGCGTTGCAGGAGCTATGGGCACTGTGCAGGGAATACTCGGCGCAGCCGTGGCGACGGCAGGGTGTATATTTCCCTCTTTTGTAATTGTACTTTTTGTTGCGTATATGTACTACAAATACCGTTCTCTTTCAGTTATTGACGGGATTTTATACGGCATACGTCCTGCGGTTGTATCGCTTATCGCCTCGGCAGGTGTGGGCATACTTATAATGGCGCTTTTTACGGATTCTGTGATTTCTATAAAATCACTTGACTATGTGGCAGTAGCGCTTTTTGTGGTTTCGCTTGCGCTGTTTAGGATATTTAAAAAGAAACTCAATCCGATATATGTAATACTTGCATCGGGACTTGCAGGTATTGTGGTGTATAGCTTGATTTGATGGGGTACGAATATTAACAAAGGCAGAAACAATTGTTTCTGCCTCTTTCATTATTTTTATGTATATAAATTAATAAATATCTTTAACCACAGTTTCGGGCTTTTCGAAAAGTTGCTGGGGATTTGCAAGTATTTTTTTGAAAAGCTTAAATGCGGCTGCATAATAATGTCCGTCACAAATTCTGTCATCGCATGTGAGTGTGAAATCAATCAACCTTCTCTTTTCAACTTCGCCCTTACTGTTTAGTGCATATTCTGTTCTTTTTGCGCCCATTGCAATAAATACGGGCAGGTTACCAAAGCTGTAAAGATGATGAACAACAGGCGGTATACCGAGTGAACCAAGGTTTGTTATAAACATAGAACCGTGAAATGGACTCAGGTTTGTGATTGAGCGTGGAAGCAGGCCAAAGTAGTCTAAAAATCTTAAAAAACCAACAGCTGATTTTAAAAATACTCTTGGCAGTTTTACAAGAATTCTTGCAAAGCCGTCCATAGAGTTTTGGTCACCCTCCTGCTTGTTGGTAGCAATTTCTGCCACAAGAGAATTATATATATCAGTCAGAGTGTCCTCGGGCGCAGCAAAAATTTTAATGACTGATTCGGGAGCATTAAGTTTAAGCTCCTTTTTTATTGTCATACACATCTGGATGCCGTTTCGTGCATATATACGCTGTCCGCGGATATATCTGTTTACACCCGGAAGCTGTGAAACCACTCTTACATATGCTGCCATAAACAGATGCATCATTCCCAGATTGCTCATTCCTTCGGCTCTTTTTTCTCTTATCAGCTGTTCACATTGTGATATATCGACAGATGCAGAAAAAGAGTTTGCAGCACCAAGTCTGTTCGCCATTATAAATGGAGAAATTGCATCCATCGGAACCTTATGTTTTATTCTTATACCTTCTTTTGCTAACATTAGACCACCACACTTTTTTGATTTATATACAGTTTAACATAAATTTCGACAAAAAACAACACCTATAATAATTCTTGTTATTTTGCATAGTTTTTATTGTCTCATAAAGGTAAAGTTATGTTATTATATCAATCATGATTAGTCTTGACAAAACTACCATATATAGTATATAATTATATTCACACTACTAACGGATTTTGCGCTGTGTCGCGAAAAAATCTAAGAGATTAAGAAGAATGCGTGAGTAATTCGCTTTTAGTGAGCTAGATTGCCTTTTTTGATAGAATGGTGGATGGGGGAATGAAATATGAAACACGAAAACTGGAATGGTTTTGTCGAGGGCGTTTGGCAAGAAGAAATCAATGTTCGTGATTTTATTCAGAAAAACTATAAAGAATATAAGGGCGACGAATCCTTCTTGGCAGGTGCAACACAGAGAACGCAAGGGGTTATGAAAAAGCTTGAGTCTCTTTTTGCGCTTGAACGTCAATACGGCGGCGTCTTAGATATTGATACGGCAACGGTATCTTCGCTTACAAGTTATTCGCCGGGTTATATTGATAAAGAAAATGAAATTATTGTTGGTATGCAGACAAACCGTCCGTTAAAACGCGGTGTAAACCCATTTGGCGGTATGCGTATGGCAAGACAGGCTTGTGAGGCATACGGCTACAAGCTGAGCGATAAAATTGAAGAAGAATTCCGCTACAGAACAACGCATAATGACGGTGTTTTTCGCGCGTATACAGACGAAATGAGACAGGCGAGAAAGTGCCATGTTATCACGGGTCTTCCTGATGCATACGGTAGAGGAAGAATTATAGGCGACTATCGTCGTGTCGCTCTTTATGGTGTTGACAGACTAATTGAAGAAAAGAAAAAAGATAAGAGTGCACTTGAGAACAGTTGTTTTGATTCTGCAAATATCAGACTTGACGAAGAATTATATAAGCAAATAGAATTTCTTGGATATATGAAGCAGATGGCGGCGATGTATGGATTTGATATTTCGCAGCCTGCATCCTGCGCGCGCGAAGCTATACAGTGGACATATTTTGCTTATCTTGGAGCTATTAAGGAGCAAAATGGTGCTGCTATGTCACTTGGACGTGTAAGTACATTTTTTGATATTTATATTGAGCGCGATATTGAAAAAGGCGTTTTGACAGAAGAGGGCGCTCAGGAACTTATGGACGATTTTGTTATGAAGCTTCGCATAGCAAGGCATCTTCGTACACCTGAGTATAACGAGCTTTTCGGAGGCGACCCGATGTGGATTACCGAGGCGGTAGGCGGTATGGGTGAAGATGGCAGAACTTTGGTCACAAAAAACAGCTATCGTGTGCTCAATACCCTTTATACATTAGGTTCTTCACCAGAGCCTAACTTGACTATTTTGTGGTCAACGGCTCTTCCGGAAAACTTTAAAAAATTCTGCGCCAAGGTTTCGGCTGATACAGATTCAATTCAGTATGAAAATGATGATTTAATGCGCCCGATTTATGGCGACGATTATGCGATTGCGTGCTGCGTTTCCGCTATGAAGGTTGGCAAGCAGATGCAGTTCTTTGGAGCGCGTTGCAATCTTGCAAAGCTTCTTTTGATTGCAATAAATGGTGGTTATGACACTGCAAGCAAGATGCATATCGGTCCACAGATGCCGGTGCTTGATGCAGAAACGCTTGACTATGATGCGGTAATGGAGCGATTTGATATTTATATTTCGTGGCTTAGCCGTCTTTATGTAAATACGATGAATATAATTCATTATATGCATGATAAATATGCTTATGAAAAGACACAGATGGCTCTCCATGATACAGAGGTTGAGCGTTTTATGGCTTTTGGTATTGCAGGTCTTTCTGTTGTGGCAGATTCTCTTAGTGCAATTCGTTATGCAAAAGTAAAGCCTGTTAAAAACGATGAAGGCTTTATAAGCGAGTTTGAAACTGAAGGTGATTTTCCGAAATACGGAAATGATGATGACCGCGTTGATATGATTGCCAAAGATATGGCGCACAAATTTATTACAGAGCTTCGTAAGACAAAGACATACAGAAATGCCGTGCATACTTTGTCTGTTCTGACAATTACATCTAATGTTATGTATGGAAAAAATACAGGTGCAACCCCTGATGGAAGAGGAAACGGTGAACCATTTGCACCGGGTGCAAATCCAATGCATAACCGTGAGGAAAACGGTGCGCTTGCATCACTTAATTCTGTTGCGAAAATCAGTTATGACGATTGCCGCGATGGTGTTTCCAATACATTTTCTATTACACCTGAGGCTCTTGGCAGAACAAAGGATGAAAGAATCGGCAATCTAGTTACAATACTTGATGGTTATTTTGCAAAAAAAGCCCACCATATCAACGTCAATGTATTAAACAGAGAAACACTTATAAAGGCTTACGAAAATCCCGAAGCATATCCAAATTTAACTATAAGAGTATCGGGCTACGCTGTTAATTTCCACAAGCTCTCACGCGAACAGCAACGTGAAGTTATCAGCCGTACATTCCACGAAAGCGTATGAGCAAAGAATTAGTTGGCAGGCTTCACTCTATTCAAAGTATGGGCACATTGGATGGTCCGGGTGTTCGCTTTGTTGTGTTTATGCAGGGGTGTAACCTTCGCTGCAAATGTTGCCACAATCCTGATACGTGGGAGTTTCATGGCGGGACGGAATATTCTTCTGAAAAATTGTGCAAAAAGGCACTGCGTTACCGCGAATATTTTGCAAAAGAAGGCGGAGTCACTGTTTCGGGCGGCGAGCCGCTTTTGCAGGCTGATTTTGTTAGCGATTTGTTTTGCCGCCTTCATAAAGAGGGAGTTCACACCTGCCTTGATACCTCGGGGTGTTTGTTGAATGATGAGATAAAACATTTGCTTAAAAATACTGACAGGGTGCTTTTGGATATTAAGTATACAAACGATGCACAATATCTTGACAATGTCGGGTGTTCAATTTCAGCACCGCTTGCATTTCTTGAATACTTAAATGAACAAAATATTCCTACAACTCTCAGGCAGGTTATTATAACGGGAATAAATGATACAGAAGAAAACATATTTAAGCTAAAACAAATTGCAGAGAAAAACGCTTGTGTTGACAAGATAGAGCTTTTGCCGTTTAAAAAGATATGCCAGACAAAATATGATGCTATGGGAATTGTTTTTCCGTTTGCAGATATTTTGGCAACAAAACCCCAAACCATTGAAAAACTAAATGCCTTGCTTGGTGCTTATACAAGCTAAATACAGTTGATTATAAAAAAATGCCGCAGAGCTTATTTCTCTGCGGCTGATTTTTTTTGATATTTTATTTTTGTTGCCATTCCGCCTCTTATGTGGCGCTGGGCTTTGTTTTTGTCAAGAATTTTTTTTACCTCTGCGTACAAAGAGAGGTTTATGTGTTTTAGTCTTTGGGTAACGTCCTTGTGAACTGTGCTTTTTGAGATATTAAAATGCTTTGCCGTAGAACGTACGGTAGCCTCGTTTTCTGTAATATAGTTTGCAAAGTCAATAACACGCGCTTCAATGTAGCTGTTCAAAACAACTCCCCCTTAAAAACATTCCACCGCTTATCAAAAAGCGTCTTAATATTTTTATATGTAGGGGGAGGCAAATTAAGAACAAAAAAGAGCCGAATTCGGCTCTTTTAATTTTGCTTTATTTTATAAGGCTTACCTCTACGAAGCAGTAATCATCATCCCACGATTTTTCGGGTTCGGCTGCCCAAAAACATTTTTCTTTGAAGAACTGGCGAGGAGCTACACTCAGGCATTCGCCTTCTTTCAAGTGATGCGGGCCGAGCATATTGCGAAGGTTGTTTACAACCTCAAGGGTGAGCGTGTTTTTGCCTTCCTTTACATATGCTGAAAGGTCACATTCGAGCGGCTCCCACAAAAGCGTGTCGACAAATTTTCCGTTTACAAAAACATTAATTGCATTTATGCCTGTTTTATCGAAAACTATCTTGCAGTTTTTGTCCGAAATATCAAATTCGCGTGTAAGCTTTATCCTGCCTGCGAAGAACAAAAATCCCTGCTGCTCAATGTTTTTTAATGAAATTTCTTTCACGCATTTGTCAATATAAAAACTATTTTTTATACGGACGGCATCTTTGTCAAGCTTTACAAAATTGTCTTTAGCATATACGCCAAAATCACCGCAAAGATATATCGGCTCAATTTCCATATCGTAAGAAAGCTTGTTTCTCTCGCTTTCAAAAATGAGTGCTTTTTCGAGATTTTCATATACTTTTTTGGATTGCATGAAATAGCATATAAGTGTTATCTCGTTTTTGCCGAGCCTTACAAGCTTTGAAATATCAAGCTTTCGAAATGAACTGTCAACGAAATATCCAAGGTCTGTTTTGTCTGCGAGCAAGCCATTTACGAAAATGTCATATTGATTTGGCTTTTCGCAAACAAGATAAAGCTTTTCGGGAATGGTTTTGATATCTGCGGTGTAAATGCACTTTATTTCAACAGGTCTTTTTAATGAGCAAGCACGATTTTGAATGTTTAAAACATATCCGTTTTCGTCGTATGCCCACGCTGACATGCCGAGCCTTTTTTGCTTCTTCTATGCTTGCACCAACGTTATCAAACCATTCTTTGCCCATGTATTCGGTACTAAGTCCGCCACGCGCATGCATAAAAAAGCCGCCGATGCCGACTTCGTTCATTTTGTTTATTTGCCTTTTTGTTTCTTCTGTATCTAGTTTTGTATTCCATGACCAAAATGGTATAGGACGGTATTTATTGTCGATTTTTGTGAAGTTTTTGTTCATTTTTAGGCAAGTCCTTTCGAAATTGAATCGTTTGTAAATATTCACTTAATGTAATATAGAAAAAGCATCACGTTGTCAATAAAAAAACGGCAGATAAGTGAAAAAGGACAAAACAAAAAATATGTGGAAATTTTGTGTGCCAAATGGGGAAAAGCCCTTGATAAAAAAAACGAAGGTGATATAATAATCTTATGTTAAAAACTAACAAAAAGGAGAGAGCAACATGAAAAAACATTTGAGAAAAGTAATAACGTTACTTTTGGTGCTTGCTTTGATAGTGCCGAATGCAATATTTGCAAGCGCAGCTGAAATAACGCCTGCAAAGTGGTCAAAACCGAATCAGACTTCGGGTACGATAGAATATCCGCAGGTGGTTGGTGCTGACGCAATAGGAACCGTCGCACAGTTCAAAGATGGTGATAAGGTTGCATTCATCGGCGACAGTATTACATACGGCGGAAGTTATTTTAAAGATTTGTTTGTTTATTATACAACAAGATACCCGAACATAAAGTTCTCATACTTTAATAAGGGTGTTAACTCGGACGATACAGCAGAAGCGCTTGACCGTCTTGACCGCGATGTATTCAACTATGGTACAAAGTATACCAAGATAGTAATAATGCTTGGTACAAACGACATGAACCGTCGTGCGTATTTTGAGGGCAAAGAACTTGAAGTAGGCTTTGAACAATCGCACGAAGAAAAGATGAAAACATATGAAAAAAGATGCCGTAATCTTATCGAGGCAATCAAGCAGAGAGGCGTAAATGATATAATTCTTGTAACACCGCCTATGTTTGATGAGTGGGTAGAAGAGTCTCCAAACGAAAAGTCTCCTGATATGAACAGCGTTATGCGTAAGGCGGGTTCAATACTTTTTGACCTTGCAAAAGAGTATAACCTTCAGTTTGTTGATGTAAACACACCACAGCTTATAGTTACACAGTACAATCTTCAGACAAATCCGAATTTCTGTTTTGTTGCTGACAGAATTCACGCAAATGACCTTGGTCATTATATAAAGACCTATGCATTTTTGAAAGCGCAGGGAGAAACAGGCGAAGTTGCAACAGTAGATGTTGATCTTACACAGGATAAGCCTGCGATCACTGCATCGAACGCAAATGTTTCGGGCGTATCAGTAAGTGGTAAGAATATATCATACATCTATAAGCCAAATGCACTTCCGATGGCTGTGGATAGTGTATACAGACAAGCTGAATATTATATACCGCTTACTGAGGATTTGAACCGCGAAATTATCCGTGTAAAAGGTCTTGAGAGCGGTATATATGATATAAAGATGAACAATGTTGTTGTTACGAGCGTTAGCGCAGAAGAGCTTGAAAAGGGCGTAAATATAGCTGATAAAGAGAAGAACCCGGGACAGCAACAGGCTTTGCAGGTTCTTGGTATTGCAAATCAGCGTCATGCAGAAGAATATAAAGATCGTTATTTTGTATATACAGACGAGCAGAAGGGTATTCTTGAATCGGGCAAATTTGTAGGATTCAGCAGACAGGTAAAGACAGAAAAAGACCTTCTCAAGCTTGGTCAGGACTGGCTCAGAAAAAATGAGAAAAACGCAAGTGCAGAGGATGTAAAGATTATTAGAGACTGGTATGACAAGAAACTTAAAGAAGAAGAACGTCTTGACAGTTTTGTAGAATATGAAAATCAGGCGCGTACAGTAAATAAGCCGAAGGAAATCAATGTTGTTATTGCGCCTTCAAACAAGAAGACTTCTGATGGTCAGCTTGAGGCAGTTGTAGTTAAATATGATTTGCCGGCAAACACAGTTGCAATTCCTACACAGAATGAGTTAAATGGCACACCTTATACAAAAATTGTTCCGGAGGGTGCTGAGTCGGGCGAATACACATACCACATTTCAAGATATCAGACAAAGGTACCGTACATAACTTCGGGCGGAAAAGATGGTGTTCAAATTACACAGGCAAGTAAAATCGGAGAAGCCGCTATCGTAAAGGCAGGGGACAAGACATACACAATTAATATCAAACGTGATCCGATTCCGACACTTCACGCAATCGTAGTTGCGGGAGCTGCAGTAAAAGAATATAATCCAAATGTTCTTGAGTGCGTTGCACCTGCTCCTGATGAAGCAAGTATAGTAGTTGAGGCTGCACCTGCTGACCCGGCACTTAAGGTTGAAATTACACCATCGAGAGGTTTTGGCTCAAAAGCAAAAATTAAAGTTACATCGCCTTTGGGCAAGACAAGAACATATTCTGTAACCCCGTTCAAAGGTAATGCGGAAAGTGCTATAACAGTATACTATAACAATAAGTTCCTTAACTCGGATGTACCTCCGACAATTATAGATGACAGAACACTTATTCCTATGCGTGCACTTTTGGAGGCTATGAGTGCAAAGGTAACTTGGGATGAACCAACTGCTACAGCAACTGCTGATGATGGAAAGACAAAGATTGTTATTACTGAAAATCAAAAGACTGTTTATGTAAATGACAAAGCTGTTGAACTTGATGTTCCGGCAATGATAATCGATGGTAGATTTATGATTCCTGTACGTTTTGTAGCTGAAAATCTTGGACGTAAGGTTGAATGGGTTGACATTGCACAACAGGTAAGAATTACAGATATTATAAGTTCTGAAGGTCTTGGTGTAGCTAATGCAATCACTATCAAGGAAGCTACTCAGAGTGGAGCAGAAGCAAACCCTGAAAGACAGATTGATGCAAGCCATGACGCATCATATAGTTCATATTGGGGCGTTTCGAGCGCAGACGGTGCTGACGTATGGGGAATATACGACTTTGGTCAGGTGTATTCACTCGATAAGGTATATTTTTCCTTTATGCAGGGTGATAAGAGAAAGTATAAGTTTGATATAGAGGTTTCCGAGGATGGTGTGACATATACACCTGTGATTACAGGGCAGGAAACAAGCGGTACATTTCCGGCAGGCAAGCTTGAAGGCTTTGAGCTTGGCGGAGTAAATGCAAGATATGCAAAATACAAGGGCTATGGAAACAATGTAAATATGTGGAATTCATTAGTTGAGATTGTATTTGCTGAAAGAAAGTAATAATAAATAAACTAATCAGGCGGAAACGGGGAATACCCTGTTTCCGCTTTTTTGGTGGATTGTACCAAAAAAATGATTTGAAAACCGATTTTATTTTGTAAAAAGGCTTGACTTTAGATGCAATATGTAGTATTCTTATTATACGTGATGACTAATGTCATAACAAAAAAAGAGACGGAGGAAAGAGTATGAAAAAAACAAGAATTTTAGCAGCAGTACTCGCAGGTCTTATGGTAGTTACCATGCTTGCAGGCTGCGGCGGTACCAGCAGCGTAAATGGTGTTGAGCTTAACCAGGAGGTTAAAAACCTTGAAGGTTTCCTCGCATCAGCAGAACCGCTTGATTTGACACTACATTTTCATCAGTCAAATGGTGTAATCATGTGGATAAATGACGGTCCTATTACAAAGGCTGCTGCAGAAGCAACAAACATTAACCTTATCAACCAGGCATCAGCAGGACAGGCTGACTCAGCGCAGGCATTTAACACAATGCTTATGGGTGATGTTTTGCCTGATATCATCCATAGCACAAGCACAAATCTTGACCAGGCCGGTATGGATGGCGCTATGATTCCGCTTGAGGATCTTATCGAGGAGTATGCACCAAATATGCATAAATATTTCTCAGAGCATCCTGAATATATTGCAATGAGTAAGGCGTATGATGGTCATCTCTATTACATACCTGCTATTTCACTTGATGGTCCTACAGAGGGTTGGATTCTCCGTAAGGACTGGATGGAAAAGCTCGGTCTTGAGACTCCTACAACTGTAGACGAGTTCTATAATGTATTGAAGGCATTCCGTGAGCAGGATCCTAACGGCAACGGCCTTAAGGACGAGGTTCCGTTTCTTGACAGAACGAAGTCACCCTGGGATTTGCTTGCACTATTCGGTGCTAGAAGAACTAGCTACGATGTTACAGAAGATGGCAAGGTTGTAGCCAACTTTATGACAGAAGAGTACAAAAATGCTATGAAAGAGCTTGCAAAGTGGTATGCAGAAGGTCTTATCGACCCTGAAATATTCACAAGAAATAATGCTCGTGAAGAGCTTTATGCAAACAACCTCGGTGGTGCTACTATTGACTGGTTCAGCTCAACATTCAGCTTCAATGAGACACTTTCAAAGGATGCACTTGGCAACTCGTATTTTGGATTTGAGCTTGTAACAATTGATCCGCCGAAGGATGTTAACGGTGTATCGATGTCGCATACTCCACGTACTGTACTTCAGCCACAGGGTTGGGGTATTTCAAAGGACAACAAGCATGTTGCAGAAACACTCAAGTTCTTTGATTACTGGTTCACAGATGAAGGAAGAACTCTTCTCTGGTTCGGACCTGACCGTAAAACAACAGCTGACGGTAAGCCTGATTACAGCGACGAAGCAAGAGCATATGTAGGCGGACCTACAGAGTATATGTCAAGCATCGGTGGCGCTCTTAACATTGGTAGTGTACGTATGCTTGAGGCAGAAGTAGGCGCTATGCCGGCTATCGCACAGGAAGATTATATGTATTACAGAAACAATGTAAAACATACAGAACCCGGTATTTCATATAAGTTTACTCCTGATGAAACTCGTATAAACAAGTCTAAGGGCACAGACGTAACAACATACCTTGATGAGATGCGCCAGAATTGGCTTTTGGGCAACAAGGACGTAGACGCTACATGGGATGAGTATATTACACATCTTAAAGAACTTGGCGTAGACGAGGTTATCGCAATACAACAGGCTGCATACGACAGAATGTTTAAATAAAAATTGGAAATTTTTCAAAGGACGCTGATTTTCGGCGTCCTTTTTTTGTATACAAGTTGTCATAATATCGAAAGGACAAACATAGAATGAAACAACAATAAAAAACGAGGAGAATGGAAAATGTATATTACAGATGAAAACAGAAATATAAATTCAGTTTTGGAATATATGAGCGAAAGTATATATACATTGATAAAAAATATTAGCCTTGCCAATGTTGAAGAAATAAGAATAAGAAAAAATATGCCTCTTGTGCTCCATTATGCAAATAAGTATGCTTTTGTGAGCAGATGTGCTTTGATATCAGCATCTGCTGATGACGCTTACATAGTAACAGAACAGGATATAAACAGAATACTTGAGCTTTTGACTGGTGGGAGTATATATTCATATCAGGAGCAAATCAAATCAGGTTATATTACAACACGTGGCGGAAACAGAGTGGGTATCGCGGGGCGCACTGTTATAAACAAAGGAGATATAAGCTATTTAACAGATATATCCGGTTTTAATTTTCGTATTGCGAGGGCATTAAAAGGTGTGGCAGACAATGTAATCAGGCATATATTGTGCGATGAAAAAATCAACAATACGCTCATAATATCACCGCCGGGTTGTGGCAAGACAACGATGCTTAGAGATATTGCGCGGCAAATATCAGGGAGAGGATATAAGACTTTGATAATTGATGAACGAAGTGAGATTGCGGCAATGAATGACGGAGTATGCAGTTATGATGTAGGAATGCTTACAGATGTGCTTGATATGTGCCCAAAATCAGAGGGAATAATGCTTGCAATAAGGAGCTTGTCACCGCAGGTTATTGTCTGTGATGAAATCGGTACGATAGCCGATATAGATGCAATCAAATCAGCGCTTGGATGTGGCGTCGCGGTTATATCAAGTATACATTCTGACGATACAGACAAGCTTTTTAAACAAGAAAGAACAAAAAATCTGGTAACTCTTTTTGATGTATTTGTTTTGCTTGGGAATAACGAAAAAAGCGACAGAGTAAAAAAAATTCTTACACGTTTGCAGATTAAAGATGATTTTGAGAAAGGGTGCGGAAAGGAGCAAATATGCTTAAAATAATTGGGATAATTTTGGTAGTATTTGCATCATCAAAAATTGGCTTTTCGTTTGCGTCAAGGCTTGAAACAAGGAAAGCTGCTCTTGCCGGATTTAAAAATGCATTTTCTCTTCTTGAAGGGGAAATAAGCTTTGTAAAAAATAATGCGCAAAGAGCATTTGAGCATATTTCGGGTGTGGTACAAAAACCGTCAGACAGTTTTTTTGCAAATCTGTCAAAAACATTAAAAAATCAAAGGATATCATTTGAAAAAGCGTGGCAAAAATCAATTGATAAAAATGCATCTAAAATGTGTCTTACAGAGGCAGATATACAGATTTTAAAAGAGTTTTCGGTGCGTTTTGGCAAAGCAGATGTTGAAAATGAGCTTAAGAATATATACAATACAAATTCGGCAATCAGCATACAGCTTGCCGATGCAAAAAACGCGTGTGATACAAACAAAAAAATGTATCAAAGCGGCGGTGTGCTCGGCGGCATATTGATAGCAGTAATGTTGTTTTAGGAGGAAACCTGATGGGTGTCGATTTAATTTTTCAAATCGCTGCAATAGGAATAATCGTATCGGTTTTAAATCAGCTTTTGATACGTTCTGGCAGAGAAGAACAAGCTATGCTTACAACGCTTGCGGGACTTATAGTTGTTCTTATGATGATAATAAATCAAATAAGTACATTGTTTGACACAATAAAAACCGTGTTTGGACTATAAAAGGATAATTGCCAATATGAATATTTTTCAAATTGTTATAATCGGTATAACAGGAACGCTTCTTAGCGTTATTCTAAAACAATATAAACCCGAATTTGCACTTGTAAGCGCACTCACAACGGGTGTGGTTGTACTGCTTAGCGGCCTTAGTGGTCTTGAAGATATTATAAAAAACATATATGAAATAGCAACAAAATACAACGTTAATGCAAGCTATATTGGGACTGTAATAAAGATTATTGCAATCGCATACATATGTCAGTTTTCCTCGGAGGTTTGTCGTGATTCGGGACAAGGTGCAATTGCATCAAAGATAGAGTTTTGTGCAAAAATTTTGATACTGTTTTATTCGTTGCCGATAGCTGACTCACTTTTGTCGTTAGTTGTTTCGATTTTGCCGTAATGGGGGGATACATATGAAAAAAATGATTTGTGTAATCTTTTTTGTGATTTGTACTCTTTTTATGAGTTTATCGGCTGTTCAGGCCTCGCAGATAGATGAGCAAATTACAAGCTATGATATTGAATCGCTCGAAGGATACACTCAAGGTCTTGACAATTATTATACAAATTCGGACAGTTTTTTTCAGACGGTAAAAGATTTTGTAACAGGCAAAGAGGTGCTTAGTGTATCGGGAGTACTGCGCGCGCTTATAGGAGGGTTTTTTGATGAGGCAAAAAGCTGTATTTCGCTTATTATAAATATAATTGCAATATCTTTATTATTTTCGATGCTCGGCAGTATGAATTCAAGCTTTGATAAAAACACAATTGGCGAAATTGCATTTTTTGTGTGTTATATAATTTTGACGTTTCTTTTGGTCAAAGCTTTTAGCGAAGCATCACAGCTGGTTATTGCAACATTAAAAAGTGCTACGGTTTTTGTAAATGCGGCGTCACCTGTACTTATGGGAATACTTATTGCAAGCGGCGCACCTATGGGAGCGGCGGCAATAAATCCTGTAATACTTCTTTCGACTCAGATTGTATGTGTGATTTCGGAAAAACTGTTGTTGCCGCTTTTATATAGTGCGGCAGTTTTGTATATGGTAAGCGAGATTAATGAAACTATCAGGGTTTCAAAGTTTGCCGATTTTTTAAAAAAGACAGTCAAATGGTGCTTGTGCCTTATAATGACAGTGTTTGTTGCAGTGCTCAGCGTGCAGGGCTTTTGTGCATCAACGCTCGACGGTGCTGCGGCAAAAACGGCACGCTTTCTTGTAGGCAGTGCAATACCAATTGTAGGTGGAATTTTGTCAGATACAATTGACACAGTTTTGGGATGTTCTCGCGTGATTAAAAATGCGACGGGAGCAGCGGGAATAATTGCTGTTTTGACAATTGCGACATCACCTGTGCTGAAAATTTTGGCGTTGAGTGCATCTTTTCATCTTGGAGCGGCAATTTTAGAGCCTATGGCAGACAGACGTATTTCGTCGGTTATATCTTCTGTTGCGTCGGTAACCTCGCTTATGGCGGCTATAATTGTAGTTGCTGCGCTTATGTTTATTATAAGTATGGGAATGATTATGTCTATAGCAAATACAGCGTGACAAGAGTAAACTACGGAGGGGAAAATGGCACAGTATATTAGTTCTTTTACAATAACGGTTGTGTGCATGGTTATTTTAAGCTTTATTTTGCGTGCTCTCATGCCGAATGGAAGCCTTGGAAAATATGTTGACTTTGTAATTGGAATTGTTGTTTCGATTACAATTGCAAGCTCATTTGTAAATGCATATACAGAAGATTTTGAAAATATAATTGATATCTCTTATCAAAACAGCTTTACAAAAGAGGAGGCGCAGGCCTTATATAATGAACGGATACTCGAGAATTTTAAAAAGGACTTTGCCGAGAGGGTAAAGATGATTGTAACAGAGAACATGGGAGTGGAGTGCGAGGCTGAAATTATGATATCAGTAGATACGGATTTTACTATATTGGGCGTCGAAGGCATTTATGTAAGAATGTATGATGGGTATGATGAAGAAAGCATAATAAATATACTCTCGCGTGAGCTTGAGGTTGACAAAGAAATTATACACATAGGGGGCATTGGGCTTGATTAAAGAAAAAGTAAGCGAAATTTTTAATAAAAATAAGAATATGCAGCTTCTTTACATAATATTAATTATTGGAGTAGTAATTATATTATTTACAAATTCTGCTCTTTCAAAGGATAGTAAAAAAAGCTTGCAGAGTGATATGATTTCTGTTATAGATGAAAGCGAAGACATTCAAAAAGAGCTTTCTAAGATACTTTCACAAATACGCGGCGTGGGCAAGGTAAATGTAATGCTTACTTATGAGCAGACGAGCGAAAAGCATTATGCTACCGATATAACGAGTGAAAAAAATATCAGCACAGACGCAGGAGCAAATACGCGTTCGCAAACTCAGTCAAAGCAAACGAGCAAGCTTGTTACAATGTCAAAAGAGCCGCTTTTGACAAAGCAAAGCTACCCAAGGGTAAGAGGAGTAATTGTGGTCTGTGATGGTGGAGGCGATATACAAGTCAAAGCGGATATTACAAATGCACTTAAAGCCGTTTTGGACGTCGATGAGCACAAAATAAGCGTTTTTGCAAGATAATAAAGTATGAATATAAAAATATATAATACAAGGAGGAATTTTTATGATGATGATTTTAAAGAGAAAGGAAGTTTTAATAGGTTCGCTTATTATGCTGATACTGGTTGCCGCATTTATTAATTACAATTATTCGGATGTATTGCCAACAGAAATTGCGAGTACACAGAATTTGTCAGAGCAGCAAACACCGATTGATGATGCAGCCGAGGGACAAAATGCAAAAAAGATGGGTGAAGCTCAGTATGTAAGCTCGAATGCAGCTGAAATTGATACGGGCTATTTTACACAGGCAAGACTTGATAAAGAAAGCGCGCGCAGTAAATCGAAAGAAATGTATGAGCAGATTATAGCAAATGAAAATGTGGACGAAGAAAGCAGAAAAGCAGCACAGGAGGGACTTATTAAGCTTGCGGGTGCGTCTGACAAGGAAGCGAGCTGTGAAAATCTTATAAAAGCAAAGGGATTTTCGGATTGTGTGGTATTTATAACAGATGACAGTGCGAGCGTAACCGTTAAATCGGAGAAATTATCAAACAGTGACCTTGCCAAAATTCAGGAAATTGTTTCTTCCCAGACAGGAATTTTAATAAAAAATATAAAAATAGTTGAAGTTAAATAAAATTAGTGGTATACTTTATACTAAGGAGTAAAACTTCTTGCGTTTTAAAACATGAAAGGAGCAAGAAACATGGAAGAGAATTTGAACATAAACGTAAGTGAAGCCGAAAACGAAGTAGGTAACATTACAATATCGGATGAGGTTATAAGTGTAATTGCCGGAGTGGCAACGTCGGAGGTTAAGGGCGTTTCGTCAATGTCGGGAACTATCGCCGGCGGTATTGCGGAAATCCTTGGCAAAAAGAATATGGGCAAGGGTGTAAAGGTTGTGCTCGACGGCGATACGGCAACAATCGATTTGCACATTACTGTTATATACGGCGCAAAGGTGCCCGAGGTTGCATGGGAAATTCAGGAAAAGGTTAAAAAGGCAGTTGAAACAATGACAGGCCTTGTTGTTGATAAGGTAAACATCTATATCGAGGGCGTTGTTATTGAAAAAGAGCCTAAAAAAGAAAATCGCCCTGCAAAAATAGTTGAAAAAGAAGAAACTGTTGATGCAACCGTAAAAGAGGAAGAATAAAACTATAAAAAGCACTTCGATTGAAGTGCTTTTTTGGTACGCCTGATGCGATTCGAACGCACGACCTTCAGAGTCGGAGTCTGAAACTCTATCCGGCTGAGCTACAGGCGCATATAAAATTACTATATTATATTAACGTTTTTTTGATAATTTGTCAAGAATATGCTTGCATTTTGGCGCGGAAAGGATTATAATATTAAAAGTACAAAATACAGAGTAGAGCTTTTAGCGTTAAGTGCCTTCGGGACGGGGAGTTGCCCATAGGACGAAAACATTTTGTTGCGGTTAAAGGCTCGCATCCCGCTGCTATAATGGGAGATAACCTCCTGATATGTAGCGAGTTGTTACGCTAATATTTGGGAGGTATTTTTATGTCCAAAATGACAATGGTACGAAAGCTTGCGTTTGGTGCGATACTTGTAGCACTGCAAATTATTTTGTCGCGCTACCTCGGAATACAGACAGAGCTTTTTCAGATAAGCCTTGGTTTTGTAGCGGTCGCAATTGCGGCAATGATGCTTGGTCCTTCGTGGGCAGCGTTTATAGCGCTTGTATCGGATTTTGTCGGCACAATGATTGCAGGTACGGGAGCGTATAATCCAATGTTTTCCATAAATGCGGTGCTTTATGCATTAATTTTTGCATGGATGTTTTATAAAAAGGACATAAGCGTGTGGCGCGTGATTATATGCGTGCTTATTCAGCTTTTGTTTGTTGCAATTCCGCTTACGCCGTTGTGGCTATATATTTATCATAAGTATGTAACAGGTATGGTAAAAGCGTTTAGCGTAATCTTTGCGGCAAAGCTTACGGCGTCTGTTATAGAGGCGGCTGTAAAGATAGTGGTGCTTATACCGATTTGCAAATATTTATATCCCAGACTTTCAAAGGTACTCAAGTTTTAATAAAAAAGGAAATGATAAAAATGTCATATTACAGGGTAAGCAAAGAATTTACAGGATATGCAAACAGCTTTCAAAGTGTTGCGCGTCTTGGGCTTGAAAGCATCAGCGTACTTTTAAAGCATCTTGGCAATCCTCAGGATAAACTAAAATTTATACATATTGCAGGTACAAACGGCAAAGGTTCGGTTTGTGTTTTTTTGCAAAGTATGCTCACACATGCGGGCTATAAAACTGGAATATATACGTCGCCTAATATGATGTGCGTAAATGAGCGCGTAAACGTAGACGGAAAAAACATATCCGATGATGATATGAACCGCATACTTGGTATGGTAAATGATGCGTGCAGGCTCACTGAAAAAGAAGTTGGTCTTTATCCGACACAGTTTGAAATATGGACAGCGATGGGTATGGTATATTTTCTTGAACAGGGCTGTGACTATGTTGTGCTCGAAACAGGGCTTGGCGGAAGACTTGATGCAACAAATGTGGTTACAACAACGGTTTTATCGGTTATAACACATATTGCACTTGACCATACGCAGTATCTTGGAGATACATTAGAAAAGGTCGCTTTCGAAAAGGCGGGAATAATAAAACCAGGCAAAGCTGTTGTAAGTGCTGTTCAAAGCGCTGAAGCGGCAGAGGTTATAAAAAGTGTATGCGAAGAGAGAAAATGTAGCTTGTATTTTTCAGATAAGATACCGACTGGCAGATATGATGGAGTATATGAAATTATAAGCGAGGGAGAGCTTGAAGGCGTCAAGCTTTCGCTTGGAGGTATAAATCAGCTTGACAACGCATCGTGTGCTATTATGGCAGCGAAGGTGCTTGATATACCAAAAGAGAGCGTTATATATGGGCTTTCACACGCAAAGCATATTGGACGCTTTGAAAAGATGGCATCTGATACATATTTTGACGGTGCGCACAATCCCGATGGTGTTTTGGCACTTAGAAAGAATCTTGACAGATATTTTGCCGATACAAAAAAGGTATATATAATGGCGGCAATGGCGGATAAAGAGGTTACGGAGTCGCTTGAAATCTTAAAAGAGGATGGTTGCGAGTTTAAAATGGTAACGGTCAAGGATAACGAGCGAAGCATGAGCGGTGAAGACTTCTGTAAAAAAGCATGTGTGCTCGGACTTGATGCAAAATCGTATGAGAATATAAAAGAGGCGTATGTTGCAGCCAAAAATTCTGGAAAACTTATAATAATTTGTGGCTCGCTGTATTTATATAAAGACCTTGTGGAGTCTGAAATATTAGCAGAGTATAAATAAAGAAACAATCCCCACCATAGTGCATATATTAAATTATGGGAGGGGATTTTTTTGCGCCTTGGACTAAATAAACGAGTACGAATACGCATATTTCCGGCGCATACTGTTACACTTTGGCGCAATCTTAACAAGACGCTTGTAATGTGTCTTGTCATACTGACTTTTTCTATGGGTTTTACGTATTATCATACACAAATAAATCCGCTTGTCATAAATACTGCAAGGCAGCGTATGTCACAAATCGTAACAACTTCAATAAATGACATAATAAATCAATACATGATAACGTCGCAGCTTTCTTATGAGGATTTGACAATAATTCAAAGGGGAGAGAACGGACGAATTCAGGCACTTTTTATGGATACTAAAAATATGAATCAAATAAAATCGCAGCTTGTACTCGAAATTCAAAAAGAGCTTGAAGCTACAAAGCGCGCACAGATAAATATACCGTTTGGTGCGATACTTGATATCCCACTATTTTCGGGAATGGGACCTATGATTGATGTAGAATTTGTTCCGATAGGATATGCAAAAGCAGATTTTGAAAACAGTTTTTCAAGCGCAGGGATAAATCAGACAAAGCACCAGATTGATATCGTAATTGAGGCAAGCTTTGGCATAATTTTATCTGCAGGCAGTGAAAACGTAGAAATAAAAACGAGTGTGCCTGTTGCACAAACAATAATTGTAGGCGAGCTTCCTAATGGAGTATTAAAAATGGAAAATTAAAAAGGTTGGAGTTCACTCCAACCTTTTGCTTGTTTAAAATTTACATTTGGCGAAATACGCCCACAACTTTACCAAGAATTGTAACCTCGGACACAATAATCGGCTCCATAGATGAGTTTTCGGGCTGTAATCTGAAATGGCCGTTTTCTTTATAAAAAGTTTTAACCGTTGCAGAATCATCAACGAGCGCAACAACAATATCGCCGTTTGACGCAGTGGGCTGACGCTCGACGATTATGTAGTCACCATCAAGAATTGCCGCCTCAATCATTGATTCGCCGCGAACTGTAAGTATGAACAAGTCCTTGTTTGACGCAAAACTCATAGGGAGTGGGAATACGTCGGTAGCTTCTTCAACTGCTAAAATCGGTTCGCCTGCAGAAACTCTGCCAAGCACTGGCACCTGTAAATATTCTGATTGAGCTTGCTTATTATAAAAATTGTCAAACTCATCAGCATTGAGCAGCTCATCTTTTGGCGCGCTTTTATGATATGTTTCGTAGTACAAATCGGTAAGCTTTAATGCTCTTGTTTTAAGGTCATCCTTTGCTAAAAAACCCTTCTGCTCAAGTTTTTTTAGCTGTGCATGCACAGTAGATGTGGATCGCAGACCAACCGCTTCGCAAATTTCGCGCACGGATGGTGGATAACCTTTTTCTTCGGTTTGCTCATGTATAAAATTAAGTATTTCTTCGCCCTTGTTTGAAGTTCTTGGCAAGATAACCAACTCCTATATTTTAGTTTATATGCATATTATAACATATAAAAACACAAAAAGCAAACAAATGTTTTAAAATTTTATTGATTTTTTTAAAATTTTTTGATATACTATAAATAAAGATAAGCAAACAAGGAGATGCAAAGATGAAAAAGTGTATTTTAGAGAATAAAGAATGCATAGATTGTGGCGAATGTAACAGATGCGATCTTGATAAAAATAAAATTTGTGATAATTGTGAAAAGTGTTTGAATATGCCTGAGGGCGAATATTATGAAATAATTATAGATGAAATTATGAATACAGGCGAGAACTAATATTTTGCAATATAAAAAGGAGTTGAAGTGGCAACTCCTTTTTTGTTGTTATATTGTATTAATAAGATTTTGACATATATTCTGAACTTTGCCGAAATCCATATATGGTATATAATATTTTTCAAGCTCGTCATGAAGCTTTTTCGCATATGCAAGGTCTTTTATTGCACATTTGATGAGTGTATTGTAAAGCTCTGTATCATCACATAAAGAGGAAGACATTTTGGCAACACTGCCTATTTTAATTTCTGTTTCATTTACTTTGTCAAAGTTTGTAGATGTATCAGGGCACGTCTCAGTAGTAAAAAATATGTTAAATGCAGGCACATAGAGATGTTCAGGCTTATCATCAGGGGACATCGGACAATAGAAAACTCGAGCCTCGTATCCGTGTAATATGAACAATTCTTTTAATTTTTCAAGCAGTGCAGACGAGACAACAGAATTGCTTTTTATTCTGTATGTATGGCTTGCGTTTTGGATAAAGGTGTCTACATAGCCTTTTTTACCAAGATGTGTTATCGCGCTCAAAAAAGCTTTGCGCTCAAAACCGCGCAAGTTCGATTTGTTGTAAACGCAATAAGTTTTTCTTATTTTGTCAACCACATCTTCGACCTCGTCATTGTGTGTTAAGTGGCTTATATCGCGACTAATATGGTTTTGAATATTTTTTGCTCCGGCAAGGCAGTCATAAGCCTTTTGAAAGCTTTTTGAAATTTGCTCACTTGTGTCAATTATGGAAGTTTTATTTTTAATAATTTTTTCTTTGTCCCAGCAAATGCCTAAGTTTATAATCTCATCAACGGCACCGGGCACTTTTGGGTCAACAATATGAGGCGATGTGCCGTCTAATATTAAAAAGCCAATATCTCTTGCGCAAACTCCGTCAAGAGAATCAGGGTCAGAGGAACAATGCAAAAGCTCTGTTTCGTGACCGCTCATGACAAGATGCTTTGCAACACGTTTCATAAAGCTTGATTTACCTGTGCCGGGACCGCCTTTTAATATTACGATTCTGCTTGCTTCACGGCTTTTTAATATGTTATCGTAATAAGAATAAAAGCCTGTGGGAGTATTTGCACCCGGAAAGTATTCGCGTACTGATGATTTCATAATGCCCTCCTTAAAAATAATAATTTGTATAAAACTTACACAATTATTATATGAAAAGGGTAGGGTGGGTGTTAAAAAAACAGGAAGGCTTTTAACCTTCCTGCATAAATACGTTAATTTTATTTATTTTTGATTTCTTCAAGAATTTGTTCGAGCAAGAGCGTCTCGTCGCTTTTTACAACCGGTGCAGGCTCATCTTCTTTAGGTTCTTCCTTTTTCTTAAATTTTGATATAAACTTTATAAACAAGAAAATAGTAAGTGAAATTATTAAAAAGTTCACTATACTTTGTATAAGGTTTCCGTATGTAATCACAGATTCGCCGACGGTTACGGATAGAACGCTGAAATCAATTCCACCAAGCACAATACCGAAAATCGGCATTACAAGGTCTTTTACAATAGAGTTGACAATCGCGCTGAACGCAGTACCGATTATAACGCCGACAGCCATATCGACTACGTTACCTTTTAGTGCAAAAGCTTTAAATTCTCCCAAAAATTTTTTCATAAAAAACACCTCTTCGCATATTCGCTGTTTTATCAGCAATTTTCTAAACAATATTATAGCATTAATTATATATAAAAGCAAACATTTTTCGACAAAAGTATTAAATTTTATAAAATACAAAAGCACAAAACAATAACGTTTTGTGCTTTTGCCTTGCCTGCCTTATTTTAAAGGCTATTTGTTATTTACGCTTTTTTCGGCGATTTCGATTGCCTTTGTTACCATATTACCACAGTTTCTTGAGCTTACTGCGCCCCAGCCTTCTTTTGAAACAGTGTCGTATACGCCAAGCTCTTTTGCGATTTCAGCTTTAAGTTTTTCAGACATTCTTGATCTACTCATTTTTAAATTTAAGCCTCCGATATAAAGCGTTTTTTTGCACATATTTGTTTGTGCATTTATAGTATGCGTAAAATTAAAAATGATATTTTAATAAAATAATTCTAAAATTAGCAATTATTTTTCAAGCATCAAAACCGGGTCAACCTGTTTTTCGTCTTCAAGTACTTCAAAATGAAGGTGGCCAATCTCGGCAGTTTCACTTATTGCGCTGTCACCGACATTGCTTATTACGTCGCCGCATTTTATTTTGTCGCCTTTTTTTACAAGACTCATGCTTGACAGATTTGAGTAAACTGTTTTAAGTCCGTTCTGATGGTCAATTACGATGGTTATACCCATTAAATCATCATTATAAACATCTTCTATTATACCGTCATCGGCTGCTATTACGTCTGAGCCAATAGTTGCTTTGATGTCTACGCCTTCATGAATTCGCCAGTCATCAAGAGTCTTTGAATAAACGAGCGTTTCACCGCTGTGATGCGAGATGATTTCTCCTGATGCGGGGTAAATGAGAGCCTTTTTTTCTCTTGTTTCATAAGATACATCGGCTGTCGCACTTGCTGTTTTTGTATTTGCTTCTACTTTATCAGCGTGTGTGGAAGTGTTTTTTGATAGTGGCGTTTCATTCGACTTTTTTAAATCAGGAGCAGGTGTGTTTGTTGTTTTTTCATTAAAAGGCAGTGCTAAAGAGCCGTTTGATGCATTTGATTCTTTTGGGAAATTTTTTGTAAGGTCAGGAAGCGGTGTAGAAGTTGGTTTTGGCTGATTTTGGGATTGCAATTTTGCAAGAGAATTATCTTTAAAAGAGCTTACTGAAAAGTACGTTATACTAACTGCCATAATGCAGCAAAGCAGCACTATGTAGAAGCGCTTTTCTTTTACTTTTTCCAAAAATTTTTCGCGTTTTGTTTGCTCAAAACGACTGCGTCTGTTATTCATATTGTTCATCCTTTCGCATAAATAAAATTTTTGCTTGGTGATAATATTTTTTCCAAAAATTGTGATTATATACATAAAAAAGTCAATTCTCTTAAAACGTATTGTGTAAATGACAAAATAGCAGTATAATATTTATAAGACATAATTTAAAAAATTAACCGGAGGAACTATGAAACGGATTGCTGTTGGAATTTTAGCACATGTAGATGCCGGCAAAACAACTCTCTCGGAAGGGCTTTTGTATGCGGCGGGAGAAATTCGCAGACTCGGCAGAGTAGACGCTAAAGACACATTTTTAGATATTGATGAAATAGAGAAAAAAAGAGGCATTACTATTTTTTCAAAGCAGGCGGTTATCAGCCTTGATAACACCATAATTACGCTTTTGGATACGCCGGGGCATGTGGATTTTTTTGCCGAAGCAGAGCGTACACTCAGCGTGCTTGATTATGCTATTTTGGTTATCAGCGGAACAGATGGCGTGCAAAGTCACACCAATACCTTATGGGATATGCTCGAAAAATATAATATACCTACATTCGTTTTTATCAACAAGCTTGATTTGGCGGGAAGTGATAAAACACGGGTTATTGATGAGCTAAAACAGGAATTTAATGGTAATTTTGTTGACTTTTCGGAGTCGAAGGACATTTTGGCCGAAAATCTGGCCATGTGTGACGAAGAATTGATGGAAGAAGTTTTAGAAGGGAACTTGCAGGAGGCGACCTTGCGACGCGCT
Source organism: Candidatus Aphodoplasma sp. (assembly GCA_045592745.1). Classification (GTDB taxonomy): domain Bacteria; phylum Bacillota; class Clostridia; order UBA1381; family UMGS1253; genus Aphodoplasma. Next base: position 2,296 of record JAZNVH010000029.1, on the reverse strand, counting down.
GTTAAAAGAAGAAATGTTTTTCCGTGTTTTTCCGGTTCTGCTCTTAAGATGGAAGGTGTTGCAGAGTTTTTAACTGCTTTTGACTTGCTTACGGATAATGATGATGCTATGAGCGAGTTTGGTGCAAAAATTTTTAAAATCAGTCAGGATGCTAAAGGCGGACGTCTTACGTTTATGAAAATTACCGGTGGCAGCCTTAAAGTTAAAACTATGATAGAATCTGCTCCTGGAGTAATGGAAAAGGTTAACGAAATCAGGATTTATTCCGGCGAGAAATATACGACGGCGGATGAGGTTTTTTCAGGATGCGTTTGTGCTGTGACGGGACTTAGACAAACAAGCGCTGGACAAGGCTTGGGCTTTGAACAAAATACAGCTTCCTTAACAGCAGAGCCTATTTTTAATTATAGGGTTATTCTGCCGAGCGGTACAGAACCAACCGTGGCACTTGAAAAGTTTAAAGAACTTGAGCAAGAGGAAACGCAGCTTCGCGTTACGTGGCAGCCGCAACTGAAGGAAATTCAACTGCGCATAATGGGCGAGGTGCAGCTTGAAGTTTTAAAACAGCTTGTTTTAAAACGTTTTAATATGGCTGTTGAGTTTGAAGAAGGGCGAATAGTCTATAAAGAAACAATCGCCAATACAGTTGAAGGAGTAGGTCATTTTGAGCCTTTAAGGCATTATGCCGAGGTACATTTGGTTTTAACGCCGCTGCCGAGAGGTACGGGGATGCAGTTTGAGGCTGAGTGTCATGAAAGCGTGCTCGATAAAAACTGGCAAAGACTTGTGCTCACGCATTTAATGGAAAAACAGCATATAGGTGTTCTTACAGGCTCGCCGATTACTGATATAAAGGTAACTTTGAAATCAGGCGCTGCACACTTAAAGCACACTGAAGGCGGCGATTTTCGTCAGGCGACTTACAGGGCATTGCGTCATGGACTTCGCAGAGCGAATTCGGTGTTGTTAGAGCCATATTATGACTTTGTGATTGACTTGCCACTGGATAATGTCGGAAAAGCGATGACTGACCTTGAGCTTTTGGGAGCAAGCTTTTCTGTTTCTCATCCAATTGGTGAGATGTCAAAAATTACGGGTAATGCTCCTGCAGAAAGTATAAGAAATTATCACAGAACGTTAACAGCTTATACTCGTGGTAAAGGACGTATGAGTCTTAAATTCAGTGGCTACGGAGAGTGTAAAAAAGCAGAAGAGGTGATAGCTTCTTTTGGGTATGATGTTGATGCAGATGTGGAAAATACGGCAGATTCAGTATTTTGCTCGCACGGCGCAGGTTTTAATGTAAAGTGGAATGAAGTTATGGATTATATGCATCTTGAAAGTGTGTTAAAGCCTAAAAAAATTGAAGCTGTACCGCAGAGTATAAGTCGCGGCGCAAGCATTTCGGCATCCGATGATGAGCTTTTAAAAATATTTGAAAAAACCTATGGCAAAGTGGAAACAAGACTGCCGAATCAGGCTATGCGTGTTCCCAAAGAGGTGAAAAGCAGCGTTAAACATTCTTCGATTGTGAAAAAATATGAAAAAGAATATCTTTTGATTGATGGATATAACATTATTTTTGCGTGGGAAGATTTGAAAAAAATAGCGCAGGATAATCTCGAAGCGGCAAGAAAAGCACTTGTTGACAGGATTGCTGTTTATAAGATATTTAAAAACTGTGAAGTCATTGTTGTTTTTGATGCGTACAAGGTGAAAGGGAACAGAGGTGAGGTTATAAAGGAACAAGGCGTTAGCATTGTTTACACAGAAGAATCGCAAACTGCTGACGCTTATATAGAAAAGACGGCAAAAGTGCTTACAAAAAATTATCATGTAACGGTTGCCACCTCTGATGCTGCAGAACAGATAATTATTTTTGGCAGCGGCGCTTACAGATTGCCTGCAAGACTTTTGGAGCAAGAGGTTATTCGTGTTGAAAAGAGCATCGAAAAAATGATAGAAACTTATCATATAGAAGTGAAAAACTCTGATTTTTTCAAATTGCCCGAAGAAAAAATATCGGCGTTGAAGAAAGCTTTCGAAGAAGATAAAAACAATTAATAAAAGATTAAACAGGGAACACAAAAATGTGAATTGCCCCAATTTATACAGACAGCACAAAAAAAGAGTGCCTATAGTATAAATATTAAAATTTAAGCAACATACTGACTTCGTTTTTCTAGCGGAGTCAGTTTTGTTTTTAGCTGTATTCTTTCGTTATTGTAAAAATATATGTATTCATTTATGAGAAGGCGAGCCTCATCATAACTCTCAAGCTTAGCTCGATAAATGC
>JAZNVH010000028.1:0-11274 GCA_045592745.1 Candidatus Aphodoplasma sp. | reverse complement strand
ACAGTTGAGCCTGATTACTTTGCAGGTGACTTTAAGGCTGATATCTGGGAGCCTACTTCGGTTGGTTTGTATGATGCTGATGTAGCTTCAATGAAGGATCCAAGCCGTGCTACTGCAGGTATTATAGTTGGTGATGCTATTAGATTCAAGGCGAATTCCGCAGGCGAGATTGTATGGGCAGAGGCAGTATATCTTTCAGATGTACAGATAGCTCGTGCGCGCGACAACGGAAACAATCATACTAAAGACGAAAAAGTGCGTAACAGTTCTATTGACGTTGCAGCAGTGTATAAGCATGACGAAGACCGCACATATGTAAAATACTTGATTACAAAAAAGGAAGGTAAAAACACAGGCTTTACAAAGACGCCTACAACAAGAATTATAACAAATGATGCGGGATTTATTGTATCTGCAAAATCCAAGAAGTCTGACGTTGCTGATGACGAATCAGGTTGGGAATTGTATGATACAGTTAATAACAGATATAATATAAATGATGGTGAAGTTGACGGAATTGCCGGCGTAACAAACGGTTATGCAAGCGAAGAATTGCTTGATCTTAACAAGTATTCTATCATGGTATATGATAAGAGCAAGCCGGCAGGTAAGCAGGTATTTGCCGGTACAATCAACAACATTTATGACACAGACCTATCAAGCCCACGTAATAAGCCCGCAAGCTTGATAATTATGCAGATGAGAAGTGGCGTTCCGAGAGGATTGTACGTAATTAAGTTCTAATAATATAAAAGAACATATTAAAAGACATCGCATTTAAATGTGATGTCTTTTTTGTACTCGGCAAAAAACTGTAATTTTATATAAAAAAGACAGTACAATTTGTACTGTCTTTTTTGGTGCACCTGAAAGGACTTGAACCTTCACGTCGGGGACACTAGATCCTAAGTCTAGCGCGTCTGCCAATTCCGCCACAGGTGCATCTTTATAAAAAAGTGGTCGGGATTGAGGGATTCGAACCCCCGGCCCCATGGTCCCAAACCATGTGCGCTACCAAACTGCGCTAAATCCCGAAAAATAAGTTACTCAAATATTATACGCTATAATTTAAGCAATGTCAAGTGTTTTCGAAGATTTTTTAATAAAAAATCAGGGAGTCCATCTTAGATATGGATTCCCTGTCGGTTATAAATAATCAAAGGGCATTATAGTATGCTTCAATTCCTTTATAAATTGCCCATGCAATTTTTGACTGATATTCGTCCGTTTTAAGCAGTGCAAGCTCGTTTTCATTTGAGAGAAAGCCACATTCAACTATTACTGATGGAACAGGGGCGTTTTTTAATAAATAGATGCTTCCGTTCGTTTTCATTGCAAGACGTGTGTTATCGGGATCGACACTATTTTTAAGCTCTTTTTGTATACATTCGGCAAGAAGCTTTGCATCTTCGTTTGAATTGTCATATACAACCTGCGCCCCATAATATTTTGACTCTGAAAACTGGTTCATATGTATACTGCAAAAAATATCTGCTCCCATATTTTCTTGAATTTCTCTGCGTTTTTTCATATCGCTACTCTTTTTCTGTGCAATAGTTTTAGATTCAGACGAATGAATTCCCTGCTCGGTTGTGCGTGTCATAACGGTTTTTATATCTGCCTGCGACAACAGATTGTTAAGCTTTTGGGCTACCTGTAAATTAAGCGTTGCTTCACATGTTCCGTCAGACGCCAATGCCCCGCCATCAGGCTCGCCATGACCTGCGTCTATAATGACCATCTTTCCAAAAGACGCATTTTCAGAGGCAGGGGCAGAAATACTTCCAAACGCAAGTGTTAAAATGATTGCAGTGCACAAAAATATTATACTAAGTAAAAATATGCTGCTCTTTTTTAAGAAGACTATCACAGCACTTCACTCCTCTCTTTTTATGTTTATGCATAAAGGGGGCGCTGTTTTCCTATAAATGATAAATGTAATAAAAAAGGGTGCGGAATTAAATATCCCACACCCGTTTTATAAGATATAGTTTATTCGTCGCCATTGAGACAAAGGTCTACCAATTCAGAAACTGTTGTTTCGGCAAGGCATGTAACGGTATCCGATGCACCGTAGTATATTTTGAGTACGTCATTATCTTCTTTGATGCATGCACATGGGAAGATAACATTTTCTCTCATGCCGTTTTCGATTTCGCGACCTACTTCAGGCGCGATAAGAGGCTTTTTGTATATTCCAAGAACCTTTGAAGGAGCCTCTAAATCTACGAGCATAACACCTGCGCAGTAACGCTTCTGCCACTTTGGTTCCCAACCGTTTTTGCCTCTTGTTGTGTCAAGGTCAACGCCATGTGTTATCAAAAGCCAGCCTTTGTCGGTTTTAATAGGAGGTGCAGCGGGACCGATTTTGTCGTTTGGGTACGGGAAATCTTCGACAGCGGCTAAAAGCTTGCTCTCGCCCCAGAACTTTAAGTCAGGAGAGTATGAAATCCAAATATCAAAACGGTCATGGCCCCAACCCATTCTCTTCGCAACTTCTGCTCTTCCATAAACGGGGAAAGGTCTTTCGAGGCGCACATACATACCGTTGATTTTTTCCGGGAACAAAACCATATTTCTGTTATCCGGAACAGACAATGATAAAACTTCCAAATCTTCAAAGTCACCTATAATTTTGCCTATTCCACCACGAAGACCATGGTTTGTATCCATAGCAAAGCAGATATAAAGCTCGCCCTCAATTTCAGTAATTCTCGGGTCATAAATTCTTGTAACCTCGTCGCTTTTTAGCTTGATTGCAGCTTCAAACGGCTTTGGACGAACATTCCAGTGTATGCCGTCGTCGCTGTCAGCTATACCAAGCACACTGCTGTTGCCGGGCTTTTCCTCGCCGCAAATATTTTGTAAAACATTTAAAAAATATGTTGGTATGACGCCGAGAGAATATAAAAAAAGCTGTTCAAAATAAAGAACAGCTTTTTAAATTACATATCTGTTTTTCGTCACCATAAAAAGAAATATACGCAGGAGCCGAAGAACATTATTCGTTATCTTCCCATGTTGAGATAAAATATTTCTTCGGTAAAACAATTTTCCCTTTTAAATTTTTGTGTTGACCATTTAAAGGATAATATATAATACAACCAAAAATGCCTTCATCGCCTTATATATTTCCTCTCCACACTTGATTTCCGGTATAAAGGAGAAACACAAAATCCTGTCAACTGACAGGATTTTTTTGATTATATTTCGTTTTTCTTTTTTAAAAATGACAGCTTTGTTTCTGAAATAATAACAGATAAAAATATAAGGACAAAACCGAAAAACAACTTTGGAGTGAGACTTTCATAACCAAGGCTCACACTGAATATCGCCCCAAAAACCGATTCAAGAGTCAGTATTATTGCTGCGGGAGATGGATTGGTATACTTTTGTCCGATGTTTTGAAGAAGAAGTGCCCCTGCAGTGCAAAATACTGCAAGGTAGATAACACTCGGCAGTGCATTGGTGCTTATCTGCGGGCTTGCGCTTTCAAAAACAAGCGTTGTAATCCAGGAAAAAACAGCGGCAAAGAAAAACTGTAAAATGGTAATAAGTATTGGGTCCTTGTCAGAGCCAAAAATTGATATTGCTACCAAATGCAGTGCAAAAAACAATCCGCCTACAAGTGTAAGGGTGTCACCAAATCCAATGGAAAAATCAGAATTTAATGATATAAATCCAATTCCCGTAATACATAAAAATGCGGCAATAAGATTGTATCTGTCAGGCTTTTTCTTTGTGAAAAACCAGAAAATAAACGGAACCATTACACAATAAATCGCCGTAAGAAAGGCGTTCTTGCCGGGCGTGGTATCGGTTATGCCGATTGTCTGCGTAGAATATGCCAAAAACAGCAAAAGGCCGATAATGCCGCCGTGCAGGATATATGTAAGGTTAATTTTTTTAAAATTTTTTATAAAAATTACACAAAGCAGTATGCAAGCTATACTAAAGCGCAGCGCAAGCAAAAGATGAGGTACCATAATATCTACGGTATCCTTCATTACAATAAACGAGCTGCCCCATATAAGCGCTGCTGCAAACAGAGCAAGCTTTGCATAAACTTTTGATGAACTTTTTATATAAATCAGTCCTTTCCGATGTGTTTGATTTTCTAAAAATACATGCCTGATAATTGTAGCATATTATGTATAAAAAATCAATATTTAAAATATAACTGTATTAATTTAAAAATTCTCTTGCGCTTAGCTCAACAATTATATATAATAGGTAATAAAGGGGGGCATTTTGATGAAAAATATTGCTCTTATACCAAACTCGGATCGTGATAAAAATTATAAATATACAAAAGAGCTTATTAATATAATAGGCTCGCGTGCAAAAGTTCTGCTTTCAAAAAAGCATACTGATATTGGAGAAGATGTGTGTTATGCAGATGATAAAGAGCTTTTTATAAAAGCGGATATTGCAATTGCACTTGGCGGTGACGGCACGATTTTGGCTGTTGCAAACGAGGCCTTGGGCTATGATGTACCCGTACTCGGAATAAATCTTGGTCATCTTGGCTTTTTAGCAGAAATTGAACCTTCCGATATGGAGTATGCAGTGACAAGGCTTTTGTCGGATAACTTCAAAATTGAAAATCGTGTTATGATACGTGCTGACATATACCGCGACGCAAAGAGCATACAAACGTTTCATGCATTAAACGATATAGTGGTTGCGCGTGCATCGTTTTCGCGTATATTAAGACTTCGTACAACGATAGATAATCATCTTCTCGATTCGTTTGCGGCAGATGGTGTTATTCTTTCTACCCCGACAGGCTCGACAGGATATTCCTTGTCAGCGGGCGGTCCAATAATTGATCCGTCGCTCGAGGCAATGCTTATAACGCCGGTGTGTCCTCATACTATGCGTACACGTCCAATGGCAGTGCCGCTTGCAAAAGAGCTTATGGTAGAGCTTGAAGAGGGTTATGATGATGAGGGCGCATTTGTAAGTGCTGACGGAAAGCAGGGAATAAATCTTGCGCCAGGCGATGTTGTTCGTGCATCAAAGTCTGAGTATACAATGAAGCTTATAAAAATTACAGATGCAACTTTTTACGATACGATACGTCAAAAACTTAATGAGCGCGGAGTGGCAAGGTAAAAGTTTGTCTCAAAAAAAGAACGGAGAAATTAATATGAAAAATAAAAGACATGCAAAGATACTTGATATAATCTCACAAAATGACACGGTTACACAGAGCGCACTTACAGAAAAATTGTGTGAGTTTGGTTTTAATGTGACTCAGGCGACTGTGTCGCGTGATATAAAGGAGCTTGGGCTTGTGAAGGTGTCAGCCGGCGCAAACGGATATCGTTATGCTTTGCCTACAAATGTTGTTTCACACACATCAAAGCATATGTCGATATTTTCACAGTCGGTTATAAGCATCGAGTATGCACTTCATACAATCGTAATTAAGACGCTTGCCGGTATGGCGCAGGCGGCTGCAGCGGCGATTGACAGCTCTGTGGGAAACAGAATTTTAGGTTCGATTGCGGGCGATGATACAATAATTATTGTAACAGAATCAGAAAGTGCTGCTCTTTCTCTTACGTCTGTGCTTCGTCAAATGCAGGAGGGAAAACACTCAAAGGGGTGAGGATAGGTGCTTACACAGCTTAACATAAAAAATGTTGCCGTAATTGATGAAACGGATATTACGCTTGGAGAGGGGCTTAATGTGCTTACGGGCGAGACTGGTGCCGGAAAATCAATTGTAATAGATTCTATAAATATGATTCTTGGTGAGCGCGGCGGACGTGAGCTTGTGCGATATGGCAAGCAAAACGCTGTTATACAGGCGATTTTTGAAGATGCCGGCAAAAAGGCCCTGACCTATGCCGAGGAGTATGATGCGCTCGAAGATGATGATACACTTATGCTTACAAGACGCATAAATGAGAACGGAAAAAGCACATGCCGTATAAATTCGGCTGTTGTGCCTTCGTCAGTGCTTCGTCATATGGGCGCATTTTTAGTTGATATTCATGGTCAGCATGACAATCAAAGACTGTTGTCACCGTCGGCGCACATAGAGTTTCTTGACAATTTTGGCAAAGATAAAATAGCGCGGGCAAAAAAAGAATATTTTGATATTTATGAAAAGTACACACAGCTTTTAAAAAAACTTGAAAGCCTTGAAAACGGAGAGCAAAACAGACTTGAAAGAATCGATTTTTTAAGCTTTCGTACTTCTGAGCTTGACAAGGCGTGCCTTGCAGATGGCGAGGAAGAACAGCTTATTTCGGAAGAAAAGCTTCTCTCAAATGCCGAGGATGTAATAAAATCGCTCTCAAATTCGTACTCGGTGCTCTATGATGGTGAATTTACGGCATATGATGCACTTTCGGCAGCGCTTTCATCGCTTTCGGATGCAAGTGATTTTGACGAAGAACTTAAAGAGGCAAAAGATGAGCTTTCCGATGTTGTATACAGAGTAGCAGATATAGCATCACTTCTTCGCTCAAGGCGCGACAGCCTCGAATTTGATGGCGAGCGCCTTTTAGAGGTTCAGGAGCGGCTGGCGCTTTTATCATCTATAAAGCGAAAATATGGACAAGATATCAGTGAGATTATAAATCTTAATAAAAAGATGCACGAAGAACTTGACATTCTTACAGGCAGCGGAGAAGATGCCGAAAGTGTACGTGCTCAGCTTGGCGAGTGCGAAGAAAAACTTAAAGAAGCTGCAAACAGATTAAGTGCATTGCGTGCTGAGGCGAAAAAGCGGTTTGAAGAGCTTGTATCAAAAGAGCTTGGCGAGCTTGATATGGCAAAAGTAGAGTTTTTGGTGCAGTTAGAGCATTTGTCAGATTATGGTCAGGATGGTATAGATAATGTAGAGTTTTTGATTTCGACAAATCCGGGCGAGCCATTAAAACCGCTTTCAAAAATTGCGTCGGGCGGCGAGCTTTCACGCATTATGCTTGCGCTAAAAGCGGTGCTTGCTGACGCAGATGACGTTGCTACGCTTATTTTTGATGAAATTGATACAGGAGTGTCGGGACGTGCGGCAGGAAAAATTGCTGAAAAGCTTTGCAAAATTGCAAAACGCAGGCAGGTTATATGTATAACGCATCTTGCACAGATAGCTTGTGCGGCAGACAACCACTATCTTATAAAAAAAGAAGAAAAAGATGGTATGTCCTCGACGCATATCAGTCTTCTTGACGAACAGGAACAAATAGAGGAGCTTTCAAGAATTATGGGAGCACTTGAGATAAGCGATACAACGCGTGCGCATGCAAAGCAGCTGAGATGTGATGCGCTTAAAATGAAGGAAGAGTTAAAATAGTATGAAACAGGTAGGAAAAATTATTTCAATAGATAGAGAATATGCGACGCTTTTGGTTGCAAAGACGAGTATGTGCGGTGAAAATTGCGGTTCTTGTAAGGGGGGTTGCAAGCCAAGTGCGCAGAAAGTAAGAGCACGCTTTGACGGATGCGGAAATGCCAATATAGGAGATATGGCAGTTCTTGAAATGGAGGATAAGCGCGTACTTTTTATGGCGGCAATTTTGTATCTTGTGCCGCTTGTGGCAATGTTTTTTGCGTATTTTATTGCAGACGCTGTCTCACACAGCGAGCCGATAAGCATACTTTCTGCTTTGATAGCTGCATTTTTAGTCTTTTTTTCTGCGAAATTAGTCGATAAATTGCTCAAAAATAGCAAAAAATACGAAATACGTATAACTAAGGTGTTGCACTAAAATTAATTTTGTGATAAAATAAAAGGGTCAGCTTCAGGGGTTGCCCTTTTTTGATATGTGCTTTGAGATATTAAAAAATGTGGCTTTAAATGGACGGAGGTGTGTGATGGAGCCGAGGATAAATATTTTTGTCGGACACTTTGGTAGCGGCAAAACAGAGGTTTCAATAAATTTCGCAATACGCAAGGCAAAAGAGGGAAAAAAGGTTACGATTGTTGACTGCGACATTGTAAACACATATTTTCGCACACTTGATGCAAAAAAAGAGCTTGAATCGTATGGGATACGCGTTATAGCGCCGACATTTGCAAATTCAAATCTTGAAATGCAGATGATACCTGCTGATATTTTGTCTGTATTTGAAGATAAGGACAGCACAATTGTATTTGATGTGGGCGGCGACGAGGATGGAGCATATGCACTTGGTGCATATAAACATCTTTTCGAGCGCGAGGGATACAGGATGTTTTTTGTAATTAATGCAAGGCGTCCACTTACTGCGAGCGCATCTGATACGCTTGAATATATGGCAGATATCGAACGGGCGTCAAGACTTTCGATAACAAATCTTATTAATAATACAAATCTTGCCGCAGAGTCTGGCGTAGAGGATGTAATTTTTGGCGATGCGCTTGTAAGTGAAATATCAAAGCTTACGGGGCTTGATTACACATACGTTTCGGCAAGTGAAGAAATCGTCTTAAAACTGCCTGAAGACCTTGGGAAAAAGGCGTTTGGGCTTTCATTATATTTAAAATTATCTTTTTAATATTGGGAAAGAGGTGTTATTTATATGGCAAAGGTTACTTTTGATAAGGACAGATGTAAAGGCTGTGAGCTTTGTACAACAGTTTGCCCTAAAAAGATTGTAGTCATGAGTAAAGATGAAATGAATGCAAAGGGATTTCATCCTGCACAGGTAATCGAGCAGGATAAGTGCATAGGCTGTGCATTTTGTGCTACAATGTGTCCCGATTGTGTAATCGAAGTTGAAAAATAATGTAGAAGTGTTTTGGAGGGATAAAAAATGTCAGATAAAGTTTTAATGAAGGGAAATGAAGCTTTGGCTGAGGCTGCTATACAGGCAGGTTGTCGCTTGTTTTTTGGCTATCCGATTACGCCACAGACAGAGCTTGCCGCATATATGGCAAAGAAGATGCCAAAGGTTGACGGTCTGTTTTTACAGGCTGAAAGTGAGGTTGCGGCAATTAATATGGTATATGGTGCTGCAGGCGCGGGCGCAAGAGTTATGACCAGCTCATCAAGCCCCGGAGTAAGCCTTAAGCAGGAGGGTATCTCATATATAGCCGGTGCAGACCTTCCGTGCGTTATTATTAATATTGTACGTGGTGGCCCCGGCCTTGGTGGAATTCAGCCCGCACAGTCAGATTATTTCCAGGCTACAAAGGGTGGCGGACATGGTGACTATCATTTAATAGTCCTTGCACCAAGCTCGGTACAGGAAATGGTAGAGCTTACATCACTCGCGTTTGACCTTGGTGATATATATCGTATGCCTGTAATGATTATGGGCGACGGTGCGCTTGGTCAGATGATGGAGCCGATTTCATTTGACGACGTTAAAAAGTACGAAGTGCCTGAAAAGACATGGGCAACAACAGGTACTAAGATGAAGAGAAAACGTAATATCATAAATTCGCTCTACATTACACCCGACGAGCTTGAAGAGCTTGTATGGGAGCGTGAGAAAAAATATGACGTGGTTCGTGCAAAAGAGGCGCGCGTAGAGGAATATATGACTGATGATGCAGACTATATTATAGCTGCATACGGTACAACGGCAAGAATTGCGAAAAACGCAATAAAGACACTTCGTGAACAGGGCATCAAGGCAGGACTTATTCGTCCGATTACACTTTGGCCGTTCCCGAGCGACGCGTTTAGTAAGGCTGCTGATAAGGCAAAAGCATTTTTGTCGGTTGAAATGAGCACAGGTCAGATGGTTGAGGACGTAAAGCTTGCAGTAAACGGCAAAAAAGACGTATTTTTCTTTGGCAGAACGGGCGGTATGGTGCCCACACCTGCTGAAATTGTTGAGAAGATTAAAGAGATAGACGGAGGTGTGAAATAATGGCTAAGGTATTCAAAAGACCTCATGCACTAAGTGACGTTTCGCTTCACTATTGCCCCGGATGTACTCATGGCATTATTCACCGTCTTGTTGCAGAGGCGATAGATGAGCTTGGTATAGAGGGAAAGACAATCGGTGTTGCACCGGTTGGATGCTCGGTTTTTGCATATAACTATTTTGAATGTGATATGCAGCAGGCAGCGCACGGACGTGCACCTGCAGTTGCTACAGGCATAAAGAGAGCAAATACAGATAACGTTGTATTCACATATCAGGGCGACGGCGACCTTGCAGCTATTGGTACTGCCGAAACAGTACATGCGGCAACACGCGGCGAAAATATCACAGTAATATTTGTAAATAATGCAATTTATGGTATGACAGGCGGCCAGATGGCGCCGACCTCGCTTGTAGGTCAGGTAACACAGACAACCCCGTATGGTCGTAAGACAGAAACTCAGGGTTATCCTATAAGAGTTTGTGAAATGCTTTCAACACTTGACGGAACTGCATATGCAGAGCGTGTAAGTGTAGATGATATCAAGAATATCAAAAAGGCAAAAGCAGCGATTAAAAAGGCGTTTGAGTATCAGATTGATAAAAAAGGCTTTTCGATTGTCGAAGTACTTTCAACATGTCCTACAAACTGGGGACTCAGTCCGAAGGAAGCAATCCAGTGGCTCCGCGACAACATGATGGATGTATATCCTCTTGGAGTGTATAAAGATAAGGGGGCGGACAAATAATGAGTAAAACAAGTGAAGTTATTATAGCAGGCTTTGGCGGACAGGGTATCCTCTTTGCCGGAAAGGTGCTTGCATACGGCGGTCTTATGTGTGATAAAGAGGTTTCATGGCTTCCGTCATACGGCCCTGAGATGCGCGGCGGTACAGCAAATTGCCACGTAATCATCTCGGATGCTCCGATTGGATCGCCGATTATAACAGAGCCAAATGTTCTTATTGCTATGAACAAGCCCTCGCTTGATAAGTTTGAAAATGACGTTGTAAGCGGCGGCACAATCATTGTTGACAGCTCGCTTATCGACAGAAAGGTTGAGCGTGACGATGTAAACGTATTTTATATCCCTGCTACACAGATGGCACTTGATATGGATGCGTCGAAAATGGCTAATATGATTATACTTGGAAAGCTTATAAAGGAAACAGATGTTTTAAGCTATGATGAGCTAAAAAGAGGACTTGAAAAGTGCGTTCCACCATCAAAAGCAGAGCTTGTTGATTTTAATATGAAGATTATTGACGCAGGTTATAATTATTAATTCAAAAGTCAGCACAAAAAAGGACTTCACAAATGATATGCACCCCAAAAGTTAGACACTTTTGGAGGTGCATATTTTTATGAGTAAAACAGGAAAGAAATATCAAAAGTATAGCGCAGAATTCAAATTATGTGTTATAATGGATATGCGTGAACACCATCTAGGGTTATTAG
>JAZNVH010000027.1:0-38897 GCA_045592745.1 Candidatus Aphodoplasma sp. | reverse complement strand
CTGTCATTGAAACAACATACTGTGCCTTTGATACTGTTGGATCTGTCGAGAACATCTGCACCTCATTGTTATCTGCAGCCAAGTTTGACGGGGTTCCCCATGTTATTTTCTTTGTTGACTCAAGATCTGCAAAATCTGTTGGCAATACAATAACAGGTGTGCTCTTTGTTACACTATATTTTGATGCAATTGTCATTCCGCTCGAGCTATATTTTGCAGTCATAAAGTCAAGACTGTTTACACCCTTTACAGAAAACAAAGTATATTTCGTTTCATTGTTGTCGTCACGATATATTGTGTCAATAGTACTGATTTGACCGTCACTGTTAAGCGTATAGAGTAGAGGTGTAACTGTTGTTGTTTCAGAATAATAAGTAACACCTGCAACATCTTTTCCATCAGTTCTAAAACCATTTTTAATATTTGTAAGTGCTGTATCAAGTCGAGCCTTCATCTCAGATGTTTCTCTGCAGATTACGCCGTCTATTGTAACCTTGCTTGCTGTTGAGAAATCTGCGTATTCACCATCCGTATATATACGGAGCTTTAATGAATTGTCAAGACCTTTGCCCTCAGCATACTGTGTCAAGATACCAAAAGTGCTTTCTGTATCACCCATAAGTGCACCATATACGATGTTACCAAATATATCTGTATATAAAACAGCTTCTCTTCCTACTTTAATATTATTTATATATCCGCTTGTTGCTTTAAATTTCTTTGAAACCTTATACTTTGTATCATTAACAGTAATTATATCATAACCATTTTTCTCTGATTTTTCTGTGATTTCACCCACTATACTATCAGTAGAAATAATCATGTCAACGTACTGACGCGTGCCTGTGGTGTCACTTTGTGCAAAGGTAATAATATCGCCTGACCAAATATCATCAAGTGACATTTCATTTCCGTCCATATCCTTAACAGAAGACACTACGCCTGAGGCACTAAGGTCAAATGGGTAAGTGCCGCCTATTTTGCTCTCTATATAATGTCCGCTTTCTTCATCGTAGGAAACCTTGCCTACAACTATGACATCATATGCTGTAATAATAATTACATCTGCTTTTCCGTCGCTTCCAAGCGTGCCGCTTGTTGACTTTGAATCGATGAATGTGATATCACCCTCCAAAAGGCTTACGTTGCCAAGAACTGTTGTCAGACCGGCATTTGTTGCAACACCATTTAATATAACAGCAGGTGTTCCTGTTGTTATCTCAACTTTTACAGGCTTTATATCATTTTCAGGATCGTTCCAGTATTTAACAAGTGAGCTTGTATAACCTGGTTCAATATTGGAAAGAGATGTTTTTTGAACAATATTCTTTTGTGCAATTATATCATATGAAACAATGGTACCTTCGCCAGCTTCTTTATCGTACCTATAGTACGCCTTTACATACTGACCAATAGCATCGGCAATTGTTGTGTTTCCTGCAATGTAGATTCCCACATTATCGCCGGAAATCTGCACTCTGCCCTCACGAAGTGAGCTTGCCTCATACAAGCCTGTAAGGTCATTTGCACTAACGATACCCTCTGCCATATATGTATCATGCTTTTCTGAAAGAAGACTTACACCTTCCTTCTGGATGTACTGGATTTCGCCACCCGATGTAATTTTTTTCTTCATGTCAACCTTTAATGTGTTTGCACAAAGAATAGCAGCTTGTCCTCTTGTCATCGGCACCGTAAAGTCGATACCTGAAATGCCATTAAGCATACCGATATCCATAGCAACTGACATATAGCCTGCAGGATATCCGCCGTTACCTTCTGCAACAGCTTCATGACCTGCTGCGTAAACCATCATTTTTACAGCTTCTGTTCCCTTAACGTTATCATCAGGACCAAATAAGCCGTCGCCATAACCTTTGATAGCGCCAATGCCAACACCAAGCTCAATTGCAGGAGCAAATATGTTGTCCTTCGAAACATCGGTAAACATTCCTACCGGCTGATAAGCTTCAGCTGCTGAATCAAGCGCAAGGCTCTTCATCATAATCTGAGCAAATTCAGCTCTTGTAATATTGTTATCAGGATTAAAGTTTGAGCCATCACCAACCATAATGTCCAATGCACAAAGCATAGATGCGGCTGATTCGTACTCTGTACCGATTACGTCACTCGGTACGGGAGCAGCAAATACTGCCATTTGCAACACCATAACAGCCACAATAGCTATTGATGCCATGCGTTTTAAAATGTTCATTGTTTTACCCTCCTTCAGAGTGTGTATGTAAAAAATTTTCATAAACCAAGTAAATTGTGTCATTTTCGCACAAATACCCATGTACATTATAACTCTTTTCTTTGTAATAATCAATAGAAATTTTGTTATTTGTTTTTACAGTTTTATTACATAAAATCGCATCAAAAAATCTTCTTCCCAATTGTTGTCATTTCCGTCTGCCGTCTACTTAAGAAAATCTTTCCTGTATGGCGTAAATGTATCAAGCAAAATTCCTTTTTTGAGGCAAATACAGCCATGCATAATGTTTGGAACCTTGTAAAGCGTATCTCCCTTTTTTACAATTTTCTTCTCATCACCGATTGTAAATTCAAACTCACCTTCAAGCACGTGAGTAAGCTGTGTATGCTCGTGATTGTGCATAGCGCCGACAGCACCTTCTTCAAAGTGCACCTCAACCTGCATCAAATCGTCACCATAAGCGAGTATACGTCTTGTTACTCCGCCTCCCAAATCTTCAAAATTGCATTCATTTGCAAAAACAAACGGCTTGTTCATAATAACATTCCCTCCTGACATTTCAAAAAAAGTCTTAGCCTTTAAATTATATATCGCCACGGAAAAAAGTCAATAAGAAAATATTGTATCCACAGTTTATCCCATTTTCATAAGTTACTGCAACTTTCATAATTTTTTGCCCCTCTTTTATTCGCTATATTTTGTCTTTGTGTCACCAATCACGATATCAGCTCATTTTTTATCATATTTATCATAATACTTGTATTAAGCTCCATCGCATCTTCGGGATAAATCTTTTCTATATATCCATGATAGTACTTCTCTTTGAAAAAACGATTGGCATCCTCATCGCCGCCGCCGTTTTTGAGTATTTCTGCAATCCCCATTGCCGTTTGCTCTGCATTGATTTTGCCATTCTTTAAATATTGCGCAGCTTCCTGCCCGTCAAGAACTCCATAATGCGGCACCAATATACTTTTTATGTCCATCATTTCTGCCTTTTTTATTGAATTCATCGTAATTTCGTATCCGATAAGATACGAAGGAAAAACAACACCCTTGCCGCCGTATACGCCAAGCGTTTCTGCGCCAAGCAGAAATTTGTTTTCCGCGAGATAATATCCAAAAGAGCATTTTGTGTGCCCCGGAAGTGCGATACACACAAACTCCATATCTCCCGCCCTTATGATATCGCCGTCATTTACGGCAATATCAACACAAAGCTCATCAATCAAATCCTCATACTCGCTCACGCCGCACTTTTGTGCATATTTATTGTCAAGCTCGCGCATAACTTTTCTCGCCGAAGGCTTTGCAAAAATTGTCGCCGCATACTGAGCAGCAACTATTTTTGCATTTGGATATATCTTTTTTACATAGACAGAGCCAAGTGCGTGGTCATAGTGCGAATGAGTAAGAAATATATAATCGAGTTTTCTTTCGCCAAGAACTTTTTTTATGTTTTCCGCCACCCTGTAGCCTGTAAACGCGAAGCCCGAATCATACAAAACCGACGTTTTACCATCATCGAGCAAAAATGCGCTGTCGCCGCCGAGCGAGCGTACATCTGTTATTTTTACATCGTGCATTTTGATACTCCTTTTGTTGTTATTATGTTTTCGCTTGTTTTTAAAATAAACCCAAGTAGCTCAGGGAAAAAATCCATATAAACATCGTAAGCAGGCAAAACGCCGATGACATAACAACAAGCTGTGCCGCAAGCTGTTCATCACCGCCCATTTGCTGCGCCATAGCAAACGATGATGTAGCAACAGGCGAAGCAAATGTAATAAGAATGCACGCAAGTGCTTCACCCGAAAAGCCGAGCCACACAGCTGCTATAAGTGCGATAAACGGTATAACGATAAGTCTTGCGCCAAGAGTTACTATAAGCTCCTTGAGGCATCCTCTTACCGCAGAAAATTCAAATTTTGAACCAAGTACAATAAGGGCAAGCGGTGTTGCGACAGATGAAATATCCTTTACCGATTTTTCGAGTGCCGTCGGAAGTTTTATTCCCAAAAGAAAAAAAGCAAGTCCAATAAGACAACCTATAATAAGCGGGTTTGTAATTATTCCCTTTAAAAGCTTAAAAACGTCAAGCTTTCCTTCTTCTGCTCTGAAACGTTCAAGCGCTACAACCGCGAGCACATTAAACACAGGTATAACCACCGCAATTACAAGTGCAGTAAGAGCGCCAGAACCCTCGCCACAGATATACCCTACAATCGGCATACCAAATATAGCAAGATTAGAACGGAAAAAACCCTGTATCATAACTCCGCGTCTTGAATTGTCCTTTGTAGTAAGAATTGCTATTATGTAAGCTATTACAAAAACCAAAATCACGCCCACTACCGAAAACGCTACAAGCCTGGCATCAAAAATATTGCCTTTTTCTGTCTTGTATATATTATAAAAAAGAAGCACCGGCAAAAACAGCTTAAAAACAATTTTATTCATCGCATCAAAGCTTTTTTGGTCTGCGATTTTAATTCTCTTTAAGAAATATCCTAAAATTATTAAAATAAAAATCGGTGCAATAGCATTAAAAGACAACCTCAAACTCTCCATTTTATATCTACCTCCTCATTGCTTTTTATTATACTGCGAAACTGTCTGTTTTTCAAGCAAAAAGTATTTGTTTTTTTGCAATTATTTTATTATTTATTTTCCCCGAAAGCATTGACAAATCAAGGTCTTTAATGTATAATTTAACCGATTATAAATGATCAAACAAAATTTAGTAAGTTTTAGGAGGATTTACTATGTCAAACATTAAGATAGGGCTTCAGACTCACTCGGTAAGAGAGGACTTTGAGGCGGATCCGGTGAAAGCTCTCAAAAGAATAGCTGATATCGGCTATCAGGGCATCGAAACAACATGGGCTGCTCTTAAAGATGCTAAGCCCTGAATTCTACGTTAAGGCTCTTAAGGATGCCGGCATTGAGTGTTTCTCAATCATGATTGGCTGGACTACAATTGAGAACGGAGAGCTCGACAGAGTTATTGAATACTGCCAGAAGCTCGGATGCGAGGTTTTAATCATAGGTGGCGGCGTTGCTCAGCTTCCATGGGCTGAACACGGCAGCGAATATCAACAGGAGGTTATGGATAAAATGAACGCTGCTGTTAAAAAGATTCAGGCAGCAGGACTTTTAACAGGCTTTCACAACCATGACTGTGACCACACAACAACAGTTGACGGAAGCAAAACTGTTTTTGATTTCCTTATGGAAAACACAAACGATGATTATATGATGATGATTGATACAGGCAATACCCAGGGCGGCAACGCTGACCCGATTGCTCTTATAGAAAAATATCCTCATCGTACACAGTACGTTCATTTCAAGGGTTATTCATCAGATCTTGGATATCTTACACCTATCTGGCAGGCTGAAATCGACTCTGACAAGCTCATTGATACACTTATTAGCAAGGGTGACACAAGAGTGTTCAGTATCGAATTTGGTAAAAGAGGCGAGTATATTCCTTTTGAAAGAGCTGAAAAATCATACGAGTGGCTTTCAGCCAAGCTTAAACAAAAAGGTCTTATTTAATTATTGATATACAAATGGAGGTTGCAAACAATGAAAGTAGGTATTTTGGTTCACGTTAACAAAGACTTGTACGAGGCTATCAAAGAAGCACACGAACAGGGCTTTGACAACGGTCAGCTTTCCATGTGGAACATGGATAATTACACTGATGAAAATGTTGAAAAGGTAAAGCGCGCATGCAAGGACTTTAATTTTACCATAACAGCTGTTTGGTGCGGTTGGTCAGGTCCTGCTGAATGGGCATATCCAAATGGATATAACACTCTTGGTCTTGTGCCATCAGATTGGAGAGCAAAGCGTACAGACGAAATTTTGCGTGGTGCAGAGTTTGCAAGAAAGATTGGAGTTTCCGACATAATCACACACATCGGTTATCTTCCGGACAGCCCGTTCCACCCTGACAATATCGGCGTGGTAAAAACATTAAAGCACATATGCGCTGTACTCAAAAAGCACAATCAGTATTTCTTGTTTGAAACAGGCGAAGAGCTTCCGCTCTCTCTTGCTTATCTTATAAGAGATATCGGTGCGGATAACATTGGTATAAACTTTGACCCGGCAAACCTTATTATGAACGGTCGCGGTTCGCATCCCGTTACTGCTCTTAAGTTCCTTGCGCCATACATTCGCGGCGTGCATGCAAAGGATGCTTTGCAGCCCGTTATTCCGGAGCTTAAAAAAGTAGAAGTTCCTGCAGGCGAAGGCGATGTAAACTATCCGGAATTTATTTCTACTCTAAAACAAATCGGCTACGATGGTGCTGTTACAATCGAGTATGAAATATACAAAGATGATCGTAATGAACAGCTTGCTAAAATCAAGAATTATCTTGAAGGTTTGATTGGTTAATTAATTTTTTAAAATATACATAGAGAAAGGAAAACTATTATCATGAAACAGATAAGAGCTATGATGATTGGTGCCCATCCGGACGATTGCGATTTTCGTTGCGGCGGTTTGGCACTAAAGTATGCAAGAGCAGGCCATAAGGTAAAGTTTCTTGCAATGGTTAATGGTAGTGGCGGACACCATGAGCTTTCGCCAACAGAAATAAGAGACCGTCGTCGCGGCGAGTCACTTGCAGTTGCAAAATTTGCAGGCATCGAGTACGATGTATGGCAGGATTCAGAGGACTGCGAGCTTTATGCAGACCTTGAAACAAGAGCAAGACTTGTTCGCGAAATCCGTAAATTCAACCCCGACATTATCTTCTGCAGCCGTCCTAATGACTATCATGCAGACCACAGAAATGCATCACTTCTCGTACAGGATGCTTCCTATCTTTTGATAGTTCCGCACTACTGCCCCGATGTTCCGGCTATGGAAAAGACTCCTACAATTTTGTATTTTTACGATCATTTCCAGAACCCGCCGTTTAAGGCAGATGTAGCGGTAAGTATTGACGACGTTATCGACGACAAGTTCAAGATTCTTGCACTTCATGAATCACAGGTGTTTGAGTGGCTTCCTTATACAAAGGGTACACTTGATCAGGTTCCGACAGATCCTGCTGAGCGTCTTGAGTGGCTTCATGAGCCAAGAATCCCGCGCGATGGCACACCGATTGATGAAGAATTCCTCGCTAAAAACCTTATTGGTGCTCAGTCAGAGTACAGAGAGGCAAAACCCGCTGTTGCACATCGTGACAAGCTTATCGAACGTTACGGCGAAGAAAAGGGTAAGGCTACATTGTTTGCAGAAGTATTCGGCGTAAGTGAATACGGTGCACCGATGAATGACGAGCTTATCCCATTCTAATTTAATTTTACAAATACTTTTATTATAAAAATAAAAAGAAAGTAGGTAAATTATTATGTTAAGAGTAGGTATTATTGGTAACGGTGGTATCATGAATGCCCACCTTGATGCTTACAAGCGTCTTTATGAAGAAGGCATAGCAGAAATCGTAGCATTTTGCGACATTCGTCCTGAGCGTCTTGAGAAGGAGTGTCTTGGTGTATTTACAGAAGCTCGTACATACATAAGCCTCGACGAAATGCTCGAAGCAGAAAAAGGCAAAGTTGATTTCTTTGACAGCTGCGTTCCGACATATCGTCATGCTGATGTTGCTATCAAAACTATGGAAGCAGGCTATGATATAATGTCAGAAAAGCCGATGGCAAGAACTGTTGAGCAGGCGCAGAGCATGGTTGAAGCTTCAAAAAGAACAGGTCAGCGTCTTATGATTGCATACTGCAACAGATTTAATCTTGCAGCACAGACAATCAAGGAGCTTATCGACAGCGGCGAGTTTGGTAAGCCTCTTAGCGCACACTTCGAGCGTCATGGCGGCGGTCTCGACTCATTGTACGGAAGAAAACCTTTTGGTGCTAACGACTGGTTTAAAGATTTCTCACTTTCAGGCAGTGGTGCTCTTGATATGCACGTACATGATATCGACGTAATCCGCGGTATGTTCGGTATGCCTAAGGCTGTTACAATGTCAGGTGTTAACCGTATGACAAGAGGCGGCGGTTACGACATGGAAACAACAACATTCATCTATGATGATATGTTTGTAAACTCAAACTGCGACTGGTGCATTCCTGCAAACAAGTTTGACAGCCGTGGTATCCGCGTAAACTTTGAGCGCGGTTATATTTTCCAGGATCGTACACCTGACAGACAGGTGTTCTGGAAGGTTGCAGAGGATGGCACAGTTACTGACCTTGCTGAAAAGAACAAATTTGATCCATATTATGAAGAAATCAAGTACTTTGCAGGCAAAATCGCTGCAGGTGAAGAGCTTGATTACAACCGTCCGGAAGAATCAGTTGATTCAATTAAAATGGCACTTGCTGCTATTGAGTCTGCTGATAAGGGCGGAGAAAAGATTGATTTATAATTTTACCTTAATACGATATAAAAAATCTCCTGTGAGTTTTCACAGGAGATTTTTTCGCAAAGTATTGACAAACTCACCCTATCGTTATATAACACCAAACATACTTTAATAAGTTTTAGGGGGATTTATCATGTCAAATATCAAAATAGGTCTCCAGGTTCATGCGGTAAGAGAGGACTTTGCCGAGGATCCGGCGAAAACTCTTAAGAGAATAGCCGAGATTGGCTATCAGGGTATTGAGGCAGCATGGGGTCATCTTATGGATGAAAACATTCCTGACAAAAGTGCAGAGTATTATGTCAAAGCTCTTAAAGACGCAAACCTTGAGTGCTTTTCGATTATGATTACATGGAAAACAATTGTTGACGAAGAGCTTGATACAGTTATAGAGTATTGCAAAAAACTCGGTTGCGAGGTCTTGGTTATTGGCGGCGGAGTTGCTCAGCTTCCTTGGACTGAAAACGGCGTCGAATATCAGCAGGAAATAATGAAACAAATGAATGCAGCAGCAGACAAAATCCGCGCAGCAGGACTTTTAACAGGTTTTCACAACCACGACTGTGACCATACAACAACAATCGACGGAAGCAAACCCGTATTTGATTTCCTTATGGAAAATACAGGCGATGACTACATGATGATGATTGATACAGGTAATACTCAGGGTGGTAATGCTGACCCTATCGCTCTTATCGAAAAATATCCGCATCGTACACAGTACGTTTATTTCAAAGGTTATTCATCAGAGCTTGGATGCCTTACACCTGTGTGGGAAGCCGAAATCGATTCTAATAAGCTTCTCGATACACTCATCAATGTTGGTGACACAAGAGTATTCAGCATCGAATTTGGCAAGAGAGGCGAATATATTCCTTTTGAAAGAGCTGAAAAATCGTACGAGTGGCTTTCAGCCAAGCTTAAAGAAAAAGGTCTTATTTAATAAATTATATAAAAAACTCCTATGAAATTCATAGGAGTTTTTTGTTCGCAAATCATAAAATAAAACCACCATTTGGACTTATAACCTGCCCCGTGACAAAGCTTGATTCATCCCCTGAAAGAAAATATACTACATCTGCCACCTCGTCTGCGCTTCCCATTCGGCAAAGCGGAGTTTGAGCACATATTTCGTCTTTATCCTCATTTGTAAGATTATTATTCATATCAGTATCAATTACGCCGGGCGCAACACAGTTTACACAAATTCCACTTGGTCCAAGCTCACTCGCAAGGGCCTTTGTAAAGCCAATCACCGCTGCCTTTGATGCAGAATATGCAACCTCACACGACGCTCCGCATATCCCCCATATTGACGATATGTTTATTATCTTACCATATTTTTTCCCAACCATATACGAAAGCGCTTTCTTTGTGCAGTTAAACATGCCCTTTACGTTTGTATCAAAAATTTCGTCCCAGTCGCTCTCGCTCGTATCACAAAACATCATTGTTTTAGCTATGCCAGCATTGTTTATAAGAACATCCACTCCGCCAAAGCGCTCATTGATTTTTAAAAACATTTCTTCTACCGCAGCAAAATCAGACACATCTGCCCTATAAGCTACGGCATATCCGCCGTTTTCATTAATCGTATTTACAAGCTCCTGCGCCTCATTTTTGCTTTTGTTGTAATTTATAATTACTCTGTGACCTTTATTGGCAAATTTAAGCGCACACGCACGTCCAATTCCGCGCGAGCCGCCAGTTATAAGTACTGTTTTTGCTTTTTCCATATTACCGCTCCCCCTACGACACAATCTCGCCATACATTATGCCGTCTTTATGATTCGTCAGTCGTACATTTAAAAACTGTCCCGACAAATCATTTTCGGCTTTGCATATTACGCTTATATAATTTTGGCTCTTTCCCTCATAAAAGCCTTTTTTATTGTCACATTCGCGCTCAAAGAGAATTTCGAGTGTTTTGCCCACGAATTTATCCAAAAATGCATCTCGATTTTTTGCCGCCACTTCAATCATGCGTGCACTTCGCTCGTGCTTAATCTGTGGCAAAACCTGGTTTGCCATTTTTGCCGCCGGTGTTCCCGGCCTTTGTGAATAAGCAAATACATGCATATCAGCAAAAGCAATTTTGTCGGCAAAGGCAAGGCTTTTTTCAAATTCCTCGTCCGTTTCGCCCGCAAATCCCACCATAATATCGGTGGTGATTGCGCAGTCTGGCAGCGTTTCTCTTAAACCAGATACAATTTTTTCAAAATCGGCAGACAGATATTTTCTGTTCATACGTTCAAGCGTTTCGTCACATCCCGATTGAAGTGATATATGAAAATGATGACACAGCTTGTCGCCCGCACTGCTTACCGCTTTTATAAAGTTCTCATCAAGCGTCATCGGCTCAATCGAGCTGAGGCGTATTCTTTTCACCTCTTCAAGCTCTGCAATTTTGCATATTATTTTTTCAAGCGAAGTATCATTTTTTAAGTCTCTTCCGTATGATGCAATATGAATTCCCACCAAAACAAGCTCGCGAAAACCGTTTTCACAAAGACGCTTTGCTTCTTTAATAACCTCATCTTCATTTCGGCTTCTGATAGGGCCGCGTGCATATGGTATAATGCAGTAGGAACAAAACTGGCTACAGCCTTCCTGCAGCTTTATGTATGCTCTCGTTCTGTCCGAATAACTGTTTACGGAAAGATTCTCAAATTCATGGGTGTGCATTATGTCACCAACCGCAATGTGCTTACTTTGCGAGGTAACGCTCTCTGTCAAAGATACAATTTCACTTCTTCCGCTCGTGCCTATTATAAGGTTTACATCCTCTATTTTTGCAAGCTCATTTGCTGCAGTTTGCGCATAGCAGCCCGTTACAACAACAATTGCATCTTTGTTAAGTCTTTTTGCTCGGCGTATCATCTGTCGTGACTTTCTGTCTGAAAGGCTTGTGACCGAACATGTATTTATGACATATACATCGGCCTCTTTGTCAAAATCGACCTCTATGTAACCTTTTTTCAAAAACAACTCACACATCGCCTGTGTTTCATATTGATTTACCTTGCAGCCAAGCGTACAAAACGCTACCCTTTTCATATTGCATCTTCCCGTCTGATGTTTTTTATAATCTGTTTTAATTTATAATATTAAAAGTTTGTTAATTTTATCAAATATCATTGACTAAATATACTATGTAGTGGTAATATTAGTATATATAGAAATTTTTTCATGTTTTAAGGAGGTTTTTTATTATGACAACATTTAACATTTCACTTAGTTCAATCAACAGCGTTAAAAACTTTGTAAATACGGTCAACCGTTATGATTTTGATGTAGACCTTGCTTCTGGCAGATATATCGTAGATGCAAAATCAATAATGGGTATATTCTCTCTTGATTTAAGCAAGCCGATTACATTGGAAGCACATTGCGACGATGCTGCCGCCGAAAGTTTCAAAGCTGATATGAAAGAATTTATCGTTGAGTAATCAACAGTCAAGTAAATAAAAGTCGTCTTTATGACGGCTTTTTTTATTCCTGCGGCGGCAACTCAAGCGTAATACGTCCTATTTTTGCTGCGCGAAACTCATCTAAAACAATATTTGCACCCCTATATGTGTCAAGCTCGCCACCCGACACAACAAAACCACGCTTTTTACTTATATATTCTAATATCTCATATCCGTCAAGCTCCGATATATCTTTATCAAGCTTATAGCGCGCACAAAGCATCTGTTTATAATTATCACGCAAAAACACAAGCAAATGGCACGCAAGCTCTTCAACGTCCATAATCTCATCACGAATTGATCCTATAAACGCAAGGTTCTTTCCAATCTGCTGATTTTCAAATTTTGGCCATAAGATACCGGGCGTATCAAGAATTTCAATCTGCGAATTCGGTCGTATCCACTGCTTTCCCCTTGTAACGCCGGGCTTGTCCCCTGTTTTTGCAACAGCGCGTCCCGAAAGACGATTAATAAGAGATGATTTGCCGACATTTGGAATTCCAACAACCATAATGCGCACCGCTTTTGTAAGACCGCGCTCAGTATCATGGGCGATTTTTTCCGATATTGTCTGTTTTGCCGCGCCCGCAATTTTGTCAATGCCTTTTCCCGAAAGAGAATCAGTCAAAATCACTTTTATACCCTGCTTTTGATACCACTCGGCCCACATCTTTGTTGCCGCCTCGTCAGCCAAATCAAATTTATTCATTACAACAACTCGCGGCTTTGACAAAAGCATATCATCAAAGTCGGGATTTCGGCTCGAGCTTGGAACGCGTGCGTCAAGTATTTCAACCACAACATCAACAAGCTTTAAATTCTCCCCTATAAGTCTGCGTGTTTTCGCCATATGTCCAGGATACCATTGTAACTGCACCTTCTTTTCCTCCCAAATAAAAACTGAATTAAAGAAAAATTACGGGGTTAACCCGAGTGTGAGTCAACCCCTCAAATAGCCATTTTTACAAGAATTATTCAATCGTGCCAAACACATTAAGCGGCCAGAAACGAAACGTCGCTTTTCCAAGCACCGCTTCATGCGGTATTGCACCAGGCAAAGTAAATCGGCTGTCTCGCGAATCCTCGCGGTTATCGCCCATTACAAATACACAGCCCTCATCAACTGTATACGGAAAATCCGTTTCAATTCCGCCATACGTTCTTACGTTATTAAGGTACGGCTCATCTATTACCTCGCCATTTACACTAACCTCGCTTGTGGCATCGTTAATATCAATCACTTCACCTTCAAGCGCTATTACGCGTTTTACATAATAAAGCGGAGCTATACCATATTTTTTTTGCTCCCACGGAAAATAGCGAAGCTTAAATTCATCAAAAGCGCTAAAATTATCACCTTTAGTTTCTTTTTGTCTGTCTATATACGCCTCGCGAAGCTTATAATTTGCATCAAGCACAACTATATCCCCTTTTTGCGGCGTATAGCCAAGCTTGGTAAGCACGAGTCTGTCCTTATCCATAAGGGTGGTCTGCATGCTTCGTCCATCAACAATGACAAAGTCGAACACAAAGCCCTTTAACAGTACTACAATTACAATTGCGGATACTATCGCAAAAAGCCACTCGCGAATCTCTTTTAAAAGATTAACACTCTCTTTTTTGCTTTCCTCACCCGAAGCATGAATTGATATGCTCATTCCTGCATCTTCGATGTCCGAATCATCATTTTCAGACATATCTATATATACATCATCTTTTATCTCTATGTCAGCGCCTGTTTCCTCTTTAGCGCTTTCATTGTCAAATTGATTAATTTTTTCATCCATAACATTCTTCCTCCAAGAAAAATCTTAGATAACCATACAATAATTACGGCTAACACAAAAGGGACTAAAATGTCCCTTTTGTAAGCAGATGTTATATTCTCTCTTTAACCTTGGCACTCTTACCAACTCTGTCACGTAAGTAGTAAAGCTTAGCTCTTCTAACTCTACCTTTTCTTGAAATCTCAATCTTATCGATTTTAGGAGAATTAACAGGGAAAGTTCTCTCAACACCTACGCCGTAAGAAACACGTCTTACTGTAAATGTTTCGGAAATCCCGCCGCCGTTTTTCTTAATAAGTGTTCCTTCGAACATCTGGATTCTCTCGCGAGTACCCTCAATTACCTTAAAGTATACCTTTAAAGTATCACCGATATTAAGCTGAGGTAAATCTGTTCTGATCTGACCTTCTGTAAGTGATTTAATCATATCCATTTTTCATTTGCCTCCTTCCTTCATAGATGTTCATGTCCGGCTATCGACAGAGGACCATCCGTATCACCCGATTATTTTACCACACAATAATTACAAATGCAAGTGTTTTTTATTATTTTTCATATTTTTTGTAAAAAATATTCCTTTTTAAGCAGCAAAAAGGATATCGCCAAAGCGATATCCCGGTTGTTTATTCATAAAACAAACAGTACCCTTATTCAGAAAAGTTTGAATCAATAAGGTCAACCAACGCATCAACAGCCTGCTTCTCATCAACGCCGTCAGCAATAATGTTTATATTATTACCGCGTGCAATACCAAGAGAAAGTATACCCAAAAGGCTTTTTGCATTAACTTTTCTTTCGTCCTTCTCAACCCATATGCTCGACTTAAATTCATTTGCTTTCTGGATAAAAAAGGTAGCCGGCCTTGCATGAAGTCCAACCTGATTTTGAAGAACAACTTCTTTAGAATACATTATAAAATCCCCTCTCAGAAACATTATATTCTATAAAAAATAATTTGTATTACTCTTAATATACTAAAAAAACCGCCTTTAGTCAAGACTTTTTTTTGAATTGCTCAATAATAGCAACCACTGTGGGACAAAACCTATATTCTTCTTCCCATTTTAATCACATTTTCGGCCCTGTATTCATCAAAACAGTCTTCATCCAAAGCGTCTCGGATTTCCCTGGTAAGATTGTTATAAAAATACAGATTGTGGAGCACACAAAGCCTTTGCGCAAGCATTTCCTTTGCCTTGAACAAATGGCGTATATAGGCCCTCGAATAATTCTGACACGCAGGACAATTGCACCCTTCTTCTATGGGTTTATCATCAAGCTCGTATTTTACATTCATAATATTTATAATGCCCTCGTGCGTAAACACGTGTCCGTGACGTGCGTTTCGACTTGGCATTACGCAGTCAAAAAAGTCGACTCCGCGGCTTACCGCTTCGATTATATTAGCCGGTGTGCCCACGCCCATAAGATATCTGGGTTTATTTATGGGCATATACGGCTCTACCTCTTCTATTATATGATACATTTGCTCATGTGTTTCCCCAACCGCTAGACCGCCTATTGCATATCCGTCAAGGTCAAATTCGGCAATCTGTTGCATATGCTCTTTTCTTATATCATCGTACGTCGAGCCCTGATTTATACCAAAAAGCATCTGTTTTTTATTTATTGTATGCGAAAGGGAGTTTAAATGCTCCATTTCCTTTTTACAACGCTCAAGCCAGCGCGTTGTACGCTCGGTTGAACGGCGCACATAGTCATACGGAGCGGGATTTTCTATACATTCATCAAATGCCATTGCAATTGTCGAGGCAAGATTTGACTGTATACGCATACTCTCCTCAGGTCCCATAAAAATTCTTTTACCATCGACGTGCGATGCAAAAAGCACACCTTCCTCTTCAATTTGTCGAAGCTGTGCAAGCGAAAACACCTGAAAGCCGCCACTGTCAGTAAGTATCGGTCTGTCCCAGTTCATAAATTTATGAAGTCCGCCCATCTGGTGTATGAGCGTATCGCCCGGGCGAATGTGCAAATGATATGTGTTTGACAACTCAACCTGACATCCTATATCTTTTAAATCCATACTCGATACGCCGCCCTTTATAGCAGCACACGTACCAACATTCATAAATACAGGAGTCTGTATTGTGCCGTGAACAGTCACAAACTCACCGCGTCTGGCCTTGCCTTGTGTTTTTATCAGTTTAAACATAAACTCCTCCAAAGAATTTTACATTGTAAATGCCATTGTTATCCAATAAACATCGCGTCACCAAAACTAAAGAAACGATATTTTTCCTCAACAGCCGTTTTATATGCCTCCATAATAAAATCGCGGCCTGCAAACGCACTTACAAGCATAATAAGTGTCGATTCAGGAAGATGAAAATTAGTTATAAGCGCATTTGTACACTTAAACTTATATCCGGGATAAATAAAAATATCCGTCCAGCCCGTCTGTGCCTTTACAAAGCCATTTTCATCAGAGACCGTTTCGAGCACTCTGTTTGCCGTTGTTCCGACGGATATTACACGGCCGCCGCTTTTTTTTGTTTCGTTTATTGCATTTGCCGTCTTTTCATTAATTACAAAAAATTCGCTGTGCATTTTGTGGTCGCGCACATCATCTGCTTTTACAGGGCGAAACGTTCCAAGTCCTACATGAAGCGTTACAAATTCAATTTTGACGCCTTTTTTTCTTATTACATCAAAAAGCTCAGGCGTAAAATGAAGTCCCGCAGTAGGCGCCGCCGCAGAGCCGTTATGCTTTGAATACACCGTCTGATAACGCTCTTTATCCTCAAGCTTGTGTGTTATATAAGGCGGAAGCGGCATTTCACCGAGCTTGTCAAGTACCTCTTCAAATACTCCGTCATAACTGAATTTTACAATGCGGTTTCCATCATTTACAATCTCTTTTATCTCGGCTTTTAATAAGCCATCGCCAAACTCAAACTCTGCTCCGACCTTTGCACGCCTTCCCGGCTTTAAAATTACTTCCCACTCGTCAAGCGAGCGCTTGTGCAAAAGTAAAAACTCTATACCGCCGCCCGTATCGATGCGTTTTCCGTAAAGGCGCGCAGGTATAACGCGGGTATCATTTAGTACAAGACAGTCGCCTTCGTTAAAATAATCTGCAATATTACGAAAACAGTCGTGCTTTATGCTCTTAGCTTGCTTGTCAAGCACCATAAGGCGCGACGCACTTCTGTCCTTTAGCGGAATTTGCGCTATAAGCTCCTCGGGTAAATCATAGTAAAAATCATGCGTTTTCAAGATTAATGCCTCCAAATATGCCTCGTTTATGTTAATTTGACAACGTCGTACCTACATAATAGTGGAGCAAAATCTGCTCATAGTCAAAGCCTGCCTCTGCCATTCCCTTTGCTCCGTACTGACTAAGGCCTATGCCGTGTCCGTTTCCGCGTCCGTCAAATGTATAAGTATCCTCTTTATCACCAAATGTCCATTGTATATGCTTTGTAGTCTCTGCACCAAGCACGCTTGCGCCTTCCAGAAGTGCGCTTTGACCGGCAACAGAAAGAACGCTTACTTCTTTAAGCGCAATATTTTTTACACCTGTTTCGTTTATAACAAAAGCCGTCGAAGAATGTGTTTGTCTGCTGCTTCTTATGTAATAATACTGACTTTTTAGTCCCAAAATTGTGCGGCATTTTTCAAATGTAACAGTGTGTGAGCCTTCCGTTCCTTCAAAGCACAGTTTGCGCACACGCTCATCCTTTTCGCCTCGTTCAAGCACCACTACGTTTGTCACATCACCAATATCCACACCTGCTTTTGCAAGTTTTTGTGCTATTTCATCGGCGCTGTAAGTGACGCTCCATACAGCAACCTTTTCCGAATCCTCATATTTATCTTCTACACTCTGAAGATAATCAAGTCCTGCTCCGCCGCCCCATGCCGAATATACATCGGCAGTTTTGCCGCCGCTGCTTGCACAAAAAAACGTCTGTGCAGGCGCACCTTTATATAACAAAACAGCTCCCGAGGTTTCATTTGCCGCACGCCTTGTCGACTCTGTTTCGCGCGAAAGTCCATGATATGCCTGTGAGCGCGTATCGTCTGTAACATCGATTCCATAGCTTTTATATGATGTAGTCGTCATCGCATATGTACGGGCAATAACTGCCTGTGCTTTGAGCGCTTCGATATGCCATGTTGAATACATTTCACTTCCAACCACACATGCAACATAATCGTCTGTCGACACAAGATTCAGTATTGCAATTTTGTCTGAGTGAATTCTATCGCAAACAATATAACCATAGTATTCACTTCCGTTTACATTTACGGTTTTGCCTGACGCAGAACCTATCGAAAACATCTCTTTGTCATGGCGAAAAATCATATTAAAGCCCTGTGCGCTTATCATAACAGCTTTCATATCAAGGCTTACCGCCTCAAGTTCAAGAGCTGTAAACTCCAAATCGGACACGGACTCTTTTGCCTCGTCAATCGAGCCGTAAAGCCCAAACATCACATAGTATTTTCCATCTATATAACCGCCATACGCATATGCGCCCTGTTTTCTTATCTGCTGCGCGATTTTTATCGTTTCTTCAAGACTTTCATACTCGTCCTTTGTACGAAGATATGCTCCGCCGCCCTTTTCAATTACAATTTCGGAGGCATCTATACTCATCTGTGGATAAAACTCTTTCTCATACACATGGCCAATAAGTGCTCCCCCATCTGCTAAAGCCACAAGCGAATCTTTTGCCTCGCTTCCAAAATCAAGCCCTACCATAACCATATCGGGCGTTTCGTATGCGAGCGCATGCAAAGAAAAGCACAGCAAAAATAATGCAGTTATTAAAAATGTAAGTTTTTTTATCATATCAAACATTCCCTACAAATTATTTTTTCAGCTTTTTAACACTGTCTATAATTCCCTTCGCAATCGCTTCGGCCGCTTTTTCTTGCAGCTTTTTGTCTGCAAGCTTTTCGCGGTCATCTTCGTTTGAAATAAATGCCGTTTCAACAATTACAGACGGCATATTTGCCTTTCGTATTACGTACATAGCGCTTCCGTCGGTGCGACCACTATCCTGCGTTCCGAGCGCATCAGGAAGGTATTTTAGTATATTGTTTGCAAGGTCTTTGCCCGAAACACCATATTCTTTTGTGTCCTTTGTTGTATGATGCATAACAAGTGTGCCGTTTACATCATCTGATGTAAAGGCATTACAATGAATGCTTACAAAAAGTGATGCATCGATATTGTTTGCAAACTCCACTCTGTCACTAAGCGTTACATATACATCTGTATTTCTTGTATAATATGCCTTTACTCCGTTTTCACGAAGGATTTTATACACCATATTAGCTATGGGAAGTGTAACATCCTTTTCCTGAAGCGCTATAGTTCCATCTTCATTATAGCCTATTGCACCAGGGTCACTTCCGCCGTGACCGGGGTCAATTACGACCTTATAATCTCCAAGATTGTCTGTTTTATCGTTTTCGCTTACCTTTTCATTAAGCCTTACCGTAATCATTTTTTTATCCTTTGATAAAGATGTATTATATGTATCAAGACCAAAGGTGTCTATTACAATTCTTGCACAATCATTATAAGTTCCCGTTCTTATCTGTGATACGAATGTGCCCACTCTGTATACAGAGCTTACACCGCTTATGTCATAGCCTTTCAGGTCTACTACGACTCTTTCGGGGTCAGTTAATAAAAATCTGTCATAATCATCTATCGGGGCGCTGAGAGCAATCTGAACTGTTACTTTGCCTTCAGTTTCCGCATACGAAATTGCATCTACGCTTTTTAAAGGTTTTGGAGTAGTTGTCGGCTTTACAGTCGGAGTGTGTGTTGGGGTTGGAGTAGGGGTTGATGTCGGAGTTGGGGTTGTCTTTTGCGGTGTATTTATAAGTATGGAACCGCTTGTTTGTTCATAATCAACATCCATTCCAAGCGTCTGTGCAACAAAACGCACAGGCACCATTGTTTTTCCTATTCCGTTATATGCAACAAGCTTTGCCTCCGCATCCATTTTAACCTCCTTGCCGTTTACAAGGGCAATATCGTCATCAAGTGCAAGCGATACAATATCTGCGTCGCGGCAGATTAAAACTCGGCTCGGCTCACCTGCCGTCCACAAAACATCCGCTCCAACAGATTCAAAAATCTCCCTGACCGAAACGATTGAGCGTCCGTTTGCAAGTACTACAGGCGGTATTGGAGATTCGATTTTTTCATTATCTACAAACACGTTAAAATACGTTCCATAATAATCATGCACCTGCCCATCATAAGAAAGCTGTGCGCTAAAGGTTGGAGTAGCGGCATTTGCCGTTATGAAAAAATTCAGGTATATTATTTGACATGACAAAAAAACTATCATAAAAATTGCTGCAAATTTTTTCACTCTCTCATCTCCAATCGTTTTTTACTTAATGTAGTGCTTTATTTTTTATAAATCAAGCGAAATCTGCTGTCCCTTTGATTTATCGTCCTGGTTATAAGGAATCTTTAAATGCTCATACGCAAGCGGTGTAAGCATTCTTCCTCTCGGTGTACGGTTTAGAAAACCAAGCTGCAAAAGATACGGCTCATATACATCCTCAATTGTGTTTGCTTCTTCGCCGATTGACGCCGCAAGCGTGTCAAGTCCAACGGGGCCACCGCCAAAGTTTCGTATAATCGCGTGCATCATTCTTCTGTCAACCATATCAAGTCCAAGCTCGTCCACTTCGAGCATATTAAGTGCCTCGGCTGCAACCTCGCCCGTAATAACGCCATCAGCTCTTACCTGTGCAAAATCTCGAACACGCTTTAAAAAGCGATTTGCTATACGAGGCGTTCCGCGTGAGCGCGACGCAATTTGCGCTGCTCCGTCATTTGTTATATCAATATTAAGTATTTTTGCAGAGCGTGTTACTATTTGTATAAGCTCTTCTTTTGTATACATTTCAAGTCTGCTTATAACGCCAAAACGGTCGCGTAGCGGAGCTGTCAGAAGGCCCGCCCTTGTCGTTGCGCCGATAAGTGTAAATTTGGGCAAATCAATTCTTAGTGAGCGCGCCGAAGGTCCTTTACCAATAATTATATCGAGTGCATAGTCCTCCATCGCAGGATATAAAACCTCCTCAACGCTTCTGCTGAGGCGATGAATTTCGTCTATAAACAAAATATCGTGCTCCGACAAATTGGTAAGTATAGCCGCAAGGTCGCCCGCCTTTTCAATCGCGGGCCCACTCGTTATGCGTATGCTTACGCCCATTTCATTTGCGATAATTGCCGCAAGCGTCGTTTTACCAAGTCCGGGCGGGCCGTACAAAAGCACATGGTCAAGTGCCTCTTTACGGCTGCGCGCAGCCTCGATATATATTTTAAGCATTTCTTTTGCCTTTGTCTGACCGACATATTCAGAAAGCACCCGAGGTCTAAGGCTCGTTTCAATTTCGTCATCAAGCGTTGTAAATTCGCTCGTCACAAGTCTTTGGTCAAGATTATCGTCAAAATTCATACTTTTTCACCTACTTCATAAGTTTTTTAAGTGCCTCTTTGATTATAAGCTCAAGATCCATATTCATATCAATTCCCGAAAGAGCCTGTTTTGCCTCTATCGAGCTATAGCCAAGCACACATAATGCCTCCACAGCCTCGTTTGATACCCCAAAACTTACCGGCACAGCATCATCGCCCGACACCGCTCCCGAGAGCATCTGCTCATTTTTTATCTTATCTTTAAGCTCGAGTAAAATACGCTGTGCAACCTTTGGTCCTACTCCCTGTGCACGCGTAATCGCCTTTGTGTCACCCGAAACTATTGCAAGCGCAACATCAGACGGCGACATTGTTGACAAAATTGCAACAGCCGCCTTTGGCCCTATACCCGATACACTTATAAGAAGCGTAAACATATTAAGCTCTTCTTCGCTTGCAAATCCGTACAAATCGCATATATCTTCTCTTATATACATATACGTATACATTTTTACTTCACCAGCACCCGAAAGTTTTTCAAGACTATAAACCGACGTAAGAATTTTATATCCGATTCCGTTTGCATCAATCACCACATAGCCCTCACCTTTTAAGGCAAGTGTACCTGATATGTAGTAAAACATAATATTAATCCTCTTTTCCCAGATATTATCTTTTTATTTATTCCCTCAAAACGCAAAAAAGGGGTATAATACAGCAATTTATACTAATATTATACACCCTTTTATATTAATCGTCAATTTTCATTTACATTACAGTTATGTGTGATTTGTGTGTTTATTATATGTAACCTTTCGAACTTAGATTGTGAGAATGTGCGTGACAAATGGCAATCGCAAGCGCATCGGCTGTGTCATCAGGCTTTGGCACAGCATTTAATCCAAGCATAACCTTTACCATATTTTGTATCTGCATCTTATCAGCTCTTCCGTATCCCGTAAGCGCCTGCTTTACCTGAAGCGGAGTGTACTCAAAGTCGGGTATACCCTTTTGCGAGGCACACAAAAGCACAATTCCGCGCGCGTGCGCAACGGTAATTGCCGTCTTTACATTTGTATTGAAAAACAACTCCTCAACCGCCATAGCCTCGGGCTTGTATTTATCTATTATTATACTAAGCTCATCATATATGCTTTTAAGCCTTTTAGTAATCGGCGTATGAGCAGGCGTTGTAATTGCCCCGTATGCAAGCGGCTTCATTTTGTTGCCTGAAAACTCAATCACTCCCCAGCCGACTATGGCAATTCCGGGGTCAATTCCTAAAATTATCATATTTTTCTCTCTTTTCTCTTGTAATAGCTCTTTTTTTGTAGTATAATAACACTTGAATTTGTATAAATATTCAAAATGTATTATAAATGGGTATAATTATTATACCACAAATAGGAGGAATTGCAAATGGCAAAAGAAAAAGTTGTTTTGGCTTATTCGGGCGGTCTTGATACATCAATTATCATTCCGTGGCTAAAAGAAAACTATGACTATGAAGTAATCGCTGTATGCGGCGACGTAGGACAGGGTAAAGAAACAGAAGGTCTTGAAGAAAAAGCTCTTAAAACGGGTGCATCAAAACTTTACATAGAAAATCTTCAGGAAGAATATGTTACAGATTTTATCTGGCCTACACTCAAGGCCGGTGCTGTATATGAAGGAAAATACCTTCTCGGCACATCACACGCAAGACCGTGTATCGCAAAAAGAATTGTTGAAATCGCTGAAAAGGAAGGCGCAACTGCAATTTGTCATGGCTGCACAGGTAAGGGTAATGACCAGGTTCGTTTCGAGCTTACTATAAAGGCACTTGCTCCGCACCTTAAGATTATTGCTCCGTGGCGTATATGGGACATCAAATCACGTGAAGAGGAAATTGATTATGCACTTGCACGTGGTATAGATATCCCCGTTACAAAAGAGGACAACTATTCAATGGACAGAAACATCTGGCATCTTAGCCATGAGGGTATGGACCTTGAAAATCCGGCAAACGAGCCAAATCTTGATAAAATCCTGAAATTGATGGTTTCGCCCGAAAAAGCTCCTGATACACCCACTTATGTTACAATTGATTTTGAAAAGGGTATTCCGGTTGCAATTGACGGCGTAAAATATTCACCGGTTGAGCTTGTTAAAAAAGCAAACGAGCTTGCAGGTGCAAACGGTGTAGGTATTGACGATATCGTTGAAAACAGACTTGTTGGCATGAAGAGCCGCGGCGTATACGAAACACCGGGCGGTACACTTTTGTATGCTGCTCACCGCGAGCTTGAGCTTTTGTGCCTTGACAAGCAGACACTTCATTATAAGGCAAATGTTGCAAACCAGTTTGCAGATTTGGTGTATGACGGTCTTTGGTATACACCTCTTCGCGAGGCTTTGTCGGCTTTTGTTGACAGTACACAACAGACTGTTACAGGTAGCGTTAAAATGAAGCTTTATAAAGGCAACTGCACACCTGCGGGTACAACATCACCATATTCACTTTATGACGAGGATATTGCTACATTCGATGCTGACGAAGTATATGACCAGAAGGATTCAGCAGGCTTTATCAATTTGTTTGGCCTTCCGTTAAAGGTTCGCGCAAACATGAAGAGAAAAAACGGCCTTAAATAATCTGATTAGACGCTGACTTAAAAACGGGCGGGCTTTTGTCCGCCTGTTTTTTAAAACAGAGCACAAATTTAAAATCGAAAGGTTTGAAGTTTTATGAAATTATGGGGAGGACGCTTTTCAAAATCAACAGATGCTGCGGTTGATGATTTCAACTCATCAATACGCTTTGATATGCGCATGTACAGACAGGATATAAAAGGAAGCATCGCGCACGCATCAATGCTTGGAAAGCAAGGCATAATTCCAAAAGAGGATTCAGAGCTTATTGTAAAAACGCTTGGCGAAATTTTAACTGATATTGAAAACGGCAAGGTAGAATTTTTAGTCGATGCCGAAGATATTCATATGAATATCGAAAAAATTCTTACAGACAGAATTGGTGATGCAGGCAAACGCCTCCATACAGGCAGAAGCCGCAATGACCAGGTTGCGCTTGACATAAGAATGTATATAAAGGATGAAATAGGTGAAATTCGTACTATGGTTATCTCACTTATGGAAGCTATTTTAAAGCTCGCAAGTGAAAATACCGATACGATTATGCCCGGTTATACACATCTTCAAAAGGCACAGCCGATTACCTTTGCACATCATGTAATGGCATACTTCGAAATGCTTCGCCGCGACATTGGCCGTCTTGATGATACTTTTAAGCGTACAAACATCTGCCCGCTCGGTTCGGGGGCACTTGCCGCAACAACATATCCGCTTGACCGCGAATATGTAGCAGACACGCTCGGTTTTAATGGCGTAACTTCGAACTCTCTTGACGGTGTAAGCGACCGCGATTTTGCACTCGAGCTTATGAGCACGCTTTCTATTATGATGATGCATCTTAGCCGTTTTTGTGAAGAGTTAATCCTTTGGAGCAGCCACGAATTTTCATTTGTTGAGATGGACGATGCATATTCAACCGGCTCGTCAATTATGCCACAGAAGAAAAACCCCGACGTAGCAGAGCTTATACGTGGAAAAACGGGGCGTGTATACGGCGATTTAATGAGCCTTCTTACCACTATGAAGGGTATTCCGCTTGCATACAACAAGGATATGCAGGAAGATAAAGAGCCTGTGTTTGATGCAATCGACACTGTAAAGCTTTGTATCCCCGTATTTTGCAGCATGATTCTTACTATGAAAATCAAAAAGGATACTATGCTTCGCGGCGCCAAGGGCGGCTTTACAAATGCAACAGACGCAGCTGATTACCTTGTTAAAAAGGGACTTCCCTTCCGCGAGGCACACGCTGTAGTCGGAAAAATGGTTGCATATGCACTTGAAAAGGGCAAGGCACTTGACGAATTCAGCATGGAAGAGTTTAAGGCATGCTCTGATATATTCGAAGATGATGTATACGCTGCAATAAGCATGGACACATGCGTAAACGGCAGAAACATTATCGGTGGCCCTGCAAAAGAAATGGTCAAAGCCGCGATTGAGAATGGCAAAAAATTTGTTGAAAGCATAAAATAAAAATATAAAAAACGGACAGCGATAAAAACTGTCCGTTTAATTTTTATAAAAGAGTAAGCCTATAAGCCGGGTTCTGTCGCGGATGGTTATCTATCTACATCATCTGTTACCAAATGATTTTAGCCACCTACCCGAAGGAGCGTCGGGCCGACTTAATTCCTTCCTTTGTGGTGTTGCTTCGAGTGGGGTTTACATGGCCGCCAAGTCGCCAAGGCGCCGGTGAGCTCTTACCTCGCCTTTCCATCCTTACCTGCAGGTGCAGGCGGTTTATTTCTGTTGCACTATCCCTGGAGTCACCTCCGCCGGACGTTATCCGGCACCCTTGCCCTGTGAAGCCCGGACTTTCCTCAGACAGTGCCTCACGGCTCTCTGCCCGCAACCATCCAGCTTACTCGCTAATTAGTATACCATAATACCCCTCCCCGCGTCAAGCAGTGCAAAATCATATATTTCATTTAATATATAATAATTTTGTGGACTTTTTTAACGTTTGTGGTATAATATACATATAATAATACTTTATGCGGTTGATTTTATAAAGATGGGCGGCGAAAATTATGGATAAAAAAAGAGTTAACACAGAAACGAAAAACATAATATTTATTATAACATATTCAATAGTGCTTGCCGTTGCACTTTTTAATATGAATACGACCATGTCACTTCTCGGTTGGCTTCTTCAAATGCTCAGTCCTTTTCTGACGGGGCTTATTGTTGCGTTTATAATCAATATTATAATGAAATATCTCGAGAACAAAGCTTTTCGTTTTCTGAATAAGCCAAAATTCAAGCTTTGGGAAAAGTTAAAACGCCCCGTGTGTATGATGTTATCATTTTTAATAATAATTCTTGTAATTGTAGCTGTTGTATTGTTTGTAGGACCTCAGCTTACGCAGAGTTTAAGGTTGCTATCCGGCAATATGCCTGTATATATTTCGTATCTTCAGAATATGACAGCTACTGTTCTTGGTTGGTTTAATCTTAGCGTCGAGGATTTAGGCAACTTTGCAATTAACTTTAGCGATTTGTTTGGCAAAATCTCATCTATTCTTGCAAACATATCACCACGTGTACTAAATTTTGCAACAGGCTTTACATCAGCACTCTTTAATTTCTTTATGGGTCTTATTTTTGCAATATATCTTCTCTTGGGAAAAGAAAAACTTTTACGTGATTTAGAACTTACTACAAAAGCGGTTCTTCCAACACAAAAATTTGTCACCGCAAGAAATATCGCGATAAAAGCAAATTCCATTTTTACAAGCTTTGTTGTAGGGCAGCTTACCGAGGCAATAATTCTTGGTGCAATGTATTTTATCGGAACAACAATCTTTCGTATGCCGTACGCGCCACTTATTTCTACGCTTATGGCAGCATGTAGCCTTGTACCTATGTTTGGTCCGATTATAGGTGCAATCCCATCAGCGTTTATACTTCTTATGGTAAGCCCCAATCTTGCGATAATTTTCGTTATTATGGCAATAGTATTTCAGCAAATTGAAGGTAATTTTATATATCCCAAGGTTGTCGGCGACTCTGTTGGTCTTCCGGGAATTTGGGTGCTCTTTTCAATCCTTATCGGCGGAAGCCTGTTTGGCGCACTCGGAATGATTTTATCTGTGCCCTTTGCTTCGCTTATATATGCACTTATAAGAGAGTTTGTATATAACAAGCTTAAAGAAAAGAAAGAATTGGAAGATTAATACACTAAAAAAGCATATAAAAAGAAGGTGTCAGTTGACACCTTCTTTTTTAATTTAGTTTATTCTTCAGTTGTCTGCTCTTCAGCTTCATCGCCAGTCTGTGACTCATCGGAAAGAATTTCTTCATCTTCCTCTTCTTCACGTCCTGCACTTGCAAGCGACACAATCTTTACGCCTTCGGCAAGCTTCATAAGACGAACGCCTTTGGTAACACGCGAATATGTGCTTATATCACAAGTATGCATTCTTATTATTACGCCTGCATCAGTTATAAGCATAAGGTCATCTTCGTCTGTAACTGTACTTATACCTGCAATTTTTCCGGTCTGCTCTGTAATACGATAGGTAAGCACTCCCTTACCGCCACGATTTTGCACGTGATACTCATCAAGCTCAGTCTTTTTACCATAACCATACTCCGAAACGACCAAAAGCCTTGTTCCTTCACGGGCAACGCTTGCTCCTACAACACTGTCATCACCGGAAAGTCTTATTGCACGCACACCGCGAGCCATACGTCCCATAACACGAACATCATTTTCGTCAAAGCGGATTGCCATACCATTAGATGTTCCGATAATCATTTCGCAACTACCATCGGTAAGTGCAACCTTGATTACTTCATCACCCTCGTCAAGACCGATTGCACGAAGTCCGTTTTTACGGTTTGTATCATAGTCAGAAAGCGGGCTTCTCTTTGTAATACCGCACTTTGTAACAAATGTAAGATACTTGTCCTCGCTAAACTCTCTTAGTGTGATTGTTGTGCTGATTTTCTCTCCCGGTGCAAGCTCTAAAAGGTTTACAATTGCAGTACCCTTTGACTGACGCGACGCTTCGGGAATCTGATATCCCTTTAGCCTGAACATTCTGCCCTGATTTGTAAAGAACAGTATATTATCGTGCGTCGAAGTCGTCATAAGCTCTTCTACAAAGTCCTCGTCACGTACTGACTGTGCCGAAATTCCGCGTCCGCCGCGTCTTTGTGAACGGTATGTATCGACGGGCATACGCTTTACATATCCAAAATGAGTAAGAGTTATTACAACATCTTCCTCTTCAATCAAATCTTCAATGTCAATTTCGTCAACAACAGGCACGATTTCGCTTCGTCTTTCGTCACCGTACTTTTCTTTTATTCTTATGAGGTCTTCTTTTATAATGCTAAGCGCAAGCTCTTCATCTGCAAGTATATCATTAAGATATTTAATCTGCGCCTGTACTTCGCCAAGCTCGTCGTGAATCTTCTGACGCTCAAGTCCGCTAAGGCGTCCAAGCCTCATATCAACGATTGCCTGTGCCTGAACATCTGTAAGTCCAAAGCGCTCCATAAGCTCTGCCTTTGCATCGGCAACGCCGCCTTTTGATTCGCGGATTACGTTTATTACCTCATCGATATTATCTATCGCAATACATAAACCATTTAAGATATGCTCTCTGTCAATCGCCTTTTTAAGCTCAAAGCGAGTCTTGCGCATAAGAACATCTTTCTGGAATTCGATATAATAATCAAGTATTTCACGCAAATTGAGAAGCTTAGGCTCAGTATTGTTAACAATAGCAATCATATTCGCGCAAAAGCTCTCCTGCATCGAGGTGTTTTTATAAAGCTGATTTAGTATAACGTTCGCATTTGCATCACGCTTAACCTCGATTACGATACGCATACCCTCTCTGTCGGACTCGTCGCGAATTTTCGCAATGCCTTCTATACGCTTGTCGCGCACAAGCTCGCCTATTTTTTCAACAAGCTTTGCTTTATTAACCTGATAGGGAATTTCT
The DNA here is from genome assembly GCA_045592745.1 of Candidatus Aphodoplasma sp. Taxonomy (GTDB): domain Bacteria; phylum Bacillota; class Clostridia; order UBA1381; family UMGS1253; genus Aphodoplasma. Next base: position 10,004 of record JAZNVH010000027.1, on the reverse strand, counting down.
GTAACAACAATCTGCTGATGTGTTTTAAGCTCCTCTATCACAGCGCGCGCACGCATAAGTATTCTGCCGCGCCCCGTATGGTATGCAGCGCGGATGCCGCTTTTTCCCATAATAATTCCCGCCGTCGGAAAGTCCGGTCCCTTGATGTAATTCATAAGCTCATCAATGGTAATGTTAGGATCTTCCATAATAGCGATAATACCGTCAATTACTTCACCAAGGTTGTGAGGCGGAATGTTGGTTGCCATACCAACAGCGATACCTGACGAACCGTTTACAAGAAGGTTTGGGAATTTCGACGTTATAACCATAGGCTCAAGTCTGCTGTCATCATAGTTGGGTCCAAAATCAACCGTTTCCTTTTCGATATCAGCAAGCATCTCGAGCGCAATTTTGCTCATTTTCGACTCTGTATAACGGTAAGCAGCAGGCGGGTCACCATCTACCGAACCGAAGTTACCCTGACCGTCTACCAAAGGATAACGCATCGAAAAGTCCTGTGCGAGTCTTACGAGAGCATCGTATACAGACGCGTCGCCGTGCGGATGATATTTACCAAGCACATCACCGACAGTTGTTGCGCACTTTTTATACGCCTTATCAGGTGTAAGTCCTGCCTCATGCATTGTATACAGAATACGCCTGTGAACAGGCTTTAAGCCGTCGCGAACATCGGGCAAAGCACGTCCAATGATTACGCTCATGGCGTAGTCTATATACGATTTTTTCATTTCTTTTGAAAGCTCTACGTCAATTATTGTTTGCAATTCATTGTCAGCCATTTTTGTGACCTCCGTTTTTCATACATCATTTGTCCCAAATTTTTTATATCTATTTTATAAGCATGCTTTCGCCGCTCATTTCGCAAGGCTTTTCAAGTCCCATCATATCAAGCAGCGTCGGTGCAATGTCTGCAAGTCTGCCCTCTGGCGCAAGCTTTCCGTCAAATCCAACCATAACAAGCGGTACAGGATTTGTAGAGTGAGCTGTTACAACGCTTCCTTCGTCATCAAACATCTCATCAGCATTTCCGTGGTCTGCGGTAACAAGTGCACAGCCGCCCATTTTCTCTATTGCATCAAGCACACGTCCAAGACACTCATCAACCGCTTCGACAGCCGCCTTTGCGCAGTCAAATACGCCCGTATGCCCAACCATATCGCAATTTGCAAAGTTTAGTACAACTACGTCATACTTGCCTGAAAGGATGCGTGCTACCGCCTCGTCTGCAACCTCATAAGCACTCATTTCGGGCTTTAAATCATAGGTTGCAACCTTTGGCGATGCGATAAGCGCTCTGTCCTCGCCTTCATATTCTTTTTCAACGCCACCGTTAAAGAAGAACGTTACATGTGCATATTTCTCTGTTTCAGCTATGCGAAGCTGTGTAAGCCCTTTTGAACTTATATACTCACCAAATGTATTTGTAAGTGATGTTGGCTTAAACGCAACATCAACCTTTGGCATTGATTTATCATACTGTGTCATGCATACGAAATACACATCAAAGAATTTTCTTTCAAAACCGTCAAACGCTTCATCAACAAAAGTACGTGTAATCTCTCTTGCACGGTCAGGGCGGAAATTAAAGAAAATGATGCTGTCTCCTTCGGATATTTTTTTAGCACCATCAATAACTGTCGGCAAAACAAATTCGTCTGTAACGTCAGCTTCATATGACTTTCGAACAGCCGCCTCGGCATCAGATGCTTTCTCGCCCTCGCCGAGAGCCATTGCATCGTATGCTTTCTTTACACGTTCCCAGCGGTTATCTCTGTCCATCGCATAATAGCGTCCCATAACGGTTGCAATTTTGCCAACTCCGATTTTTGCCATTTCATTTGAAAGCTCAGCTATAAAATCCGCTCCGCTTGTGGGCGCAACGTCACGTCCGTCTAAAAAGCAGTGAACGTATACATCTTCTACACCCTTCTTTTTTGCAAGCTCTATAAGCGCGTACAAATGAGTGTTGTGCGAATGAACGCCGCCGTCTGACAAAAGTCCCATCAAATGAAGTGCGCCGCCACTCCTGTTCACGTTTTCAATCGCAGCCATAAACGCTTCATTTTCAAAGAAATCGCCATCACCAATCGACTTTGTAATCCTTGTAAGCTCCTGATACACAATTCTGCCTGCGCCGATATTTGTGTGACCAACCTCGGAATTGCCCATCTGACCATCGGGAAGTCCTACATCAAGTCCGCTTGCGTGAATGATATTATTCGGACAATTTGCCATGATAGAATCCATAACCGGCGTGTTTGCCGCATCGATTGCGGACTGTTTTTTATCTTTCGCGATTCCGTATCCGTCAAGTATTATCAATGCTGTAGGTTTTTTCATAAAATTTGTACTCCTTTTATCTAAATGCTAATCAATCTTGATTATTTCAAAACGGGGCAGACGCCCTTGTCTGCCCCTTTTGAATTTTTAAGCTGCAATTAAGCTCCAACAATTGCTGAAAAATCAGCAGTTTTAAGGCTTGCTCCACCAACAAGTCCACCATCAATATCAGACATACCAAAAAGCTCTGCCGCATTATCGGGCTTTACGCTTCCACCGTATTGAATTATAATTTCATCGGCAACAGCTTCTCCATAAAGCTCGCCAATAACTACTCTTATAGCAGCACAAACTTCGTTTGCCTGCTCATTTGTAGCAGTTTTGCCTGTACCGATTGCCCAGATAGGCTCGTATGCAATAATAGTCTTTGCAGCATCAGCAGCACTTACATTCATAAATGCAATTTTAACCTGACTTCTGATAAGGTCAATTGTTATGCCCTGCTCACGCTCTTCGAGTGACTCACCAACACATACAATCGGCTTTAATCCCTTTTCAAGAGCCTTTATAAGCTTTTTATTAACTGTAACATCAGTTTCAGCAAAATACTGTCTTCTCTCGCTGTGACCGATAATTACATATTCAACGCCCATGCTTGTAAGCATATCAGCGCTTACCTCGCCTGTGTATGCACCGTTGTCCTCAAAATGAAGGTTCTGTGCACCAATTTTAATGTTTGTGCCCTTTGCTGCATCAATAGCAGCTGAAAGGCATACAAACGGAACACATGCAATAACCTCAGCCTTTGCTCCCGCAACTGCAGGTGCAAGCTCTTTTATAAATTCACTTGTCTGGGCGGGTGTCTTATTCATTTTCCAGTTACCCGCAACAATTGTTTTTCTCATTACTATTATCTCCAATCTAACATCTGTTATTTCTATTATTTATCCTGAAGGCAAACAATGCCGGGAAGCTCTTTTCCTTCAAGGAATTCGAGCGATGCGCCGCCGCCTGTTGAAATATGGCTCATTTTATCACCAAGACCTGCCTGATTTACAGCAGCAACGCTGTCGCCGCCGCCGATAACAGTTACCGCATCAAGCTCAGAGAGCATCTGTGCAATAGCATTTGTGCCCTTTGCAAAGTTGCTCATCTCAAACACGCCCATAGGTCCGTTCCATACAACTGTCTTTGCATCTTTTAAAGCATCTTTGAAAAGTGCAATTGTCTTTTCACCGATGTCAAGTCCCTGCCAGCCAGCCTCGATTGTGCTTGAGTCAACTGTCTTGAATGCTGCATCGTTTGAAAATTCCTGAGCAACTACTGTATCAACAGGTATCAAAAGCTCAACGCCCTTGTCCTTAGCTTTCTGCATCATTTCATTTGCATATTCGATGTAATCAGCCTCTAAAAGCGAGTCTCCAACCTCATAACCCTTTGCCTTCATAAATGTGTAAGCCATACCGCCACCGATAATAAGCTTGTCAACCTTTTCAAGAAGGTTATTGATTACAGAAATCTTTGACGAAACCTTTGAGCCACCAAGAATTGCAACGCACGGTCTTACAGGATTGTTTACGGCATTACCCAAAAATTCGATTTCCTTCTGGATAAGATAACCTGCGACAGCAGTGTCAAGATAGTCTGTTACACCAACTGTTGAGCAGTGTGCTCTGTGCGCTGTACCAAAAGCATCGTTTACAAAAATATCAGCAAGTGAAGCAAGTTCTTTGCTGAAAGCTTCAACATTCTTTGTTTCCTCAGCTCTGTAACGAGTGTTTTCAAGAAGTACAACGTCGCCGTCGTTCATCTCAGCAACGGCTTTTTTTGCATTTTCGCCAACAACATTATCATCAGCTGCAAAAACAATTTCTTTGCCAAGCTTTTCAGAAAGACTCTTTGCAACAGGTGCCAAAGAAAACTCCGGCTTAGGCTCGCCCTTGGGCTTGCCCATATGTGAGCACAATATAACCTTTGCGCCTTGCTCTACCAAATACTTGATAGTAGGAAGAGCTCCGATGATTCTTGTTTCGTCTGTTATGTTTCTGTTTTCATCAAGCGGCACGTTAAAATCGCAACGCACCAAAACCTTCTTGCCTTTTACGGCGATGTCCTCAACTGTTTTTTTGTTTAACATAGTGTAAACACCTCTCTATTTTCATTTTTTTTATTAACAATATTCTAACCTTATTTATTATACACTAAACGGAAAACTTTTTCAAGGTTTCTTGTAATTTTTTTCATATATTTTACACTTTTTTATTTTCTTTTTCAGTCCAGCTTTTAAGCACACAATAACTTTGTCCTCCTGTGTGGAATAAAGAATATTTTTTCGCAATATATTTTTATAAATCAGCATCTCTTTTTTGCAAATTCAAACCCGAATCAAATGTGCATTTTTTTCAATCCGTTTTTTTGCGTCCCGAAAGTTTTGTTACTTTCATGCTGTTTTTCGCCAAACCGCGTCAAAAAAGCGTATTATTTCGTCCTCTTTTGACAAAAGTTGCACTTTTTTTGGCGCTTTCCAAAAAACTGCAACTATTTTTTTAAAGTTTTATTCCTTTTTTAAACAAATAACAGTTTACTATTTTTTGCTGGTATGTTATTATATTAGTATAAAACATTAACGCGTTACGATTTGCTTCTTTAGTTGCATTCGTACCAAAAGCGTCAAAAAAATAAAAGTTTTATTATTTATAAGGGAAAAAGGAGGAGTACACATGGCAAATGTAACCACTATGTCAAACTGTGGTATATTTGAACCGCCGGCAAAGCCTAAAATCACAAAGCAGATGAAGGCTGCCATGGCTGAGTCAGGTCTTAGCAAAGCTGAGCAAAAAACTGCTCTTAAAGAACAGCTTGCACAGGCTAAAGAAAAATATACAGCTGACCTTGCGGCATGGAAAGCAAAACCGGCAACCCCCCAAGAGGAGGCAGATGCTCTTAAAGCAGATTGGGAGCAAAAGAAAAACAACTTTAAAGCGCGCAAAGCGCAAATTGATGACGAGTGCAAAAAGGCAATCGCATCGGCAAAAACAGTGCAGGATGCTAACGCAAAAAAACTCGCTATTTCTTTGGCAAAGAATAAACAGCACAATGCCATTCTTGATTTGAAGGAAGAACTTCGTGTTGCAAAGGCAGCATATGACAAGGCTGTTCTTTCATCAGACGAAATTTACAAAAATCATCAGCGCCTAAAACTTCGCGCAGCTATATGGCGTGACAGACATCTTTATCTTATGCTTCTTCCGTTTGTAGTAGACTTGGCAGTCTTTGCATACGCTCCTATGTACGGTATTATCATAGCATTTAAGGATTTCAGTCCGTTTAAGGGTATTCTCGGCAGTCCGTGGGCACCTATGGGTGGTTTTTACCACTTCTATTCGTTCCTTACAGGTCCGTACTTTACAAGAGTATTCGGCAATACACTTGCAATAAACCTTTTATCGCTTTTATTCAGCTTCCCGCTACCTATCATTTTTGCATTGATGCTCAATGAGTGCAGAAGCAAGCTGTTTAAAACAACTGTACAGACCATTTCATACTTACCTCACTTTGTATCGACAGTTGTTATCGCAGGTTTGGTTGTAAGCTTCTTGTCTCCATCAAACGGTATTATCAACCACTTATACAAAATGATAAGCGGTTCTGATACGGGTATTTACTTCTTGGCAAAGCCTGAGTATTTCCGTACTATATACATAACAATGAATATTTGGGCAGGTACAGGTTTTAGCTCTATTATGTATACATCTGCTCTTGCAGGTATTGACCAGGAACTTTATGAAGCTGCACGTATCGACGGTGCAGGAAGATGGCGTCAGATGTTCAACATCACAATTCCGGGTATCTTCCCGACAGTTGCTGTTATGCTTATTATGCGTGTAGGTAACCTTCTAAACCTTGGTTATGAAGCAATTATCCTTCTTTACCAGCCGGTTACATACGTTACTGCGGACGTTATCAGTACATATGTATATCGTATAGGTCTTGTTGATGGTAACTATTCATTGTCAACAGCCGTTGGCTTGTTTAATGGTATTATAGCGCTTATTCTTGTTAGAATTGCAAATACTGTTTCACACAAAGTCGGCGAAGTTGGTTTGTGGTAAGAAAGGAGGATATGTAAATGATTAAACGTTCTGTTGGTGAACATATTTTTGATACTGTAAATGTAATATTGCTTATCGGAATAGCATTTATAACATTATATCCTTTCTGGTATGTATTGATTTGTTCTGTGTCCGATCCGATGTCGGTTTCGGCAGGCAGAGTTTTCTGGTGGCCTGTTGGTTTCGAATTCGCTTCATATATGAAGGTGTTCGAAATGCCTTACATCTGGACTTCATACGCAAATACTGTTATAATTTCCGTTGGCGGTACTGTACTGAGTATGATTTTGACTATGCTCACTTCATACGCACTTTCAAAGAAACGTCTTCCGGGAAGAATGTTCTTTACCTGGATAATGCTTATTACAATGTGGTTTGGTGCAGGTATGATGCCTACATATTTGAACCTTAAGAACCTCGGTTTGTTAAACAACCGTCTTACTCTTATAATTATGAACGCTATCTCGGGCTTCTATGTTGTACTTATGCGTACATACTTCGAATCAGTTTCTGATTCACTCGAAGAATCAGCAAAGATGGACGGCGCAAATGACTGGACAGTTCTTTTCAAAATTTACGTTCCGCTTTCAGTGCCCTGTCTTATGACAATTGCTCTTTATTATTTCGTAGCAAGATGGAACTCATATTTCTGGGCAATGATTATCATCAAGGATGAGTGGAAGCTTCCGTTGCAGGTGCTTTTGAAAAAGCTTGTTGTACAGACTCAGCTCAAGGCCGAGCTTGAAGACGTATCAAGTAATACAACAAATCAGCAAACAATTATCTATGCAACAATTATGCTTGCATCACTTCCTATGATTATGCTTTACCCATTCGTACAGAAGTTCTTTGTAAAGGGTATTATGGTTGGTGCTGTTAAAGGCTGATATCCGTTAAAACATAATATAAAAGCTTTAAGGGAAACAGATTATCTGTTTCCCTTGTTTTTTATTCCTTTTCTTAAACAATATTAATTAAACAATTAACAGCCTATGTAAGTTTTACATCTTAAATATCGCTTTGCACAACGGGCACAAAAACCTTGGCATTTTTAAAACAACTATTTTCACTTATGCTCCCTCCTCTCTTTTCATTTTTTAAAGCAAAAGCAAATTCCCAGCACTATAATGATAAGTGCTTCTATTCCGGCTATGAGGCGCAGTGGAAACAGCAGGGCAAACATTATCCCTGCACACAGCGCAACAGCCGCCCAAAGTATATATTTAAAAAAACACATTCCATAGCACCCCTCCCTCTTATTTTGCGATACTTTAATATATGCCGCACTTAAAATAGTGTGAATATTCTAAGTGTGCGGGTATGTTTTATAATTTTTGCATAGCAAAAAGCGGTATAACGAATTATACGTTATACCGCTTTATTTACCTATTAAAACTTTCTAGTTTATATTAATATATAATCTTGCCAAGCTTATTAAGCGTCTTATACAAGAGCACTGCAGCTTCTGCACGAGTTGTCTGACCATTTGGTCTGAAACTTCCATCAGGATCACCATTGATGATTCCCATATTCTTAAGTGTATATACAGCTTCTGCAGCATAATCTGCTATTTCAGCAGCATCTGTAAACGCATACTCATCTGCAGGACCATACACATTTGCACTACGCAAAATACGATAAAGCATAAGTGCCATATCCTGACGTGTTATCTGCGCGCCTGTACCAAAGAATCCATTACCAATACCTGATGTAATATTGTTGCTCTCAGCTGCTGCAATATATGGTGCATACCAGCCTGACTGTGCATCTGTAAAGGATGATACTGCCGAGGCATCAATAGCATCTGCACCAAGCAAGCCAACTACTGCAAGCTTGATAAACTCTTCTCTCAAAATCGAATTAGTAGGTGCGAATGAACCATTCCCATAACCTGCTACAACGCTTCTGTCAGACAAAACCTCAATTGCATCCCAAGCCCACTCATAGTCGTTTATGTCGTTATAACGCTCATAAATCGGCTTTTGTGAAGGTGTAGGTGTCGGCTGCACTACGACGATGCTTCCGCCTCCACCACCTCCACCAGGAGGTGTGCCAGGACCCGGGGTTGGAGTAGCTGTAGGCGATGGGTCGGGCAACAGGTCAACAGCATTTATAAACGCTGTATTAAGATCTGCAAATGTTGTTGCACCAGATGCTTTACAAGCATCTGCTACTGTCTGTCTGTTTGTAGCCTCAGAAAGATTATATTTTGAAGAAGAATCAGCGTCAAGACCCGTCATTGAAGCAAGAGCATCAAGCGCAAGTCTTGAATTAGCACCATTGTCATTTTTCGGGTTTGTAACAGCGTTAAGCAAGATCTGCTCTTTATACTCTTTCAAAAGCTGTGCAAAACTTGAAATTGTTGCATTATCTATATTTGTATCAACGTTTGTCTTCCCTGTCGCTGAGCAATAATTAGTATATGCATTGTCATAAGCTGCAACATCTGCATACTGATTCATATATGGTACCGAAGAGACTATCGGTGAAGGTGTCGGAGAAACTGTCGGTATGGGAAGCGGCACATCATTTGCTATAGCCTGTGCATATATTTCCTGTGCTATTGCCAATGTAACATCTTTTATAACACCTTCCATATTTTCACGTGTCACATTTGCTATATCAGCTCTTAGTCTGGCAAATATTTTATTGCCATAGTCGGCATCGTCGCTTACAAGCGCACGTGCTGCCGCAATTTGATGTGCTGATATCGAATCCCACATAGTATTTGTATGAAATGCAAATACTAATTTATTTGTTGCAATTATATTCTGCAAATCAGAAGCATTTGTTTCCTGTATTATATCCTTCAAAATCACAAGCTTACCATCACTTGGTACGAAGTAAACCGGTGCTGATGTAGGTGTTGCTGACGGCGGTGCTACATATATACTGTAGTTACCTGTGCCGTTAGCTGCAGTATCGTCAAGTGTAATATCACATTCATATTTGCCGTTAGCATCTACAGTTGCCTGTGCAATACCAACTATCTTCTGGGCAAGCTCTTCAGGACTAAGATTAAATGTGCCGTTTTTCAATGCAATCACAAGGTCTGCCTGCTCACTTTCAGAAACATCCTTATGAAAAATTACAACTATTACACTGTCTTCATACGGTGTCGCACCCTCAAGGCTACCTTTAATATTAATTGTAGTATCTGCTGGGTTTTGTGATGCGGTAAATCCGTCCGCAATACTGTCCGCATAGACTCCGATTGTGGTAGAAAGCATCATTGCAACCACCATCACAACGGATACTATTTTCAAAAAACTAGCTCGTTTCATTTGCTAAATTCCTCCTCTATATCCCTCCGCAACGGAAGGCGAGTTGCCCTCCGTTACAGAATTTCGTTGTTAATTTCACATTATGTGGTTGCTTTTTCTACATCTGCACCAAGTGTATACTCATGTGTTGCTGTTTCTTTATCAAGTACATCTCCATTGATTGTAAGTGATGCAGCACTTGCACCATCAGAAATTGCCAAATCAACAAAGTAGAGCGGGCTATAGTATATGCTGCCCGGACTTGGAATCTTAACTGTTTCTCCCGCAGTAAAAACTTTTTTGTACGAATATGTAACTGTTATCTGGTTGCTTCTTACGCCTGATG
>JAZNVH010000026.1:0-18978 GCA_045592745.1 Candidatus Aphodoplasma sp. | reverse complement strand
CTTCTTTTGAAACAGTAGCATCTATATTTGTTGTACCATCAGGATTTATAACCACTTCGGCCGTATTGCCGACAGCATCAGTTGTGGTTGTAGTAACTGTTCCGTCCTTCTTTGTTTCAACTACTTTCGTTTCCCCATCGGAATACTGCGTCTTTTGGATAACAGTACCTGTTTTAGAATCAGTTATTGTCTGAGTAACAGAACCATCCGCGTTTTCTGTTACAGTCGGTTTTGGTGTTATTGTTACACCACCACCGCCACCGCCGCCGTAATAATATTTTTGTAGCGATATAGTTATATCTTTTAACATATGTTCCGATGCATCCTGTGCGCTTATCGTCAACGTCCCCGCATCTGTCGTATATCCGCTCGCAGCTACTGTGTAACTATAGGTACCCTCTTCCAAGTCATATTTGTTTTTATCTGCTTCGGCAATGCCGGCTATTGTGACTTGTGCGTCATTTGGGGTGATATTGAAAACAACAGGGCAACCCGTAGGTGTCCATGTCGCATGAACGTCTTGCGCAGGATATGACGAAAAGTCATACATAATCCCTTTATTGTTTTTCATCATTTGCCAGGCAAGCAAACCTCTAAATCCCTGCTCTGTCGAAAATGAGTTGCTCATCGGCTCAAAACCAGCAAGTCCATCAGTGGCATAACTCATAATTCCAGCAATCAGGGAGTTATTACTGTATGTAACCTCTAAGACATCTGTTTCAAAAGCGGACAATGCCACTATCGCCAAACCGGTTGATGCTGCATTTCCAACTGCTCCCGTTTCAATTTGAGCTGATTTAATTAGTGGTATCGTTTCATCTACTACCGCCTTAACATCTGCATTTGTATTATAATAATGCGATAAAGCCAAGAGCATAGCCGTCGCCGCATCTGTTCCCCACTCATTATATTGCCATGACTCTTTGTTCATAATTGCTGCATCAATAAGATAATTTATTTGTTCATTAGTTGCATAACCCTCTTTTTGAGATAAAGCAATCATTACATAGGGCAATGTATAAACATTAGTTACATTTTCATCTTTTTCATCTATAAGCGTAACAAGTTTCTTTACAATATCCGTTTTTTGCAAATTCGCACTATAGACCTGCTCGGCATCATATCCCATTGCCCGTAATGCTATTATACTTTTGGCAAGAATACCCGGCGACGAAGTTGCAATACTATCCGCAACTATTTTGTCAACACACATTTGCTTTATTTCATCTGATAACACCAAGCCTTTTTCCGGATAGAGGCTGTTATATACTGACATATCAGCTATAAACCACACCATATTGTCATCTGTCACTATATCTTCAGTACTATATTTAGCTGCTATATTGTCCATGACTGTTATATAATCTGGAGCTTTCACAACTATTTTGCATATAGGGGCAGTTATTGCAGGGACTTCTTGTGTATCGTTAATAATCTTAGTCTTATTTGCGCTAATAAAATATGTTCCTGCATCTTCAAACAACAACTCCACCTTACCAAATTCGTCCGTCGTATATTCTTTACCGTCTGCTACAACCGTCGCTCCTTCACATGGCAAGAATACCGTTTCCCAGTTTTCATCCAGGTGTGTCTGAATCAAAGTAAGCTCAAACGGCTCGCCTGTCACCGCCTGCGCTGTATAAGTATTAAATGCAGTATAACATTCTGTATCAGGCCATGCATTTTGATATATAACGGCATCTATATAATCGCCATCCTTAACTGCAAAATCAAGGCCGTCCACATTTTCGGTTCCACCATTAACCTGATAGCCGACAAAACCGCTTTCATCTCCCCAAAACTTTTTAACCCCCATACCCTCACGAGCATATCCGTCGTTGCCTTCGTAATAAAGAATATGCGCCTCTTTAAATACGTCATCAAGGGTATAAAGCTCCTTACCACTTAGTTCAACATTCACAAGTGTCGCTTCATCAAGTAATTTTCCGTACATACTTACCGTCAAGGTTACATTAATGCTCTGGGTCTCTTGCGCTGCTATAGGCGTGATCGCTGTACTTAATATCACAACGGCACATACCAGCAGTGCAAAAATTCTTTTTGTTTTCATTTTTCTCTCTCCTTTTTTTGTGCGCCGCCAATAAAAAAACTGCGGCAATTTTTAAAAATAAAAATTACCACAGCTGAGTTTTCCTGTGATTAATCACAATTCAGATGAGCAAACAGTACAAAGCCCTGAAACATACATTTCAGCACCTCAATCTGAAAACATCATTCCTATGCGAATGAGCACTTACGGAATAATATCAAAGCAGGTCTTGTGACTTACACCATATAGACTAATCCATCCGCATTTTCATATCCTGCCTTCGCAGTTTCCCACTGACTATCTTTCGATAACGGATATAAAAACTTTGGTGCACACACCGACAGTTATCGCAGGGGATTTTCACCCCATTCCCTTTTCATCAATTATGTCTGGCAGATAAAGCCTTTGCGACATAACCGACACTTTGTGTGAATATATTATTTTTTTACATAATCATTTTAACATATACACATGCTAAAATCAATGCCCAAAACAATAATATGGATTTTTCTAAAATATTTTTGATTCTGCTTAATTTACGTTTCTCGTATGTTACGATAATCATATGATATTTTATAGATTGTGAGACAAACGCTATGTTTTCAAACATAGAAAATATCGTTATGGAAACCTCAAAAAATTGTCATCAATTCGTTTTCGAAAATTCAGTTCCCTTATTCTTCGCACCGAAGGCTCTGCTCGACTCATCTTCCCGAGCATTCCTTTAATACATATCCTGTCAATATATTTTTCTTGCCGCAAGGTTCTAGCTATAATTATATGACAATTTCAGATATTCCTTGACAATATGTTTCTATCAGGTTCGAGGGTGACGTTCGTGTTTCAACACCTTTTATTTATTCTATTGATAGTTTTCCCGAAGCTTCTGAATTAAAGAACATCAGCGATGTCGTAAATGAGTTTTTCAGTCTTTTCCCATCCAAGACAAGGGTCTGTAATTGATTTGCCGTATATACCTTCCTCAGGTTTTTGCGCGCCATCCTCAATATAGCTTTCTATCATAAGGCCTTTAACAATCTTTTTAACATCACTGCTATGACGACAGCTATGCAAAACTTCTTTTGCAATTCTTGGCTGTTCTGCCCAATTTTTGCCCGAATTTGCATGATTAGTATCAATAATAACCGCAGGATTTTCAAGACCGGATTTTTCATAAATCTGGGCAAGATGGATAAGGTCTTCATAGTGATAGTTTGGCATTGACTGTCCATGCTTATTTACATAGCCTCTCAAAATTGCGTGAGCAAGCGGGTTGCCATGGCTTTCGACCTCCCATCCTCTGTATATAAATGTATGCGAGTGCTGTCCTGCCGTAATTGAATTCATCATAACCGAAATATCTCCGGCAGTAGGATTCTTCATACCAACAGGAATATCAAGTCCGCTTGCGGTCAGGCGATGCTTTTGATTTTCAACCGACCTTGCGCCAATTGCAACATAAGACAGCAAATCGGACAAATATCTGTAATTTTCAGGATAAAGCATCTCATCAGCACACGTAAATCCCGTTTCCTCGATTGCTCTAAGGTGCAGATTTCGGATAGCAATAACGCCTTTTAACATATCCGATTCTTTATTCGGGTCGGGCTGATGAAGCATTCCTTTGTATCCGTCACCGGTTGTTCTCGGTTTATTAGTGTATATTCTTGGAATAATAAAAATTTTATCAGATACTTTTTCCTGAACTTCTCTAAGACGCAGTATATAATCTATAACACTGTCATCGTGGTCTGCAGAGCAAGGTCCTATAATAAGAATAAATCTGTCGTCCTTACCTTCAAATATTGATTTTATCTGCACATCTCTTTTTTCTTTTAATTGCTCAAGCTCATACGATAAAGGGTATTGCTCCTTTATCTCCATAGGGATTGGTAATTTGCGTTTGAATTCCATATTCATTTTTAAGTACCTCCAATACAGTCTATTTTTTATCAAATAATGCTCTGCGCTTTGTAGAATGACGCATCATTTCTCTCATCGCATCAACATCTTCTGTTTCAAGCATTTCTCTGAGCTGGTTAAATTTATTTATAAACATATCCATCTGGCTAAGCAGTGCATCTTTATTTGCTATAAAAAGTTCACTCCATAACAAATCGTTTATTCTGGCAATTCGTGTCAGGTCTCTAAACGAGTCACCCGTAAATTTTTCCATATTTTCTTTGTCATTACATGTCATAAGCGTAATCGCTATACAGTGAGTAAGCTGTGACAAAAATCCTATCATATCATCATGTTCTTCGGGTGAAAGCGTTGTAACATTTGAAAATCCAAGAAGCCTTCCAAGCTCAAGGCACGTATTAATCGCTTGGGGTGTGTTTTTCTGTGTGGGAGTTACGATATAATTTGCTCCCGCAAACATTCTATCCGTGCTGTTTTCAACGCCCGAAACCTCACGACCCGCCATCGGATGCGCCGCTATAAACTCTACATCAGCTCTTAACATGTCCTGAATTTTATACACAATGCTTCTCTTTACACCCGTTACGTCGGTTATGATTGCACCGCTTTTTAAAAGAGCTTGATTCTGCTCAATCCATTCTACAAACACATGAGGATAAAGAGCAAATATAACAATGTCAGCCGCGCCAATTATTTTTTCGTCAAGCTCTGTTGAGCCTTCATCGATTATTTTTTCACCAAGTGCATAATCTATCGAGCTTTGCTCTTTTGTAATTGCACTTATGTGAAAACCAAATCGTTTTAATACTCTTGCATAACTGCCGCCCAAAAGACCAAGTCCGACTATTAATATTTTTTTACTTACGTCTACTATCATCGTATTATCACCTCTGCCCCAAGCGCTTGTATATCTTCAAAAAATCCGGGATAGCTTTTTTTAACCGCTTCAATTTCTGAAATTTCTCCGCCAATTTTTGAAAGCACAACCGACATTGCCATAACAATTCTATGGTCATTATGAGAGTCAAGAACAATGCCGTTGTACCTCAGCTTCTGCTTTGGCACAGTTATCATATTGTTACCAAATACAAGTCCGCCGCCAAGCTTTTTAAGTTCTTCGTGCATCGCCGCCCCTCTGTCGCTTTCTTTCGCTTTCAGCCTGTCTGTTCCGGTAAAGGTTGCGCCGTTTTTTAGCGCCGCAAGCGCAAAAAGCACAGGACCAAGGTCAGGACAATCCGAAATATCAAGCGTTGGCACTCCGTTTGATATTTTATCAAAATACTCTTTATACACCCTATCGCCCTGAAGACTGTTTTCGCTTAGATTTTGTATTTCTATTTCAGAACCGACATAGTTAAATGCATCTAAAAACGCTCCGTTCGAATAATCGCCCTCAATTTTTCCCGAATATGAGTGCATTTTAGATTTTCTGATTGCAATATTGTACTTATCTATAAACTCTACATCTGCACCAAATGATTTTAGCGCACTGATTGTAAGGTCTATATATGACCTGCTTTCAAATGGTGGGATAATCTCAATAAATGCATCAGTGCCAAGATAAACAAGAGCAAAAACAAGTCCTGTAATAAACTGGCTGCTGATATCACCGCGCACCTTATACCTTCCGCTTTTAAGCTTTCCGCAAAGCGTTACAGAGTCTACGCCTTTTTTGAATATAAAATCATTTTCGCGGCACAAATCCTCATAAACACCAAGCGGTCTTTCAAAAAGACGCGTGCTGCCTTTAAGCGTTACTTCTTTGTCAAGGCACAAAGCAAGAGGGATAAAAAACCTTAACGTACTTCCGCTTTCTCTGCATTCTAATACGGGATTTTCTGTTTTCATAAACTTATCAGGATTAATAGTTACTTTGTCAGCGTCTATATTTATTTCTGCTCCCAATGCTTTTAAGCAGTCAATGCTTGCCAAAACATCCTCGCTGTAATCAACACCTGACAATGTGCATTTTTCTTTTGATAATGCCGCTCCTATCAAATATCTGTGCGCCATACTTTTTGACGGAGGTGCACTTATCGTTCCTTTTAATTTACATGGTTTAAACTCTGCTATCATCTGTATTCCTCACAAAGATAGTCAATAGCCTCAATATAGCCATCTGTGCCATGACCTGTAATTGTTTTAACGCAGGCAAGGCGCACATAGCTTACCTGTCTGAAATCTTCTCTTTGCTCGACCTTTGAAATGTGAACCTCGACAGTCGGAATGTTTACCGACTTTACCGCATCCAAAATTGCAACGCTTGTATGTGTATATGCACCGGGATTTATTACAATACCATCTATGTTCCCATATGCTTTTTGAATTTCATCTACAAGGTCACCTTCGTGATTGGATTGGTATATTTTTACATTCACATTTATGTTATCACAATGCGCCTGTATCTTTTTGCAAAGGTCTTCGTAGGTTTCTTTGCCGTAATGGTCAGGCTCGCGTATGCCGAGCATATTTAAATTTGGTCCATTTATAACAAGGATTTTCACGTTATCTTCTCCAATCGTTTTGTTAAAATATATTCTGCCTCTGCCTTTGCAGTGTCCATATCCGGAACAATTACATCCGCCGTAGATTTGTAAATCTCCATTCGCTCACAATAAAGCTTTTCAAGCTTTTCATAGGTGTCAGAAAGCGGTCTGTCGTCTGTTGCCCTAAGCCGTTTTAAACTTGCATTTATAAAGAACAGTCTGCCATTTCGTTTAAGGTGCTCTACGTTTTCTTCTCTTAAAACCGCTCCGCCACCCGTGGATATAATACGAGAAGCTTTCGAAGAAACATCATATATGACCGCTGACTCTAAATCTCTGAAATACTTTTCGCCTTTAGTACTTATCAGCTCTTTAATGCTGCAGCCACACCTTTTTTCAATTTCCGCATCTGTATCAATAAACTCAAATCCATCTACATCAAGCAGTTTCCCAATCGTGCTTTTGCCACTTCCGGGCATACCGGTCAGTACAATATTCTCTTTCGATGCAAGAACGGAATAATATACGCTGTCGGCATTTTCCTTTGAAATTTGTATGTCAAGAAACTTTTCAACTGCATAGACCGCCTGCATAACAAGCATATACAACCCACACTCTGCCTTAATTCCCCTTTTCTTCGCATCTGATACAAGGCTTGTCAAAAGCGGATTATACACCGCATCAACTACGCCTTTTAGGCAAGTAAAACCTGAAATGTCAATCGGCTTTGACTCACAGTCGGGATACATTCCCAAAGGAGTCGTATTAATAATTACGTCAGCGTCCATGTGCTCGCTTGCCGCCTCTTCATAGGTAATAATATAGCTTTCTTTTTTATTTCTGCTCACGACAAAAATATCATAAGCTCCCAAATCCTTTGCTACAACCTGCGCTGTTTTGCTCGTTCCGCCCGTTCCGAGAATAAGAACTTTTTTACCTTTTAAATCAATCCCGATTTTTTCTATAAGCGCCTTCATTCCGTAATAGTCAGTGTTATAACCATATAATTTACCATCTTTATTTACAATGGTATTAACTGCACCAATTCTTTTTGCAATATTACTTACAAAGTCAAGATATGGAATAACTGTTTCTTTATATGGTATAGTAACATTTATCGCCTCAAAATCTTTTTTTTCAAAAAATGGTCTTATTTCATCCTCCAAAAGCTCTATAAGCTCATACTCATAATCAGCAAGCCTTGCGTGAACCTCTTTTGAAAAGCTGTGTGTCAGCTTTTTTCCTATACAACCATACTTTTTCACTCTATCACTCCCCACAACAATTTCATACTATTTTTATCACACCCGTGCATTTTATTTTTATATCTCGCTGTGTGGCGCAAATGTTCCCGCAACTTTAAGCTTGTCGCATACCTTGTTTAATTCCCCTATCATTTTTCTTCCTTCGTCAGTTTCCGTTGTTCCATCAATTTCTACATAAAAATAATACTGCCAAGAATGTTTCTTTAGCGGTCTGCTCCTGAGGGCTGTCATATTGTATCCGTATTTACCTATAATACTTATAGCATTTGCAAGAGAGCCCGCCTCATTCTTAACTGTAAACATCAAAACAGAATTTGAAAGAGAAGAAGAATTCGCCCTAACTTTTGAAAGAACTGCAAAACGAGTAGTGTTTTCTCCGCTTTTGTTTATATTGGCTTCTAAAACCTTCAAACCATAAATCTGTGCTGTTTCCACACTTGCAATAGCGCCAAGAGACTTATCGTTCATATCCGCAACGGATTTTGCTGCGATAGCTGTATTGTTTGCTTCCTCTGTATCAAATCCACGAAAAGCAATATAATCGTGGCATTGACTAAGAGCCTGCGGATGACTTGTTACCTTTTTAATATCGTCAATCGTCGCATCGGCACGCCCCAGCAAGTTTTGATGAATTTCAAGCTCATAAATTCCGTTTATAAAAAGTCCGCCCGAAAATATAAGGTCAAGGGTCTGCCCAACCTCGCCTGCATAGCTGTTTTCAATTGGAAGAACAGCCACATCGCTTTCGCCATTCACTACCGAATCATAAGCAGACTTAAAATCGCGATATGATACTCTGTTACTTTCAGGAAATATTCTTCCCGCCGCTATGTGAGCAAAAGCACCCTCTACCCCGCTATATGCAACCCTAAGTCCTGATTGCATACGGTATTGATACGCTCTTGAAACTGACATAAGATTTTTTATATAGTCAATGTAATAACCCTTTAATACATCGTCCTTTATCATTTCCGAGTTCTTTTTAATAACCTCGTCCTCACGCTTTGTATCTAAAATAGGAAGCCCAAACTCTTTTTTGTGCTCAAAAACCATTTCGGCAGCTCTCATTCTTTTTATAAAAAGCTCCGCCATCTTGGAATCTACCTCATTTATAATTTTTCTTGCTTCATCTAATTTGTTTGACATATTCAATGCTTCCTTTCAAATAAAAAATCCTCTGCATCTTAATAAAGATACAGAGGACGAAAATATCATTTCCGTGGTACCACCTCAGTTCGCCGCCACCTCGCGATAACGACCTTATCAGGTACTAACATACCTTAGTTCTATAACGGGAACGCCCGTTGCATCCTACTTAAGATTTCTCTTGTTCAGCGCACTGCTAACAGAAGGAATTCGAAAAGGACGCCCCCTTTGCCTCGCACCAACCGGCAACTCTCTTTAGGTTCTTTCCAATCTACTGGTTTCTGCTCTTCGCATTTAACATTCTTCATTTTACCACTCAGACCCCATAAAGTCAATAGTTTTTGAAAAATATTTTTTGCCAATCGATATAAGGCTTATTTTAATACAGAAACAGCATCTGAAATCGTCTTTTCAAAAGCTTCTCTTCCGTATTTATCAACCTCTGCCTTATTCTTTTCTCCATGTGTCAGGCATCCTGCACCGCCTATACAACCGCCAACACAAGCCATACCTTCAATAAAGTTTGCATCCAAAACATTCTTGCTCTTTTTAAGAAGTGCCATTTTGCACGCCTCAATACCATCACACGCAGCTGCCTTTAAATCAAAATCAATATTTTGCTCTTTCAAGCCTTGTGCTACCGCGTCTGAAAGTCCGCCGGAGCGTGCAAATATTCTTCCAAAATATGATGCATTTTCCAAAACATCTTCATCAAGTGTTGTGATATCAATATCCTTGCTGTCGTAAAGAGCCTGAAGCTCTTCAAACGTCATAACAGCGTCTATATAAGGTTTTACCTCTTCAAGCTGTGCCTCTGCTTTTTTTGCAGTACACGGCCCGATAAATACAACCTTTGAATTTTCGTCAGTTTCTTTTATATACTTTGCCAAAGTAGCCATTGGGGAAAGATTATGCGAAATATACTGCTCTAAGTCAGGAAATGCCGATTTTACATAAGACACAAACGCAGGACAGCACGAGCTTGTCAAAAAGCCTTTTTCCGAAAGCTCCTTTGATTCAGCCTGAGCAACCATATCCGCTCCAAGCGCAGCCTCAACTACCGTAAAGAAGCCAAGTTCTTTAAGTCCCTTAATAACCTGACCCAATTTTGCATAGGTAAACTGACTTGATATAGACGGAGCAACCATTGCATAAACCTTATAATTATTATTGTTGTCGCTTTTCTTGATAAGGTCAACCACATTAAGTATGTATGATTTATCCATAATTGCACCAAACGGGCACTGATATACACAAGCACCACAAGCAGTACATTTGCTGTTATCTATCGCTGCCGCATTATCCTCGTTAATAGATATAGCTTTTATTTTACAAGCCTTTTGACAAGGGCGCTTACGATTTATTATAGCGGAATAAGGGCACACCTTTGCACATTGACCGCATTCAACACACTTTGATTTATCAATATGCGCTACGTGATTGTGGTCAAACGAAATTGCACCCTTCTTGCAAACATCCTCACATCTGTGAGCAAGACAACCCCTGCATGAGTCGGTTACTTCATAGCCTGCTGCAGGGCACTCATCGCAAGCAATATCAATAACCTCAATTATATTGGGATTTTCTTTATCTCCACCCATCGCAATTCTTACACGTTCAGAAAGGATTGCTCTTTCCTTGTAAACACAGCAACGCATTGTTGATGTTTTTCCCGGAACAATCGTTTTTGGTATCTCCATAATATTTTCAAGAAGTGTATCATTCCATGCTTCTTTTGCCACTTCTCTGAGCACTTTATATTTTAAATACTGAACTTTTGTATCAAATTTTCTCATGTTTCACACCCCTTAAAAATAGCTTACTTTAATTCTTTTTCCCATCATTTTAAGGCACTTTGAAAGCTCCTCAACCAAATTCATTTTTATGCTGAAATTTATGGGCAAATCAGGATTTTGATGCGCCGGATTTATAGCACGTCCAACATAAAAGTTTATATCCGTCGCCTCTTCAAACAAAAGCTGACAAATAAGCGATGCACCGTCACGCTTATAATTCCAGTGCTCATACATCTCGTTTTCACCCAAATAATCTTTGGCATATTCTAAAACCTTGTTGATAGTGATAACACCCTCCGTTACCAAATCAACGCCCTCAAGCATTGCAATCGGAGGAACATCCGATTTTTCAAAATTAAGCGTTGCCTTAAGTGGCTTTCTCAAATATTTTGCCGCAATAGATGATGTTGTACCGCCACAGATTATGTGCTTGCCTTCTTTTGAGAAAAAGAGCGACATCA
Source organism: Candidatus Aphodoplasma sp. (assembly GCA_045592745.1). Lineage (GTDB taxonomy): Bacteria > Bacillota > Clostridia > UBA1381 > UMGS1253 > Aphodoplasma. The sequence continues at coordinate 7,851 of JAZNVH010000026.1, read as the reverse complement.
TTCGGTCACAATCATCACGATTAGACGGTGGTCCAAACAACAAATTCATCGGCTCTCTTTTTCTTATTCTTACAACGCAGGCGGTAGCATCATCACCGGGTTTTTGCCCGTAAAGCTTATCACATTCATCAACTAAAAGCGTAGACAAATTCTTTGCGGTAAGACCTGTTGCAGACATAGTTTCCACAAACTCAATAATATCCTCACGTTTCCAGCCAAAATTATATGCCATACCAATTCCCGCATGAGGACATCCGTCGCTCATGGCTATGAAAATATCGCCTTCCTGCAAACGAATAACCGATTTATATATTTTTTTGCCGTCAATATTCATTTCGGTTTTTGGATAATCATAGTTTTTGTTATCGCGAAGAACAATTGCCTGCGGATTGTCATACTGAATGATTTCAGCAGTTTCGTTATTGATGATGTGCACAATTGTAAATGTCGAATATGCAACTCCACGAACCGAGCAAACAGGCAGCGTCGCCGCAATCGTTGATACACATTCTTCGAGCGGAAGCTCTGCCGCCATCATAGTCGAAATAATTTTAGATGTAAGTGTCGACAATATGCTCGCTTTAACACCGCTTCCAAGCCCGTCCGCCAAAACAATAACGGTGGAACTGTCATTTTGCTCTACAATTTCCACATGGTCACCGCAAAGCTGTTCACCGTAATGGTTAATACTTTTCCAGCCGATATCTGCACACAAATCATTCATCCTGTATCGACTCCTTTAGCTTTGCAAGAGCAATTTTTGTTTCTGCGGCTGTTTCGCCAAGAAGTGATGCAATTTCCTGAACAATACGCATTTGTTTATCAACAACCCTATCTGCAACCTCAACAGTTTGTCTGCTGATATTTTCTTTCTTTTCACGCTCATTCTGCTCATCTGTAATATCACGCATAATGCCTATAAGAAGATGCGAATCTTTGTCATAGACAACAGTTTGTTCGACGTATCGTTTATATTCGGCAAGATATACCTTTTTGTTTTTAATATTTCTGCCGGTATTTTTCACTTCTACAAAATCGCTCGGATCCATAATGCGAACAACCGAATCACCAAGTATATCTGAGCTTGAACGAATATTCATTATATTTCTTGCAGATTCATTTATCTGTTGTACTTCAAGTTCTTCATTAAGAACTATAAGACCATTTGGCGTATTTTTAACTATAGTATCAGAAAAGCTTTCCGCTTTATCTTTAAGGAACGGCAAGCACATCGAAATTTCCGCCTTGCCCTGACAAATGGCAATAGCTTTCTCGCGGCAGGTATTATATCCGCACGAACCACAGTTAAGCTCATCTGAAGGCTTAAACTTACCCATTTGACGAAGGATATTATAAATCTCTGTCTCTGACGGAATCTGTAATCTGTGCTCTATATAAGAAAACTGTTTTTTAAGCTCCACAGCATCAGGCGAAACTACGTCAAAGTCTTTCTCGCCCGCATAATTTGCTATTGTAATATAGTCTTTAATCGGTGCACTGCGGTGATACTTTTCCATAACAGGCCCGCCGATACAGCTTCCGACACAAGCAGACATTTCAATAAAGCATTTATGAATTTTTCCATTTTCTATATCTTTTAGCGCATCAATACAGTTTTCAACTCCATCAAGCGCCATATAAGTATATCCCGAAATATTTGGCTGCATTGTTTTTAAAACGCCGCCTGTTGTCGGGAAAAATCTTGCGCGGCTCTCGTTGTTTGAGTCCATATCCTGCTTTAGCTCAATATTTTCTTCTTTTAACCAGTTTGTGAGCTCCTCAAAAGTCAAAACTCCATCAACAATGCCTTCATAGTGTTCAGCCTCATCTTTTTTAGCAACACAAGGACCGATAAACACAGTTTTTGCTTTTGGAAATCGCTTTTTTATATCAAGGCAATGTGCCTGCATAGGCGAAACAACATCTGCCAGATACTCAAGCGCCGCCGGAAAATATTTTTGTATAAGTAAATTTATAGAATGACAGCAGGAAGAAATTATAATATCACGCTCATCTTCTTTCAGCATTCTCTCATACTCTTTTTTTACTATTGTAGCGCCAATCGCCGTCTCTTCAACATCATAAAAACCGAGCTTTTGAAGAGCATCGCGCATTGAATTTATTCCAACACCCTCGTAATTTGCAACAAATGAGGGAGCTAAGCTTACCACAACAGGCTCGCCGCTTTGCAAAAGCACCTTTACTTTTTCGGTTTCATCTACAACCTGCTTTGCATTTTGGGGACAAACAACAAAGCACTGTCCACACAAAATACATTCGTTTCCGATAATATGTGCCTGATTGCCGGAAAAACGAATTGCTTTGACTGGGCAGTGACGAATACACTTATAGCAATTTTTACAGTTTGATTTTTTTAATGTTAAACAGTTTGGCATTTTGGTCACTTCCTTTCGCTTTCTAATACCGCAAGCACGTTATCATTAAAAAACTCTTTAAAATTTTCACGGGTTATACCAATATGAATCTTATCACCCACCTGAACAGTAACTCCCTGACGATTACACTTGCCGATACAAAAACTACCGGCAAGTGTAATCTCATTTTCAAGGTTATGCTCTTCAACAGCCTTGGTAAGCAAATCTACAATCTCAGGTGAGCCTTTTAAATGGCATGAACTTCCAACGCAAATCTGAATATGCATATTATCCTCACACTTTCGCTAAAACTTCTTTTTTAAAGAACTCCTCAACCGTTTCGGGAGTAACAGAATGAAAGCTCTCGTCCACAGTTACACAAACGCCCTGCTGGCATTTGCCCATGCAAAATGTACCACCAAGCTCTACTTTATCATCAAGGTTATTTGCACCAATTAAATACTGAAGCTGCTCAACAACCTGACGTGAGCCTTTAATATGACAAGAACTACCAATACATACTGTAACCTTCATTTTTTAACATCCTTTCACTCTTTATGCAGTTTGCGCCCGTTTAAGACGCAAACTGCGTCAGTTCATTTTATTATTCGTAATCAACAACATCTACCCAAGAAAGTAAAAATTCGCGTTCTTTTGCATTACCCTTAACCGACTGAGATGCAGCAACGATAGGCATCCACTTTTGAACATACTGTTTTGCAGTATTGCTCTTTTCGCAGAACAAGTCAAGGTATTTTTTTGCTCCATCAATATCTCCGTCAAGCCAGAAGAGAAGATATGTTCTTGCAACATCGGCTGATGCATTACCCTGTGTTGCATGTGACCAGTCTAAGATATATGGTGTGCCGTCTTCTGCAATAATAATGTTTGACGGGTTAAAATCTCCGTGGCATACCTTTGTATGCTTAGGCATCCCCTCAAGTCTTGTGTGAAGGTCATAGCGTGTTGTTGCATTAAGATCAGATTCGCTGATTTTGCGATTCATCTTATCCTTTAACTTATTAAGCAAAGGAGATTTTTTTGAATGAACCTCAAGCTGAAGGTCAACCAAGAGCTCTATATATTCGTCTTTTTTATCAGCATCTTCCTGCATAAGCTGTGCAAGTGTCTTGCCTTTGATATACTCGGACACGATTGCCCATTTGCCTTCGACCATTGTAACTTCCAATACCTTAGGAATGTTAAGACCGGTTTCTTCAATTCTTGCCTGGTTCAAAGCTTCGTTAAGCACGTCTGCCTTTGAATAATTTTCATTAAAAACCTTGACGCACTTTTCACCGTCACGGTATATTGTTTTATTATTTCTGACTGCAATGACTCTATCAAGTTTCATAATTTATTCCTCCTTCAATTCCGGCTCAGGCTTTCTTGCCTTTTTTGTATGCGGCTTTGACAGCATCAGGTTTTGCTTTTGCTTTAATGTCTTTTGCTGTCGGCATTGCCTTTTCTTCAAAATGCTTGCCATAGTAAGCATTCAAATACATCTGCTTAATTTCTGACATAAGCGGATATCTCGGATTTGCACCTGTGCACTGATCGTCGAATGCCTGCTCTACCATTTCGTCAAGCTTTTCAAGGAATACCTTTTCATCTATGCCGTAATCTTTAATTGTTTCTTTAATGCCAACCTTTGCTTTAAGGTCATTGATTAACTTGATAAGTCCCTCAAGCTTCTCTGTATCCGTTTTACCCTTTACGCCGAGGTAATCAGCAATTTCTGCATAACGTGCAAGTGTATGCGGATGGTCATACTGTGAAAATGTTCCCATCTTTGCAGGAGCTTCGCTTGCGTTAAATCTTAAAACTTCCTCAATCATAAGAGCATTTGCTACACCGTGAGGCAAATGGTGGAACGCACCAAGCTTGTGAGCCATTGAGTGACATATTCCAAGGAATGCATTTGCAAATGCCATGCCTGCCATTGTAGCAGCATTAGCCATCTTTTCACGAGCAACAATATCTGTTTGTCCGTTTTCATAAGCTCTTGGCAAATACTCAAAAACTGTCTTAAGTGATTTTAGCGCCAAGCCGTCTGTATAATCGGTTGCAAGCATTGCAGCATAAGCTTCAATTGCGTGAGTTACAGCATCAATACCCGATGCAGCAGTTAAGCCTTTTGGTGCTGACATATGAAAATCTGTATCAACAATAGCCATATTAGGCATAAGCTCATAATCTGCCAAAGGATATTTAACGCCTGTCTGCTCATCTGTGATAACAGCAAAAGGTGTAACCTCAGAGCCTGTACCTGCTGATGTTGGGATTGCAATAAAGTATGCCTTCTCGCCCATCTTCGGGAATGTATAAACTCTCTTTCTGATGTCGATAAATCTCATTGCCATGTCCATAAAATCAGCTTCGGGATGCTCATAAAGAACCCACATAATTTTTGCAGCGTCCATTGCACTACCACCGCCAAGTGCGATAATTGTATCAGGCTTGAAGGCTGCCATCTGCGCAGCACCGTTTTTCGCATTAAGAAGTGTCGGGTCGGGCTGTACATCAAAGAATGTGCTGTGAACAATACCCATTTCGTCAAGCTTATCAGTAATCGGTTTTGTATAACCGTTTTCGTAAAGGAATGTATCTGTTACAATAAAGGCTCTCTTTTTGCCCATTACATTTTTAAGCTCGTCAAGTGCTACCGGCAAGCAGCCCTTCTTGATATATACCTTTTCAGGTGCGCGGAACCAAAGCATATTTTCCCTTCTTTCTGCTACTGTTTTAATATTTAATAGGTGTTTTACACCAACGTTTTCCGATACCGAGTTACCACCCCATGAACCGCAACCGAGCGTAAGTGACGGTGCAAGTTTAAAGTTATAAAGGTCACCGATACCACCGTGAGAAGAAGGAGTATTTACTAAGATTCTGCAGGTTTTCATGCGAGCAGCGAACTTATTAATCTTTTCTGTCTGTGTTACTTCGTTAAGGTATACAGAAGATGTATGACCAAAACCACCGTCTTCAACAAGTCTTTCTGCCTTGTCAAGAGCCTCTTCAAACGTCTTTGCCTTATACATTGCAAGAACAGGTGAAAGCTTTTCGTGTGCAAATTCTTCCGAAAGTTCAACCGATTCTACTTCACCGATAAGAATTTTTGTTCCCTCAGGAACTGTTACACCTGAAAGCTCTGCAATTTTATAAGCGCTTTGACCAACAATTTTTGCATTGAGCGCACCATTTATAATAATCGTTTTTCTAACTTTTTCTGTTTCTTTATCGTTTAAGAAATAGCAGCCTCTTGTTGCAAACTCTTCTTTAACTATATCGTAAATATTTTCAAGTACAATTACAGACTGCTCGGATGCACAAATCATACCATTATCAAATGTCTTTGAGTGGATAATTGAGTTAACTGCCAATAAAATGTCCGCACTGTCATCAATGATTGCAGGTGTATTTCCCGCGCCAACACCAAGTGCAGGCTTACCGCTTGAATACGCTGCCTTAACCATTCCGGGACCACCTGTTGCAAGGATAATGTCTGCCTCTTTCATAACTGTGTTTGTCATTTCAAGACTTGGTACATCAATCCAGTCAATAATGCCCTCAGGTGCACCTGCTGCAACGGCCGCTTCAAGAACCAATTTTGCAGCTGCAATTGTGCAGTTCTTCGCTCTCGGATGAGGAGAGATTATAATAGCATTTCTTGTTTTAAGTGCCAAAAGGCATTTAAAGATTGCTGTTGATGTAGGATTAGTTGTAGGAATAACCGCCGCAATTACACCGATAGGCTCAGCAATTTTCTTTGTACCAAAAGCCTTGTCCTCTTCAATTATGCCGCAAGTTTTTGTTTCTTTATATGCATTGTAGATATATTCTGATGCGTAGTTATTTTTGATAACCTTATCCTCTACAATACCCATACCTGTTTCTTCAACTGCCATTTTTGCAAGAGGAATTCTTGCTTTGTTTGCAGCCGACGCTGCAGCCAAAAAGATTTTATCAACCTGCTCTTGTGTATAAGTTGCAAAAACCTTCTGAGCTTCTTTTACGCGAAGAATCGCTTCTTCAAGCTTTTCAACGCCGTCTATAATTTCATAGTTTTTCTTATCCATTCTTTTGTCCTCCCAACAATTAATATCTCATATTTTCAACCTTGTTAAAATTTTAACATACTCTTTTTTCTAAGACAATTCTCAAAATGTTTAACCTTTGTTATCAATATTGATAACCCTGTCAAAATCCTAAAAAATAAAAAAACCTGACTTTTTTAATGTCAGGTAAAAAATTATAATTTATTCATTAAATATTTTTCTTTTGGAATCACAAAGCTGAGTGATAAACCTGCGGTCAAGTTCTGTAAGCTTATATCCCTTTTTATAAATCAAAAGGTCTTTATATATCTTTTTGTTTTCTGCGCATTTCTTTTGCACAAGATTATACCTTTCAAGCAGACTCTCCGGCACCGGAGATACCCACATAAACGTCTCGGGATTTTTATAAAGCAAATCAAACTGACTCGCCCTTTCAAAAATGTAGATTCTTCTGTCAATATTATCCGCAAGCTCCTCTTTTACCACCTTTGATAATGGCATAGACGGAACATACGGGTCTGCGTGTGCAATTTCTATATAATCGGTCAAATCGTCAAAAACAATTTCATCTTTTTCAGAAAGAGGATTATCTTTGCTCATAATAAGCGAATACGTAAACTCTGTCACAAGCTCATAAATAAAACCTTTTTCATCAAGCATTGATTTAAAATACATATCATAATTTTCAGCATATCTGATAATTCCAAGCTTGTAATCGTGATTAAGCATATTATGAATTGTTCTTTGTGAGTTTGTTTCTTTATAAAATATCTGTGCCGAAGCCTTTGTAAGCGTTTTTGAAAATTCTGCAAAGGCTTCTGATATATAGCAGGCACGCGGAACAGAGACAGAAAATTTCTGTCTGTTTGGCGCACCGTCTTTATAATATTTTTCAACAGCTTCAATCTGGCTTAATATTCCTCTGGCATAATCCATAAACTCCTCACCTTCGCCGGTTAAACACATACCTTTCGACGTTCTGTCAAAAATAGTTATACCAAGGTCTGCTTCAAGCTCTTTTATTGAACGGCTTATGTTCGGAACCGCAATAAGCAAATTCTCCGATGCCTTATTAAGAGAACCCGCCTTCGCAACTTCAAGGGCATATTTCATGTGTAATATGTTCATAATAGCGCCACCTTTTTGCTACTAAATATATACTCGCATTGATTGTAACATATTTTTTTGTACGTAACAATAATTTTTTCATAAAAAAACAAATTTTTATACTATTACGCATATAAAAAAAGAGTTTCCTTACACATAGTGAAGTGTGAATTGCCCCAATTTATACAGACAGTACAAAAAAAGAGTGCCTATAGTATAAATATTAAATTTTAAGCAACATACTGACTTCGTTTTTCTAGCGGAGTCAGTTTTGTTTTTAGCTGTATTCTTTCGTTATTGTAAAAATA
>JAZNVH010000025.1:0-197041 GCA_045592745.1 Candidatus Aphodoplasma sp. | reverse complement strand
TGATGCTGATAAAATAAGCGATTATGCAATAGACGCGCTTTCGTGGGCGGTAGAAAAAGGCATAATCGGCGGAATTGGTGACAATAAACTTGATCCAAAAGGAAATGCTACACGCGCACAAGTTGCAACGATGTTCCAAAGATTTGCAGCAGTGAGTATAAATAGTTTGACATTATAAAATTTAATAAAAAAATATCCACCCGCCATGCGGGTGGATATTTTTTTGTAAGGTTTTTGTTATAGTTCAAGATAGCTAAAATGCATATAGTCTTTGGGGTTATTCCATTCATCACCACCCCAGATAAAGCCGTATTTTGAAAAGATGCTGACAATATCGCTGTCTGCAGCTATTGAATATGCATTCTCGCCGGGAAACCAACCGATTCCTACATAGCTTCCGTCTTTGTAAAGACAGTAATTTTCGCCTGAGTTAATATCTATCGCAGTACCGTAATTATGATGAGAATATCGTCCTGATGACATTTCATCGCGCCATGCGTATGCACCTATATCCTTAATTGGAAATTGTGTTTTGCTTTTATATATTTCCTCGAAAGCGGCTTTTGTGATGTCTGCGATGCTTTTGTGTACGCTAAGAGATACTCTTGAGGGAGATTTTATGCCATCATAGCCCATACGCCAAATATTAACAGTTATCTTTTCCATTAACTTATCGGCCTGCTCTTTGGTAGTTGGCTCGCCGTGTGAAAATACTATATTTTGTTTTTCGGAAAGAGTGTAAAGTGGTGAAACATAAAATGATAAGCTGCAAAGATACTCGTCTTTATCAGAATAAATATTTACTTTATATGTTTTACCGATGCGTACGTTTTCAAATATAAAGCTATTTTCTTTGGAATAAATCGTTTTTACATACATATCTTCGTCAGAGTACCAGAAATTTGAACTGTCAAGGTATATATCTAATTTGTATTTTTCTGTTTCGGCTTTTTCGAACTCTATACCGATAGTCCTGTCTTTGTATGAAACAAGCTTTCCGTCACCGAATACGCTCGCTTTAAGATTTTCATGATCGCCATCAGCGTAAAGCTTTGGAGAATATACACTTTTTTTCTGCTCATCGGTAGCAAATGTATCAAAACAACGATATATAATAACAATTGCCTGTTCTCTTGTCGTGTGATAATCGGGCCAGAGCTGCGTTTCACTCATGCCTTTTATAATGCCGTTTTTTATACAAAAAGCAAACGGATTTATTGCCCAGTCCTTAATGGAAGAGTTGTCTGAGTATACGGAAAGCAGATTTTTTATCTCACGCTCTGAAACAGATATGTCAATATCACAGATACTTAAAAGACGTGTTATAACAATGCACATTTCCTGTCTTGTTATAAAATCATCCGGCGAAAAAATACCGTCACCGCGCCCTGTTATTATGCCGAGGTCGGCAGCATATAAAATATCAGTATCGTTTGTGTCAATAAACTGTGATTTAAAGCTGTCAGGCTTTGTTTTGGCACTAAAAGCAGCATAAAGTCCTACAGTAAAATGACAAAATTCGCTTCGTGTAATATTTTGAGTATATGGTATGTCGGACGTGTTATCCGGAATTATTTTATAGCTGTCTGCAAGCAAAATGCTCTCTTGTGCCCATGTGCTTGGCGTATATGAAGCATAAGCAGATAAATTAAAAGAAAATATAAACATAACTGTGCAAATCAAGCAAATAACTTTTTTATATATACTCATCTGTTTCACCTCACCAGGTGAGTATAACACAAAACGCGAATTGTGTCACTATTTGTAACAGTAATTTAATTAAATTATGAAATATAAAAAGCATGTACAAACAAGATTGGAATAATTCACTATATAGAGCAAAAAGTTCTTGTAAACTTATATAAAATATGATAAAATACCTATATTAAAAATGTGTAAGAATTTAAATTTAAGAATTATGTTCGCAAGGTTTTCAAACCGGCAATAAACAAAAGAGGTATGTCTGTTGACAGAAGGGGAGAGTTTGTATGGAGAAAAAACAGAGTTTGGTGGTTAAATGGTTACATATTTGTTTCATGGTAGCTTTTGGATTGGTTTTTTCTTTGGCTATTTTAAATGCTTTATTTAACAGGACTGTATATCCCTATAATGGTTTGGTTTTAACCGGTCTTGTTACAGCAGCGTTTGCATTTTTTCTTTTAGTAGCAAAGTTTATCAACAAAAAACGGACTTTTTTTGAAAAACATTACACAAAAATTTTGCTGATTGCAACTTTGTTTATATTTGTAGTGCAAATGTTGATGCTCTGTTTACTGCGTTTTGAACCGGTGTGGGACATGGAAGCCATTTATCGCGGTGCTGTTTCGTGGGTTGAAACAGGTAGCTTTACAGACTATTTTTCAGCAACATGTCACAAGGATTATTTTTTCATTTTCCCCAACAACTTAGGCAGTCTTTCTTTTTTGGCGTTTATTTTTAAAATTGCCGATTTATTTGGTTTTCGGGATTATTTTACAGTTGCCGGCGTAGTGAATGGCTTGCTTTTAGCAGCTTCTGTCGTATTGGCAGCTACTATTAGTAAACGTTTTTTTGGTGCTGTTGGTGGTCTTTTTACACTTTTGTTTTTTCTTTGCAGCGCACCGTTTTATATGTTGGCACCGGTTTTTTATACTGATGCACTCTCTTTTGTTTTTCCGCTTTTGACTTGCTTTTTAATACTAAAAGTTGAGTCGGCACACACAAAAAAAGCAAAAATTGGTTGGGCGGTACTTGCGTGCATTGCTTGTCTTATTGGTGCATTGATTAAAATGACGGTTCTGATTGTGCTTGTGGCAGCATTTATCTGGCTTTTATTGTCGAGAAAATGGAAGGATCTTATTGTACTTGGTTTAGTGGCGACAATTGTGCTTACTGCCGGATTTGTCGGATTTGACAGATATATGTATACAGTACATCTTGATGAGGCAAAGGCCGAAAAAATGAATCAACCAATTTGGTATTGGTTAAATTTGGCTACACTTGGAGACGGCAAATATAATAATGATATATTTTGGGCATCTTATAGAATCGAAGGCAAAGAGGCAAAGTCAGAATTTCTCAAAGAGGCTTTTTGTTTTTCAGTAGAGTATCAAGGTGCAGAAAAATTGCTGAATTTGGTAGCGCGTAAACCTGCTATCGTGTTTGGAGACGGTACATATGGAATAGCAGAGTTTTTGGATGACAGGCCGCTGCAACAACGAGATATTTATCAATATATATTAATGACAGGGGATAAATACTACAATTATGCAATGGCAACAACGGGTATTTTCCTTGCTATACAGTTATTGATGTTGTTCTCTCTTAATTTCAAAAAAAGAAAGCTTGAGTTAATTTTTCCGCAGCTTTGCACATTTGGTATTGTGTTTTTCTTGCTGTTCTGGGAAATAAAAAGCTGCTATATGATTAATTTTGTAGCTTTTATTTTCATCTGTGCATCTGGCGGATTATATCAGATTGTATGTGAATCTGGCGGCTTTTTCAAGTTGATGCGCTCAGCCGTTACAAGATCAAAAAAGTAAAAACAACAACCGGAGGAATATATAGATGAAATCTAAAAAGTATTGTATTTTAAATGAGTCTGAAATCAGAAATGAAAATCAATATAACATAGGCGAATTGTCACCTTTTGATATTGGAATTCCTCTTCTGGATATTTCCCAGGAAAATATTAAAGAAATCTATTATTATCGCTGGCATGCTTTTTGCAGTCATATAAAAAATACCCCGTCAGGATACATAGTTACTGAGTTTACACCAAGCGTTCCTTGGGAGGGGCTTTACGGTAGTATAGTTTGTCCGGCGGGACATCATATGTATGAGGGCAGATGGCTTCATAATAAAAAATATATTGATGATTATGCGCGTTTTTGGTTTAAAGAAGGGGCAGAGCCAAGACTTTACAGCACATGGCTTGCAGATTCAGTTTATGCTATATGTAAAGTAACGGGAGATTTTTCTTTGGCACAATCTTTATATGAAGATCTTAAAGAAAACTATGCCGCTTGGGAAAAAAATCATCGTTTGCCAAGAAGGTGCAAGCTTTTATATCAGATTGACGCTGATGATGGTATGGAATTTTCTGCAAGCGGAAACGGTTGCAGACCCACAATAAATTCATATCAGTATGGCGATGCAGTTGCTCTTAGTAAAATAGCTGACAGCCTTGGCAAAGAAGATGAAAAAGCGTATTTTGAAAATGAATATAAAGAACAGAAGGCGAAAATGGATAAATCTCTTTGGGATAAAGATGCGCGCTTTTATAAAAACATAAATGGTTATTATCGCTCTGAGGTTCGTGAGCTTATGGGATATATTCCGTGGTATTTTGATATGCCTGATGAGGATAAAAATGATGCGTGGAAATTTTTGAATGATGAAAATTATTTTTATGCACCATTTGGCCCTACTACAACAGAGAGAAATTATAAAGATTTTATGAAAGCGTATCCTCATATGTGCCTTTGGAACGGACCTTCGTGGCCGTTTGCAACATCGCAGACGCTTACTGCACTTGGAAATTTTTTATGTAATTACAGCCAAGATGTTATGGAGAAGAGAGATTATTATAATCTTCTCAAGCTTTATGCACAGTCGCAGTATATTGTAAATGATGATGGTCAGAAAATTCCATGGATTGACGAAAATCTTGACCCTTTTACAGGAGAATGGATTGCAAAAAAGGTAATGGCTGAAAAAAATTATGATGAGCTTAACAAAAAACGCGGCATTCATTATAATCATTCAAGTTTTTGTGACCTTGTTTTGATGGGGCTTGCAGGCATAAGACCGAGAGATGATGAAAAAATTGAAATTAATCCGTTATTTGACAAAAATGATGTCGAGTATCTTTGTGTTGACGGCATTTTATATCATAATCATTATTTGAGTGTTTTATGGGATAAAACGGGAAAAAAATATAATAAGGGAGCGGGATTTAAAGTATATATTGACGGCGTTTTAAAGGCTGAAAGCCCCGAAATCACAAGAATAATTTTATAATAGTGTAAAATTGCAATACAATATCAATATAATCTAATATAGATATAGTCGGGGGAGAGAGTATATTGAAAAAGAAATATATATGGCTTGTGTTGTGCATATTTTTTACAATGTTTATATTTTGCCGTTCATTAAAACCGGCGCCCGCATCAGCGCAGGAAAGTTCGTTTTTGTCGGTATGGCTTGTTTCAATTGTACGCAGATTTGTAAAAATGCCATACGATGAGCTTCTGAATTTGTGCACATATATCGTAAGAAAAACTGCTCATTTGGCTGAATTTGCACTTCAGTCGTGTCTGGTTTGCGGTTTTTTTGAATGTACGAAAGGGAAAATGCGAAAAAACATATCGTGGATACTTTTTGCAGGACTGTTTACTGCGTGCACAGATGAGACGATACAGCTTTTTGTTGAGGGAAGGGCGGGAATGATTTCTGATGTATTTGTGGATTTTGCAGGAACATTGCTTGGATTAATTTTAACCATCGTTTTTTTGTGGGTTACAAGAAAGTTGCATTCTGAAAAACATTGATTTGGTTTTGTTGATAATACCTTAAAAAATGGCAGTTGTACGGATAAAAAACTGTCATTTTTTTTATTGGAATACTCGCTATGTTTATTGACAAAAATAGTTATTATTGTTAAAATTACTATGGAGATGTTTCGCAACGTATTCAAACAGTACTAAAGATGAGTACAGACATTAAGGAGGTAAATATGGATATTTTTACTGTTTTGGCTTTAATCGGTGGTCTTGTGATGTTTCTTTATGGCATGGACCTTATGGGAGACAGCCTAAAAAAGCTTGCCGGAGGTAAACTTGAATCAATACTTGCAAAGCTTACATCAAACAGATGGAAGGGGCTTCTTCTTGGTTTTGGTGTAACAGCAATTATACAGTCATCCTCGGCTACGACGGTTATGCTTGTTGGTTTTGTTAACTCAGGTATAATGAAGCTTGGACAGACCATAAGCGTTATAATGGGTGCCAATATTGGTACTACTGTTACCGCGTGGCTTTTGAGTACAAATGATATCAGCGGTACAGCGCTTATTTTAAAGCTTTTAAAGCCTGATTCATTTACCCCTGTTCTTGCGGCAATCGGTCTTATTATGAATATGACAGCAAAGGATGATAAACGCAAGAATACATCAACTATACTTATAGGTTTTGCTATCCTTATGTTTGGTATGGATATGATGAGCGGCGCAGTAGAAGGTCTTCGTGATAATCCTACGTTTACGCGTATGCTAACGACATTTTCAAACCCTGTTATCGGTATTTTGGTTGGTACGTTGTTTACAGCAATTATACAGTCATCGTCAGCATCTGTCGGCGTTCTTCAGGCGCTTTCAATGTCTTGTTTAATTCCGTATTCAACTGCAATTCCGGTAATACTCGGTCAAAATATCGGTACAACCATCACACCGATAATTTCTTCTGTAACTGGTAATACTGAATCAAAGCGTGTTGCATTTACATGTTTGTATATTAAAATGGTTGGTGTAGTTGTTGTTACAAGTGTTTTCTATTTGCTCAATTCTTTCCTGAATTTTGCAATTATGGCTCCTGATGTATATGTAGGACCTACAACAATCGCTATCGTTCACACTTTATTTAATATACTTTCCACAATTATCCTTGTTCCATTCTGCTCGTTCTTTGAAAAGCTTGCTATCAAGACAGTGAAGAGCAAGAAGGAAGAAAAAGAACAAGATATATTTGCTACCCTTGATGACCGTTTCCTTGAGATGCCTGCATTCGCTGTTGAAAAGTGTAAAGAGCTTGTGCACGATATGGCATCGCTTGCAGTGGATTCGTTTAAAAGAGCGATTTCGCTTATGAAAAATTATGATAGCGCTACATTTAAAGAAATAGAAGAGCTTGAATTAATGGTCGACAAATACGAAGATAAAACAAGCTCATATCTTGTTAAGATTGCAGGAAACCAAATGTCTGTAAAAGACAGTAAGCTTGTAACGGAACTTCTTCACTGCATAGGCGATATCGAGAGAATTTCTGACCACGCACTAAATATTGCAGAGGCGGCAAAGGAAATTCATGATAAGGGTATTACATTCTCTGATAACGCAAGGGCGGATCTTGAGGTTATTACAGCTGCAGTTGATGAGATACTTGGTCTTTCACTTGATGCGCTCATCAATGAAGATATTGAAAAAGCATCAATGGTAGAGCCTCTTGAACAGGTTATTGATAAACTTAAAAGAACAATTAAAAATGGTCACATATCGCGTCTTCGTCAGGGAGATTGTACAATGGAGCTTGGTTTTATTCTTTCAGACCTTCTTACAAACTACGAAAGAATTTCTGACCACTGTTCAAACATTGCAGTATGCTTTATAGAGATTGCTAATGATTCATTTGAAACTCATGAATATCTCAAACAGATTAAAGCGGGCGGAGAAGATTTCGATAAGATGTATAATTCATACAACGAAAAATATTATATTGAAAACTAATTTAATAAAAAATTCCCAAAAAAAACTTGACAAAGTGACTTATAAATAATATAATTTTAAGTAACATTTAAAGGCTATGACCGAAAACAAGTAGGGTATTCTTTAGGTTTTAAGAGAGCTGTCGGTTGCTGCGAGACAGTAAATCGGGAATATCTGAATACATTTCGCGAGCTGCGCACCGAACGGATTTTTATCTCAGTAGGCTGCGACGGGATTGCCCGTTACAGCAAGAGAGTATACGCCTAGCTGTATAGCTGTCACCCGAAGGCAGTACTCGTAAAGGCCGCGCCCGTGAGAGTGCGGTAAAATGAGGTGGTACCGCGAGATTTTCGCCCTCATATTATTATGAGGGCGTTTTTTATGCCCTCAAAAGAAAGGGTAGATGTAAAAATGGTAGTAAAAATTGGTTTGTTGGTGGTATTCTTTGCGGTGATGATTTTTGTCGGCATATTATGTCGCAAGCACGCAACGGATGTGAACGGGTTTGTCCTCGGCGGCAGAAGTGTTGGGCCGTGGCTTACAGCGTTTGCTTATGGAACGTCGTATTTTTCGGCAGTTATCTTTGTTGGATATGCAGGTCAGTTCGGATGGAAATTCGGAATTGCATCTACATGGATTGGTATCGGCAATGCTGTGCTCGGTTCTTTGCTGGCGTGGATTGTTCTTGGCAGAAGAACAAGACTTATGAGTCAGCATTTAGATAGTGCAACGATGCCTGAATTTTTTGGTAAGAGATTTAAAAGCGATGCTCTTAAAATAGCGGCATCTGTTCTTGTGTTTATTTTTCTTATCCCATACACAGCTTCGCTTTATAACGGTCTTTCGAGATTGTTTGAGATGGCATTTCCGGGAGTCAGCTATTCAACATGTGTTATTATAATGGCGATACTTACGGGTATATATGTAACTGCAGGTGGCTATATGGCAACTGCGATAAATGATTTTATCCAGGGAATTATTATGCTTATCGGTATCGTTGCAGTAATTGCGGCTGTGCTTGTAAGCAACGGTGGATTTATGGAGGCACTTAATGGACTTGCACAAATTGAAGTAGCAGGGAATGCACCGGGAGCATTTAATTCGTTCTTTGGCCCTGACCCATTGGGACTTGGATTTGTGGTTGTTTTAACATCACTTGGAACATGGGGTCTTCCGCAAATGGTTCAAAAATTTTATGCAATCAAAAATGAGAAGGATATCCAAAAGGGTACAGTTATTTCTACATTGTTTGCAGTAGTGGTTGCAGGCGGATGTTACTTTTTAGGAGGCTTTGGCAGACTCTTTACAGACAAGCTAAGCTTTCTTGCAGACGGCTCAATAGTAGGCGGATTTGATGCGATTATTCCGACTATGCTTTCGGGACTGCCGGATATTTTAATTGCGGTTGTTATTGTTTTAGTGCTTTCAGCATCAATGTCAACGCTTTCATCATTGGTACTTGCATCAAGTTCGACTCTTACAATCGATATGATTAAAAATCATATTGTTAAGGATATGAGTGAGAAAAAGCAGGTTCTCATTATGAGAGTGTTAATTGTGGTGTTTATTGCGATATCTGCATACATTGCACTTAACAAAGATAAGCTCAGTGCGATTGCTGATATGATGGGCATATCATGGGGGGCACTTGCGGGTGCATTTCTTGCTCCGTTCTTGTATGGCTTGTATTCTAAGAAAGCAACAAAGGCATCAGTGTGGGCAAGTTTTATCTTTGGAGCGGGTATAATGGTTTTGAATATGCTTTTCAGAAGCTCGTTCCCGACTATTATGCAATCACCAATTAATTGCGGTGTTATTGCAATGCTTGCAGGACTTGTGATTGTTCCGGTGGTAAGCATATTTACAAAGAAGCCTGATAGTGAGTTTGTAGATGGTGCATTTGCATGTTATGAAGAAAAGGTAAGCGTAAATAAAAAGGAAAGCCTTGGTGCTTAAAATATAAAATAAAGGTGAGATAAGATGGTAATTACAGAATTGCTTGAAAAAAACGCGAGATTGTACGCAGACGAGGTTAGCCTTGTTGAGATTAATCCGCCGATGGGCGAGGGAAAACGTCTTACATGGAAGGAATATGCCCTTATTGAAACAAGTAACAAAGAAGCATTTCGCACACAGATAACATGGAGTGAATTTGATAAAAAGGCAAACAGATTTGCAAATCTGTTGCTTAGTCGTGGCATAAAAAAGGGTGACAAGGTTGCCATACTGCTTATGAATTGTCTTGAATGGCTTCCAATTTATTTTGGAATATTAAAGGCGGGTGCAATGGCTGTTCCACTTAACTATCGTTATACTGCTGACGAAATTGCGTACTGCGTTAATCTTGCACAGGCAGATGTGCTGATATTCGGGCCTGAATTTACTGGCAGAGTTGAAGCAGTTGAAAACAAGATGAAGAATGTACGATATACCTTCTATCTTGGCGAGGATTGCCCTACATTTGCTGAAAGCTATGATAAGCTTGTTACATATTGCACTGCGAGATGTCCAGAAATTCCTCTTGCAGAAGATGATGATGCGGCGATTTATTTTTCTTCCGGAACTACGGGATTTCCAAAAGCTATTGTGCATAAGCACAGAAGCCTTATACATTCATGCCGTGTTGAGCAAAATCATCATGGTCAAAGCCGTGACGATGTGTTTTTGTGTATTCCGCCACTTTATCATACAGGTGCAAAAATGCATTGGTTTGGAAGTCTTATTTCGGGTAGCAAGGCAGTTTTGTTAAAGGGTGTAAAGCCGGAATGGATTATAAGAACCATTTCGGAAGAAAAGTGCACAATTGTATGGCTTTTGGTTCCGTGGGCACAGGATATTCTTGATGCGATAGACCGTGGGGAAATCAAAATTGAAGATTATGAGCTTGAGCAATGGAGACTTATGCATATTGGAGCGCAGCCTGTTCCACCAAGCCTTATCAAACGTTGGAAACAGCGTTTTCCAAATCATGCTTATGATACAAACTATGGTCTTAGTGAGTCTATAGGCCCAGGTTGTGTGCATCTTGGTGTTGAAAATATTCACAAGGTTGGTGCAATAGGAAAAGCAGGTTATGGCTGGGAGGTCAAGATTGTTGACGAGTATCGTAACACGGTTAAAAAAGGTGATGTAGGTGAGCTTGCAGTTAAAGGCGACGGAGTAATGGAGTGCTATTTTAATGATGAAAAAGCAACTGCAGAGGTCTTGGATGACGGATGGCTCTTTACGGGTGATATGGCAAGAGAGGATGAAGATGGCTTTATCTATCTTGTTGACAGAAAGAAGGACGTAATCATATCGGGAGGAGAGAATATCTATCCTGTACAGATTGAGGACTTTTTACGCAGCTGCTCAAAAATAAAGGACGTAGCTGTTATCGGTTTGCCGGATAAAAGACTTGGCGAAATTACTGCAGCTGTTATTGAGGTAAAAGAGGACTGCGAAATGACAGAAGAAGAGGTAAATGATTTTTGCCTTGATTTACCAAGATATAAAAGACCTCACAAGGTTATATTTGCAGACGTTCCTCGTAATCCTACCGGTAAAATTGAAAAGCCGAAGCTTCGTGAGATTTATTGTGGTGAGAGTCTTGTCGAATCACAGATAAAAAATTAACTAAACTGTTGAAAAACAGCTCAAGATTTGCTATACTTAGTATGTCAGATTTTGAGCTGATATCATTTGCGCAAATAAGGAAGGGATGATTTAAAATGAAGAAGCTTATGCTCGGCAATGCGGCGGTTGCCCGTGGTGCTTATGAGGCAGGTGTTTCGGTTGTTGCTTCTTATCCGGGTACTCCAAGCACCGAAATTACCGAGAATATTGTTAAATATGAAGAGGTTTATGCAGAATGGTCACCAAATGAAAAAGTTGCAGCAGAGGTTGCAATCGGTGCATCAATCGCAGGTGCAAGAAGTATGTCCTGTATGAAGCATGTAGGTTTGAATGTTATGGCTGACCCTGTTTTTACTGTCAGTTATACAGGCGTAAATGGCGGACTTGTTTTCTGCGTGGCAGATGACCCCGGAATGCACTCATCACAGAATGAGCAGGATTCGCGCCACTATGCAGAGGCATCAAAGATTACTATGCTTGAGCCTGCGGATTCAGCGGAGTGTAAGGAGTATACAAAGGCGGCGTTTGAGCTGAGCGAAAAGTTTGATACGCCTGTATTTATCCGTCTTTCTACAAGAGTATCACATTCACAGAGCCTTGTAGAAGATCTTGAGCCTGAAAAAACACAGCTTAAACCGTACGAGAAGAATATAGATAAATATGTTATGATGCCTGCAAAGGCGATAAAAAGACACGTTGTAGTTGAAGAACGCATTGCGGCACTAAAAGAGTATGCTGAAAATTGCGAGTTTAACATAGTAGAAGATAACGGCAGCAAAATCGGCGTGATTACATCGGGTATTGCATATATGTATGCAAAAGAAGCGCTTGGCGACAAGGTTAATTACTTAAAGCTCGGTATGGTTTATCCTTTGCCTGAGAAGCTTATAAAAGATTTTGCTGCAAAGTGTGATAAGGTTTATGTAATAGAGGAGCTTGACCCTGTTATAGAAAAGCATTGCCGTGCAATCGGTATTGATGTTATTGGCAAAGAAAAGTTTACTTTGCTTGGCGAGTATACTCCTTCTATGATAAAAGCGGCAGTATTAGGAGAAGGCGCACCGGAAAGCGCAAAAATTGACGAGATTATCCCCGTTAGACCGCCCGTTATGTGCGCAGGCTGTCCTCACAGAGGAACATTTTATGTTCTTAAAAAGCTCGGTCTTACAGTGTCGGGCGATATCGGTTGTTATACTCTTGGAGCGGTTGCTCCACTTGAAAGCGTTGATACAACGATATGTATGGGTGCTTCTGTAAGTGCTGCTCATGGCATGGCGAAGGCAAGAGGCGCAGAGTTTAACAAAAAGCTTGTTTCTGTTATAGGTGATTCGACATTTATGCATTCAGGTATCACGGGTCTTGTTGATATAGTGTATAATAAGGGCGCAAATACAGTTATTATTCTTGACAACTCTATTACAGGCATGACGGGACATCAGAACAATCCTACAACGGGATACACCATAAGAGGCGAAGAAACCACCCAGGTTAATCTTGTTGACCTCTGTAAGTCAATCGGTGTTAAAAATGTTGTTGTAGCTGACCCGTTTGATGTAAAGAATTTTGAAAAGGTTGTTAAAGAGGAAACAGAGCGTGACGAGCCTTCAGTAATTATTGCTCAAAGACCTTGTGCACTATTAAAGTCTGTTAAGTACACAGGCAAGTGTAAGATAAACGATAACTGCAAAAAGTGTAAGCTTTGCTTAAAGCTTGGATGTCCTGCAATCTCGTTTGACGGAGAGAAGATAGTTATTGACGAGACACAGTGCAACGGTTGCGGACTTTGCTTTAATGTTTGTCCGTTTGGTGCAATGGAGAAGGGGGAGTAAGCTATGAATATAATGATAGTAGGCGTAGGCGGTCAGGGAACCTTGCTTGCAAGCCGTATACTCGGCAACACAGTTGTAAACGAAGGCTATGATGTAAAGGTTTCTGAGGTTCATGGCATGAGCCAGAGAGGCGGCAGCGTTGTTACATACGTTAAGTTTGGAAAAAAGGTTTATTCTCCGATAATCGACCGCGGTGAAGCTGATATAATTCTTGCATTTGAAAAGCTTGAGGCGTACAGAGCGCTTCCGTATCTTAAAAAAGGTGGAAAAATGCTTGTAAATACCCAGCAGATTGACCCGAT
Organism: Candidatus Aphodoplasma sp.; assembly: GCA_045592745.1. Lineage (GTDB taxonomy): Bacteria > Bacillota > Clostridia > UBA1381 > UMGS1253 > Aphodoplasma. The sequence continues at coordinate 183,836 of JAZNVH010000025.1, read as the reverse complement.
GCCTGTAATTACAGGTGCGATGAAGTATCCTGAAAATATCGAGGAAAAGCTTTCGGAAAAGATTGATGTTGTTACAGTTGATGCACTTAAATATGCAAAAGAGGCAGGCAATGTTAAAGCTGTTAATGTCGTATTAATTGGTCTTATGGCAAAAAATACTGATATTCCTTATGAAAAGTGGGTTAATACGATTAAGACATCAACACCTGAAAAGTTTATGGAGTCAAACCTTAAGGCGTTTGAACTGGGATATAATTTGTAAACGAATTGAAATGTCAAATTTGTTGACAATTCGACAAAATAGGCGTATAATTATTATAACTTAATATTTGAGCTAAGTGAAGTGTGCAGGAGAAAGGTGTAAGCCTTGCCGAAGGAGTAAAGCTCTCAGGCGCGATGGTGATGACTGTTCACAGATAGCACTCCGGAGAAGTCCCAATATAAAAGGATGCCGAAGGTGTAAGACCCAAAAGGGTTAATCTCTCAGGCAAAAGGACGGAGAAAAAAGTTATAGATGCTTTTTTTGCGCGGAGTTTTTGTATTTCAAAAACTCCGTTTTTGCTTTATTTAGCGCAAAAAAGAGGAGGAAATAATATGGCAAACTTTTTTGAGGTGTTGACAAATTTTAATAACAATGTCAACAGTTTTGTGTGGGGCAAGGGTCTTTATCTGCTCTTGGCAACGGGTCTTATAATGACTGTTATCACAGGTGTTTTCCAGATAACACATATAGGACACTGGTTCTCTGAAACAATTGGAAAGATTTTCAACAAGGATGTTTCAGGACATGTTAAGGGCAAGTCAATATCGCAGTTTCAGGCGCTTTGTACTGCTCTTGCAGCTACAATAGGTGTAGGTAATATTGCCGGTGTTGCAGCTGCGATTGTAGGCGGTGGTCCCGGTGCAGTCTTCTGGATGTGGGTTGCGGCATTTCTTGGTATGATGACAAACTACTCAGAAAACGTTCTTGGTATCTATTACAGAAGAAAGAATGCAGACGGTGAGTGGTCAGGCGGCGCTATGTACTATTTAAGAGATGGTCTTGGCAAAATTAAAGGTTGTAAATGGATTGGTGCAATTCTTGCAGTGCTTTTCTCAATTTTTGCAATTCTCGCATCATTTGGTATCGGTGCAATGGGTCAGATTAATAAAATTGTTGTTAATATGGTAGATGCATTTCAGATTCCGTCACTTGCAGCGATTCCTTTTGGAAACGTAACAATGTACCATCTTATTATAGGCATTGTGCTCGTAGTTATTGCGGCGCTTATTATTCTTGGTGGACTCAAGAGAATTGCAAATTTTGCTGAGAAAGTTGTTCCTTTTATGGTAGTGTTATTTGTTTTGGGAAGTCTTATTATAATTGGTGTAAATTATGCTTCTGTCGGAGCTGCGTTTGCATCAATCTTTAAGTATGCATTTACAGGCCCGGCAGTATGGGGCGGTGCTGCTGGTATTGCCGTAAAAGAAATTGTAACTCTCGGATGTAAGAGAGGTGTTTTCTCAAATGAGGCAGGTCTTGGTTCATCGGTTATGGTTCATTCAAACTCAAATGTTGTAGAGCCTGTACGTCAGGGTCTTTGGGGCATTTTTGAAGTATTTGCCGATACAATGGTTGTTTGCACAATGACCGCTCTTGTTGTACTTACATCCGGCGTAATCAATCTTGAAACAGGTGCACTTATGCAGGGCGCAACTGATGCAAATCTTGTTGCAAAAGCCTTTTCGATTTTGTTTGGTGTATGGGGCGAAAGATTTATTGCAATTGCAATTTTATTGTTTGCATTTACAACAGTTCTTGGATGGGACCATTACGGAAGCAAAGCGTGGGAATATTTGTTTGGCACAAAGTCAACAAAGCTTTACAAGGTTATCCACCTTGTGATGATTATGTGCGGTGCGCTTTTGACATCGTCGCTTGCATGGGATATTTCCGATACATTCAACGGACTCATGATGGTACCTAACCTTATTGGTGTTCTTGCACTTTCGGGACTTGTTGTCAAGATTACAAGAAACTACATAGACAGAAATCTAAAACACAAGGATATCAAACCGATGCTTTCTGCATTTGCCGATGTTCAGGAAGAGGAAGAAAAAAGACTATAAAAATTTTAAAGGCAATTTTCTTTTATAAAAATTGCCTTTTATCGTATAACAAAAACCACGCGATAGTCGCGTGGTTTTTGCATATACTTTTTAATAATTAGTCGATGTACTCGGGAAGATATGCCGAAGAACCTGTGAACTCAGCTATCATCTTCATTTCATCATAAGTTTTTTCGTTAAGCGGTACACCTTCGGTCAAAACGCGGTTTCTTGCCTCTGCCTCTTTTTCACCGTGAATGTATATACGCTCTGCACCTTCTGCTTTTGCAGAATCGCGAACCTCCTGCAAATACTTGGAAAGAGCAGCCTCGATTTCTTTCTTGTCGCCAAACATACCATAATCCAAAGCAATATAGCACTGTGCAATGTTTGATCTGCCCGGAGTTTTGTATATGTAATTTGAAGTTGTACCACCTGAGAGAATAGCTGTTGCAATTTCGCAAAGCATTGCAAAACCGTAACCTTTATAACCTGATGTCAAATCGCCAGAACCGCCAAGGGGAAGGATACCGCCGCCTGTTTTGTTTATTATGTTTGACAAAACTCTATCGGGTTCGTCACTGTCGTGACCGTTTTCATCAAGCGCCCAACCAATCGGAAGACCATTTCCGCGCTTAACATAAACTTCGAGTTTTCCTCTCGGAACAACAGTTGTGGCTGCGTCAAATGAGTAAGCCACAGGGTCTGCAGGCATAGCAAAAGCTATTGGATTTGTGCCAAGCATAGCTTGTTTACCAAATGTGGGCACCATAATAGCTTCTGTGTTTGTCATAGACATACCAATAAGACCTTCTGATGCAGCCATTCTTGCATAATATCCTGCAACACCGTAGTGGTTTGAATTACGAACTGTAACCATACCAAAACCTGACTTCTTAGCCTTATCGATAGCCATTTGCATAGCATTTACGCCAAGAGTTTGTCCCATAGCATCGTTACCCTCAATTACTGCTGAAAGAGGAGTTTCAAATACTACCTCAGGCTTTGCATCAATTTTAACCATGCCGCCTGTGATTTCTTTGTGATAACGAATCATACGCTGTATACCGTGTGATTCAATCCCGCTCAAATCAGCTTCAAGAAGAACTGCTGTAATTTGCTTACTTTCTTCTTCGTTAAAGCCATAACCCTTGAAAGCTTCTATACAGAATGTTTCAAGCTTTTTGTAATCAATATGATGATACTGCATAATATAATCCTCTTCTTTCTATAAAGTATATTTTTATACGCCCCAATATGATGAGAAACCACCATCAACGGGGAGTACTGCGCCATTAATGAACGAAGCAGCCTCTGAGCAAAGGAAGATAACTGGACCAGCCATTTCAACAGGTTCGCCGTAACGATTCATCGGAGTTTTAGCCAAAACTCTCTGACCTCTGTCAGTAGCTGAACCATCCTCGTTTGTCAAAAGGTAACGATTCTGGTTTGTAAGTAGGAAACCGGGAGCAATAGCGTTAACACGGATATTATTGCTGTAGTTTTGGTTAAAGTGAGTTGCCATCCACTCCGTAAAGTTTGCAACAGCAGCTTTAGCACCACAATATGCAACTGTATTTGTAAGCGGGTGATAGCTTGACATTGATGCAATGTTGATAACGTTACCGTAGCCCTGCTTTGCCAAAAGCTCACCAAATACCATAGTAGTAAGCACCGCACCTGTTACGTTAAGGTCGAATACCCATTTGAAAGCATCCAAATCCAAGTTAAAGAAATCCTTGTCCTTAGATACTGTTGCCTGGGGCTTATTTCCGCCTGCACCATTTACAAGAATATCAATCTTGCCGTATTTAGCAACAATTTCATCTCTTGCAACTTCAAGACTCTCACGGCTGAGCACATCTGCTTTTACTGCAATAGCGTCTCCGCCATCTGCAACTATTTCGTCTGCAATTTTCTGGGCATTATCTACGAACAAATCGAGAAGTGCCACTTTAACACCTTTTTTTGCCATCTCTTTTGCCAAACAACCGCAAATAATACCACCTGCACCTGTTATAGCAGCAACCTGACCCGAAATGTCAAAATTAACTGAATACATTTTTATTTCCTCCTTATATACTATACTGTGTATCCAAGATCAACCATTTCGATGTTTCCATTAGGACAACGGTTAAAGCACATACCACAAGCAACACAATCTTCTTTTCTTATGTGCATAGTATCTGTATCGATAATCTCGGGAGCAAAGTCTGTACAAATTGTTTTACAAAGTTGACATCCTTCACCACAACCGCAATTTAGACATCTTGAAGCTTCTTTTTGTGCTTCCTGCTCAGTCATTACTCTCTCGTACATCTCAAAGTTTTCTTTGCGAATATCTGCTGCATCGTTAAGCTTAAGAGCATTATTATCTTTTTTAAGATAACCTGTTCTTTCGCGTACGATTTCGGGGTTAACTGTTTTTGTAGAAGGAATTGCTACTAATGTAGCTTCTTCGCCTCTTATATCACTATCGATAACTGCCGCAGCGTTTTTGCCTGCAGCAATAGCTGTAATTACATTTGCAGAGCGAACTGCGTTTCCGCCACAGTACAGACCGTCTATGTTTGTTCTTGCATTTGAAATCTTTATAAAGCCATTCTTTGTTTCCGCTCCTGCAAGTACGCTTGCATCTGCTTCGTATTCGTTTGCCACAATAACCTTATTGCAGGGGATAGTCATATTAGTTCCGCCGCAATCAGCGATTACAGCGTCATCTGATATGGATTTTACAGATGCATTGTCAATAAGCACAATGCCTTCTTCTTTAGCAAGCGCAAGAGCATCGGCATCGTATGTTCTGCTTGGATAGTTGCCTGTCCAAATCAAAGTTACGTGACTTGCACCAAGACGAGCAGCACTTCTTGCACTGTCCATTGCGGCAAAGCCTTTGCCGATAACAACAACATCACGATCTAATGATGTGTTTTTGCCAAGAGAAACATCTTTAAGAAAATCCAAAGCATCTAAAGCTTTGTCAGCTCCTTCGATATTGCTTGCTACCTTTTTGCCCATACCGATAGCTGCAAAAATTGCTTCGTATCCAAGAGATTTGATACTGTCTATCGTAATATCTTTTCCAAGCTCTTTTCCAAACTCGAATTTTACACCATTATCAGCAAGGAATTTTATCTCTTCATCCAGGATATCCTTTTTCATAACATAATCCGGAATACCAAATCTGATTAATCCGCCTGCTAATTCTTCTTTCTCAAATACCGTAACATCATATCCGGCTTTTCTAAGCTCAGACGCACATGAAAGTCCCGCAGGGCCTGCGCCTATAACAGCTACCTTGTGTCCATTAAAGTCTGCTTTTGCCCACGCAGGAGTCCAGCCTTGAGCCTTACCATATTCGAGAACAAATCTCTTTAACTGACGAATTTTAACAGGGGAGTCATATCCTCCTCTTATACAGGCATCTTCACACGGATGATTACATACAAATGAGCAAATGTTTTGAAGAGGATTTTTGCCTGTTATAAGGTCATATGCCTCTTTATATTCGCCCTTTGCAATCTTTTGAATATATGCCTGAGTTGGAACGTGGTGGGGACATGCACTTTTACACGGAGCGCTAAGATTAGGCTCTTTAATTTTTGCATATCCTGCAAAGATAGTTACATCATTTGCAGTGCGCACCTGCGGAACAACAAGACCCTGCATTTGTGAAAGATCTGTATACCCGTGCTCGTGCATATATTTATCAAGGCCCTCGATCATAGGTCTGCATATATCGTATCCGGAGATAAGAGTTTCTGCGCAAACACCAAGAAGGTTACCGCCGCAAAGAATCATCTCTACAGCGTCACGCCAGTTTGTTATACCGCCTGCAGCCATAATGGGAGCATCCATACCACATACTTTTCTAATTTCATATGTATCGCGCTGAGCCAATGGTTTAAGCCATTTACCACAGTGGCAACCCATAGAAATCTCTTTTTGCAAGTGATAAAAAGCACTGCCCGGATCATCAATGTCGATAGGGGGCATACCAAGTCTGTTACCTGTACCACCTACAGCATCTGCACCGGCTTCATAAAGAGCCTTTGCTACCTTTGCAATCTGGCCGCCCTCGGGAGTAAGCTTTACAAAGAGGGGGATAGAAATCGCCTGTTTTACGGCTCTTGCAATTTCAGCGGCAACCTCTGTTTGCTGACCCATACTTGCTCCGGTCTGTTTTTTGCCGGTTTCTTTACCGCCACTTGTCATTTCCATATTGTAGCTCATATTGGGACAGCACATATTAAGCTCGATGATATCTGCACCGGCTTCTTCAAACTTCTTAGCCATGTTTACCCAGCCTTCAACGCCATTGTCGCCGGCATAGGTAATGTTAGCCATAAGTTTAAGGTCGTGAAGCTTTGGTTTTGCGTCGCGTATGAGCTTTAAGCCTTCTTCAAATGTAAGACGCTTCTCAGCCGTAAAAGCCAATGCATCTCTGTCTTTGAAAAGTGAATAACGCGGCTTTCTGTTTATGTAGGGAGCAGGGTCTATACTAAGCTTTATAGATGCAGCAGCCCAGCCCGTTTCCTCGATTCTTATTAATTGTTTAACAGATTTTGTGGTAGGACCCGAAGCCACGAAAAACGGGTTTTTAAAGGTCACACCACCAATGGTTACAGGGATTTGTATATCTACAGGTTTTTTGTTCATAAATTTACACTTCCTCACCGGTATTTTTGATATTCTTTCCTTCTTTTGATGCTTTATAAATAAGGTTTATAACCTTAAGTGTTTCATAACCATCTATGCCTCGAAGACCAACCTGTGCATCTTTGCCTTCGAGAGCACAATCTACGAAGTGGTTTATTTCTCCGCAGTATCCGAGTTGATACTTTTCATCTACAGCAACGTTAGCCCAGCCTGTAGTAACCTCAGCCTTTTCAATTGTATAGTCAAGACCCGGGATTGAAAATACTTTTACAGGGCCCTGGAAGGAGAGGTCTACATGGATTGTACCTTTTTCGCAGTAAACGTCGAGAATATCCTCCATACCACCAACTGTAACATAGTTAGCTTCAAGTGTAGCGTAAGTGCCGTCATCAAAGCGCATAAACGCACCTGCCCAGTCTTCACCTTCCATTTTTTGATGAACGATATTATTTTCACCGCCACCTGATGTCATTGCAGCAAGCTCAGACCATTTGTTATCCTTCATAGCAAGCATAAATGCAACAGGATGAACACCAAGATGTACCATGCATCCGCCACCGCAGTATTTGATAGTCTGTGCAAACGGACTGTGAGAACCGCTGTGACATTCTCTTGCTCTTACATAGAGCATTTTTCCAAGCTGACCGCTTTCGATAATAGATACTGCTTTTCTGAAAGCCGGTGCAAAGAGCCAGTCTTCTGCATAATAAATATGCTTTCCAAGGTCTTTTGCAGTTTTTACCATGTCGTATGCATCTTCAACCGTTGTAGCAAGGGGCTTTTCGCATATAATGTCATGGCCTGCATTCATTGCCTTTATAGCTACATCGTGGTGAAGAAAGTTTGGCATACAGATATCAACTACGTCACAATCGCAGTTTTTGATAGCATCATCATAATTGTCGTATACTTCATAACCTGTAAAACCATATCTGTCAGCCAAAGTCTTTATTGCATCAAGGTTTTTGTCACAAATACCTACAATGTCAACCTTGTCCAGAATTCTGCTGTATCCGTCAGAATGTAAATCTGCCGAAAACGCAGCACCAATTAAAAGTACTCTTAATTTTTTCATAATATTTTCTCCTTGCTTTAGTTAAAAATTACTATAACCAAACTTTTCTTTATTGCTCATATAATCAAATGCTTTGTTAAATTCATCTACTGCCATATCTGCACATACTTCAAAAAAACGTTCTCCTTTTTCGGCTGTAGCCTTTGTAGGATACCCCCAAACGCCTGTCGGACTTGCACGAAAAATGCTACCATAACCAAGATATGCCCTGGAAACATCGGGAACAAAATCTGCCGCTTTGTCCATATGCACAGTTTCAGGTGCAATTGCGAGCATTTGTGAGGTTTCTGCTTCGTCAGCATGAAGGCCTTGTGTTTCTATTATATCTTCTGCTTTGAAAGAATACGATTCTACAAGAGCAACCTGCAAATCGGGTTGGAATTTTGCGTTTAAATCTCTCACAAGCGGCGTTGTGATAAAAACTCCACCATGAGTTGTTATAATTCCTACACGCTTAAACCCCTGAGTTTTAAGGCTCATTATAACATCGTACATCATTTGATAAAAGGTTGTTGGTTCCATCCATACTGAGCCTTTTTTTCCCATATGCTCACGGCAAGTCGAAACAGGAAATGCAGGAAGTGAAAACGCGCCCATCTTTTCAGCAACACGCTTGCCGAGTTCTGTCGCAATAGCCCAATCGGTCATTATCGGCAGATGCGGACCATGTTGCTCAATAGAACCAACAGATATTATTGCAAGCTCGGGGTCAAGAGAGCAAATTTCATCAGCAGTCATTTTGAACATTTCCATATTCTATACCTCGTAGATTACAGAATTTTTGATGCGCTTTCTTTGTCAAGATAGAGAATTGCATCATTATGATTTCTAAGTATGCTTGCAGGACAAGCTGTAGTTACAGGACCATTAAGAGCATTGTATACAGCGTTTGCCTTACGAATTGTGGGAACAACACATACTGCATGGGGAACAGACATAATAAACGACATAGTAAGACTCATTGCCTGCTTTGGAACATCATCGAGTGTAGCGAAGCAACCATCGTTAACCTGCTGCTGACGGCATACATCATCAAGCTCAACAATTTTAATCTTTTTAGGGTCTTCAAAATCAGCAACTGCAGGGTCATTGAATGCAAGGTGACCATTTTCGCCGATGCCAAGTAAAATCATATCGATAGGATAGTCTGTGAGCAGCTTTGTGTACTCTTCACATTTTGCTTCAGCTTCGTCAGCCTTGCAACGAAGATAGTGTATTTCTTTAAAGTTTACTTTTTTAAATATTGCACGATCTAAAAAGTTACCAAAACCTGCAGGTTCATCGTCTGCTATTCCTATGTACTCGTCCTGATGGAAAGCGCGAACTTTTGACCAGTCGATATCCTGCTCCAAAAGACTCTTTAGCATATCATCCTGTGAGGGAGCTGCTGCAAAAACAACATTTGCAACGCCTTTTTCAGCTATTGCAGCATTTATAACCTCAGCAACACGCTTTGCTGAATCAACACCCATTTCTTCGCGAGTATCAAAAATTTTTACTGGTAAATTTACTACTTTTTTTGTTGTCATTTCGAAAAAACTCCTTGTATTAATTATAGTTTTGATTATAATCTTGCAACGCCGGTTTTTCTTGCTGCTTCTGCAACTGCCTTTGCAACAGCGCTGCTTACTCTTTCGTCGAAAGCACCGGGGATAATGTAATCAGGCTTTAAATCTTCCTCGGCTATAAGGTCTGCGATTGCGTGAGAAGCTGCCATCTTCATCTCATCGTTAATATCGCTTGCTCTTACATCAAGTGCACCTCTGAAAATTCCGGGGAAAGCAAGAACGTTGTTAATTTGGTTAGGATAGTCCGAACGACCTGTTCCTACAACTTTTGCACCACCTGCGATAGCTTCGTCCGGGAAAATTTCCGGAACAGGATTTGCCATTGCAAATACCAAAGCATCTTTTGCCATAGTAGCAACCATTTCCTTTGATACGATATTTGGTGCGGACACACCGATAAAAACGTCAGCACCAACCAATGCATCTGCAAGACTTCCTGTAATATGCTCGGGGTTAGTTCTTTTTGCAAGTTCTATATATGCAGGTCTTGTTTCTTTACCGTCGCACAATACACCTGCTCTACCAACCATAAGAATGTTCTTTGCGCCGAGTCTCATCAAATGGTCAGCAATAGCAGTACCAGCACTACCTGCACCGCTTATTACAATTTTTATTTTATCCATGTCCTTTTTAACCAGTTTGAGTGCGTTTAACATTGCAGCAGCACACACGATAGCTGTACCATGCTGGTCATCATGGAATACGGGAATATCACATACTTCTCTGAGTCTTGACTCGATTTCAAAGCATCTTGGTGCAGCAATATCCTCGAGGTTTACACCGCCAAAGCTTCCTGAAATAAGCTGTACTGTTCTTACGATTTCATCAACATCCTGTGATTTTATACAAATTGGGAAGGCGTCGACGTCTGCAAATGTCTTAAACAAAGCGCATTTGCCTTCCATTACGGGCATACCTGCTTCAGGACCAATATCACCCAAACCAAGAACTGCTGAACCGTCTGTAACTACTGCAACAAGGTTGTGACGTCTTGTAAGATCAAAAGATTTTGTTACATCTTTCTGAATCTCAAGACAAGGCTCAGCAACACCCGGTGTGTATGCCAAAGAAAGATCTGTTGCATCTTTCAAAGGTGCTCTTGAGATAACTTCGATTTTGCCTTTCCATTCGCCATGCTTTTGTAATGCTTGTTGTTTGATATCCATTTTTTTGTCCTCCTGATAATAAAAAATTTGATTTTAAATTTTTCTTGCGAATAATCGCCCCACAAGAAATAAACATACGCTGTTATTGTAACATAAAAAACAACTGATAGCAAGTGTTTTACTGCTAAAATAAGTAAAATATATAAGTTTTTTTGCAAAGCATATAGATACTATGAAAAAGGCATTAAAAAATTGACTAAATTTACTGATTGTGCTATACTTAACTATATATTACAAAAATTTATTTTACAAACAGAAAAGAGTGAAAATTATGGATTTTATAAAAAAATATGCAGATTTTGACCTTATAAGCTTTGGTGAGGTTATGCTTAGACTTTCCGCACCTAATAAAGATAAGATTTCACAAAGTGAAACAAAGGGGGATTGCAATGAAAAAAGATGTTAAATTATATAATGTTTTGTTCCCATTGTGGATGATATTACTTTTTCCTGTAACATGGCTTATTATTATACCCGGAAATTTTATTATAGACAGTATAGTTTTTATTATTGCAATGTGGATTCTGCGCTTTGAAAATAAAAAGGAATTCTACAAAAGAAGTATACTCAAAATATTTTCGATAGGAATAATATCTGATTTAATAGGCTCTGCATATCTGCTTATTATGACGATTGGCTTTGAGATTGGTCGTATGGGCGATGAGTGGTATATGACTGTCCCTGCGCTTTTGATTGCAGCGACGTGTATATACATTTTAAATTATTATATGTCATTTAAATGGTGCGACAAAAAATTAAGAATCAAACTTGCTTTAACATTTGCGATTGTTACGGCACCGTATACTTTCTTAATTCCATCAAGATGGTTGTATAATTATTAATTCAGGAGACAGGAGTTGTATATTATGCAAAATTCAAGGGTTTTTGAAAGTGAATATTTTGGAATAAAAACTATAGAATTTGAATATGGCGGATATAAAGGTGCGTTTATAGCAGATGGGGCAAAGCTTATCAAGCTTGAATATACGCCTAAAAACATCAGCCTTTTGCATACAACTGATAATATGAACGAGCTTCGAGAAAGACGCGTGTTTGGTATGCCTGTTTTGTTTTTTCCAAACAGAACAAAATACGGCACTTTTACATTTGAAGGCAAAGAGTATCAGCTTCCAATAAATGTAAAAGTACCATACGATATGAATATCCATGGTTTTTTGGATGGTTTTACGACATGGGATGTTGTAAAAAAAGAAGCCGCAGACGACCATATTAACATAACTTTTGAATATATAATAAATAAAACAAAAAAATGCTTTAAATATTTTGATTTTAATGTTAAAATAGTATATGAGAACATTATCAGCTCAAAAGGACTTTCTCAAAATATAACTTTTGAGAATATGAGCAATAAAAATATGCCATTTGGTTTTGCATATCATACTGCGTTTAATATTCCGTTTAATGAGTCACCCAAAGAGGCTTTTTATATTAAAGCAAATTTGAAAAGCAAATATGAACTTGGTTATGACGATATGCCGACGGGAAAGCTTTTATCTCTTGATGATTTTCAAAAGAAGGCTTTGGATACAATTGGAATACCGTCGCATAAAAAAATTCTTGATGATTTGTTTTTGGCGGATGGCAGCACACCAAATGTCGCTGTGATAACAGATACTTATACAAACACACAGGTGTTTTACGAGGCAGATGAGAAATTTAAACATTGGATTTTGTATAATTTAGATACAGAGTCAGACTTTGTTTGTGTTGAGCCTCAAACGTGGGCTACAAACGCGCTGAACATGGATATAGAAAGCGCAAATCTTATTGTTATAAAGGCTGGCGAGAAATTAAAATTGTCGACCAAAATATATGTAAAAAATTAATTTTTGGAGGGGAAATATAATGCTCACAGATATCCAGATAGCACAACAGTGCAAAATGCTGCCAATAGCTGAGGTAGCGAAAAAAGCAGGTGTTGAAGAAAAAGAACTGTATATGTTCGGTCCTTATAAGGCAAAGCTTACGGACGAGCTTGCAAAAAGAGTTGAAAATAACAAGGATGGCAAACTTGTTCTTGTTACTGCAATTAACCCAACTCCTGCAGGAGAAGGAAAGACAACGACTACTGTCGGGCTTGGTCAGGCACTTTCAAAGCTTGGCAAAAATGCTATTATTGCACTGCGCGAGCCATCACTTGGCCCCGTTATGGGTGTAAAAGGCGGTGCAGCAGGCGGTGGATATGCACAAGTTGTGCCTATGGAGGATATAAATCTCCATTTTACAGGTGATATGCATGCTATTACAGCGGCAAACAATCTTCTTTCAGCGATGCTTGATAATCATATTCATCAGGGTAATGAACTCAATATTGATTCGCGTACTGTGGTGTGGAAACGAGTGCTTGATATGAATGACAGGGCTCTTCGCCATACAGTAGTAGGTCTTGGCGGCAAAACTAATGGTTTTGTTCGTGAAGATGGTTTTATGATTACCGTTGCTTCGGAAATTATGGCGATAGTTTGTCTGGCGAATGATATAGATGATTTAAAGAACAGACTTGGACGAATTGTTGTTGCATACAATTATGACGGAGAACCCGTATGCGCAAAGGATTTGAAAGCCGAAGGTGCAATGACACTTCTTTTAAAAGATGCTCTTATGCCAAACATTGTACAAACACTTGAGAACACGCCGTGTCTTATGCATGGTGGTCCGTTTGCAAATATTGCGCATGGCTGCAATAGTGTTCGTGCTACCAAACTTGCGTTAAAGCTTAGCGACTACACTGTTACGGAGGCAGGTTTTGGAGCAGATTTGGGTGCGGAAAAATTTCTTGATATAAAGTGTCGTATGGCAGAATTAAAGCCTGATATGACAGTTGTTGTAGCAACGATTCGCGCTCTTAAGTATAATGGCGGAGTTTTAAAGGACAACCTTAAAGAAGAAAATGTGAAGGCAGTAGAAAAAGGAATACCAAATCTTGAAAAACATATTGAAAATATGAAAAAGTTTGGTTTGCCTGTTGTTGTTGCGCTCAACGTTTTTGATACAGATACAGAAGCAGAAATAAGTGTTGTTGAAAAAATGTGTGCAAATTACGATGTCATCTGTGCAAGAAGCGAGGTTTTTGCAAAAGGCGGCGAAGGCGGAATCGAGCTTGCAAAGGCAGTTTTGGATACGCTCGAAAGCAAGAAATCAAGCTATGCTCCTGTTTACAGTCTTGATATGAGCATCGAGGATAAAATAGACACACTTGTAAAAGAAATTTACGGCGGAAGTGGTGCTGTATACAGCGTAAAAGCCAAAAACCAAATCAAAAAGCTTACTCAGTTAGGCTTTGATAAATTGCCAATATGTATGGCAAAGACACAGTACTCGCTTTCTGATAATCCAAAGCTTTTGGGACGTCCTGAAAACTTTGAAATCACAATATCAGAAGTCAGAGTAAGTGCAGGTGCAGGTTTTGTTGTTGTTCAGACGGGGGATATTATGACTATGCCGGGGCTTCCTAAAAAACCTGCGGCTGAAAATATAGACATTCTTGAAACCGGCGAAATTGTAGGTTTGTTCTAATTTGAAAAGAGGATTACAAGATAATTATGAAGTATGTTTCAAACAGCAGAGAAGATACTATTAAAATCGCATATGAATTTGCCAAAGAGTTAAAAAGAGGGGATATAGTATGTCTTACAGGTGACCTTGGGGCAGGTAAAACGGCATTTGTATCAGGAGTTGCAAATGCACTTGGATATAATGGGTATACAAGCAGTCCTACTTTTACACTTATAAACGAGTATATTGCAGATATACCGATATATCATTTTGACGTATACAGAATAGATTTCAGCGATGAGATGTATGATATAGGAATAGATGATTATTTGTTTGGCGATGGTATATGCCTTATTGAATGGCCTGAGAGAATAGAGGAAATTTTGCCTAATAATACAATCAGTGTAAAAATAACAAAAAATGTCGATATAAGCGATGATTACAGAGAAATTTTGATTGAAAGGGAGTAGGTATACGTTGAAGATTTTAGCGCTTGACGCATCATCAGGTGTTGCATCTGCGGCGCTTGTATGTGATGACATACTTGTTGGAGAATATACAATCAATCACAAAAAAACACATTCACAAACGCTGATGCCGATGATAAGCTCTCTTTTGGAAGACTGTGAAAGCAAACTAAGCGAGGTTGATGCATTTGCTATATCGGTTGGACCGGGTTCTTTTACGGGACTCAGGATAGGCATTGCTACGGCAAAAGGATTGGCGCACGCGAGCAACAAGCCAATTGTAGGTGTATCCACACTTGAGGCGATGGCATATAATTTGCCGTATTGTAGTGGCTTAATAGTTCCAATTATGGATGCAAGACGTGATCAGGTGTACGGCGGCATTTATTGTTGGAAAGATGATAAGCTTCGTACAATTTGTGAGCCTTGTGCTGTGTCGATAAATGAAATTTTAGATATTGTAAAGCGTGAGGATAAAAAAGCTATATTTATTGGTGACGGGATAATTCGCTTTAAAGAACAGATAGAAAGCGAGCTTGGCAATATGTGTGGATTTGCGTTTGCAAATTCAAATATGCAGCGTGCTTCATCTGTGGCAGCTTTGGCAAAAGGAAAAATTGAGGCAGGAAAAGCCGTTTCATGCGAAAAAATAACTCCGATATACCTTCGAAAATCACAGGCCGAAAGGGAATATGACGAAAAAAATAATAAATAAAATTCATAATATATTTAGGAGGATAAATAATGATAGCAATCGGAAGTGACCATGGTGGTTTTGAGTTAAAAGCAAAAATTATCGAATTTTTGAAAGAAAAAAATGTTGATGTTAAGGATTTTGGGTGCTATAATACAGATTCAGTTGATTATCCCGATGTTGCAAAGGATGTATGCCAGGCCGTTGTAAAAAATGAGTGCGAACGTGCAATTTTGGTGTGCGGGACAGGCATTGGAATAAGCATTGCAGCAAACAAGGTGCGCGGAATAAGAGCGGCGCTTTGTCACAGTAGTTTTGATGCAAAAATGTGCAGAATGCATAACGATGCAAATGTGTTGTGCCTTGGCGGAAGAACAACCGGCCCTGAAATTGCGCTTGAAATTGTTAATTCGTATTTGTCTGCATCGTTTGAGGGCGGACGCCATGCTAAGCGTGTAGAGAAAATTATGTCGCTTGAGGACTAAAAATCACTTTTTTGGAG
This sequence comes from Candidatus Aphodoplasma sp., assembly GCA_045592745.1. Taxonomy (GTDB): domain Bacteria; phylum Bacillota; class Clostridia; order UBA1381; family UMGS1253; genus Aphodoplasma. Next base: position 168,101 of record JAZNVH010000025.1, on the reverse strand, counting down.
GTCACATATGAACAGAACAGAAGCAAGATGCGAGGCTTTTAAGCTCGTATTTCAGATTACAGCACATAAAGATTCTTATCCGGAAGTAGTTGATATGTTTGAGGCGGATAATGAAGAGCTTAAAAAGACAGATAAAAAGCAGTACAATTATATTGTTTCGACGGCAAACGGAGTGTTTGAAAATATGAATACTCTCGACGATATGATTACAGGGAACCTAAAATCAGGATGGAAAATAGAGCGTCTTTCAAAGGTGAGTCTTGCTGTATTGCGTCTGGCTTTGTACGAAATCGTTTATGTTGAAGACATACCGGACAAAGTATCGGTAAACGAAGCGGTTGAGCTTGCAAAGCTGTATGACGTTGATGAGGCACCTTCGTTTATCAACGGAGTGCTTAGCGGGGCTTTAAAAGGCAATAAATAAGCTAAAAAAAACAGATATGAAGGGTGGAGTATGTATTGGAGGAAAAAATATATACCGCAACCGTATCACAGCTTAATAAATTTATAAAACAGGTTTTAGATGGCGCACAAATTTTAAACAATATATGGGTCAAGGGAGAGATTTCAAACTTTAAGCAACACTATTCGGGGCATTGTTATCTTACGCTTAAAGATGAAGGCGGAGTTTTAAAAGCTGTTATGTTTAAATCGAGCGCGGCGCATCTTAGCTTTACTCCTGAAAACGGTATGAAGGTAATGGCGCGCGGAAGAGTGTCTGTGTATGAACGCGATGGTGCGTATCAATTGTATATTGAAGAAATGCAGCCTGATGGGGTTGGCTCACTTCATATTGCGTATGAACAATTAAAGGCAAAGCTTGCTCAGGAAGGACTGTTTAACGAGGAGTTTAAAAAGCCAATTCCTAAATACCCTATGTCTATCGGAGTAATTACTGCGACAACAGGCGCGGCAATACGTGATATAATAAATGTACTCTCACGCCGTTATCCGTGCGCAAAAGTAGTTATTTATCCATCGCTTGTTCAGGGTGATGGCGCTTCAGCAGGTATTTGTGAAGGTATAAAATACTTTAATGATACACAAAGTGTTGATGTCATGATTGTTGGCCGAGGTGGCGGTTCAATTGAGGATTTGTGGGCATTTAACGAAGAGGCGACAGCGCGCGCCATTTTTGCATCTAAGATACCGGTTATATCAGCAGTTGGACATGAAACTGATTTTACAATCGCTGATTTTGTGGCTGATATGCGTGCACCGACGCCTTCTGCAGCAGCAGAGATTGCAGTGCCTTCTGTTTATGAGCTTAACGAGAAAATTTCTTCTTTAAAATCGCGAATAGTATTTTCTATGCTTAATCTTATAAAATTTAAAAGAGAAATGCTTTCAAAGCTCGAACCGAAAAATCCAAAGGCAAAACTTGCTGATACAAGAATTTTTATAGATGACCTTACAAAGAGGCTTGAAAGAAATGTAAGGCTTGTTATATCAAAGAAAACTGATAAGTTTAAGCTTGTAGCGGGAAAGCTTGATGCGATGAGTCCTTTGGCTGTACTGGGCAGGGGATACAGTATAGCAAGACAAGACGATGGACATGTAATAAAAGCTATAGCTGATGCAGTAAAAGGCGATGAATTTGAGCTTGTGCTTTCTGACGGAAGTACAAGAGCAAAATTTATATAGTAAAAATTTTGCATGAAAGGAAGAAAATAATGAGTGCAAGTAAGAAAAACGAAACTATAAACCTTGAAAAAAGTATTGAAGAACTCGAAGAAATAGTGAAAAACCTTGAAAAAAATGACATTTCACTCGATGAATCTTTGAAATTATTTGAGCGTGGTGTGGTTTTGTCGGGGCAATGCAATAAACTACTTGATGAAGCAGAACACAAGGTTAATGTCCTTTTGAAAAAAGATGGCGAAATAATTGAAAGTGATTTTTTGTCGAAAGATGGAGAATAATATGGATTTTAAGACGGAATTTAATAACAAAGTAAATACTATAAATACATATCTTGAAAAGTATCTCGAAAATAAAACAGACGTACCGTCAACAATACTTGAGTCTATGCGATACAGCTTGTTTGCAGGTGGAAAACGTATAAGACCGGTGCTGATGATGGCGTCATGTGAATTATTTAATGATAACACCGACGCTGTTATGCCATTTGCGTGTGCACTTGAAATGATTCATACATATTCGCTTATACATGATGACTTGCCGGCTATGGATAATTCTAATTTGCGCCGTGGACGAAAAACTAATCATATTGTTTTTGGTGAGGCGATTGCTGTTTTAGCAGGCGATGCACTTTTGAATTACGCTTTTGAAACAATGCTTTCAAGCGCATATACAAATCCCGAAAAAACTATTAAAGCAGCATCTTATATGGCGGCTTGCTCTGGAATTGGCGGTATGATCGGTGGTCAGGTTATTGATATATTAAGCGAAAATAAGGTTATTGATGAAGATACAATGCGACAGCTTCATACAAAAAAGACAGGGGCACTTATTCGAAGCGCTGCTGTTTGTGGTGCGATTTGTGCCGGCGCAGATGAGGAAAAAATCAAGCTATTAGAAGAATATTCTATAAATCTTGGACTCGCATTTCAGATAAAAGATGATATTTTAGATGTAGAAGGCGACGCATTAAAACTTGGCAAGCCTATAGGCGGAGACAGCGAGCTTTGTAAAAATACCTATGTGTCGCTTTATGGCATTGACAAAGCAAAAGAGATGCTTGAAGAAAGCACAAATAAAGCAAAGGCGCTGCTTGGTGAATTTGGAGAAAAAGCAAGTTTTTTAATTGATTTCACTGATTATCTTTTGAAAAGAGATAATTAATTTACATAGGAGAGAAAATTATGACTTTTTTTTATGAGTTATATTACAATCAGGCTTTTTGGGTGGCAATTCTTTCGTGGTTTGTCGCACAACTTATCAAGGTAATTACCGTGCTTGTCAGCGAAAAGCGTTTTGATTTTTCACGCTTTGTTGGCTCGGGTGGTATGCCAAGTTCACATTCATCATTTGTTACATCGCTTGCTGTTATGATAGGATTAAAAAATGGCTTTGATAGCGAAGGTTTTGCTATATGTTTCGTGCTTGCTTTAGTAGTTATGTACGATGCTTCAGGCGTGAGACGTGCAGCAGGAAAACAGGCAGCTATACTTAATCAGATTATAGAACATTGGGATGAAGGACCAAAAATACAGGGCGAAAGACTAAAAGAGCTTATAGGACATACTCCGTTTGAAGTGATTGCAGGCGCTACACTTGGAATTGCTATTGCAATTATAATGTATATGTTTGTGTATTAATTGTAAATTGTATATAAACTATTAAAAAAATTCTTGAATTGTTTGTTTTTTTATAGTATAATGATGTTGTATTTTAATAAAGGAGGCGAAATATATGCCTAATTACGAAACAATGAAATTTGATAATATGGAAAATGAACGCACAAAAGAGGTGCGCGAAATTATATGTACAGTGTATAATGCTTTAAGGGTTAAAGGTTATAATCCGGTAAGCCAGATTGTGGGATATATTCTCTCCGGTGACCCGACATACATCACTAATTATAATAACGCACGAAGCATTATAAACCGCGTTGAGCGTGATGAAATATTGGAAGAGCTTGTTAAAAATTATTTAAAAGAGCTTTAATAAAAAAATTTTAAAGTATTCGCAAACAGTATAGTGTTGCGGATACTTTTTTATAGATAAAAAAAGTCCGCAGGAATTAAGGAGGGGCAAATTCCTGCGGAGTATTTTAACGGCCTAACTTTTGGTTTGGCCGAAAATACCAAAGCTGTTTATTACAATATTAATTTATGACAAAATATTTGTTTTGTGAATAAAAGCATTAAATTTACTATAATTATATTATGTAAACAAAAAAGAGCTTGAAACAAACTTAAAGAAAGAAGAAGGGGAGAGCATGGAGTTTTTATCAGTGCCTAATTTGCCAAAAAGACAAGTTGGTTATGTTATAATAGACTGTTATAGCGACAAAAAAATTATAAAATCTCTTGAAGATATGGGCATAACAGTGTTTCTAAGCTGTAAAATTGCTTCTTTGCAGGATGCGGTAAGCACACATCCTGATATGGGGATATATCATATAGGCGGAAATACTTTTGTTTGTGAACCTTCTGCTTATGATTATTATATGCAAACGCTCACTCTGCCGGGCATAAAATTAATAAAAGGTTTTTCAAAAGTCACAGGTACATATCCATTTGATATTGCATATAATGTAGCGCGAGTTTCAAATTTTGCATTTCACAATACAAAGTATACAGACGCAATAATACAGCAGCAAAGCAAAAATGTACAATTTATAGATGTGGCTCAGGGATATAGCAAATGCAACGTTTGCATTGTAGCAGAAAATACCTTTATAACAGACGATGTTTCCATATATGAAAAAGGTGTGGAAAACGGTATGGATGTATTAAAAATAAATACAGGCGATGTTTTGTTAAAAGGCTTTGAATACGGCTTTTTTGGAGGAGCTACAGGACTTATAAGCAAAGATGTTTTAGCTGTTGCAGGTAATGTGGAAAAACATATTAATTTTATGGAAATTTCTGGATTTTGCAGCAAGCATGGTGTAAAGGTCAAAAACTTAACACCCGATAATATAGTAGATATAGGCTCAATTCTTCCGATTGCATACGCTTAATATACCTATTTTTGCTTGAATATATACACACGTGATTGACATACTAAATCTATCTTGAAAGAAGGGTGTGAACGTGTGATAAAAACGTTATCTCTTGGACTTACAAATGATTCAAAAATTAATTATATAACATTTAATTTTCAGAATATGCAGGATGTTGAGCAGTTTTATGATGACTTAGCAACATATATTATAGATAAATATAATGAGTATTTTTTAAAGCTTATAATTAATAGAAATTATGATTATTTTGATAAAAAAGATAAAATAGATATATACAAATCTGCAAAAAAAGCTTTTTCGAACATTTGTTTGAGCGAGAGCAATGCTAATAAAAACCTTATAAAAGGCGAATTGGATAATTATTTTAGGAAAGAAAATAAAGACAGTATAGTTTTAGAAGGATTTATACTGTTCAGATTGGGAAAATATATAGAAGAACTTGAAAAATTAATAGATTATATTGTAGATGATTATTTTGTAAAAACTGAGTATGAAAACTTCATAATGATGCTTAAAGAGTTTGTAGCATTGCAAATGCCAATAATTAAGCTTGCTCATATCTTTTTAAAAAGTGATAAACGATACAGTATATGTGACGAAAATTTTGAAGAGCTCTCACAGAGTCAGGTTTTGGGGATAAGTCTTGAAAACGAGCAGGATATAATAAATGAAGATGATTTTTTATTATCAGCACTTATAAGTATGGCGCCACAGAAAATTATAATACATCAGTTCCAGAAAATAAAAAATAAACAGTTATTAGAAACACTTCAGAAAATTTTTGATAACCGGATTATAATGTGTAGTGGATGCGAAATATGTAACAAAGAGATATATAACTGATATTTCTTTAAAAATACACATCTAATTCTTATAAAGAACAATTTATAAGAATTAGATTTATTTAAAAATTTCCCCTATTTCTTATTTATGACATAAAAAAACCTTGTATCAAGAATTCTTTTTACTGATACAAGGTTTTAGTTTTTATTTATTTTTCTTCGCAGGATTTAATTCCAAGCTCTTCTAATTGCTTTTCATATACAATATCGGGTGAATTTGTCATAAGTTCTGAAGCGTTTTGAACTTTCGGAAATGCAATTACTTCCCTTATTGATTCTGCTCCGCAAAGAAGCATTACAAATCTGTCAAGTCCATAAGCCATGCCGCCATGTGGCGGTGTACCATACTTAAATGCCTCAAGCAGATAACCGAAACGTGCCTGTGCCTCTTCTTTTTCAAGGCCTATTACCTCAAACATTTTCTCCTGCAATTGCGAGTTAAATATTCTTATACTGCCGCCACCAAGCTCACAACCGTTTAATATGATATCATATGCTTTTGCGCGAACGCGGCCAGGGTCAGTTTCAAGAAACTCAACGTCCTCGTCCATCGGCGAAGTGAACGGATGATGCATTGCAACATAGCGTCCCTCTTCCTCGTCATACTCGAGAAGCGGAAATTCTGTAACCCATAATAAGTTAAACTTGTTTTTATCAATTAAATCAAGTCTGCGTGCAATTTCACAGCGGAGTGCTCCAAGTGAATCAAACACAACTTTGTCTTTGTCTGCAACAAAAACAACTGTATCCCCTACCTTAGTGCCCATTTTTTCAAAAATTGCATTAATTTCATCTTCTGTTAAGAATTTTGCAATTGGTGAACGCACCCCATTTTCTTCACGTACCATCCATGCAAGACCTTTTGCACGGTATGTTTTTACAAATTCACCGAGAGAATCGAGGTCTTTGCGGCTCAATTTATCTGCGCCACCATCTATATTTATAGCTCTTACGCTACCGCCGTCTTTTACCGCACCGGCAAATACTCCAAAGCCACAATCTTTTACAATATTGCTTATATTAACAATTTCAAGTCCAAAACGTGTATCGGGCTTATCAGAACCAAAACGCTCCATTGCCTCTTTGTAAGGCATACGCATGAAAGGAGTTTGTATATCCATTCCCATAACTTCTTTAAATACGCGCGCAATCATACGTTCATTTACTTCGATTACATCGTCTATCTCAACAAATGACATCTCAAGGTCAATTTGTGTAAATTCGGGCTGTCTGTCTGCACGCAAATCTTCATCACGGAAGCACTTTGCAATCTGGAAATATCGGTCCATTCCTGAAAGCATCAAAATCTGCTTATAAAGCTGTGGTGACTGCGGAAGCGCATAAAACTTGCCGTGATGTATTCTGCTTGGTACAAGATAATCACGCGCACCCTCAGGCGTACTTTTGGTAAGAATTGGCGTTTCAATTTCAAGAAAACCGTTTTCATCGTAGAAATCGCGTGCAATCTTTGCAACCTTATGTCTTAATACAAGGTTTTGGTGCATCGGTTTACGACGCAAATCAAGATAACGGTACTTTAATCTGAGTTCATCCTTTACATCTGTTTCATCTTTTATTTCAAAAGGAGGCGTTTCGGATTTGCTGAGTATACGAAGTTCGTTTACTTTAATTTCGATAGTACCTGTAGGAATTTTTGGATTAGGCGCGCTACGAAGCACAACCTCACCTATTGCGGCGATAACATATTCGCTTCTTAGTGATGCGGCTTTTTCAAACAAATCCTTGTTAATATCTGTATCAAAAGAAAGCTGAATTTTGCCATAGCGGTCGCGCAAATCTACAAATATAAGCGAACCAAGATTGCGGTATACGTCAACCCATCCCATAACTGTAACTGTTTGTCCTATATTAGCTTCTGAAAGCTGTCCGCAGTAATGACTGCGTTTAATACCCTTTAGTGAATCCATTAAAATCTCCTCATTTCTATTTTAAATAATCCTTAAGCTTATCAAGCGTTACAGCTAATGTTGTACCGTCGCTCATATTTTTAAGCGTTGCTTCATTTTTGTCAATTTCATCATCACCAAGCACAACCGTGTATAAATAACCTGATTTGTCGGCATATTTCATTTGCGCCTTAAGGCTTCTTCCCATACGGTCTTTTTCGCAAATAATTCCTGCACTACGCAGGTCATATATAAGCTTTTCTGCATAAATATCAGCTTTTTCTCCGATAGTTGCCACAAAAAGCTTTGGTTGTTTTACCTCGCCAAAAGAAAGACCTTTGTTTTCCATAACCATAATAAGCCTTTCAATTCCAAGCGCAAAACCAATTCCGGGTGTAGCATTTCCACCAAGCTCACTTATCAATCCGTCATAGCGTCCACCACCACATACAGCAGATTGAGAGCCAATATCGTTCGAAGAAACTTCGAAAACAGTTTTTGTATAATAGTCAAGTCCACGTACAATATCAGGGTCAACAGTATATGAAATACCTATTGTATCAAGACCTGTTTTTACTGCCTCAAAATGTTCGCTACACTCGTCGCAGATATAGTCGACAAGCTTTGGCGCATTTTTGGCAAGTGCACCGCATATTGGTGATTTGCAATCAAGAATACGAAGCGGATTACGCTCAAGTCTGCTCTTGCATGTATCACATAATTCGTCATAATGCTCTTTAAAATACGCTATAAGTATTTCGTTATATTTTTTGCGACACTCAGGACATCCTATAGAGTTAATATTAAGTGTCAAGTCACTAAGACCGAGTTCATTTAAGTACATTATAGCAAGAGATATAATTTCGACATCAACGCTTGGTTTATCAGAGCCAAAAACCTCTACGCCAAACTGATGAAATTCACGAAGGCGTCCTGCCTGAGGTTTTTCATATCTAAAACAAGGTATTGTATAAAAAAGCTTTACAGGCAGAGGATTTGCTCCAAGATTATGTTCTATAAACGCACGCGCAGCAGAAGCTGTACCTTCAGGGCGAAGTGTAATACTGCGATCTCCCTTGTCGGTAAATGTATACATCTGTTTTTCTACTACATCAGTCGTATCCCCTACACCGCGTAAAAAAAGCTCTGTATGTTCAAATGTGGGTGTGCGAATTTCACCATAGCCAAATCGAGCACAAATATCACGTGCTTTCGCTTCAATGTATTGCCATTTAGCAGTATTGGGCGACAATATATCGCTGGTACCTCTTGGTGCCTTTGTAAGCATAATTCTTCCTCCAAAATATAATAAATTTATATAAATAAAAACCGATTTACAAAGCAAACTCCCCCAAAAAAGGGAGAGAATTGACAATAAATATTTTATCGTTTTTTGTATATAAAGTCAAGGCTTTTTTATCCATTTGTGTAAATGGTTTACATAAAATAATTATGGTAAATTTTTTAATTAATATTCTCCGTCGGCTGTTCTAAGTAAATTTATAACATCCCAGACAGTAACCTTGCCTTCGTCATTTTTTGTTGAAAACGGAACGAGCAAATCATCTTCTGTAAGATTTAATTCGTCATAAATCATATCAAGATTTTCTTCGAGCTGTTTTTTTGAAAGTTTATCTGTTTTTGTTGCAATTACAACTACAGTTTCTTGTGCCGCGCGTATCCAATCAAGCATCATTTTATCATCAGCCGTTGGTTTGTGGCGGCTGTCGACAAGCAGAAACACCTGATATAGCTGCTCTCTGCCATTAAGATACGTTTCAATCATTTCGCCCCATTTTTTTATCTCTGCTTTTGAGCGACTTGCATAACCATAGCCCGGCAGGTCAACAAGAAATATAGTTTTATCAATATCATAAAAGTTAATCGTTGCTGTTTTTCCAGGCGATGCGCTCACTCTTGCAAGTGATTTGCGATTCAAAAGTTTGTTTATAAGTGAGGATTTTCCCACATTGGAACGTCCTGCAAATGCAAATTCAGGCACGTTAGTTTTTGGATATTGTGATGGCGAAACCGCCGAAATTGTAATATCAGCATTATGAAGATTCATGACCTTCCCCCCTGTTTATAGCGAAATTATTGTTTTATAGATCCGATTTCGTTCGAAAGCTGGGGCTGAGCTTGTATAATCGGTCCTATAGGAGCCATATCAAGCTTAAAACCACGCTTTTTATTCTTTGAAAGTGCTAATTCAAGCACTTCGTCAATATTTTTTACAGGCACAAAATTAATTTCATTTTTTATTGTATCTGATATTTCGTCAAGGTCGCGACTGTTTTCATCGGGAATAATTACTGTTTTAACCCCTGCCCTATACGCCGCAAGCGCCTTTTCTTTAAGACCGCCTATTGGAAGCACTCGCCCGCGAAGAGTAATTTCTCCCGTCATAGCTACATTTGAATATACGCTTCGCCCGCTGAGTGCAGAAATAATGGCACACGCTATTGTAATACCTGCTGAAGGACCATCCTTTGGTACTGCGCCTTCAGGAACGTGTATATGCAAATCGACGCATTGATAAAATGATGGTTCAATACCAAGCATATTCGCCCGTGAACGAACATAACTAAGAGCTGTTCTTGCCGATTCCTTCATAACGTCGCCAAGCTGACCTGTAAGTTCGATTTTGCCATTTCCAGGCATTGTATTTACTTCAACATTAAGTGTATCTCCGCCAACACTTGTCCATGCAAGACCACGCACAACGCCTATTTCGTCGTCTTTTTCAATTTTGTCGTATAAAAATTTCTTTTTACCAAGATATTTATTAAGATTTTCACATGTAACTATAATGCTCTTTTGTTTGCTTGACACAATCGTTTTTGCGCATTTTCTGCATACCTCGGCAATGGTGCGTTCCATATTTCTCACACCTGCTTCACGAGTATAATACTCAATTATATCTACAATTGCATCATCCTCAATAAGAATCTGTGATGCTTTTAGACCATGCTGTTTCATTTGCTTTGGTACAATGTGCTTTTTAGCAATATTAAGCTTTTCTTCTGTTGTATATCCACCTATATTAATTACTTCCATACGGTCTAAAAGTGCCGTAGGGATTGTATCAAGAGTATTTGCCGTGGTTATAAATAACACATTTGATAAATCGAATGGTACTTCTAAATAGTGGTCGCGAAACGCAAAGTTTTGCTCCGCATCAAGCACTTCGAGCATTGCTGCCGAGGGGTCACCGCGAAAATCATTTCCCATTTTGTCAATCTCATCAAGAAGCATAAGCGGATTACTACTTTTTGCAAGCTTCATAGCATTCATAATACGTCCAGGCATCGAGCCAATATATGTCTTTCTATGACCGCGTATATCTGATTCATCGCGCACTCCACCGAGTGATATTCTTACATATTTTCTGTTAAGTGCTTCTGCTATTGATTTTGCAATAGAGGTCTTACCTACTCCGGGAGGCCCTACGAAGCACAAAATCGGTGAAGGCACATTTTTAGCAAGCTTTCTTACAGAAAGATATTCAAGTACTCTCTCTTTTACTTTATCAAGACCATAATGCTCTTCGTTTAAAATTCTTTCTGCTTTTTTTATGTCAAATCTTTCTTTTGTTGATATATTCCAAGGCATCTCCAAAACTGAATCAAGATAATTGCGTATAACAGCAGCGTCGGGCGAACCTAATGGCTGCTTTAAAAGTCGCTGCAATTCTTTTGTCAGCTTTTCTTTAATATCGCCTGTAAGCTGAGCCTTTTCAATTTTTTTGTTATATTCAGCTATTTCGCCGTTTATTCCCTCTTTATCGCCAAGCTCATCAGAAATAACCTTTAATTGTTCTCTAAGGTAATATTCACGTTGGTTTTTGTCGATTTGAGACTTAACTTTTTCGGAAATGTTTTGCTCAAGCCTTATAATTTCAATTTCATTTTTGAGTATAGCAATAAGACGTGTAACTCTGTCAAACACGCCCGAGGTTTCCAGAATAATTTGTTTATCCGTATATCGTAAAGATATATTTGATGTTATCACGTCGGTAATTTTTGATATATCATCAATTGCCATAATTGACATCATAGACTCGGAATTTATTTTGTTGTTAAAAGAAAAATACTGTTCAAAAGTAGCGCGAAGCTGACGCAAAAGAGCATCAGATATAATCTGGTCTTCGATTTCGTCTTTTATTTCCTCCACAGAAGCTATAAAGTATGGCTCGCCCGATACAAGATTAACAATTTTTGCACGGCAAATACCTTCAACAAGTATTCTTACAGAATCGCCCGGAAGCTTTACAACTTGTTTTATCTTTGCAATTGTTCCAACTTTATACAAGTCTTCTTCAACGGGCAAATCTATTTCGACATCTTTTTGAGCAACCAAAAAAATCGTCTGGTCACTTGCCATAGCTGCCTCAAGTGCTTTTACAGACTTTTCCCTACCAACATCAAAATGAGTAATCATATACGGAAAAACAACAATTCCGCGCATTGCCATCATTGGCATTTGACTATATTCTATATTATCAATATCGTTGCGTTCTATATTATCAGACATAAATTTTCTCCTTCGTTTTGTATTAGACATCGCTGTTTTATAATATTATACGCTATTTTTCTCATATTTACAAGTATTTTATAAAAACTATGCTATATAAACAGCACATATAAAAACAGCGCCCAAAACTGAGCGCTGTTAGAAAATTTTGTAATTAACCGATATCTCTGTCAGCCATTCTTTTACTTTTAGCTGATGAAATATTCTTGCTTTTTTTTGCTTGTTGGCTACGAATTATTTCGGGTGCAGCGCCGTTTAATACTGTATCTTCGTGTATAATACAACGCTCAATAGTATCATCGGACGGAATTTCAAACATAATATCCATCATAATTTCTTCCACAATTGAACGAAGTCCGCGCGCTCCCGTGTTAAGCTCACTGGCTTTATCGGCTATTGCCTCAATCGCCTTGCGGTCAAATTCAAGATATACATCATCCATATCAAACAGCTTTTGATATTGCTTTACAAGTGCGTTTTTAGGCTCTGTAAGGATTCTTACAAGTGCTTCACGGTCAAGATTATCAAGCGTTGATATAATTGGCAAACGACCTATAAACTCAGGTATCAAACCATATTTGAGCAAATCCTGAGGTGTAATATTTTTTAGCACTTTTCCAAGGTCAAGCTCTTTTTTACTTTCAACCTTTGCGCCGAAACCAATTGAGTTTTTACCTGTACGGGCATTTATAATCTTATCAATTCCATCAAAAGCACCGCCACAAATAAACAATATGTTTGTTGTGTCTATTTGTATAAACTCCTGATGAGGATGCTTTCTGCCACCCTGAGGCGGAACAGACGCGACAGTTCCTTCAAGAATTTTTAATAGTGATTGCTGAACACCTTCACCACTGACATCACGCGTAATTGACACATTTTCTGATTTCTTTGAAATCTTATCAATCTCATCAATATAGATAATACCGCGCTCAGCCATATCAATGTCATAATCAGCAGCCTGTATAAGCTTTAAAAGAATATTTTCAACATCTTCGCCAACATAACCTGCCTCGGTAAGAGAGGTTGCATCAGCTATTGCAAATGGAACATTTAAAATCTTAGCAAGCGTTTGTGCAAGGAACGTCTTGCCTGAACCGGTAGGACCCAAAAGCAATATATTACTTTTTTGAAGCTCAACATCATCAATGTGATTTTCATGTTCTATACGCTTATAATGGTTATAAACAGCAACAGACATAGCTTTTTTTGCCTGCTCCTGCCCTATTACATACTGGTCAAGGATTTCTTTAATTTTTTTCGGCTTTGGAATATTTTCCAAATCGACTTCCATAGAATCAATGTCATATTCGCCATCAATTACGCTTTGACACAGCGAAATACACTCGTTACAGATATAGACTCCCGGCCCTGCAACAAGCTTTTTCACACTTTCCTGCGGTTTACCGCAAAAAGAGCATCTTAATTGTTTTGTATTGTTGTTTGATGTCGTTTTGTTACCGGACATTGTTTCACCTCTTTACAGGAAAATCAAAATAAGAAAATTATGCCTTGCGCGAAATTACCTCATCGATAAGACCATAAGCCTTAGCTTCTTGAGCACTCATAAAGTTATCGCGCTCAGTATCAAGCTGAATCTTTTCAAGGGGCTGACCTGTTCTTTCGCTTAAGATATTATTTAAAGTATCACGGATTTTTATGATTCTGTCAGCATGAATTTTAATATCGGTAGCCTGACCCTGCATACCACCAAGTGGCTGATGAATCATAATTTCACTATTAGGAAGAGCGAAACGTTTACCCTTCTGTCCTGCTGCAAGAAGGAAAGCTCCCATACTTGCTGCCATACCGATACAGATTGTTGATACATCGCACTTAATGTATTGCATAGTATCATAAATCGCCATACCGGCTGTAATCGAGCCACCGGGACTGTTTATATAAAACTGGATATCTTTATCGGGGTCTTCACTTTCAAGGAAAAGCAATTGTGCAACAACGAGCGAGGCAGTTACATCGTTTACCTCTTCACCTAAAAACACAATTCTCTCTTTAAGCAAGCGCGAAAAAATATCATACGCACGTTCACCGCGATTGGTCTGCTCAATAACTGTAGGTACTAAACTCATGTTCATAACGTTTCACTCCTGTCATTATATATTATACTGTTAAAATCTTGGATTACTCCTCGGCAGCTTCACCGCTTGCCATAGCAAGTAATGCCTCGATAGTTTTGTTTGTTATAATATCCTTTTTAAGATCTTCTTCGTTTATGAAGCTTTTGATCTTATCAACGTCCATTTTGTACTGCTCAGCAAGCTTTTTGTACTCTTTTGTAACATCGTCCTTAAGAGCCTTGATCTTTTCTTTCTTAGCCATAGCTTCAATAGCAAGCATACCTTTAACCTGCTTTTCTGCCTGCTCTTTAAACTGACCTCTGAAAGTAGCCATATCCATACCTGCATATCCAAGGTACTGCTCAACGCTCATACCTTGATATGAAAGGCGCATCTCAAAATCACGTACAAGCTCATCTATACGATTTTCGTACATAATTTCCGGAATTTCAGTCTTCATCTTTGATATGATAAAATCTATTACATCGTTTTCAAATTCCTGCTTAGCACGTCTTTCGTTGTTTTCTTCAAGCTTTGACTTAATATCATTTTTAAGTTCATCAAGTGTATCAAATTCGCTTACATCTTTTGCAAATTCATCATCAAGCTCAGGAAGCTCTTTTGCAGTTATGCTGTGAAGCTTAACTTTGAAGAGTGCCGGCTTACCTGCCAAATCAGGTGCATGGTACTCTTCTGGGAAAGTAACGTTAACGTCAACTTCATCGCCGATATTTGCGCCGATAAGCTGATCCTCAAAGCCAGGAATAAACTGACCCGAACCAAGTGTAAGGTTAAAGTTTTCACCCTTACCACCCTCAAATGCAACGCCATCTACAAAACCTTCGAAATCGATAACAACAACGTCATCTTTTTGTGCAGCGCGGTCTTCAACCGTGATTACACGTGCATTTTGATTTTGACGGCTCTTAAGCTCGTTTTCGATATCCTCATCAGTTACAGGATATTCAGGCTTTTTAGCATCTATTTTATCAAATTTGCTGATTTTAACATCAGGCTTTACTGTAACCTTTGCTGTCAAAATAAGATTAAGCTCATCTGTCGGGAATTGCTTAATATCAACATCCGGACGTGATACAGGCTCAACTTTAGCTTCTTTCAAAGCTGCCTCATAAGCATCAGGAAATACAAAATTAATAGCATCATCATAGAAAATCTCTTTTCCGTACATATTCTCAATTATTTTTCTCGGTGCTTTTCCCTTACGGAAACCGGGGATGTTGATGCTTTTTACGTTCTTTATGTACGAACGCTGCATAGCAGATTCGAAATCTTCTTTGCTTACTTCGAATTCAAGCTCAACTACGTTTGTTTCTAACTTTTCAACCTTAACACTCATTTTCAATCTTTCCTCCAAATTTAATTTAGATAATTTTTCTTTTGCAATCTAAACAATCAATAAAATATTATACCACATATGTAAAAATTTGCAACCTTTTTTTGAAAAAATCTTTATTTAATAAGCATTTTTGGCGTAAATTCCAAATAATCACATGAAACAAGGTCAAATTTTATACCTTTATACTCACCTGTGAAGGCATAATTTTTGGCATCGCCATGAAGATGACCGTATAATACGTGTGAAACACCATATTTTTGCATAAGCTCACAAAATGCATCATCTGGCTTTTGCGGATTTGAAAACGGCGGATAATGCGTAAAAAACAAAATTTGATTTGGATTTTTTTTCGCAGCGTCTGCAAGCGAAAGCTCTGCCCTGCCAAGCTCGCGCAAATAGATTTTTTCGTCCTCACCTGTAAATGCCGATGCACCCGGACACAGCCAAAAACGAGTTCCGCATATTGCACAGTTATTGTAGAGAAAAAAGTTGTTTTGCAAAAACTGTATATTACTGTATGCGTTGTCAGTTACAAAACGTCTTAGCTTGCTTACAGTGTCCCACCAATAATCATGATTGCCTTTTAAAAGTATCTTTATACCCGGAAGAGCATTTAAAAATTCAAAATCTTTTTTTGATTCGTTAAGATGCATCGCCCAGCAAAAGTCACCAGGCATGACAACATAATCATTGTCTGATACAATTTCACGCCAGTTTTTTTCAAGCTTTTCTATATAGTTTTCCCATACTCCTCCAAAAACATCCATCGGCTTGTCAACGCCGAGTGAAAGATGTAAATCGGATATACAAAAAAGTGCCATAACTCTCTCCGTTCAAATATAATATCTGCAAGTATATTTTATACATTATTTTGAATGTTGTTTTAATAAATCATTTTTTATATTCCAAAGCTTTTGCGACAGGTCAACGTAATAGCTGTGTGGATTTTCAAAACGTATAACCTCGTCCCAAAGCGTATCAATCTGCTGCTTACAGAAGGCTTTTATCTCTTCAAGCTTTGGGCTTTCATATATACACTCGCCTTTATCAAAGATTTTGACAAGCAAAGGTTTTGCGTAAAAATCTTCAACAACCTTTCTTTTCCATACATGCTCAGGGTCAAAAATTTCATATGGTTGTGAATTATCAATATCTTCGTCGTGCAGCGTAATTACATCTGCAATTGCTTTATCGTTTTCTTTTGAAAACAGCCTGTAAACCTGTTTAAAGCAAGGCGTAGTAATCTTTGTAACGTTTTCGCTGAGCTTGATTTTTGGAATAATTTTTCCGTCCTCTTCAACTCCGCAAAGCTTATACACTCCTCCAAATACAGGCTCAGACCTCGATGTAATAAGTCTTTCACCTACGCCAAAAGAGTCTATTTTTGCCCCCTGCATAAGAGTGTCGCGTATGATAAACTCATCAAGCGAATTTGATGCAACTATTTTACAGTCCTCAAAACCTGCCTCATCAAGCATCTTTCGTGCTTTTTTTGACAAATAAGTTATATCTCCGCTGTCAATGCGTATTCCCTTTGGCCTGCATCCCATAGGTAACAACACATCATTAAAAACCCTAATTGCGTTCGGAATACCGCTTTTTAATACGTTATATGTGTCTACAAGCAATGTGCAATCATTTGGATACGTCTTTGCGTATGCGGCAAAAGCATCGTATTCATTGTCAAATAGCTGTATCCAGCTGTGCGCCATAGTTCCAAGTGCCGGCACGCCATATTTACGTTCTGCAATAGCACATGCAGTTCCGGCGCACCCTGCGATATAGGATGCACGCGCACCCATAATTGCCGCGTTATATCCTTGCGCACGTCTTGAACCAAATTCCATTACAGGTCTTCCATCTGCAGCGCGCACAATTCTGTTTGCTTTTGTCGCAATCAGACTTTGATGGTTTACAGTAAGAAGTATCATTGTTTCTATAAACTGCGCCTGTATAACAGGTCCGCGCACGGTTACAATAGGTTCACCCGGAAAAATGGGCATGCCTTCTGGGATTGCCCATACATCACACGCAAATTTAAAACCTCGAAGATAACTCAAAAATTCCTCACAAAATATCTTTTTCCCACGCAAAAACTCGATATCTTCATCATTAAAAGTCAAATCCTTTAAATATTCAATAAGCTGTTCAACGCCTGCCATAATGGCAAATCCGCCACCATCAGGTACTTTGCGAAAAAACATGTCAAAATACGCTATTTTGTCCACAAAGCCATGTTCAAAATAGCCATTTGCCATCGTAAATTCGTAAAAATCGGTAAGCATTGTTAAATTTTCTTTGTTCATAAAATATATCGCCTTCTTTATAATTTTTATGTCATTATTATGCTTTTTTTAAATTTGCAAACATTGCCATCAGATTTTTTATTTCGCCATTTTCAAATTCGATTGACACCTTATTATCGTTTCCAAGCGGTGTTATCGCCAATACCTTACCACGTCCGAACTTTTTGTGAATGACACTGTCTCCTACGCCATAATCAAGCGCTGTTGGCGCTGACGATTTTCTCACATCAAACGCATTAAACAAGCTTGCCTTTGTTGCATTTTCAAATTTTTCAATAACGCTTCGTGCGTTTGATTTTGATAAATACGAATCAAGATTATATGTCTGCGCGGGCTTTTTCTTTTTTGTGCCAAATTCCATTATAAGCTCCGGTGGAATTTCTTTTACAAATCTCGATACCGACGGATACGAGGTTTGTCCAAAAAGCATACGGGTTTGTGCTTTTGTAAGATAGAGCATTTGTTTAGCACGCGTAATTGCAACATAGCATAAACGACGTTCCTCTTCTATCTCATCTTCGTCAATAATTGAACGCGACCCCGGAAAAAGTCCCTCCTCCATTCCTGCAATAAAAACAACAGGAAATTCGAGTCCTTTGGCAGAATGTATCGTCATAAGCACAACACTTGGTTGATCCTCATCGTAGTTATCTATATCCGAAATAAGTGATACGCTTTCGAGAAAATCGGAAAGTGATGGTTCTTCTGCTGTATTTTCATACTCTTTTACAACAGACATGAATTCATCGAGGTTTTCAAGTCTTCCCTGTGCCTCGATTGAATTTTCAAGCACTAACGATTGCTTGTATGAGCTCTTTTCAAGCACAAGTTCAACAAAATCAGTAAGACGCATATCTCCGCAAGCGCGTCTAAGTGTATCAATCATATTTGTAAAGTCATTGAGCTTTACAGCTGCTCTTTGTAATTCCGAATAAAGATTTGCATCTTTTATTACGTCATACATACTTGAATTTATACTGTCTGCAAGCTCCTGAGCATGATTAAGTGTGGTTTGTCCAATGCCACGCTTTGGCTCGTTGATAATTCTTTTAAGGCTGACAGAATCGGCAGGATTCTGAATAACACGCAGATACGCTATAATATCCTTTATTTCTTTTCGGTCATAAAAGCGAAGTCCTGCAAGCACTCTGTATGGTATGCCCTGCTTTAAAAGCATTTCTTCAAGAACACGCGACTGTGCATTTGTGCGATAAAGAATTACAAAATCAGAAAAGTTTCTTTCACACTCTGATACCTTTCTGTCGATTTCACGTGCAATAAAGCGCGCCTCATCGTGCTCGTTTTCTGCATCGTAAAAATAGATTTTATCGCCTTCTTCGCCGCTTGTCCACAAATTTTTGCCTTTTCTTTTTCGGTTGTGAGAAATTACATCATTTGCGGCGTTTAGTATGTTTTGTGTCGAACGATAATTCTGTTCGAGTTTTATTATTCTTGCATCGGGGAATTCTTTTTCAAAATCGAGAATATTACGGATATTTGCCCCCCTGAATTTATATATGCTCTGGTCATCATCACCAACAACACACAAATTTCTTCTTGCAGCCGATAAAAGTGATACAAGTCTGTATTGAGCATTATTTGTGTCCTGATACTCATCGACCATAATATAGTGAAACTTTTTTTGATAATATTCAAGCACATCAGGGTTTTCTTCAAAAAGCTTTACGGTATTTACTATAATATCATCAAAATCAAGCGCATTATTTGCTTTTAATATGTTTTGATATGCGCTGTAAAGTTTTGCAATATTGCTTAGACGAAAATCGCCTGCGTTTTGCTCACTGAACTCTTCGGGGCCGATTAGGTCATCCTTTGCATTACTGATTTGTGCAAGTACGCTGCGTGGCTTAAAGTTGTCGTCCGACAAATTAAGCTGCTTTAAACAGTCTTTTATAACTGTTTGTGAATCTGCAGAGTCATATATAACAAAACTATTCTCATAACCAAGTCGTGTTATGTAACGGCGCAAAATTTTTACGCACATAGAGTGAAAAGTCGAAACCCATATATCGCCTGCAGTTTCATCGAAAAGCCGCTCCACACGCGTTTTCATTTCATTTGCCGCTTTATTTGTAAATGTAATTGCCAAAATGTTATACGGGCGCACATTTTTTTGTGTAAGCAGATATGCAATTCTGTTTACAAGCACAGTTGTTTTTCCGCTGCCTGCACCTGCAAGAATAAGAAGCGGCCCTTCTGTATGCATAACTGCCTCTTTTTGCATATCGTTAAGCCCCGAAAACAAATTATCGCAAATTGATTCGCTCATTATGTCTTTTTCCTCCAAAAATCGTTTTAATCCAGTTTTTCGATTTCATCAAGCCAAAGCTTTGACGATGCATCGCTTGGCATTTTAAAGTCGCCTCTCGGCGAAAGAGTAACACTTCCCGTCTTCGCTCCATCAGGAAGACACGAACGCTTAAACTGCTGAGAGAAAAAGCGTCTGTAAAATACTTTCATCCAATAAAGTATTTGTTTTTTTGTATATTCACCGTCATAAGCATACGCACACATATCATAAATTTTTGATGGTGCAAAGCCAAAACGCACCATATAATACAAAAAGAAATCGTGCAAATCATACGGCCCTACCAAATCCTCTGTTTTTTGTGCTATAAGACCGTGTTTATCAGCAGGAAGAAGCTCAGGACTTACAGGTGTATCAAGAATATCGCATAAAACTTTTCGCAGTTTTTCGTTTTCTGCTGTATCTGCACAGTATTTTACTATGTGACGCACAAGTGTTTTTGGCACAGATGCGTTGACGCCGTACATAGACATATGGTCGCCGTTATAAGTTGCCCAGCCAAGTGCAAGTTCGGACAAATCACCCGTACCTACTACAAGACCGCCACATCTGTTAGCAATGTCCATCAAAACCTGTGTACGTTCTCTCGCCTGCGAGTTTTCGTATACAACGTCATAATTATCTTCACTTTGTCCTATATCTTCAAAATGCTGTTTTACCGATTTTGTAATATCAACTGTTTCAAGAGTTACTCCAAGTGCTTCGCATAAAAGCTCTGCATTTGAGCGTGTGCGCTTTGTTGTACCAAAGCAAGGCATTGTAACTGCAACTATGTCAGAAGAATCTCTGTTAAGAAGATTCATCGTCTTGTGCATAACCAAAAGAGCAAGACACGAATCAAGTCCGCCCGATATTCCGACAACAGCTTTTTTTGAGCCTGAATGTTCAAGGCGTTTTTTAAGGCCCATACTTTGTATTGTGAGAATTTGTTCGCATCTTTTAGAAAGCTCGCTCTCGTCCATAGGAACAAATGGTCTTTTTTCAATTGCTCTTGTAAGCTTCGTTTTTGAAAGTTTCATATCAAAATTAACGTATTCATATCCTTCGTTGTAGCTTGGATACATATCTTTGGTTTTAATACGCTCGCATACAAGCTTGTCTACGTCTATTTCGCTATAAATTATTCCGTTTTCAAAAAGCTTGTTTTCGCTTAATATGTTGCCGTTTTCGCATATAAGATTGTGTCCTGCAAAAACCATATCGGTTGTGGATTCACCGTTTCCTGCGTCGGCATATACATAACCGCACACAAGACGTGCTGACTGAGATTTTACAATCAAACGAGTGTATTCTTGCTTACCGATTATTTGAGCGTTTGCAGAAGGATTTAGTATAATCGTGGCACCTGCCATTACATGAGATTGTGACGGCTGCACGGGCGCATATAAATCATCGCCTATCTCAACGCCAATACTAAACTGTGGTAAATTGGTGCATGAGAAAATCATTTTTGCACCAAAAGGACACTTAGTTCCTAGAATTTCAATTTCTTCATTATCGTCGAAAGCCGTGCAAAAGTATCTGCTTTCGGAACTTGAAATATTTGTTTTAGGAATTAGCGCAAGAATATTACCGCTATGTATTGCAGCGGCGCAATCATAAAGCTTCATATTATGCATCACGGGCAAACCAATAACGCAGAGTGTATCAAGTCCTCTTGTGCGTTTTAAAATGCTTTTAAGAGCTGTCAAAGATGAATCCAGAAGGGTTTTCTGAAAAAACAAATCACCACAGGTGCAGCCTGTTATACAAAGCTCGGGAAAAACAACAAGCTTTGCGCCCGCACGCGTTGCCTCCTTAATTTTTGCAATAATATTTTCAGCATTATACACAGTATCAGCTACTTTTATATCACAAGTAACTGCTGCCGTTTTTATAAAACCGTTTTTCATACCCGCTCATTCCTTTTTTATCTTATAGTTTGTATATAGCTTTACTTTGTTATGCACTAAATTATACCATTAAAAAACTAATAATTCAATACAGATATTGAAAAAAGCGGACATAGTCCGCCTTATTTCTTTATGTATAAAATTATTTGTTGATTACGCAATATTTTTGCATATAACCTTCCATTGCCGAGGCTACGCTTGCATATTCTTCTTTTTCTTTTAAATACTCATGAATATCTACTACATCTATGATTGCATGTACATTTATGCCAAACTCATCTCTTACCTCATCAGTAACTGCTTTTTCGGGATTTTGACCATATTCGCATCTGTTTACAGAAATAAACATATCGTTTACCGAAACCTTTGCTGCAGCCTTCAATATCGGAAGAGTTTCACGAAGTGCTGTTCCTGCTGTGATAACATCCTCAACTATTATTATTTTATCATTATCCTGCGGCTTATATCCAACAATGCTTCCACCTTCGCCATGGTCTTTGACTTCCTTGCGGTTATAAAAATACGGCTTATCAATTCCATGCTCTGTATAAAGTGCACCCGCCGCTCCTGCCGCAAGCACTATTCCCTTGTATGCCGGTCCAAAAAGTGCATCAAAGTTATCACCAATCTTACTGTGTATCAAATCAGCATAAAACTTTGAAAGACGCGCAAACTGTGCTCCTGTTTTATAATTGCCCGTATTTACAAAGTACGGCGTATTACGACCGCTTTTGGTAACAAAATCTCCAAATCTGAGTACATCTGCACTCATCATAAACTCAATAAATTCTCTTTTTGCCGGTGTTAACATAATAATTCTCTCCATTCTGTGTAGTTTATTGTCATTTATTATAATATTTTTAATAACAACTGTCAAATATTTCTCTTATATTATCAAAATCAAGCTCTGTATAGCTTTGAATTGTTCTTGTCTTGTCAAAAGTGCAAAGCTTTGAAAGTCTCTCTGCGCAGTTATCAATACCAAATTCTCTCAATTTAAGTGGCATACCAAGAAGCGTGAAAAAACTTTCCATTTCTTCAATTCCGCAAAGTGCCGCTTTTTTGTTGTCTATCTCCTCTACTGCCCATACACGTCTTGCAAACTGTGCAAATCTTTGTATGTTTTTTTCGTAAACATATCTTGCCCATGCAGGAAATAAAACAGCAAGTCCTGCACCATGCGCAACGAAGTCAAATTCGCCGCTGAGTGCGTGCTCAAGCTGATGCACAGGAAGCATATTTATTCTTCCACAACCTGTTAAATCGTTGTGCGAAAGGCTTGACGCCCACATAACAGTTGCTCTCGCGTTATAATCTTTAGGATTTTCCATCAATACTTTGCCTGCATTAATAACAGAAACCAAAAGACTTTCGGCGATTCTGTCGGTCAAATCGGTAGGCTCGCACGGTGAAAAATATCTTTCCATAGTATGCGCCATAATATCTACAATTCCACACGCTGTCTGATATTTGCTGACAGTATATGTAAGCTCGGGATTGCAAATCGCAAACAAGCATCTGTTAAAATCAGTATTATAGCCGCGTTTCATATTAATTTCCGTATTGGTTAAAACTGCAGACGAACTCATTTCGCTGCCTGCCGCTGAATGTGTAAGAATGCATCCTGTCGGCAAAGCTTTATAAGGCACAGCTTTTCGTGTTATAAAATCCCATATATCCTCATCATTTGCCGCGGCCACGGCAGTTGTCTTTGATGAGTCAATAACACTTCCGCCACCAACTGCCAAAATCATTTGTACGCTATTTTCTTTTGCAACCTTTGCTGATTCTCTGACAAAAGAAACCTTTGGATTTGGCTCAACTCCGCCCATTTCAATAACTTTAATACCATTTTCTTTTAATGAACTCATCACATCATCATAAAGACCGCTTTTTTTGATGCTGTTTTGTCCGTATTGCATCATAATGGTGTTGTAGCCATATTCTTTTACTATTTTTCCTACATCTTTGTGTTTGTCTTTTCCAAAAAGCACTCTTGTCGGTGTATAATACGTAAAATCAAGCATTTTTTAAGCTCCTTTTTGTTTTTTATGCAAGCTTATATCAAATTCCATACACAAGCCAGATATAAATATATGCAGGCACAACTGCCGCTATTGTAAATGGTATTCCGATTTTAAAGAAATCGCCGTTTTTCACGCTATACCCTGCTTTTTTCAAAATACCAATTCCTGTAATATTTGCAGAAGCTCCGACCGGTGTACAGTTTCCGCCTAATGTTGCGCCCGAAAGAAGACCAAAATACAGCGGAGTTGCATCAATATTAAGAGCTGATGCAATGCCTGCTATAACGGGAATCATTGTTGCAACGTATGGTATATTATCAATAAATGCAGAAATAACAACCGATGCAAGTACAATTACTGTATATAAAACAAATATATTTCCCCCACCTGCTTTTGCAAGCAGGTTTGCCAATGCGTCAATAACGCCCATTTCTGATACGCCGCCTATCATAAGAAATATTCCTATGAGTATTCCTATTGTCTGAAAGTCTATTTCTTTAAGCGGAGCAACAATCGCTGAAAATGTTTTGTTTTTTGCTACTGTATAAACAAGTCCAATTAACAATAATACGCAACATATCAAACCGTTGGTTATATCGGGCTTAGACGGAATAAATGATGCTCCAATAAGAAGCACAAGAACCATTACAAGAAGAACAGTCGGAACAAAATCTGTTACTTTTGCACGCTCGTTTGTTTTTGGAATAGGTTTGTTTTCCTTTCTGAATATAAAAAGAAGGATAAGCGCAGAAAGAACCGCACCAAGTTCTACCGCAAAGAATATACTTGGTCTTCCTTTATACCAGAAGAAATCAAGAAAGCTCATGTCGAGAGCCGAGCCGAGCATAATTGCAGTTGTATCACCAACAAGAGTTGCTGCGCCCTGCAGATTGGACGACACTGCAATAGCGATTATAAATGGTACAGGATTTGTGTCAAGTTTTTTGCATATTGCAAGCCCAATCGGAGCAACCATAAGCACAGTTGCAACGTTATCAACGAAAGCCGATATTATACCTGCAAACATTGCCAGAGAAACAGCCGCCCACTTGACGTTAGGAACTTTTTCCATAACCATATCAGCAAGCATTGCCGGCATCTTACTCTCAGTGAACAGGGAAACAAGTCCCATTGTTCCAATAATCATTAAAAGAACATTGAAGTCTATCGCCGAAAGTATCTTTGTAACCGGAAGCATACCCGTCAAAACAAATATTACGCCTGACGCAAGAGCGATGTAAGTTCTGTACTTGCCAAAAGCAAGTATAAGTATGTACGTTACTGCAAAAAGTGTAATTGCCGGAATCATAAATTTTTCCCCTTTTTCATTTGTTATAAATGTATTTTATATTATTCCAAATAACATAAACCCTATTGTGTTTATTGCAAAATTTGCAAACATATGCACAAGCCATGACGGATAAATTGTCGAGCTTTTTTCATTAAGATAATTAAAAATAATTCCTCCCGCAAAAAGTGCTGCCATGACAATTATAAATACATCAAGGTTAAACCATCCAATCATCATTGCTATATGATAAAGGGCAAAGACACCTGCACTGAATAAATAGGCGAATTTTCTGCCAGTTATTCTTTTTAGAGTCAAAAAAGCAAAGCCTCTAAAGAAAAACTCCTCTAAAAAAGAGTTCACAAAGGATATATACAGAGAAACGAACACGAAATTTTGCCCCGTAACGCCAATATTGTTCGTCAGAGAGGCTGTAATAGCCGAAAAATCAAAAACATCTTTAAGTAATAAATATCCACTTAAAATGACTATATAAACTACCACACATAAAACAGCGGCAAGTTTAATCCCCTTCTTATTTGGAATAAATATTTTTTTAATATCCAAATCTTTGTCAAAAAAAGAATATATAAGAGGTAATATCGAAAACATTACAAGCTTTACAATTGACTTTGTAAAGTAATCCGCTTTAAGTATTCCGTCGATAATTGCCATTAAAACACAAAATGCTATTATAAGAATAACCATAAGCGTTATTTTTTTAGTATTCTTTTTCATAATCGTTAACATCCTTTTTGTAATTCAACGAAAATATCATATCATATTTAATTAACTTTCGCAACAGTATTTTACTATATATTGTGTTTTTTGGTCTATATTTTCAAAAACACTTGACTATTTGCTGTTTTTAGTGGATAATATTAGTTGGATATATATGTATATTAAGCACTTATGAAAGGGCATATTATGAAAAATGCAAAAATAAAGGCTGTAGAGCCCGGAAGCATCGCCGAACAAATCGGTCTTGAAGCCGGTGACAGCATAATAAGCATAAACAACACCGAAATTACTGATGTTTTAGATTATAAATTTTTATCGTGCGACGAAGAGCTTGAAATAGAAGTTCTTACAAAAGACGGCGAGCGAGAAATAGTAGAAGTATACACAGGATATGAAGATTTGGGAATTGAGTTTGAAAATTCTTTGATGGACGAGCCGAAAAGCTGTAAAAACAAATGTATTTTCTGCTTTATAGACCAACTTCCCAAAGGTATGCGAAAAACAGTTTATTTCAAAGATGATGATGCGCGTTTATCATTTTTGCAGGGAAATTATATTACGCTTACAAATTTAACTGATAAGGACATCGAGCGTATTATACGCATGCGAATTTCACCGGTTAATGTGTCTGTGCACACGACCAATCCTTCCCTTCGCGAAAAAATGCTTAATAACAGATTTGCAGGAAAATTATATAAAATCATGCAAAAACTGGCACAAAATGGTATCTATATGAACTGCCAGATTGTGCTTTGCCCTGATATAAATGACAAGCATGAGCTTGACAGAACGCTTACAGACCTTGCAAGGCTTTCTCCGTATGTAAACAGTATAAGTGTTGTTCCCGTTGGACTTAGTGCACACCGCGAGGGACTTTATCCTTTAAAGCCTTTTGATAAGGACAGTGCACACCAGCTTGTTTTGCAAATTCAAAAATACCAAAAAGAGTTCAAAAAACAATACGATAACAATCTTGTATACGCATCAGATGAATTTTATCTTATGACGGATATTCCCTTCCCAAGTGAAGATGAATACGACGGATATCCGCAAATTGATAACGGCGTAGGTCTTATCGTGAGTATGGAAAATGAGTTTTTGGCAGCTCTTGAGAAAATGCCTGTCCGTGTTGATAAAAGATGCGTAAGCATTGCAACCGGCGAGCTTGCGTACGATTTTATATCATCACTTGCAAATAAACTCGAAAAACATTGCGAAGGAATTAAGATACAGGTATTTAAAATAAAAAACAATTTCTTTGGTGGAGGCGTAAATGTGAGCGGACTTGTGTGCGCGTGCGATATACAAGCTCAGCTTTCAGGCATCAATCTTGGACAGGAGCTTTTTATTCCTGCATCAATGCTGCGCGCTGACGACGACGTATTTTTGGACGATATAAGCCTTTCAGAGCTTGAAGAAAAGCTTAAAATAAAAATCACCCCAGTTTTAAATGACGGATGTGATTTTGCAGAAAAGATTTTAAATATATCACAACATACAGGAGGACAACATTCATGGCAAAACCGATAGTTGCTATTGTAGGAAGACCAAACGTTGGAAAATCTACACTTTTTAATAAAATTGCCGGAACGCGCATAAGTATTGTCGATGATACGCCTGGCGTTACCCGCGACCGTGTTTTTGCAGATGCAGAATGGCTTGGACGCGAATTTACGCTCATTGACACGGGCGGTATCGAGCCAAAAGCTGATGATGAAATACTTGCTCAGATGCGTGCCCAGGCAGAGCTTGCTATTGATATGGCTCACGTTGTAATTTTTATGGTAAATGTGCGCGATGGTCTTACAGCGTCGGACAAAGATGTTGCGGCAATGCTGATAAAATCGAATAAACCTATTATCCTTGCGGTAAACAAAATCGATAATACGGGTGAGCCGCCAATGGATTTTTATGAGTTTTATAACCTCGGTCTTGGTGACCCGATTGCTATTTCATCCACACACGGACTTGGCGTTGGTGATTTGCTTGACGAAGCGGCAAAGTATTTCCCCTCTTCCGAGGAGATGGACGACGATGACGATATAATAAAGGTTGCGATTGTGGGAAAACCAAATGCGGGTAAATCCTCGCTTATAAACAGAATTCTTGGTGAACAAAGAGTTATTGTAACAAATATCGCGGGCACCACGCGCGATGCTATTGATACTTATTACGAGCGTGAATCACAGCGTTATATGTTTATTGATACAGCAGGAATACGCAGAAAGTCAAAGGTTGACGAAAGAATTGAGCGTTACAGCGTTATCCGTGCTTATGCTGCTGTTGAGCGCAGTGATGTGTGTATTATAATGATTGACGGCTCAGAGGGTATAACTGAGCAGGATTCTAAAATTGCAGGTTTTGTTCACGAAAGCGGAAAAGCATCAATCGTTGTTGTAAATAAGTGGGATATCGTTGAAAAAGAAACAAACACGATGAGAAATTACAAAATGGATATAATGGATACGCTTGCATTTATGCAGTATGCACCGGTGCATTTTATTTCTGCCAAAACCGGTAGCCGCGTTGACGGCGTATTTGAGATGATTAAATCTGTGGCAGAGCAAAATTCAAGGCGTATCAGTACAGGTATGCTAAACGATGTAATCGGAGAAGCTACGGCAAAGGTGCAGCCACCGTCGGATAAAGGAAAACGCCTTCGCATATACTACGCAACTCAGGCGAGCACAAAACCGCCTACGTTTGTGATTTTTGTAAATAAAGCGGAACTGTTCCATTTTTCATATCAAAGATATCTTGAAAATCAGTTAAGAAGTGCTTTTGGTTTTGAAGGGACACCCATACATTTTATAATTCGTGAAAGCGGCGAAAAGAACAACTGATTAAAACAAATGATGACGAAAGGCTTGGTTGTACTATGAATTTTACAATAGAAGACATAATAATATTTGTTATATTTACAATTGCTGCATATCTTATAGGCAGTGTAAACTCATCAATTATCATTTCGAGGCTTATCGGCAGCGATATAAGAGAGCATGGCAGCGGTAATGCAGGTGCTACAAATATGCTAAGAACATACGGCAAAAAAGTCGGTGTATATACTCTTATACTCGATGCTCTAAAAGGTGTTATAGCTGTTTTGCTTGCGATCATCGTATGCAATATTGCAAAAAATAACTTTGAAGAGCCTTTGAGCGCAAAAAACATACTCACCTGTCTTTGCGGTGTAGCTGTTGTTTTAGGACATAATTACCCTGTATTTTTCCAGTTTAAAGGCGGAAAAGGAATTTCAACTTCTGCAGCAGTAATTTTTATGCTTGACTGGAGAGTTGGTTTGATTGTACTTATAGGTGCACTTCTTGTAATGGTGCTTACACGTTACATATCGCTTGGCTCAATAGTAGGGGCACTTCTTTTCCCCACCTCAGTATGTATTTTTACTTTTTTTGCAGACAAAGATTATAATTACATTTTGCTTGGTACAGCAATTATTATGTGCGTCCTTGCAATAGGTCGTCATCACGCAAACATTGTGCGTCTTATAAATGGAACAGAATCAAAAATAGGTCAGAAAAAATAAGGAGGGCTCCTTGTATGAAAATTGCAGTTATAGGTTCGGGCAGCTGGGGCAGCGCTATCACTTCCCTTTTATCTACGAAGGGTTTTGAGGTTTTTTTATGGTCATGGCAGAAAGAAGAAACAGACCGTCTGAAAAAAGACCGCGAAAACAAAGAATTTTTACCGGGAATTAAGCTTGATGGTGACATTACATTCTCAAACGATATGGGAGTTTGTGTAAAAGATGCAGCGCTTATTGTTTTATCAACGCCTTCGCATGCGGTACGAAATATCACAAAAGAGCTTGCAAAACACATAGCTTCGGGACAGATTGTTTTAAATATTGCAAAAGGACTTGAAACAAGCACACTTAAGCGTTTGTCTGAGGTTATAAAAGATGAAATCCCCGATGTTCGTCTTGGTGTTATGAGTGGTCCTTCTCACGCAGAGGAGGTTGCTCTCGGTATACCAACGGCAAACGTAGTTGCCTCCGACGACGAGGAAATTTCTTTGGTTGTGCAGGATATTTTTATGAATAACACATTCCGTGTGTATACAAGTGATGACATACTCGGTGCTGAAATTGGCGGTGCTATAAAAAACGTAATTGCTCTTGCGGCAGGAATTGCAGTAGGTCTTGGTTGTGGCGATAACACAATTGCTGCACTTATGACACGTGGAATTGCTGAAATTTCACGTCTTGGTGTTGCTATGGGAGCGAACGTTGAAACATTTGCAGGTCTTACGGGTATAGGTGATTTGATAGTTACATGTATGAGTAATCACAGCCGTAACAGACGTGCTGGTATACTTATAGGTCAGGGAAAAACACTAAAAGAAGCAACTGACGAGGTTCATATGGTTGTCGAGGGTGTAAACGCATGTGCAGCAGCGTACGAGCTTGCAAAAAAATATAACGTGTCAATGCCTATAACCGAGTGTACGTATCGTGTGCTTTTTGAAAATATGCCCGTACAAGATTCTATCGGTCAGCTTATGGGTCGTGCAAAGCGTGCCGAAAGCGAACGCGATATAATAAGTTGGTAAAACAATAGCTTATATTAATGGAGGAAAATATGGAATACTTTGTTCTGGCAGTATGTATTGCCTCGCTCATTTTATCCTTAATATTATTAATAAAAGTATCGTCTGTATCAAAAGATAATAACGCAGACAATTTTGACGCTTTTAAAAAGCAAATTTTTGATGAAATGCGTAATTCACGCATAGAAAACGCAAAAAATACTCAGGAAAACATGAAAATGATTTCCGACATTTTATCCGATACACAAAAAACAAGTGCACAGATGCAGGATAATCGCCTTAAAGAAATCGCAGAGCGTTTTAAACAGTTTTCCCTTGAAAATGAACAAAAGCTTGAAAACATTCGCATCACCGTTGAAAACAGATTAAAGGCAGTTTCCGAAAACAATGAGAAACAGCTTGAAAAAATGCGTGAAACTGTTGATGAAAAATTACAGAAAACACTTGACGAACGCATAAGCCAATCATTTAAACTTGTAAGCGAAAGGCTTGAACAAGTTTATAAGGGACTTGGCGAAATGCAAACGCTTGCAGTTGGTGTCGGTGATTTAAAAAAGGTGCTTTCAAACGTGAAAACACGTGGTATTCTCGGCGAGATACAGCTTGGAGCAATTTTGGAGGAAATTCTATCCCCCGAGCAGTATAAAACAAATGTCGTTACAAAGCCTTCAGGACGTGACCCTGTCGAATTTGCTGTGTGTCTGCCCGGAACTGACGATGAAGTTGTATATCTTCCAATTGACTCAAAATTCCCTGCTGATATGTATACAAATCTCGTTGACGCATATGACAGCGGTGACGCTGCATTAATTTCTGCAGCAGGAGCGGCGCTTGAAAGAAGTATAAAACTTTCTGCAAAGACAATTCACGATAAGTACGTTTCGCCTCCTCAGACAACGGAGTTTGCGATTATGTTCCTTCCTTTTGAAGGACTTTATGCCGAGGTTGTCCGCCGCGGTCTTATAGAAACGCTTGCACGTGATTATAAAATAAACATAGCAGGTCCTACGACTATGGCATCACTTTTAAACAGTCTTCAAATGGGATTCCGTACGCTTGCTATACAAAAACATTCCGGTGAGGTATGGAATGTGCTCGGTGCTGTCAAAACAGAGTTTGACAAATTTGGCGATGTACTTATTCAGACACAAACTCGTCTTGAACAGGCAAACAAAGAGCTTGATAAACTTGTGGGTGTACGTACAAGAAAAATACGCAGCACACTCAAGAAAATCACTTCCCTATCGGATATGGATGCAGCAAAACTTTTAGACGAAGAAGAAAATGAAAATTTGGTATAGACTATTTAAATAATTTATGATAAAATTATATGTAGTGTACTTAATATCAGCTTAATATGGAGGTATGTTTTATGACACTTCAAACTGAAAATGAAAATGGCATCATCGTCATTCAAAATGAAGTTTTAGCAAAAATAGCAGGCATGGCAGCAACTCGCTGTTATGGTGTTGTTGGTATGGCAACGCGCAAAGGAAACGGTCTTGTAGGACTTTTGTTAGGTGATTCAATTACAAAAGGGATAAATATTTCAACAGAGAACGACCGTATAACCATAGATTTGCACATTATGGTTGAATACGGAGTTAATATTTCAGCAATATGTGAAAGCATTATCAAGAATGTAAAATACAGCATAGAAAGTATGACCGGCTGCAAGGTTGGAAAAATCAACGTCAGCGTGGAAAGTGCTCGTGTCGATTAATGTCTTTGGGGGGAGATTAAAATAGTTACTTCAATTGATGGTATACAATTTGCTAATATGATTATTTCGGCATCAAATCACCTCAATAACAATAAGGTGGCTGTCGATAAACTGAACGTATTCCCTGTTCCTGACGGTGACACGGGTACAAATATGTCGCTTACATTTTCTGCGGCAGCAGATGAAATCAAAAAATTTATAACTCCTGCAATCGGAGATGCTGCAAAGACTCTTTCGAGTGCATCTCTTCGTGGTGCAAGAGGTAATTCAGGCGTTATTCTTTCACAGCTTTGCCGCGGTCTTGCAAAAAGCCTTGAAGGAAAACAGAGTGTCGGTGCAAAAGAGGTTGCAGCGGCTTTAAAATGTGCTTCGGATACTGCATATAAGGCAGTTATGCGTCCCACTGAGGGAACTATTTTAACAGTTGCACGCGAATTTGCCGAAGCAGCGGTTAAAATTGCCGAGCGCGAAGAAGATGTTTGCGCTATGCTAAATGAAGCAATTGCTGCAGCAAAAACAGCGCTTGATAATACACCAAACCAGCTACCTGTTTTAAAAGAAGCCGGTGTTGTTGACGCCGGCGGCGCAGGTCTTGTCAAACTGTTGGAAGGTGCGTATCATGCCCTTTCAACAGGTGAGCTTGTTGATTTGAAAGAAGCAGTAAAACAAACAACATCAGGTGCAGCACAAGCTGCAATTGATGTTGAAAATATAAAATTTGCGTACTGCACAGAGTTTATTATTGATAAAAAATCATCAGGTGTTGATGTAAAGCGTTTTAGTGAAATTATAGATCCAAAGGGCGATTGCAAGCTTGTAATTGATGATGATGAAATTGTGAAGGTTCACATTCATACAAATCATCCGGGCTTTGTTCTCGAAGAAGCTGTCAAGCTTGGTATGCTTTCACGCATCAAAATTGATAATATGAAGCTTCAGCATACAAGTATTATGGAAGCAGAGGAGTCTTCCCCTGCTGAGCAAGTTGAAACACCAAAACCGCAGCAACACAAGAAATATGGTTTTGTCAGTGTTGTTGCAGGAAGCGGTCTTGCAGATATATTCTCCGATTATGGCGTTGATGAAATAATCGAGGGTGGACAGACAATGAATCCAAGTACTGACGATATTTTAAGCGCAGCTGAGAGAATAGATGCAGATTGCATATTTATACTTCCTAACAATAAAAATATAATTCTTGCTGCAAATCAGGCACAAGAGCTTAGTGATAAAAATATTGTAGTTATACCTACAAAAACCGCTCCGCAAGGTATTGCTGCTATGATGGCATTTTTACCGCACGTAGAGCAGGAAGTAAACGAAGAAGCAATGTGCGAAGCTATTTCAAATGTTAAAACCGGTCAGGTAACATACGCTGTTCGTGATACAAGCGTTTCCGGAACAGAGATTAAATCCGGCGATATAATAGGAATATCCGAAGGTAGTATATGCGCTGTATCAAATACTCCTGATGAGGTTTTGCTCAAGCTTGCAGAAGATATGGTTGACGACGAATCCGAGCTTGTCACAGTATATTACGGTGAAGATGTTTCAGAAGAACAGGCAAATGATATGCTTGATACTCTTGAAGAAAAATATGGCGATATAGACGTTTTGTTGCAAAAAGGCAATCAACCGCTTTACTATTATATACTTTCGGTTGAATAAAAGGATTGATTTTTATGTTAAACAAACCTGTCAGCGCGCTATCGGGCATTGGTAATGCAAGAGCAAAATTATTTGCACGTTTGGGTATATACAACGTTGCCGATTTACTTTTATATTTCCCGCGCGATTACGAAGACAGAACAAAAATTGTTCCTATATTTGAAGCAAACGATTCCGAAACGGTGTGCATAAAAGCCACCGTTTTTTCGGCTGTTTCTGAACGCAGAATAAACAAGTCTCTTTCCCTTTATAATGTAGATTTGGTTGATGAAAGTGGCAAAATTACTGCGACATGGTTTAACAATAAATATATAAAAAATAGTATCGTAAAGGGAGATTCTTATACTTTTTACGGAAAAATCAAAAAAATGGGATCAAAAAAGTTTATTGAAAACCCTATTTTTGAAAAAATCGATACAAAACAGCTTGTAACGGGCAAAATTGTTCCTATTTATCCTCTTACGGCTGATCTTGCGCAAAAAACGGTGCAAAAAGCGATTGCGTCAGCACTTGAAATGTGCCCATCTTTTAAAGAAACACTCCCCCGCTCTTTGATAGAAAAGTATAATTTGCTTGGATTTGATGAGGCTGTTCGTACAATTCATTTTCCAAGTGATTTTGATAGTTATTCACGAGCACGAAGACGCCTTGTATTTGATGAATTGTTAACGCTTTCTTTGGCGCTTTCAAAAATAAAGACATCAAAGACGAATACCTTGCAAAAAGCGCATATTGATACATCATACACGAAAGAATTTGTTGATTCTCTTCCCTTTTCGCTTACAAACGCACAAAAAAAGGTTATAGATGAAATTTGCGACGATTTATCACGCAGTGTATCAATGAACAGGCTTGTTCAAGGTGATGTAGGCTCTGGAAAAACAGTAGTTGCCGCAGCAGCAATGTACGCCTGCGCAAAAAGTGGATATCAGTCAGCACTTATGGTGCCAACTGAAGTTTTGGCAAAGCAACATTATGAAAACTTTAAAAAGATGATGGATTGTCACACCATAAACGTATGTCTGCTTGTTGGTTCTATGAGTGCAAAAGAAAAACGACAAGCATATGAGGATATAAAAAGTGGATATGCCGACATTATAATCGGTACTCACGCTATGATACAAGAAGGCGTAATTTATAAATCACTTGCGCTTGTTATCACCGACGAACAGCACCGTTTTGGCGTTATTCACCGTGACAGCATCGCTCAAAAAGGTGATAATCCGCACGTGCTTGTAATGAGTGCAACACCAATACCACGTACGCTGGCGCTTATCTTATACGGCGACCTTGACATTTCGATTATTGATGAGCTGCCACCGGGCAGAAAAAATGTTCTTACGTATTGTGTAGACGAAAAAATGCGTGAGCGTATATTTGCATTTATAAAAAAACACGTTTTAAATGGCAGACAAATATACATAGTTTGTCCTTTAATTGAAGAAACCGAAAACAGCGATTTAAAAAATGTTATTGACTATGCAGATATGCTTCGAACTAAAATATTCCCCGAATTTCGCTGCGCTCTTTTACACGGAAAGCTAAAAAGCGATGAAAAAGAAAACATCATGACCCATTTTAAAGCAGGAGAAATAGACATTTTAATATCTACAACCGTTATTGAAGTCGGTGTCGATGTTGCCAACGCAAATGTTATGATAGTGGAAAACGCAGAGCGTTTTGGTGTAAGTCAGCTTCATCAGCTTCGTGGGCGCGTCGGACGTGGTGCTGAGCAAAGCTATTGCATACTTTTTAATCAAGGTGAAGGTGAAATTGCAAAAAAGCGTATGCAGATAATGTGTAGTTCAAACGACGGCTTTTATATTTCCGAGCAGGATTTAAGGCTTCGTGGACCGGGTGATTTTTTTGGCACAAAACAGCATGGACTGCCCACTATGCGAATTGCAAACTTATTTAATGATATGGATATATTAAAAGAGGTACAAAAAGCCGTAAGTGAGCTTTTTGATTCTACTCTTCATTTGACAAATGAAGAAACTAATGCCCTTGAAAAAAAGATTTCTTTGCTTACAGACAGGATACTTTTATAAAAAAATCTAATATTTTACTTGGCATTTGTGGAAGAAATTACACCTTATAAAAATTTGTTTTTTACACAAATTATGTTTGTAAACCAAACAAGGAGGTGAAAACACAATGGCAAGCAATAAAAAGAATTTGGTTCCTGAAGCAAGAGCTGCTCTTGATAAGTTTAAGATGGAGGCTGCATCAGAAGTAGGCGTAAACTTGAAGCAGGGTTACAACGGTGACCTTACAAGCAAGCAGGCTGGTTCAGTTGGAGGACAGATGGTAAAAAAGATGATTTCCTCATATGAACAGAACATGAAATAAGCTTTGAAATAATGTAGTATAAATTGGGCATGAGTCAATTTTATTTGATTTGTGCCCAATTGCTTTTTATAAGAGGTGGTTTAATTGAAAATTGGCTTTTTGAACTTTAAAACAAAAAATCGTCTTGTTTTATTTGTATACGAAATTATAAACCGTTATCAGTATGACAAAATTTCATATATGAGCGGCAGCGTAGCCTATTTTTTTACGCTTTCCGTTTTTCCGTTTATTTTGTTTACAAACTCGATTATAGGTCTTTTAAAGCTTGATGCCGAGTTTATATATAAACTGTTCTCATCATTTTTTCCAAAAGAGATAGTGGGTGTAATAGCCGGATATAATGACTATATTGCAAATATCAGCAACATATATGTACTTATTGTGTCAATTTTGATAAGTGTATACTCGGCATCGCGCGGTGTGGAAGCCGTCATTATTTCCATTAACTCAATATACAAAACCCAAAAACGCAGATTCTTTATTCAAAGAATAATGATTTCTGTAATACTTACAATTGCTGTGAGCATAATCTTATTTGTATTTTTACCTTTAACAATTATTGGTGCAAAAGCGCTCTCAAAAATATATTACACATTAGAAATAGGTAAAATACTACCAAATATCCCATATTGGTTTTTTGTAATTTTTATACTTGTGGTTATATTTTTTATAATGCTGTTTCTATACCGTTTTGCTCCAAACAAAAAAATACAAATAAAACAGCTTATTCCCGGAAGTATATTTTCAACAGTTGCAACAGCACTAACCGGAGCCGGAATATCACTCTATATTCGTATATCATCACGTTTTTCGCTTCTGTACGGCTCTATAGGCGCTTTTGTTGCCATTATGCTATGGTTTTATATATTTTCTAACATAATTTTAATAGGCAGTGAAATAAACCGTGTTCTTGAACATAAAGATTGTTTAACAAAAGAAGATTTTGATGATTAATAAAAAAAGGAAACATCATATACAATGCTTCCTTTTTTTATTATTAATTATTTTACAACAATATTTACAAGTTTGCCCGGAACTACGATAACTTTTACAACCTGTTTTCCGTCAATTGCAGCATTAACCTTTTCGCTCTTCATAGCCGCTTTTTGCGTAGCATCTTTATCAAGTCCTGCAGGTATTGTAAGCTTATCGCGGATTTTTCCGTTTATCTGAAGTACGATTTCAACCTCGTTATCAACTGTTTTTGCCTCGTCATAAACCGGCCATGTACTTGTTGCAATCTCACCTTCAAAGCCTGCAAGCTGCCACATTTCCTCGGTAATATGCGGTGCAGTCGGATTTAAAAGCTGTAAAAATGTCTTAAGTTCACCCTTTGTAATCGAGTTTTTCTTTGTAAAGTCATTTACAAGTGACATAAGCGTTGCTATCGCAGTATTAAATTTCATGCGCTCGATGTCCTCGCCTACTTTTTTTATGGCTTTGTGCATAGCACTTTCCAAATCAGCGCTGTAACCATCATCATCTGTAACAATATTTTGAAGATTCCACACTCTTTCAAGGAACTTATAACATCCTTTTACACCTTGCTCTGACCAAGGTGTTGCCTGGTCAAACGCACCAATAAACATCTCATATGTTCTAAAGGTATCAGCACCAAAATCGCGTACAACATCATCAGGATTTACAACATTTCCGCGTGATTTTGACATTTTTTCATTGTTAGCACCAAGAATCATACCATGTGATGTACGCTTCTGATAAGGTTCTTTAGTAGGTACTACACCGATATCATATAAGAACTTGTGCCAGAAACGTGAATACAAAAGATGTAGCGTAGTGTGCTCCATACCGCCATTGTACCAATCTACCGGAAGCCAGTAATTCAAAAGCTCGTTATCAGCCAAAACATCACAGTTTTTCGGATCTATATAACGAAGAAAATACCATGATGAACCTGCCCACTGAGGCATAGTATCGGTTTCACGCTTTGCAGGACCATGACAATGAGGACAAGTTGTATTTACCCAATCTGTCATTTTTGCAAGCGGCGACTCACCATTATCTGTCGGCTCATAGTCCTCAAGTTCAGGAAGTGTAAGAGGAAGCTCGCTTTCAGGAAGTGCAACCCATCCGCATTTTTCGCAATATACAAGCGGAATCGGCTCGCCCCAGTAACGCTGACGCGAGAATACCCAGTCGCGAAGCTTGAAATTCACCTTACGCTTGCCAAGTTTGTTCTCCTCAAGAAAATCTATAATAGCATCAATTGCCTCTTTTACGCTTTTGCCTGTAAGGAATCCCGAGTTTACCATAGTTCCTTCGCTTACATCGGTATATGCCTCTTCCTGCACATTTTCGCCACCAGAAACAACCTCTATTATAGGAAGGTTAAACTTCTTTGCAAATTCCCAGTCGCGTGTATCGTGCGCAGGAACAGCCATAATTGCGCCCGTACCATAAGTCATAAGAACATAGTCAGATGTCCATACGGGAAGTTTTTCGCCATTTACGGGGTTGATAGCATATATTCCCTTGAGTGCAACACCTGTTTTCTCTTTTGCAAGCTCTGTACGCTCAAATTCAGATTTCTTTGCTGCTAATTGTCTGTATTCTACTACTTCTGAAAAGTTTTCAATCTTATCTTTCCACGTATCAATATACGGATGCTCCGGCGAGAGCACAACGTATGTAGCGCCAAAAAGTGTATCAGGACGTGTTGTATAAACTACAAGCTTTTCATCTGCACCGTCAATATTAAACGTTACCTCTGCGCCCTGTGAACGTCCTATCCAGTTTTTCTGCTGTGTTTTAACCTTTTCTATAAAATCCAAATCGTCCAAATCGTCGATTAGGCGCTGTGCATACTCTGTGATTTTAAGCATCCACTGGCTCTTGCGCTTTTGCACAACCTCGCTTCCGCAACGCTCACAAACACCATCGACAACCTCTTCATTAGAAAGACCTACCTTACAGCTTGTGCACCAGTTAATAGGCATCTCCTGTTTGTATGCAAGACCTTTTTCAAAAAGCTTTAGAAAAATCCACTGTGTCCATTTATAGTAATCAGAATCCGTAGTATTTATCTCTCTCTCCCAATCAAATGAAAAACCAAGGCTTTGAAGCTGCTTTTTAAAGTTTGCAACATTATCTGCAGTAACCTTTTTAGGATGAATTTTATTTTTCATCGCATAGTTTTCTGTTGGAAGACCAAACGCGTCCCAACCCATTGGATAAAGCACATTATATCCTTCGAGCCTTCTCTTGCGCGAAACAATATCAAGCGCCGTATAGCCACGCGGATGTCCTACGTGAAGGCCATGTCCAGATGGATACGGAAACTCTACAAGCGCATAGAATTTCGGCTTTGAAAGGTCCTCGTTCGAAGCCTTAAAAGTCTTTTCTTCATA
This sequence comes from Candidatus Aphodoplasma sp., assembly GCA_045592745.1. GTDB lineage: Bacteria > Bacillota > Clostridia > UBA1381 > UMGS1253 > Aphodoplasma. The sequence goes on along the minus strand of JAZNVH010000025.1, from coordinate 128,470 downwards.
CCATTTTTTCTGCCATTTTTTTTCAATTTCAGTATAATTATATCTCATACTACCGCCTCCTAAGCATCGTCTGAAAAATCAAGCGTAATTTCCTTTGCGTCTGTCCAAAGACGCTCTATATCATAAAACTCGCGCATTTCATCGGTGAATATATGAACAACAACATCGCTGTAATCAAGTAAAATCCAGTTTCCAGCGCTATACCCTTCAATATGAACAGGCATAATGCCCGCCTCGGCAAGCTTGTCCGTAACGTTATCAGCAAGGGCTTTTACCTGCGTTTGAGAACCGCCGCTCGCAATTACAAAGTAATCACTTATACTCGTAAGCTCTCCCACTTCCAATGCTACAATTTTTTTACCTTTTTTATCATCCAAACATTTTGCAATTAGTTTCAGCTTATCAACAGATTGCATCAAGCCACCTCCGAATGTTATCACGCTTATTATATAATATAAAATTTTTCGTTATTTTTCAAGTGTTTTGCTGATTTTTTTTGACAAAAACCAATTTCTTGCCAAAACTGTGTCCATATGCAGAAGCATTTTGCGCTCCACAATGCTTTTTATAGAAATATCAAGTGCGAAAAGCATTGCCTCATCAATATCTGTTTTACATAATTTACGAAGCTCGTCAAGTCCTTCGAATGGGTCTTTGTCACGATTTGGCTCGATAAAATCAGCAAGATATATTATCTTGTCAAGAAGACTCATTTCTTCTTTTGCCGTTGTGTGAACACGAATTGCAGACAAAATTTCTTCATCATCTATTCCATAGCGCATCTTTGCAAGCTCTGCACCAAGATACTGATGCACAAGCTTATATGATTTTTTTACTACATCATCAAGCTCTATGCCAAGTAAATCACAAATCCCATACGAGCGCAGAGCATCGATATTTTTTGCGCAGTCATGAAGTAGCCCCGCAATTTTCGCCTTATGCTCATCTGCGCCAAAACGTTTTGCAAGCTCTACGGCAGTTTCCATTACGCCAATGCTATGTAAATAACGCTCGGGTTTAAGCTCTGTTTTAAGGGCATTCTGGGCCTCTTCAAAATTAAAATTTGTTATATTACTTTCCATTTTTATACATCCCTTGCTCTTTTATATATTCAAGCACTACATCGGGCACAAGATATTTTGCGCTTTTCCCTTCCCCAATCATATCACGCACAAGTTTTGATGAAATTTCAAGCTCGGGTGATACTATATTGTATATTACCGCAGAAAAATTCTCTTTAAGAGAAGCAATTTTTGCGTCAATATCCGAGTCAAAGCCTCCTCTTGCAATAACTGCAAAAGAGCACGATGTTAATAACTCCTGCGCTTTGTGCCATGTGTCCACATAATCAAGCGAATCTTCACCTAATATAAATATAATCTCATCATCGGGATAAAGCTTTTTAAAATACTTAACAGTTTCAACGCTATATGAGGGTGTCTGCTTATTTGTTTCATAGTCAGATACACAAAAGCACGGATTTTCAGCGATTGCAAGCTTTACCATTTCATAACGGCGCTTGGCATCTTTGGTTACTGCGTCTTTGTGAGGTGTAATTCCCGAAGGAATAAAAATCACCTTATCAAGACCGAGAGTATCCGCGCACAGCTGTCCCATAAACAAGTGAGCGTTGTGAATCGGGTCAAAAGTTCCGCCCAAAAGACCTATTTTACCCATATTTTTTCAACTCCACATACTTTTATTTTCTCGGAAGTTCAATTCTCTTTTTGTTTTTCGACTCGCGATAGAGAACTATCTTTGAACCAATTGCCTGCACAGCCTCTGCGCCTGTCAATCTTGCAAGCGTATCTACTGTTTCACGGGCATCGAGAAAAGAGGCGTCAAGCAAATGTATTTTTATAAGCTCACGCGCCTCTAAAGCATCATCAACCTGCTTTACAAAATTATCCGAAATTCCGCCCTTTCCAAGCTGGAAAATAGGTTCTAGCGAATTTGCCTCGCCCCTTAGATATGCACGTTGTTTACTTGTAATCATATGTTCCTCCTATGGCTATTTTACATAGTCAAATTCAATATCGTAAAGACGAACGCTGTCGCCTTCCTGTATTCCCTTTTCTTCGAGCGCATCTATGACGCCTTTGTTTCTGAGTGAACGCTGGAAAAAGTTAAAGGACTCATCATCAGCCAAGTTTACAGAGCCAACAAGGTTTTCAACCCAAGAACCCTCTACAACATACACACCATTTTCGTTGCGTATTGTGAAAAGTTCCTCTTCAACAATTTCCTCAAGCATCGGTTCAGCTTCAAACACCTCTATTGGAGGAAGCTGTGCCAGCTGTGCGCTCACATACGCCATAAGCTCATTTACACCTTTTGTCGTAGCTGCACAAATCTCAAATACCATATAGCCACGCTTTTGCATTTCATCAAGAAAATCTTTATACACTTGCTCATCCTGAATAATATCCGTCTTATTTGCGGCAATTACCTGTGGACGAGTTGCAATAAGCTCGTTATAATTTGCAAGCTCAGCATTTATTTTATCAAAATCGTCAATGGGATTTCTACCCTCAATACTGGACACATCTACAACATGAATAAGCAGACGTGTACGCTCGATATGACGCAAAAACTCATGGCCGAGTCCAACACCTTCGCTTGCACCCTCAATAAGACCAGGGATATCAGCCATTACAAAGCTTCCTGAACCACCGTATTTGCCAAGCTCTACTACGCCTAAATTTGGTTCAAGCGTTGTAAAATGGTAATTTGCAATTTTAGGCTTTGCTGATGTTACAACTGACAAAAGTGTCGATTTTCCAACGTTTGGAAACCCTAATAATCCAACATCTGCAATAAGTTTTAGTTCAAGAGAAAGCTCACGCTCGCCACCCTTTAATCCGGGCTTTGCAAAACGTGGTATCTGCCTTGTCGGTGTTGCAAAGTGAGTGTTTCCCCAACCGCCATTTCCGCCTTTAAATAGCACAACGCGATTGTTTGGAGGTGTCATATCGGCCATAAGACGATTCGTCTTAGAGTCGCGAATAAGCGTTCCTGCGGGCACTTTTATAACAAGTGACTCAGCATCTTTACCGGAGCATTTTCCGCTTCCGCCATTGCCACCGTTTTCAGCCACATATTTTCTTTTATATCTAAATGAAACAAGCGTCGAAATTGACTCATCAACCTCGAATATAATATCGCCGCCGCGTCCGCCGTCGCCACCATCAGGACCTCCTGCTGCAACATACTTTTCACGGTGAAACGATACTGCTCCATTACCGCCGTCACCGGCTTTGACATAAATTTTTGCTGTATCAAAAAACATATTGTTCATCCTTTTTTGTGTTATAGCCTGTATAACAAAATCTTTAAGTAACGCATTTTTATTATTAACAAATTTTATAATGTGTATTATCTTCTGTTAAAGAAAAATCTCAGACAAAAGTCTGAGATTTTAAAATCAATCTGTATAAACGCTGCACTGTTTCTTGTCTCTGCCTTTTCTCTCGAACTTTACCTTTCCGTCTACAAGGGCAAATAAAGTATCATCACTACCGATACCAACGTTGTTACCGGGGTGAATTTTTGTACCGCGCTGTCTTACTAAAATATTTCCTGCCAGAACAAACTGACCGTCAGCTCTTTTCACACCAAGTCTTTTCGACTCACTGTCACGACCATTCTTGGTCGAGCCCATACCTTTCTTATGTGCCATTTATATACACCTCAGCTTTCAAACAATATTTAAATCTCTTCAAAACTACGCATTAATTTTTTCAATCTGTAGCTTTGTGTAGGGCTGTCTATGACCCTGCTTTTTGCGATATGTCTTCTTCGGCTTATACTTGAAAACGATGATTTTCTTGCTCTTAGCCTGTCTGAGAACCTTTGCTGTAACGCTTGCGCCCTCAACAACAGGATTGCCAAGCTTAACCTCTTCGCCGCCAATTGCCAAAACAGTATCAAATGTGTATGTGTCATCAACCTGTGCATCAAGCTTTTCAACAAAGATTGTGTCACCCTCTGAAACCTTGTACTGTTTGCCGCCTGTTTTAATAATTGCGTACATAATTGCACCTCCTTATAAAATGAAGTCACGCTAATGCGGGTACTGCAAATACAGTTTCAAAAACCCTCCTTATGCGGTTACCATAATATGATAGCACAAAATATATGCTATGTCAACACTTTTTTATATTAATTTTGATTTTTAATAGTTAAGTGTTTTTTCTTCAACTTCTTTATTTACATGTGCTATAAATTCATCAACACTCATAGCGCCCTTATCGCCTTGTTTGCGTGCGCGAACAGAAACTGTCTGTGTTTCCATTTCCTTATCGCCTGCGATAAGCATATAAGGCACTTTTTCAAGCTGAGCCTCACGGATTTTATAACCAATTTTTTCACTGCGCAAATCAAGCTCAACACGGATGCCTGCCTTACGCATTTTATCAGCAACGCTCGATGCATACTCGGCATGTTTTTCAGAAATTGCAAGTACTTTAACCTGAACAGGAGCAAGCCATGTTGGAAATGCGCCAGCATATTTCTCAATAAGGAGCGCCAAAGTACGCTCATAACAGCCAATAGATGTACGATGGATAATGTACGGATTTTTCTTGTTACCATCTGCATCTACATATTCCATACCAAACTTTTCGGCAAGCATCTGGTCAACCTGAATTGTGATAAGTGTATCTTCCTTACCATGTACGTTTTTAATCTGTATATCAAGCTTCGGACCGTAGAACGCAGCCTCGCCAATGCCGATTTTATACGGAATTTCGAGGTGGTCAAGTATCTTTTGCATTGTTGATTGTGCCTCATCCCACTGCTCAGTTGTACCGATGTATTTTTCTTTGTCATCGGGATCCCACTGAGAAAAACGATACGATACATCTTCGTACAAACCGAGTGTCTTTAGCATGTATATTGCAAGCTCGAGACAGTTTTTAAACTCACCTTCAAGTTGTTCTGGCGTACACATAAGATGTCCTTCGGAAATCGTAAACTGACGAACACGAATAAGTCCGTGCATTTCGCCCGATGCCTCGTTTCTGAACAGTGTAGATGTTTCGCCATAACGAAGCGGCAAATCTCTGTATGAACGTGCTTTGTTAAGATATGCCTGATACTGGAACGGACATGTCATCGGACGAAGTGCAAATACTTCTTTATCCTTTGATTCATCACCCATTACAAACATACCATCCTGATAATGATCCCAGTGACCCGAAAGCTTATACAAATCACTCTTTGCCATAAGAGGTGTCTTTGTTCTGAGCCAACCATGCGCTTCTTCTGTATCTTCAACAAATCTTTGAAGTATTTGAAGTACCTTTGTACCCTTTGGAAGCATTATCGGCAAGCCCTGTCCAATAAGCTCAGATGTTGTAAAAAGTTCAAGTTCACGTCCAAGCTTGTTATGGTCGCGGCGTTTTGCCTCTTCAAGACTTTCAAGATGAGCTGCAAGCTCTTCTTTTGTCTTAAAAGCTGTTCCGTATATGCGCTGAAGCATTTTGTTTTTCTCGCTTCCACGCCAGTATGCGCCGGTAGCACTCAAAAGCTTAAATGCTTTTACCTTGCTTGTGTAGTTCACATGAGGTCCTGCACACAAATCGGTGAAGTCGCCCTGCTTATAAAATGATATAACCTCGCCTTCGGGCAAATCATTTATAAGCTCAATTTTGTACGGCTCATCAGCCATAAGCTTTAGTGCTTCTTCTCTTTCGAGCTCAAAACGCTCAATTTTGATATTTTCCTTGACAATTTTCTTCATCTCAGCCTCAAGCTTTTCAAGGTCGTCGGCTGTGAAAGGCTTGTCCGTATCAAAGTCGTAGTAAAAGCCGTTATCAATAGCGGGTCCTATTGCAAGCTTTGCGGCAGGAAAAAGTCTCTTCACCGCCTGTGCAAGTATATGTGATGCACTGTGACGAAGTGTGCGAAGTTCGTCGTAGTTTACATTTTCACTCATAATTCATCTTCCTATCTATAATATAATGTACTCATATAATTATAATATTTTTAAACAACCTTGTCAAGCAAAGCATATAAAAAGCTTGCTTTTTTATATCACAAAAGCAGTTGCTTTAACAACTGCTTTTATAAATTAATCTATTATTGCTTTTTAAACCTGTTTATCATATCAAAAAATTTGCTGCGTTCTTTATTATTGCCGTTATCAAGCTTGTCGAATTCGCGCAAAAGCTCTTTTTGTTTATCGCTAAGTCCCTTTGGCACTTCAACAATAAACTTAACATACTGGTCGCCGCGTCCGCGTCCACGAAGATGCGGTATACCCTTACCCTTAAATCTGTATACAGTACCGCTTTGAGTTCCTTCTGCGATTTTATACTCAACCTCACCGTCGAGCGTCGGTACACGCACAGTATCGCCAAGCGCTGCCGAAACAAAGCTTACGGGCATTTCAAATGTAACGTCAAAGCCTGTTCTTGAAAACAGCTCATGTTTTTTTACAGACACAGTAATGTATAAGTCACCGTTTGGACCGCCTTTGATTCCTGCACTGCCCTCACCTCTTAATGGTATTGTCTGCCCGTCGTCGATACCCGCAGGGATACTTACCTTTATTTTGCGCTGATGTTTAATTTGTCCGCTGCCCTTACAGTCAGGACATGGATTAGGTATTGTCTGACCACTGCCACCGCAGTTATTACATGTTGTAGCAGAAGAAAAATTACCAAACGGTGTACGCTGAGTCGTACGTATCTGTCCCGAGCCACCGCAAACAGAGCACGTTACAGGTGTTGTGCCCTTCTTTGCGCCACTGCCGCTGCAGCTCTTGCAGCTTTCCATTCTGTATATTACAACCTCTTTTTCAACGCCAAAAGCAGCCTCTACAAAGGTTATTTCAACATACTGCTGAATATCCTTGCCCTTTTTAGGCCCATTTCTGCGAGCACTGTGTTGAGATGCACCGCCAAATCCGCCGCCAAAAAACGATTCGAATATATCACCTACGTCGAAACCGCCAAATCCGCCACCAAAACCTCCGCCATAACCTGCTCCACCGCCATAGCTCGGGTCAACGCCCGCATGACCGAACTGGTCATATCTTGAACGTTTTTCAGGGTCTTTGAGCACGTCGTACGCCTCGTTAACCTCTTTAAACTTTTCCTCGGCTTCTGCCTCTTTTCCAGGATTAAGGTCGGGATGACACTTTTTTGCAGCGCTTCTGTATGCTTTTTTTATTTCATCGTCGCTTGCGCCTTTGCTTACGCCAAGCACCTCGTAATAATCACGTTTATCCGCCATTTATTCATCTCCTTAAAATAAGAGAAAGTTTGGTATGTAACTATAATACCACATATAAGCTACGAAAGGAAGGTTTTGCGCAAAATTTACGCAAAACCTTTACAATTCGTACATATTTTTACGTATCAGTTGTTTTTATTGATTGTCATCATCTACAACTTTATAATCCGCATCGACAACGTTCGGATCATCGTTTGACTGTGTGCCTGCACCGCCCGCAGCGCCGCCTTCAGCACCATTTGGAGCTGCCTGTGCATATACCTTCTGTGCGATTTCATTAAACTTAGCTGTAAGCTCCTCTGTTGCAGCTTTCATCTTCTCTACATCATTTGATGCGATTGCATCCTTTGTCTTCTGGATTTTCTCAGTTACTGCATCTTTATCGGCACTATCAAGCTTATCTCCAAGCTCATTCATAGCTTTTTCGCACTGATAAACCATTGTGTCTGCCTGATTTCTGACTTCGGCTTCTTCTTTCTTTGCCTTATCTTCTGCCGCAAACTTTTCAGCCTCTTTTACAGCCTTATCTATTTCTTCGTCAGAAAGATTTGAGCTTGCTGTAATTGTGATATCCTGCTCGTTACCTGTACCAAGGTCTTTTGCGCTTACGTGAACGATACCGTTTCTGTCAATATCAAACTTAACCTCAATCTGCGGAACGCCACGTGGTGCCGGAGGAATACCCGTAAGGCTGAAGCGTCCAAGAGTCTTATTATAAGCCGCCATATCGCGTTCGCCCTGAAGCACGTGGATTTCAACGCTTGTCTGATTGTCAGCAGCAGTTGAGAATACCTGAGTCTTCTGTACCGGAATTGTTGTATTTCTCTCGATAAGCTTTGTGCATACGCCGCCAAGAGTTTCGATACCAAGTGAAAGCGGTGTAACGTCGAGAAGCAATAAATCCTTTACGTCGCCGCCAAGCACGCCGCCCTGTATAGCAGCACCGATTGCAACACATTCATCCGGATTGATGCCGTTATCAGGCTCTTGGCCCGTAATACGCTTTACAGCCTCCTGAACAGCAGGAATTCTTGATGAACCACCAACCATTAATACTTTTGCTATATCATTTGCGCTAAGACCTGCATCGTTCATAGCGTTTCTTGTAGGCTCCATTGTCTTTTCAACCAAATCAGCTGTAAGCTCATCAAACTTAGCACGTGTAAGTGTGATGTCAAGGTGCTTAGGACCTGTTGCATCAGCTGTGATAAACGGAAGGTTGATATTTGTGCTCATAACGCCCGAAAGCTCAATTTTTGCTTTTTCAGCAGCTTCCTTCAAGCGCTGCATAGCCATTTTATCAATCAAAAGGTCGATACCTGTATCCTTTTTAAATTCAGAAGCAAGATACTCCATAATACGCTCGTCAAAGTCATCACCACCAAGACGGTTGTTACCGCTTGTAGCCAAAACCTCGAAAGTACCATCACCAATTTCAAGGATTGATACGTCGAAAGTACCACCACCAAGGTCATATACCATAATCTTGTGGTCTGTATCGTTACCCATTCCGTACGCAAGCGATGCTGCAGTAGGCTCGTTTATGATACGCAAAACTTCAAGACCCGCAATCTTACCTGCGTCCTTTGTAGCCTGACGCTGTGCATCAGAAAAATATGCAGGAACAGTAATAACAGCCTGCGATACAGTTTCGCCAAGATATCTTTCTGCATCTGCTTTAAGCTTTTGAAGAATCATTGCACTAACTTCGGTAGGTGTATACGCTTTATCTCCCAAAGTTACCTTCTTATCTGTTCCCATATCACGCTTAATTGAAATAATCGTGTTATCAGGGTTTGTGATTGCCTGTCTTTTTGCAACCTGACCAACAAGACGCTCGCCATCTTTTGTAAGTGCAACAACAGACGGTGTAGTTCTGCCACCTTCCGGATTAGGAATTACGACAGCCTCGCCGTTTTCCATAACTGCCACACATGAGTTTGTTGTACCAAGGTCAATACCAATAATCTTTCCCATTTTAAAAATCCTCCTAAATATTTATGATAATTTAAATAGTATACTAATTTAGTTTGCCACTTTAACCATACTGTAGCGGATAACCTTATCCTTGCATTTATATCCCTTTTGAAATTCTTCGACAACCTCGTTTGTGCCAAAGCTGTCATCGTCTATGTGCATTACCGCATTGTGAAGCGATGCATCAAATTCTTTGCCGACAGCCTCTATTGGCTCAACACCAAGCTTTGAGAAAACCTCAAGTGCCATTTTTTTAATCATTTCCACGCCATCAGCAACGCTTTTTACATCAGTCGCATCAGCCATTGTATCAGAAGCTCTCTGCAAATTGTCCATTATCGGCAAAAGCTCTGCTACTGTATCGACAACTGCATTTGTATAAAGTGCATCTTTCTCCTCGCGTGTACGTCTTTGAAAGTTTGTATACTCAGCCGCAAGACGCAAATACTTGTCTTCAAGCTCGGTATACTTCTTTTCAAACTCTTCACTCTCGTTTGTAGCCTGATTATTTTCTTCTTTTATTTCTTCATCGGGAGTCTGGGCTTGTGTATTTACATTTTCCTCGCTCGCCTTTGATTTTTTTGCCACCTTATTCACTGCCCCTCTCTTCGTTATAAAGCTCATTAATTATGTTATCCATATTTTTTGTTATATAGTCAAGTGATGCCACAACCTTTGCATAGTTCATTCGGGTGGGTCCCACAATTCCTATCTTTCCAAGCATTTTACCACCGGAATAATATTTCGCCGTAACAATTGATGCGTCACGCATTTCGTCAATCTTGTTTTCTTTACCTATTATGATATTTATCTTCTCATCATTATCTGCCTGGTCAAACACATGCTTTACACTCTGTTTGTCCTCAAGAAAACCTATAATTTCCTTTGCTTTTGACAAATCATAATACTCCGGATGATTTAATATACTTTGAGTATTTTTGACATACACCTCCGAGCCGTCAAGCTCTGATATAGTCTGGTGCACAAAGTCAAGCACAGGCATAAGTATCGATGAGTTTTTACCAAGCGCTTTTTGCACCTCGTTAATTTTTATAAGGTTTATATCCTCAAGCGTAAGTCCTGCAAGTTTTTCATTTAATATTACAGACAGCTTTCTAAGCTCATCCTCACTCTCGGACACTGCAATTAACTGATTTTTTATAATTCCTTCGCTTGTAACAAGCACCAAAAGCGCAGAGTTTTTATCAATCGGTACAAGCTCGAAACGCTTTATAAATGATTTGTTAAGCTCTGGTGTAACCGCAATGGTCGTATAGCTCGTAAGTTGTGATACAATACTTCCCGCCTGACGTATAAGCTTGTCAAGCTGAAGTATTCCTGCTGTAAAAAAGCGTCTTAAACGCACGATATCTTCACTCGCCATACTGTACTGATGCATAAGCTCATTTACATAAAAACGATATCCCGCATCCGTAGGAATACGTCCCGCCGAAGTGTGCGGCGAAACAAGATATCCCATTTCTTCAAGGTCGGACATTTCATTTCTTATTGTTGCACTCGAAAGTCCCATATCAGTGTTTTTTGATATTGTCCTTGACCCAATAGGTTCGGCGCTTACAATATAATCTTCGATTATAGCTTCAAGTATTTTTCTTTTTCTTTCACTCAAATCCATAAGCCCAAACCCCTTTTTTATTTTTTTGTTAGCACTCTTAATAGTCGAGTGCTAAGCACTGTAATAAAAATACCACCTTATACAGAATTTGTCAAGATGGTATCGCAATTTTTTTAAATTTTTAACGATTTGTTCACAAAAAACTACAATCAAAACTGTTCAAGTGCGCGCCTTTTACGAAATTCGCTACGTTTTTTACCCGCTTCCCACTCTGCTCGCTCCTCATCATTTGTAAGTTCAAGTCTTGGAACAATCATTGGTCTTTCCTTGCCGTCAAGCGCTACCATTACAAGATAAGCAGTGTTCACAAGTGTGCGTGTTCCCGAAAGCGACTCTACAAACGTATCAACTCTAACCTCCATCGATGTATTGCCGACATAACTAAGGCGTCCTGTAAGTATTATGGTTTCATTTGCATACGCAGGCGCTTTAAAATAAAGATTATCTATACATACGGTTGTAACCTCACTGCCCGCATGTCTTCTTGCAACCACGCCCGCAACAACATCTATCCATTCCATAAGCTGCCCGCCAAAAAGCCTGCCGTAGCCATTTATATGTCCTGCCATAACTATTTGTATTTGCTCAACGTACGAATCCGATACTTTCTTTTTTATTTCGTTCATATTTTTCTGCCTTTCAGCCATTTGCTTATGCTATTAACACATTCTTCTTTTATGTCTTTATTTTGTGCATCAAGCAAAATTATATCCTTATTTCTTTTAAACCATGTAAGCTGACGCTTTGCATAGTTTCTTGAATGTTTCTTTATAAGCTCTTTTGCTTCATCAAGGCTACACAAACCCCTGTAATACGCAAAAAGCTCTTTATATCCTATTGCCTGCATAGAGTTTAGTTTATGATTATACCCTCTTTTTACAAGCGATAAAAACTCATCCATAAGTCCTTCATCGAACATAATCTCAACGCGTTTGTCGATACGCTCATAAAGCGTTTCTCTTTCCCACACAGGCATAAATATTATGCTCTCATAAGGACTTGGCTCATTTTTCGAATTTTCAAGCTGCTCTGAAAACGTTTTTCCTGTTTCATAGTACACCTCAAGCGCACGTATTACGCGGCGTATATTATTAGGATGAATGTTTTTTGCCGCCTGCTCATCAATCTTGGCAAGCTTTTGATGCATATATTCGTTGCCATATTCAAACGCTTCCAGTGTTAATTTTTCTCTCCATTTTCCGCTGTCTTTTTGCTCGGCAAGAGATATATTTAAAAGTACATTATCAATATAAAGACCCGTTCCACCGACCATAACCGGAAGTTTTCCCGAATTATAAATTTCTTTGATGCATTTTTTCGCTCTTTCGGCATAAGAATACACGCTAAACTCTTCATCAGGCTCTGCAACATCAAACATATGATGCTTTATTCCTTCTCTTTCTTTTAGTGAAGGCTTTGCCGTACCAATATCCATATACTTATATATCTGCATACTGTCGGCGCTTACTATTTCGCCGTTATAGCGTTTTGCAACTTCTATCGAAAGAGAAGTTTTGCCCGAAGCAGTCGGACCGAGTATTACTATTAAAGGTATTTTTTGTGCAGACATAAAATTCTCCGTTTCACCACATTATACAATACGTTTAAACTGTTTTTCGATTTCATACCTGGTAAGCGAAATTGTAATCGGGCGTCCATGCGGACAGGTGTTTATACCATCAAGCGAAAGCACATCTTTTACAAGAGCATCGATTTCGCACTCATTTAAATTATGATTTGCTTTAATTGCCGCTTTGCACGCAATTGTATACAGCGCTCTTTCATCGCGGTCTGTAATTATCTGCTTTTTATCAGCCATCATTTGCCCCAAAAGCTCTATAAACAAATCCTTAATATCATCATAATTTGTATCAGCAGGCGCGCCGTTTATAATAATTGTATTTTCTCCAAACTCTTCAATCTCAAAACCTAAACTTAAAAATCTTTGCATATTTTCGCATACATATGCAAATTCTGTCGCCACTAAATCAACTACAACAGGTGCTATCAGCGACTGAATTTTTACGCTGCTGTTTTCCACCTCGCGCTTTAGCTGTTCAAACTTTAATCTTTCGTGTGCTGCGTGTTGGTCGATTAAAAGCAGTTCATTATCACATTCAAGTATGATATATGTATCAAAAACTGTTCCTACTATTTTATAGTCCTTGTCAAAACCTCTTTTGGTTTGTGTTTCAACACTCGGCTCCGGTTGTTTATCTGTTGTTTCTTCAAGTATAACCTCTTTTTGCTGCACAGTAACAGTATCAGCAGTTTCAGTCTTTGTCGAAACCGTATAGTCTTCATCATTTTTTTCATTAAAAATAATTTTTGACTGAGTTTGCTCGGGTTTAATATCTTCTTTCTTTTCCTCTTTTATATCAAATATGTTAAATGTAGTTGCAGGCTTTATATATGATGTCGTTTCATTTTTCTCATATGTTTTTTTAGTAGTGCATAGTTCTGTTTTTGACTGTGGCTTTAAAGACTCTTCTTGCTTTTCATCCTTTTTGCCAACAATGTTTTCAACGTTCAAAAGAGTCTGAACAAACGCTTTTGCCTCGCCCAAAAACTCCTTGCTTTTATATGCATCACGCTTTTCTTTTATACTTACTTCGGGAATTACAGGCTTTTCATACAAAGCATTTTTAACGCCCCAATACACAGTGTCAAAAACCTTTTTTTCATCAGAAAATTTAACCTCTGTCTTATTGGGATGAACATTTACATCCACAAAAGCAGGATTTATTTCAATATTTATTACTGCAAACGGAAACTTTCCACCCATAAGCTGATTTTTATATGCTTCCTCAAGCGCCACAACGGCTGTACGATTTTTTATGTATCTGTTGTTGACGAAAAAGCTTTGATATGTTCTATTTGGACGGGCAATCATATTTTTACCGATATAGCCCGATATTTTCATAGTGCTATCGCCATAATCTACACCTATAAGAGACTTTGCATAATCTTTACCATACACAGTATAAATCGCATTTACAAGCTCTCCGTCACCAGGCGAAATAAATATCTGTTTTCCCGAATTTATATAACGAAATGATATTTCAGGATGCGCAAGTATAAACCTCTGCATTATATCTGTTATATACCCTGCCTCGGTTGTATCCTTTTTTAGAAATTTCATACGAGCAGGCGTGTTGTAAAAGAGCTTTTTAACTTCAATTGTCGTACCATTTGGTGCTCCAACCTCGTCAACATCATCCATTTCTCCGCCTTCTATATAAACACGAGTTGCATTTTTTGCGTCCTTGGTTTTTGTTGTGAGAACAACCTTTGAAACAGCGGCAATTGAGCAAAGTGCCTCGCCACGAAAGCCGAGCGTGTTTATCGCTTCAAGGTCTTTTGCCTCCAAAATTTTACTCGTCGCATGACGTATAAAAGCAAGTCCTACATCATCAGGCTCCATTCCATGACCATTGTCGGTGACACGCATATAGGATATTCCGCCGTTTTTTATTTCAACACTGATACTTGTTGCACCGGCATCAATAGAATTTTCTACAAGCTCCTTTATTACAGAAGCAGGTCTTTCAACAACCTCTCCTGCGGCAATCATATTTGCCACGCTCGCATCCAAAATATTAATTTTTCCCATATGCTCACCTCCTTTGTCAGAAAAGAATCTAATTTTCCTTTGCCTTGTTTGTAAGCTCGTAAAGCTTATTTAGCGCTTCAATAGGCGTAAATGTCGTAACATCAATTTTCTTTAATTCTTCCACTATTTCTGTAAAATCATTTTGCTTTAAAAAATCGCCCGAGTAGCTCATAGCCTCTTCTATTCCAAGCTGATATGATGGCTTGTTCACATCGTTTTGTTCAAGCTTTTTAAAGATTTCCTTTGCACGCGCAGTTACCTCGCCCGGAATTCCCGCAAGCGCGGCAACCTCTATACCGTAGCTGCCGTCTGCACCGCCACGTATTATCTTTCTTAAAAATGTGATATCATCGCCACGTTTTTTTACAGCAATGCAATAATTTTTTATTCCACCTATTCTGTTTTCAAGCTCTGTAAGCTCGTGATAGTGTGTAGAAAACAGCGTTCTTGCACCAATTTTTTGGGTATCACATATATACTCCGCAACAGCCCACGCAATCGAAAGTCCGTCATAGGTGCTGGTACCTCTGCCAATTTCATCAAGCACAACAAGACTCTTTTTTGTAGCGTTATTGAGTATGTTTGTAACCTCGTTCATCTCGACCATAAATGTACTTTGCCCTGTTGCAAGGTCATCTGACGCACCTACGCGTGTAAATATCTTGTCAACAACGCCTATTTGCGCCTGCGACGCAGGGACAAAGCTTCCTATTTGTGCCATTAAGGTTATAAGAGCTACCTGACGCATATATGTCGATTTACCTGCCATATTAGGTCCTGTTATAATACACATGCGTTCATCGCCTGTATCTATATATGTATCATTTGGCACAAAAAGCTCATTTTTAAGCATTTTTTCAACTACAGGATGACGTCCGTCCTTGATTTTTATTATCTCGGAGTTATCGACAGTCGGCATACAGTAATCGTTTTGCTGCGCAACTTTTGCAAACGAACAAAGAACATCCAATGTCGCAATTACATCCGCAGTTGTTTTAAGTCTTTCAATCTGGGCGCATATTTTCTTTTTTACCTCGTCAAATAAGTGCGCCTCAAGTCTTATAAGACGTTCTTCTGCACCAATTATAATATTTTCTATTTCCTTAAGCTTTGGGGTGATATATCTTTCACCGTTGACAAGTGTCTGGCGTCTTACATAATAATCGGGCACCTGAGAGGTTTGTCCTTTGCTCACTTCTATGTAATAACCAAAAACCTTGTTATATCCAACTTTTAAAGTTTTTATGCCCGTTTTTTCACGCTCAGCAGTTTGCACATCAGCAAGCCACGTTTTACCCTCGCGCTGAGCTGTGCGATATTCATCAACATTTTCGTTATAACCGTCCTTTATAACGCCACCATCACGCACATTTACAGAAGGTTCATCTGCTATTGCTTCACACAAAAGATCATGTATATCACTAAGCACATCAAGCCTTTCGTATTGCGCACATAAAATATCTGTATTAAATGCCGAAAGTTTTTCTTTAATTTCAGGCAAAACACCTAATGAATCACGAAGAGAAATCATATCTCTCGGAGATGCACTACCAAGAGATATTCTGTTAATAAGTCTGGCAATATCGTATATCTTATCAAGATATACCTCTATCTCTTCTCTTAGCATTATATTATCCAGAAGCTCGTTTACGCCTTGCTGACGAAAACGTATTTCTCCTACGCTTATTAATGGTTTTTCAATCCACTGCGTGAGCATTCTTCCGCCCATCGAGGTTTTTGTATGGTCAAGCACCCATAAAAGTGTGCCTTTTTTCGCTTTTTCTCGCATAGAATACGTAAGCTCAAGATTTCGTCTTGTATTATAATCAAGCCCTACATATTGCCGAACTTCGTAACACTTTATATCAAGCAACTTAAAAAACGTGGATTTTTGTGTATCACTAAGATAAATAATCACCGCTCCAATAGCAGATATAAGTGTATCATCGTTTGGAATTTGCGCCTCTGAAATATCGTTTGACGCCATCTCATCTACTATCGCACTGCGAGCAACATCATAGTCAAAAAATTCTTCGTCAATATTTCCTACATACACATCAAAACGACTTTTTATAATCTGTCCGTATGCTTCATCAGCGCTTTTGCTAAAAATCAGCTCCGACGGATTATAACTAGCAATCTCGTCCGAAACTATATCCGCATCAATTCCCGATATTTTTGTAGCGAATACTTCACCTGTTGATATATCCGCAAAAACAAGCGCTGTATCCGCATTTTTTCCACAATGCACAAGTGCAAGAAAGTTGTTTTTTTTCTCATCAAGCGCCTTTGCATCTGTAACCGTTCCGGGCGTCACAATCTTCACTACCTCGCGGCGAACTACATCTTTTGACGATGCTGTAGGTTCCTCTGTCTGCTCACATATTGCAACCTTATATCCCTTTGATACAAGACGTACTATATATGAATCTGCACTGTGAAAAGGTACGCCGCACATTGGCACACGTCCACCCTCGCCGCCGATTTTATCTCCCTTTTTGCCGCCGCGACCTGTTAAGACAAGTTCAAGTTCGCGAGAGGCAATTATGGCATCATCATTAAACATTTCATAAAAATCGCCAAGACGATAAAATAAAATGCAATCATTATATTTATTTTTTATCTGAAGATACTGCTTCATCATCGGCGTCTGATCTGTCATATGCTATGCCTCCCCTCACGGCAATTTTATTTCTTAATGGCAGCCGCCACAGCTGCTACAATCGGATGAGCAACCACTGTTTGTTTTGCCTGTAACATAAAATGTAATTATATTGTTAACCTGTTCAAGCACTGCATCAAGCTCTTTTTTTGCATTGATAAAGTTTTTGATACTCTCATTTTGCATAAGCTTGTCAAACTCATCAGCAAGCTCCTGTCTTATTGCTTCCATTTCCTCTTTTGAGGGGTTTTCCTTTTGTACGCGCTGTGCAAGCTGCATACGCTTCAAGTTATATTCACCAATAAGCTTTTGAGCCTCTTCGTCATTGTTTTGGATTTCCTCTGCTTTTTTAGAGTTTTCCATAAGCTCACTTTCTGCTATTGCTTTTCCAAGTTCTCTTGCCATTTCTAAAATTTCCATTTTTTACATCCTCCAAAAATTTATTTTTAAAATATTAATTCGGGACTATTTCACCCGTTAAAAACCACGTCTTTGCCGCCGTAATTTTTACACTAACAATCTTTCCTTTAAGCGACTCATCGCCATCTTTTATGTGAACAATTTTGCCACCTTCGGTGCGTCCTGACACAACATTTTCATCAGTTTTTGACCTGCCCTCTACCAAAACATCGCATACACGTCCTATATAGGAATCATTAATCTGTTTTGATATTTCGTTTTGAACCTCTAAAAGACGGTCAAAGTTTTTATGAATCTGTTGTTCATCAAGTGCCATATCAAGCTTTGCAGCAGGTGTACCCGTACGCTTTGAATATATAAATGAATATATCGAGTCAAACTTAACCTCTTTTAAAACATCGATTGTTTTTTCAAAATCTTCGTTTGTTTCTGTCGGAAAACCAACTATAATGTCGGTTGTAAGTGTAATATCAGGTATTCTTTTTCTTACCTTCTGCACTTTTTTTATATAATCGCCGCTTGTATATTTGCGGTTCATTTTCAAAAGCACATCATCGCTTCCCGCCTGGAGCGGCAAATGAAGCTGATTGCAAATTTTTTTATTTGAAGCTATTGTATCAATCAACTTTTCATTAAAATCCTTTGGGTGCGATGTCATAAACCTTATTCGTTCAATTCCGTCAACTTCGCTTACACGAACAAGCAAATCGGAAAAATCAATTTCTTCATCAAGGTCATTTCCGTATGAATTTACATTCTGACCTAGAAGCATTACCTCTCTATAGCCCTTAGACGCAACCTCTCGCACCTCGCGTATAATATCCTCACATGAACGGCTGCGCTCGCGTCCGCGCACATAAGGAACGATGCAGTATGAGCAAAAATTATTGCATCCATACATTACAGAAACATACGCTAAAACATCGCCTTCGCGCCTGATTGGCATATTTTCGGCAATATATCCGTGCGCCTCTATAACATTTATACTTCTTTCACGCGTGTCAAGCACATTATATATGAGCTGTGGAAGAGTATACAGTGTATGAGTTCCAAATATTATATCTACGTGTGTGTATTTTTGCTTAATCCTTTTTGCAACGTGCTCTTGCTGCATCATGCATCCGCAAACACCAATAATAAGTTCAGGTTTTTTGCGTTTAAGCGCCTTTAGTGCACCTAAATTGCCGTATACCTTAAGCTCTGCATGCTCGCGCACAGCGCAGGTGTTATAAATTATAATATCGGCATCTTTTGCATCATCACAAAAATCATACCCTGCCTCGCAAAGCATGCCACGTATACGTTCGGAGTCATTTTCGTTCTGCTGACATCCATACGTCACGACATAAGCCATAGGCTTTGATGCACGCAAAGCGTTTATGTCGGATATTTTTTTTATAAATTCCTTTTGCTCAAGAATTTGCGCATCAGAAATTATTATATCTTCTCTTTTCATATATTTTCTCCGCCTATCAAGAATCTATGTTGTCATAAATTACTTTTGTATTAATGTGGTGCGTATTACCTGCGAGGTGTAAAACTCTATTATAAACTTGCATACAATTGTAAATATTAAAACAAAAACAACGAATGCATACATGTTTAAGAGCATAAACCAACCAAGCACTATTCCAAACGAAATCACAGTAAAAAATATGTTTTGCGGGAATTTTGCAATACAAAACAGCATAGCGTTTTTGTATAAGTCAACAAGCTTGTTTTCATAGCTTATCATAAGCTGATATATATAATAGTGCATAAAAGTATATATCATCAAAACAAACGCTAATATTCCCTGGGCAATAAGATATATCTGATTTGGCGTAGTCTCATATTGCATAGAATAAAAGTTAAACGCAACTATACTTACATAAATCACTAATATATCAATAAGCAAAACAGCCATACTCTGCTTAAAATTGAATTTTACATTATCCCAGAAATCGCTCATTACCCATGCGTGCTCTTCGCGCGCAAAATTACGCATAATATACGCACCGCCTGCAGATGCGGGGCCTGTGCCCCACAAAACTGCAATACCAAAGACAAACAAAAGTCTTAATGTCAAATCAAAACCTATAAAGCTTTCTCCCGTAAAAGTTTTTACAAATTCTCCTATGCCGTTAAACTCTACCGATGCAAGCGCAGTCGCATTAAGTGGCGAGAAAAGATACAACACCAAAAGGTATGGAAGAGAAAATACGAGGTATAAAAGATTTAATTGCATAAATTTTACAAATTTACGAAAAAGCACATCAAAAAAGATTAAAAAGCGATGTTTTTGCAAATCCTCTTTTTCTACGCCTTTTCCCGGCTTGTTAAAATCAATTTTGAAAAGTCCCATATTTAACTTACCAGTCCTTTCGCCTTTTCAGGATAATTATTTAAAATACTTAACACCGGATTCAAACAATTTCTGGTCTTTGTTACCCGATATGTTTGCAAATATGTTTTCGCCACAACGTTCACTGTGTCCCATTTTACCCAAAACTCGTCCGTCGGGGCTGAATATGCCTTCGATAGCCGCTACCGAGCCATTGGGGTTATACGGAATTTGCTCACTTGCATTACCGCTATGATCTACATACTGAGTTGCAATCTGCTCGTTTTCTACAAGCTTTTTAAGCCACTCATCATTTGCATAAAATCTGCCTTCACCATGTGATACAGCAATTGAATGTAAATCGCCTACATTTGTCGCATAAAGCCACGGTGAACGATTTGATGCGATACGTGTAGTTACTATTGTCGAAACATGGCGACCGATATTGTTAAATGTAAGTGTTGGTGCATCTTCTTTTAAATCAACAATTCTTCCGTGTGTAACAAGACCAAGCTTTATAAGTGCCTGGAAACCATTACAAATACCAAGCATAAGACCATCGCGATTTTCCAAAAGGTTATTTACAGCTTCACTCACCATTGGATTACGGAACGCCGTAGCAATATACTTACCGCTGCCGTCAGGCTCGTCACCGCCGGAAAATCCGCCCGGAATCATAACTATCTGTGCCTCGCTAATCATTTTTGCCATTTTTTCAAGAGTCTGGGCTGTATCTGATGGTGTTAAGTTTATAAACGGTAGAACATCAACAACTGCTCCTGCAGCTTCAAATACACGCGTAGTATCATATTCACAGTTTGTACCCGGGAAAACAGGTATAAATACTCTCGGACGAGCAAATTTCTCATTTGATGTAATCATGTTTTTACGCTCAAACGAATATGTCTGCGCCTTCTTTGCAGGAGTAGCCTGTGTCGGATATACCTCTTCAAGTGTTGACTGCCAAGCATTAACCGCCTCATCAAGCTCAATTTTTACATCGCATGCAGATATTGTTTTTGTATCGTTAGTTGTACCAACAACCTCATAATCAAGACCGCTAAGTGCTGACAAATCAGACACTTCAAGAACGATTGCACCATAATTCTTTGTAAACAGCTCGCTCTTTGAAATGTTTTTGTCAAACTCAAAGCCTATCATATTACCAAAGCACATCTTGCTTATAGCCTCGCAAAGTCCGCCGCCACTTACAACGCTGCTCGAAAGCACAACTCCGTTTTGTATAAGCTCATATATCTTAGCATAATTTTTGCAAAGCGCATCAAAATCAGGCATAAATTCTTCGTCTTTTTTAACCTTGACTACAACTACGATATTACCTGACTTTTTAAACTCGGATGATACTGTCTTACTTGCTTTTAGTGTATTCACCGCAAAGGATACAAGTGTGGGCGGAACGTCTAAATCTATAAAGCTTCCGCTCATTGAGTCTTTACCACCGATTGCAGCTACCTTTAATTTTGTCTGCGCAACAAATGCACCAAGAAGCGCACTAAATGGCTTGCCCCAACGCGTAGGCTCGTTTCCAAGCTTTTCAAAATACTCCTGAAGAGTAAGATATATGTCATCATGGCGCGTGCCAAGTGCAACTGCCTTTGACATTGACTCGATTATTGCATACATACTGCCATAGAACGGTGACCACGATGAAAGATACGGGTCATAACCATATGTCATAGCTGTCGCTGTATCTGTTTTGCCTTTTAGTACAGGTATTTTGGCAACCATTCCAACAGATGGTGAAAGCTGATACTTACCGCCAAACGGCATAAGAACAGTTCCAGCACCGATTGTTGAGTCAAAACGCTCTACAAGGCCTTTCTGTGAGCATACATTAAGGCTGGAAAGTGTTTCGAGCCACTTTTTCTTAATATCTGAAACTTCACCTGCGTCAAACGGATTTGTGTTTGCATCAGGTAACACTACCTCAATGTCTGTAACCTTTGAAGCACCGTTTGTATTAAGAAAATCACGCGAAATATCACATATAACCTTACCGCGCCATTTCATTGTAAGACGATTTTTGTCGGTAACAACCGCAACAATCAACGCATCAAGATTTTCTTTCTTTGCATATTCTATAAACTTATCTGCATCGTTTTTATCAACGACAACAGCCATTCTCTCCTGTGATTCGGAAATAGCAAGCTCTGTTCCGTCAAGACCTTCATACTTTTTCGGCACTTTATCAAGGTCTATATCAAGTCCGTCTGCAAGCTCGCCGATTGCAACAGATACACCACCTGCACCAAAGTCATTACATCTTTTTATAAGTCTTGTAACATCGCCATTTCTGAATAAACGCTGTATTTTACGTTCAACAGGCGGATTACCCTTTTGAACCTCTGCGCCACAACTTTCAAGAGACTCTGCCGTATGTGCTTTTGATGAACCTGTAGCACCGCCACAGCCGTCGCGTCCTGTTTTTCCGCCAAGAAGTATTACAACATCGCCTTTCTGGGGACGCTCACGAACAACATTTTCCTTCGGTGCTGCTGCGATAACTGCACCAAGCTCCATGTGCTTTGCGATATAACCTTCATGATAAATTTCTGCAACCTGTCCTGTTGCAAGTCCTATCTGGTTTCCGTATGAGCTGTAACCAGCCGCCGCTGTACGAACAATCTTCTTTTGCATAAGCTTGCCCTCAAGCGTCTCTTCCATTGTTTTTCTCGGGTCACCTGCACCTGTAATACGCATTGCCTGATATACATACGAACGGCCTGAAAGCGGGTCACGTATTGCACCGCCAAGGCAGGTTGCAGCGCCACCAAACGGCTCAATTTCAGTCGGGTGGTTATGTGTTTCATTTTTAAACATAACAAGCCATTTTTCAGTTTTTCCGTCAACATCTACGTCAACATTTATGCTGCAGGCATTTATTTCTTCCGACTCATCGAGCTTTGTAAGCACGCCGTCGTGACGAAGTTTTCTCATCGCCATAAGCGCAATATCCATAAGCGTTGTATCGCGTCCATTTGGATAAAGCTCATTTTTTGTGTCCATATAGTCACTGTATGCTTGCTTTATAGCTGAAGAATACTTGCCTTCAGGAATTTTTACACTGTTTATTTTTGTGCCAAAGGTAGTATGTCTGCAGTGGTCTGACCAGTATGTATCAATCATACGAAGCTCTGTAAGTGTAGGATTACGCTTTTCCTCGTTTTTGAAATAATCACGGCAGAACTGTAAATCGTCTTTATCCATAGCAAAGCCCATTTCGCGCACAAGGCCCTCAAGTTCATCGTCAGCCATGGATACAAAGCCCTCTACAACTGCAACATCATCAGGAATGGTAATTTCCATTTCAAGTGTGTCAGGCTTTTCAAGCGATGCTTCACGCATTTCAACGGGGTTTATTACGTAATTCTTTATACGCTTAAAATCCTTATCACAAATATCGCCCTCTAAAACTATTATTTTTGCCGTTTTTACTGTAGGACGGTCTTTTTGCGTAAGAATTGAAATACACTCCTCAGTTGAATCAGCTCTCTGGTCATACTGTCCCGGCAAATACTCAATCGCAAAAACACGGCTTGATTTGTCAATTTCAATTTCCTCGTCAAAGCAATTATCAACAGGCGGCTCAGAAAAAATCAAATCACGCGCCTTGGCATATTCTTCATCGCTTATTCCCGTAACATCATAACGGTTTATAATACGTACACCACTCAAACTATCAAGTGATAAGTTCTGCCTCAAATCTGAAAGCATCCCCTGTGCCTCAACGGCAAATTCACTCTTTTTTTCGACAAAAACGCGACGTACTGCTTCACTCATTTACAAAATCCTCCCCAAAATCATATAATAGTCTAAAATTTACTAAGCAATATATTTATTTTACAACTTTTGCGCCATTATGTAAAGTAAAATCGCATAAAATATTGTCTGTTTTTATGCGATTTTGTCGTTTATCTCTTTTTACTTTTTTCAAAAAGCTTTTTAAGATAAATTCCGGTAAATGACTCACCACACTCAGCTACTTGTTCGGGTGTGCCGGCGCAAACTATCTGTCCACCCGCATCACCGCCGTCAGGGCCTAAATCAATTATATAATCCGCCGTTTTTATAACGTCGAGATTATGCTCAATAACAAGCACGCTGTTGCCGCCTTCGACAAGACGCTCAAGCACCTCCAAAAGTCTGTGCACATCTGCTGTATGAAGTCCCGTTGTAGGCTCATCGAGTATATAAATCGTTTTACCCGTGCTGCGTTTGCTAAGCTCGGTTGCAAGCTTTACTCGCTGCGCCTCGCCTCCTGAAAGCGTTGTCGATGGTTGTCCAAGCTTGACATATCCAAGCCCTACATCGTAGAGTGTTTGAATTTTACGTTTAAGCTTTGGTATGTTTTCAAAAAACTCCAAAGCCTCCTCCACCGTCATATCAAGCACTTCACTTATGTCCTTGCCCTTGTATTTAACCTCAAGCGTTTCACGCGAGTAGCGCTTGCCCTTGCACACTTCGCAAGGAACGTACACATCAGGCAAAAAATGCATCTCTATTTGAAGTATACCATCGCCACAGCATGCCTCACAGCGTCCGCCTTTAACGTTAAAGCTAAAGCGCCCTGCATTATAGCCACGCACCTTTGCTTCTACTGTGCTTGCAAACAGTTCACGTATATCAGAAAACAGTCCTGTATACGTTGCCGGATTTGAACGCGGTGTGCGTCCTATTGGCGACTGGTCTATATTAATTACTTTGTCAAGATATTTTATTCCGTCAATCTTTTTCACCTTGCCATGCTTTGAACGCGCGCGGTTTAACTCGTGTGCAAGATATTTATAAATTATTTCATTTACCAAAGACGATTTACCGGAGCCTGACACCCCGGTTACACAGGTAAATACACCGAGCGGAATTTTTACATCTACATTTTTTAGATTGTTTTCCGACGCGCCCTTTACCGTAAGATATTTACCGTCACACGAACGTCTTTTGTCGGGTATCGGAATAAATTTTCGTCCGCTAAGATAATCTCCCGTAGCTGAGCCGACAACATTTTTTACTTCTTCAACACTTCCCTGTGCCACAACCTCTCCACCATGAACACCTGCACCCGGACCTATATCAATTATATAGTCCGCAGCATACATCGTATCCTCGTCATGCTCAACAACGACAAGTGTATTTCCAAGGTCGCGCAGCGTCTTTAGTGTAGCAATGAGCTTTTCATTATCTCGCTGATGAAGTCCAATGCTTGGCTCATCAAGGATATACAAAACGCCCATAAGACTTGAACCGATTTGCGTCGCAAGACGTATACGCTGCGCCTCGCCACCTGAAAGAGTTCCCGCCGAACGCGAAAGTGTCAAATAGCCAAGTCCGACGTTTTTTAAAAAGTTAAGGCGTTCTAAAATCTCTTTTAAAATCTGCTCGGCAATCATCTGCTCTTTTTCGCTAAGCTTTAATGTGTTAAAAAACTCTATTGCATTAACTATTGACAAATCCGTCATTTCAACAATATTTTTTCCACCTACAGTAACCGCAAGCACCTGTGGTTTTAAGCGTTTACCTTCACAAGAGCTACACGGAGCATTTGTCATATATCCTTCAAGTTCTGCCCTCATCCAATCAGATGTGGTTTCATTATAGCGACGTTGCAGATTGTTTACAAGCCCTTCAAAGTCGGTCATATACGAGCTGTGGCCACCATTTTTTATAAATTCAACCTTGAATTTTTCTCCTTTTGTGCCGTAGAGAAAAATATTTTTTATCTTTTCAGGCAACTCCTTGTATGGTATATCAAGGCTGAAATTATAATGTTTCGACAGTCCGCGATAATACGCCGCTGCAACGCTGTCTTCTATATCGGGCGCTCTCCATCCGCTTACAGCAAGAGCACCCTCATTTATACTTTTATTTTCATCCCTCACAACAAGGTCAGGGTCAATTTTCATCAAAAATCCAAGTCCGCTGCACTGCTCACACGCACCAAAGGGTGAGTTAAATGAAAACATACGCGGTGTAAGCTCTTCCATCGAAACTCCGCAATCCTCACATGCTAAGTTTTGCGAAAATATCATTTCTTCTTTTTCAAGAACATCGATAATAACCGTTCCACCCGAAAGCTTTAATGCAGTTTCTACTGAATCGGTCAATCTTTGTCTTATATCCTCGCGTATAACCATTCTGTCTATAAGAATTTCTATACTGTGCTTTTTGTTTTTTTCAAGACTTGGCACTTCTGTCAAATCGTAAACTATGCCATCAACTCTTACACGCACATATCCCGATTTTATTGCATCGGAAAACACCTTCTGATGTTCTCCTTTTCTTGCACGTACAACGGGTGCTAAAATGTGTATTCTGCTTTTTTCGGGAAGCGAAATCACCCTATCTATAATCTGATCAATGCTTTGGCGCGCGATCGGTTTTCCGCATATATGACAGTGCGGTATACCTATGCGTGCATACAAAAGTCTTATATAATCATATACCTCTGTAACAGTTCCTACGGTTGAGCGTGGGTTTTTGCTCGTCGTTTTCTGGTCAATACTTATCGCAGGCGAAAGCCCTTCGATATAATCTACATCAGGCTTGTCCATTTGTCCTAAAAACTGTCTTGCATAGGCCGAAAGTGATTCAACATAACGGCGCTGTCCCTCGGCATAAATTGTATCAAATGCCAATGAGGATTTTCCCGAGCCTGAAAGTCCCGTGAGCACCACAAGCTTATCACGCGGAATCGTAACATCAATATTTTTAAGATTGTGTTGTCTTGCACCTTTTATAAAAATACTGTCCTTTGCCATTATAAGCACCGTTTACCTTTCGTAATTTTAAAAAATTTTACTGCTCGTATATACTGTCGCACTCTTTTATTCTGTTAATAAGCATCGCTCTGTTAACCCTGATAGACTCAAACTCGCGTGCTATACGATTTAAAAAACGTGTCTTTTCAAGCTCGCTTTTGCAGTATACCGTTTCACCATCTGATATAATTTCGCCTGCAAATTCGGTATCACATTCGTTTAAATTGTTAAGCTCTACCGGAACACCAAGTATGCTTGAAAGCTCGTTCTCAAACAGGCACACTGTGTATTCATCAATGCTTTGCTCAGAATAATATGCCACATCAAAAATATTTTCACTCATCATATGGTCTGCAAAATATATAAAAACAGGATTTATCTTTTCTGTAATAAAATCAACCGCCTTATTTGACTGTTCTGTTGTAATCATAACCCCACCCCTATCAAGTATTTTATCTTAAATTTCACTGCGAAGCCTTTTTATCTCATCGCGAAGCTGCGCTGCACGCTCAAAATCAAGCTGTTTTGCAGCCTCGTTCATTTCGTCTGTAAGCTTTATAATCAAAAGTTCGCCCTCTACCACCGAAATATTTGCACATGCTGTCTTTTTATCTTTTGCATCAACTTGTTTTGTTGCTTCTATAACCTCACGAATTGACTTTTTAATCGTCGTCGGTACAATACCATGTGACTCGTTGTATTTTTTTTGAATCTTGCGACGGCGGTTCGTTTCATCTATTGCACGCTGCATTGAATCAGTAACACGCTGTGCATACATAATTACCTTGCCTTCGGCATTTCTTGCCGCACGACCTATCGTCTGTATAAGAGAGGTTTCGTTTCTTAAAAAGCCCTCTTTGTCAGCATCGAGTATTGCCACAAGTGAAACCTCGGGCAAATCAAGACCTTCACGCAAAAGATTGATGCCCACCAAAACATCAAATACACCCTCACGCAAATCACGCACGATTTCCATTCTCTGTATAGTGTCGATATCCGAGTGCATATAACGCACCTTTATATCAAGCTGCTCAAGATAATCTGTAAGGTCTTCTGCCATACGCTTTGTAAGCGTTGTCACAAGCACTCTTTCGCCCTTTTCGGTGCGCTTATTTATCTCCTTTACCAAATCGTCGACCTGATGTTCTACGGGACGCACGTCAATTTCAGGGTCTAAAAGTCCCGTCGGACGAATGACCTGCTCGACGATTTGTGCCGAGTGCTCTTTTTCATAAAGTGCAGGTGTCGCAGATACAAACACAACCTGATTGATGCGTTCTTCAAACTCCTCAAAATTAAGCGGTCTGTTATCAAACGCTGACGGAAGCCTGAAACCATATTCAACAAGCGCCTCCTTGCGTGAGCGGTCGCCCGCATACATTGCCCTCACCTGCGGAATTGTAACGTGCGATTCATCGATGACAAGCAAAAAGTCGTCACCAAAATAATCCATAAGCGTAAACGGTGAGCTGCCGGGTGCACGTCCACTTATATGACGCGAATAATTTTCTATTCCTGAGCAAAAGCCAACTTCGCGCATCATTTCGATATCGTACCTTGTACGCTGCTCAATACGCTGCGCCTCTACAAGCTTGTTCTGACTTTCGAAATATTTAATTCTTTCTTCAAGTTCTGCCTCTATGCTCTCAATCGCCTTTTCCATTTTGTCGCGCGTTGTAACATAGTGCGATGCAGGAAAAATAACGCAGTGCTCACGAAGTCCGATAATTTCGCCCGTTACGACATTGATTTCTGAAATCCTGTCGATTTCATCATCAAAAAACTCTACGCGCAGTGCATTTTCGTTTTGGTTCGACGGAAAAATTTCGACAACATCGCCACGCACACGAAATTTGTTTCTTGAAAAATCGATATCGTTGCGCTCATACTGAATTTCGACAAGGCGTCTTAAAACTTCATCACGGTCTTTTTTCATACCAACTCTTAATGATATAACAAGATTGTTATAATCAATCGGATCGCCGAGTCCATATATGCACGATACACTCGACACAATTATTACATCCTTGCGCTCAAAGAGTGATGCTGTTGCACTGTGACGCAGCTTATCAATTTCATCGTTAACAGATGAATCCTTCTCGATATATGTGTCTGTATATGGTATATAAGCCTCCGGTTGATAATAGTCATAATACGACACAAAAAATTCGACAGCGCTGTTTGGAAAAAACTCTTTAAACTCGCTGCAAAGCTGTGCTGCAAGAGTCTTATTATGCGCAAGCACAAGCGTAGGCTTGTTCACTTTTGCAATGGTGTTTGCTATGGTAAAGGTCTTTCCCGAGCCTGTTACACCAAGAAGCGTCTGCCCTTTATATTCATTTTTAATTCCATTAGACAAAGCCTCTATTGCTGCGGGCTGGTCACCCTTCGGCTCATAGTCGGATACAACCTTAAAGCTATCCATAATAATCACCCATAATAGTATACCACAAATGCGCTCTTATGCAAAGCATTTATTGAAAAAAAGTTGGTTTTTAGACAAAAAAATTGATGTCGGCATTAAAATTAATACCGACATCAAAAATTATATTATTTTACTGTATAGTTAGGCGCTTCCTTTGTAATTTGAATATCATGCGGATGACTTTCTTTAAGTCCTGCACCTGTAATTCTTATAAACTTGCCATTTGCTTTAAGTTCTTCGATTGTTCTTGTACCGCAGTAGCCCATACCCGAACGAAGTCCGCCCAAAAGCTGATAAACCGTATCCGAAAGAAGACCTGTATATTCAACTCTTCCTTCAACGCCTTCGGGAACAAGCTTTTTAGCATCCTGCTGGAAGTATCTGTCTTTACTTCCGTTATTCATCGCACCGATTGAACCCATACCACGATAAACCTTAAAGCGACGTCCCTGATAAAGCTCGAACTCTCCCGGGCTTTCCTCGCAGCCTGCAAACAAGCTACCTATCATGATAACGTTTGCACCTGCAGCGATCGCTTTTGTAAGGTCGCCCGAATATTTGATACCACCGTCTGCGATAACCGGAATACCATACTTTTTAGCAACCTGAGCTGAATCATATATAGCTGTAACCTGCGGTACACCGATACCTGCGACAATTCTTGTTGTGCAGATTGAACCAGGTCCGATACCAACTTTTACTGCGTCTGCGCCTGCTTTTATAAGGTCTTCAGTAGCCTCTGCGGTAGCAACGTTACCTGCTATAACCTGCAAATCCGGAAATGCCGCCTTTATTTTCTTAAGCGTTTCTATGATATTTTTTGAATGTCCGTGCGCCGAGTCAAGAGTAACCACATCGACATTTGCGCTGTAAAGTGCTTCTACACGGTCAAGTACGTCAGCTGTAACACCAATTGCTGCACCTGCTAAAAGTCTGCCCTTTTCATCACGTGCAGAATTTGGATAACGGACTGCTTTTTCAATATCCTTTATTGTAATAAGTCCTTTTAATCCTCCGTTTTTATCAACAATCGGAAGCTTTTCAATCTTGTGTCTTCTGAGAATCTCCTGTGCCTGATCAAGTGTTGTTCCCTCAGGTGCAGTAATAAGATTCTCCTTTGTCATAGCCATATGAATAGGCTTGTCAAAATTTGTTTCAAAACGCAAATCACGATTTGTAATAATACCTACAAGCTTGCCGTTTTCCGTAATCGGAACACCGGAAATTTTGTATTTGCCCATAAGCTCGTCGGCATCCTTTAGTGTGTTATCAGGAGAAAGATAAAACGGGTCAACTATTACGCCGTTTTCGGAACGCTTAACCTTGTCAACCTCTGTTTTCTGTTGCTCAATAGACATATTCTTATGGATAATTCCGATACCGCCCTCACGCGCAATGGCAATCGCAAGCGGTGCCTCGGTAACAGTATCCATCGCCGCACTAATAAGCGGAATGTTAAGCTTAATTTTCTGTGTAAGATTTGTTTCAAGCACGATATCGCGCGGTATTACCTCCGATTTTTGCGGTATAAGCAATACGTCATCAAATGTCAATCCTTCTACAATGTTCATTTTTCAAGCTCCCCTCTTTCGTATTCTTCAATAAAGTCTTTTTACTATGTTATCACATTATAACAAACTTTGCAATATTTTTTTTAATTCTAATGCAGAATTTGCTGTATTTACTTTTGCGCGGGCTAAAGCAGAGTTCTTCTCGCCCTTCAAATACCACGCCGCATGCTTTCTTGCTTCGCACACTGCAATGTGCTCTCCCTTCGCCTCTATCATCATATCAAACTGACACAGCATAGTATCAATTTTTTCTTCAAGAGTTGGTCTATATGTTACCTTACCCGTCTTTACAAACTCATTTATCTGTTTAAAAATAAACGGATTTCCCTGCGCTCCGCGTCCAACCATAACGCCATCACACCCCGTATGATTAAACATCCTTACCGCATCCTCGGCGCAGAATATATCGCCGTTTCCAATCACAGGGATACGGAGAGCTTTTTTTACATCGCGAATTATATCATAATCTGCACTGCCGCTGTAATACTGCTCGCGCGTTCTGCCATGGACCGCAACCGCATCTGCTCCACCCTCCTGAGCTGCAAGCGCCGCCTCGACGGCATTTATATGCTTATCATCAAACCCTTTTCGTATTTTTACCGTAACGGGCACAGAGCACGCATTTTTTACGGCGTGAACTATTTTATATATTTTATCTGTATCACGCATAAGCGCCGAACCTTCGCCATTGTTTACAATCTTTGGCGCAGGACAACCCATATTTATATCAAGAACAGATGCACCACTGCTAAGAGCATCATTTGCAATTTTTGCCATTATATCCGGCTCACTGCCAAAAATCTGTACCGCAAAGGGCTTTTCCTCATCATGAACGCTAAGCATTTTTGCTGTTTTTTTATCACGATAGTAAAGCGCCTTTGCACTTATCATTTCGCTATACACAAGTCCTGCACCAAAACGACGGCAAATTCGTCTGAAAGCGGTATCGCTTACACCTGCCATAGGCGCTAAAAAGACATTATTACCAATTTCAAAACTGCCAATTTTCACCCGCGTTTGCCCCTTTGCCTTATTATGACAATTCGGCTCTGCCAAAGAGCAAAGCCGAACTATAATTAAATATCATTACGTATTACATCTTCATACGTTTCGCGTTTAACGACTATTTTCGCTTTTCCGCCGCTCACCATTACAACGGGCGGACGCGGTATTCTGTTATAGTTGCTTGACATAGAGTAATTGTATGCACCCGTAGCAAGAACGGCCAAAATATCACCTGTCTTTACGTCAGCAAGCATAGCATCCTTTGCAAGCAAATCGCCCGATTCACAGCATTTTCCCGCAATTGTTACAGCCATATCAGGTTTGTCGTTTGCGCGGTTTGCAATAACCGCGCTATACTCTGCGCCATACAAAATATATCTTGGATTGTCGCACATTCCGCCATCAACAGACACATATGTACGCACATTTGGTATATTCTTTACAGCACCTACGGTGTAGAGCGTAATACCCGCAGAGCCGACCAGAGAACGTCCCGGCTCCATAATGATTTTTGGCATATCAATTCCGCGTTCTTTTGCGGTATTTTTAACTACCTCAGAAACCGACTTTATATATTCATCATACGGGACCGGCGCATCAGAATTAACATATTTTATTCCAAATCCACCGCCAAGGTTGAGCTCGCTCATACTTATTCCAAGCTTGTCCTTAACATCCGCCATAAAGCGTGTCATAAGCTTTGCCGCAAGCTTAAACGGCTCGAGTTCAAAAATCTGTGAGCCTATATGACAGTGCGCTCCTACAACCTCGACATTTTTAAGTTTCGACGCCTGCATAACAATATCCATAGCTTCGCCCGTTTCAAGCGCAACACCAAACTTTGAATCGATTTGTCCCGTCTGGATAAAATCGTGCGTATGCGCGTCAATGCCGGGCTTTATACGAAACATAATCTTTGTAACCTTGTTATATTTTGCCGATATTGCATCAACTCGACCAAGCTCGAATACATTATCGACAACAATTCTGCCAACACCATTTTTTATCGCAAGCTCGATTTCCTCATTTGTCTTATTATTTCCGTGGAAATAAACCTTATCCATAGGAAATTTCGCTTTTATTGCAGTGTATAGTTCGCCGCCCGATACAACGTCTATGCCAAGTCCTTCTTGCATAACAACACGATAAATGTGCATGCAGGAAAACGCTTTTGAAGCGTAAAGTATCAAGCCGTTTCCATCATAATATTTATCAACAGCATCTTTATATATTCTGCAGTTTTTACGTATTAAATCCTCATCCATTACATAAAGCGGTGTTCCGTATTGCTCAGCAAGCTCTACCGCATCCACTCCACCTATTTGAAGATGATTTTTTGTATTTACATTAAGAGAATCTGATACAAACAAATTATAAGCCTCCTCCAAAAAATGTCACACTTAGTATACCATATTTTGACTATATATGTCAAATATAAGAAAAACGCAGTTAAATACGCTTTCTTGCGCACACAACGCGCTTTATATTAGCTAAATCACAAATGCTTTTTACATCACAAAAACCGTTATCTGAAAGCATTTTTGCTACCGCCTCTGCCTGTGTGTGACCCACCTCAAAGGCAATAACACCATCTTTTTTTAACACATCATAGCAAACCTTTGCAAGATGTGTGTAAAACACAAATCCGTCTTCGCCTCCATCGAGTGCAAGCCGCGGTTCAAAATCCTTCACATCGCGCTCAAGTGTGTCAATAACCTTCGACTCGATATACGGCGGATTTGATACTATAATATCATATTTTTCATTTAGATTTTCACTTAATATGTCAATCTTTTCAAACAAGCAACGCTCATATACGCCGTGCTTTTTGGCGTTTTTCTGCGCCATTTCAAGCGCACCCTCGCTTATATCTGCCAACGTAACGCGCGAATCCTTTATATAAACCGCAAGCGAAACCCCTATTGCACCGCTGCCACAACATATATCGGCAATTTTCGGCGATTTTTTATCGTTGTTTTCAATTATATACTCGCAAAGCGTTTCTGTGTCAGCGCGCGGTATAAGCACGTTTTCATTTACCTCAAATTCAAGCGACATAAACTCTTTTTTGCCCAGTATATATGCTATTGGCATACCATCTGCACGCTTTTGCAAAAGCGACAAAAACTCCTTTTCATCATTTTCTTCTACCTTTTGCATATGATTTATGATAAGATAGCTTCTGTCCTTTTTTAGAACGTGGCACAAAAGAAGCGATGCATCAAGCTTTGGCGTATGTGTGCCATTATCCGAAAGCATTTTGGCGCCATATTGCAAAAGCTGTTTTATTACCACCTGTCATCCTCCCCGTTTTCAGGCATAACCGCCTTTAAAGATGCAATAGCAACCTCAAGCTGCGCTGCATCAGGTTCACGTGTGGTAAGCTTTTGTAGCCAAAGTCCAGGTTTTGTAAGAAATGCTACACATTTTGATTTGCTTCTGCCTGCAAACCTAATAATTTCATACGAAATGCCTGCCACAACCGGCAACAACAGAAGTCTTGTGCCCATTCTCGTCCACACATTATCCCACGTCAAAAACGAAAAGAACAATATGCTCACAACCATTACGATAAGCAAAAAGCTCGTTCCGCATCTTGGATGGAAGCGCGAATGTTTTGCTGCATTTTCTGCAGTAAGCTCCTCGCCAGCCTCATAACAAGCAATGGTTTTGTGCTCCGCTCCGTGATATTCAAATACGCGCTGCATATCCTTCATTTGCGAAACCAAAAGCATATACAACACAAAAATTACAATTCTTGTAAACGCTTCAAGTAAATTGAGCACAATATGATTATTTATAAACGGCGCCAGTGCATCTATAAAAGATGCCGGAAACTTGATAAACGTTTCATTCAAAAACAAACTTTTAATCCATCCTGCAACCGCAGTAGGCAAAAGCATAAAAAGTCCCACTCCAAGCACAAGTGAAAGTGCTATCGAAATCCACATAATAATGTCAAGCATTTTATCGCCAAAATGCTTTTCTATAAAAGCGTCAAATTTTGACGGTTTTTCGTCTTCTTCACCTTCAAGGTCAATAAATTCAGCCGAGTGCATAGTCGCACTCACGCCTATTATAAGACTGTCAAAAAATGATACAACACCACGAATTATCGGGATTTTTGCAAGCCTTAGCTTTGCTACAAGCGAGTTGTTCTGCTTTACCTCTATATCAATTTCGCCGTCGCTCTTTCTTACGGCAATCGCATTTTTTGACGGTCCACGCATCATAACACCTTCAAGCACGGCTTGCCCCCCGATTGATGTCATATGCTGCTTGTTCTCACTCATGGTATATTCCTCCGGATTATTCAGCTATTTTGGGCATAACAAGTGCGGCAATAATGTACGCAATTATTCCGCAGCCCACAAACAAGGTAAGAAGAACCCATGCAAGACGGATAATTGTTGAATCAACATCAAAATATTCAGCTATACCGCCACATACTCCGCACAATTTTTTATCTGTGTTTGATTTGTATAATTTCTTTTTCATAAAACATTCTCCTTTTTTTATTATCAAATAAAATTCTGCATATATTAATTATAGCACACAGTTATTAATATATCAATACGAAATCTACCGATTCAAAAATATTTCTATTGCAATGTAAGAGTGTTTTATATATAATAAAGGCAGATACAAGGAGGTATATAAAAATGGTTAACATCAAGCAAATAACATACAATGATTTTGGAAATTGTATCGAAATATCAAATGAAACTGTAAAAGTTATTGTAACTGTAGATTTTGGACCCAGGATTATAAATTATTCTTTTTTAAATGGCGAGAACATCTTGTTTGAAAATCCCGACCGCTCATTTAACGAGTCTGCATCCAAAGAAAAATACGGAAGTCCCTGGTACATATACGGCGGTCACAGAATGTGGACAAGCCCCGAAAGATTTGACAGATGCTATTATCCCGATAACGAAAAAGTTGATTATGAAATTCTTCCAAACGGAGTACATTTTATTCAGCGTTATCATAAGGTATGTGAAATACAGTGTGAATTTACTGTAACAATGGCTGATGCCTGCTCTGATGTGAAGATTGAACACAAACTTACAAACCACAGCAAAAATGACCTTGATGCTGCAATCTGGGGCATCACAGCACTTTCATCAGGTGGAATGGAAATTGTCCCCCAACCCACAACGGACACAGTTTTTGATCCTAACCGCAAAATTGTTTTCTGGTCATATGTAAAAATAGCAGATGAACGTGCAAAATGGGGCGAAAGATATCTTGCCTTATCACAAAAAGATTCTGACAGAAACTATAAAATCGGAATAAACGCAGAACATAACTTTGCAATGTATTTAAATCACGGGGATTTATTTGTGAAAAAATTCGACCTTGTAAAAGGCGGAACATATCCTGATGGTGGCGTATCTTTTGAAACCTATACCAACAAAATGTTTCTCGAAATGGAATCATTGGGAGAATATAAAACTTTAAAACAAGGTGAAAGCAGTTTTCATTCTGAATACTGGTCGCTTCACAAATGCGATGTACAAAAAGAATTTGATGAAGACGCTTTTGATTTACTTGTCAAAAAATATGTAAAATAATTAAATTTTATTTGTATAAAAAACCAGTCCAACGTCAAAGTGTCGGTCTGGTTTTTATTATACAACAAAAGAGCCGGTTTTTAGTCCGGCTCTTGGTATATTACATAATTGCTCTTACTCTTATTACGCCTTCGATATTTTCAATATCCTTAATAACATTAGCATCAACATCGCCTACAAC
This sequence comes from Candidatus Aphodoplasma sp., assembly GCA_045592745.1. Taxonomy (GTDB): domain Bacteria; phylum Bacillota; class Clostridia; order UBA1381; family UMGS1253; genus Aphodoplasma. The sequence goes on along the minus strand of JAZNVH010000025.1, from coordinate 92,065 downwards.
ATCAAGTATTGTATAAGCAACATTGTTTTTGCTTCCGTTAATCATACCTTCAATGTTTATGCCATCCTTTGCAATCTGATTGGAAATTTGGCTTAACATATTAGGAATGTTTTCGTGGATAACTGTTATTCTCTTGTCAGTACTTCTTGGCATAACAACTTTCGGGAAGTTAACTGAATTAACGATATTTCCGTTCTCCAAAAAGTCCATAATCTGATTTACAGCCATAACGGCACAGTTATCCTCTGCTTCAGGTGTCGAAGCGCCAAGATGCGGAATAGAAACAACATTTTTATATGAGTTAAGAGCATTTGACGGAAAATCGCAAACATATTTTGCAACTTTTTCGTCATCTATTGCAGTCTTCATTGCATCTGCATCAACAAGCTCAGCTCTTGAGAAATTGAGTATTCTTACGCCATCTTTCATTTGAGCGATTGTCTGTGTATTAATCATAGATGCTGTTTCTTTATTGTATGGAAGATGAAGTGTGATATAATCACATGTTTCATATATTTCTTTTAAATCAGTTGCTCTTTTAATTGATTTTGAAACGCTCCATGCGGCATCAACAGAAATGAACGGGTCATATCCTACAACTTCCATTCCAAGATGCTGTGCGGCATTTGCAACCAAAACGCCGATTGCACCAAGACCAACAACGCCGAGCTTCTTTCCATATATTTCAGGACCTACAAATGCGCCCTTACCCTTTTCAACATCTTTTGCAATTTGGTCAGAATCAAGAGTTTCTGCCCATTTTATTCCGCCCACAATATCTCTTGATGCAAGGAAAAGTCCTGCAACAACAAGTTCTTTTACCGCATTTGCATTAGCACCGGGAGTGTTAAAAACAACAATTCCGTCTTTAGCACAATTTTCAACCGGGATGTTATTTACACCTGCACCCGCTCTTCCTATTGCCAGAAGTGATTTTGGCATATCGTAATCATGCATATTAAAGCTTCTCAAAATGATTGCATCAGGATTTTCGATATTGTCAGAAATCTTATAATCAGATGAAAACTTGCTAAGTCCTATTTTTGATATTTTGTTAAGAGTTAAAATGTTGCTCATAATAATCACCTACTCTATTTATTTTCCATTTCAAATTTCTTCATAAATTCAACTAATTTTTTAACACCTTCGATTGGCATTGCATTGTAAATACTTGCTCTCATACCGCCAACACTTCTGTGTCCCTTGATGTTAACAAAGCCGTTAACCTTAGCCTCCTTGACAAATTTGTCATCAAGCTCAGGATTGCCTGTAACAAATGTAGCATTCATTAGTGAACGATCCTCTTTTTCAGCGCAGCCCTTAAAGAGTGATGACTCATCAAGATAATTATACAAAATAGCTGCTTTTTCAATATTGATTTTTTCAATAGCGTCAACTCCGCCTAGGCTCTTAATCCATTCAAGGACAAGACCGCACATATAGATACTATATGTAGGAGGAGTGTTATACATTGAATCGTTTTTAGCGTGTACGCTGTAATCAAGCATTGTAGGAGTAATCGGCAACGCGTGACCAATCAAATCCTCTCTTACAATAGCAACCGTCAAGCCTGCAGGTCCGATATTCTTCTGTGCACCTGCATAAAGAAGACCAAACTTTGACACGTCAAGCTTTTCAGACAATATACATGAAGAAATATCTGCAACAAGCGGAACATCTCCTGTGTCAGGAATGTAGTTATACTTTGTTCCGTAAATAGTATTGTTAAGTGTTATATGTACAAAATCTGCATCCTTTGAAAAATCAGCATTAGTAAGCTTAGGAATATAGGAAAAAGTCTTATCCTTACTTGAAGCAACAATGTTAGCCTCACCAAACTTTGCGCCTTCATCAGCAGCTTTTCCTGCAAACTGACCTGTAACAACATAATCAGCCTTCATATTTTTGCCGTAAAGGTTAAGCGGTACCATAGCAAACTGAGTAGATGCTCCGCCCTGCAAAAATAACACCTTGTAATTTTCAGGGATATTCATAAGCTCATAAAACATAGCATTTGCTTTAAAAATGATATCCTCATAATCTTTTGAACGGTGGCTCATCTCCATAACCGACATACCGCTATTACCGTAGCAAGTAAGCTCAGAAGCTGCCTTTTTTAGCACTTCAAGCGGTAATGATGACGGGCCTGCCGAAAAATTAAATACTCTTTCCATAGTTAGTTCCTCCTCTTATCTTTATAACAGTCCCATTATACTACAAAAAAGCTGTGTAGTCAACTGTTTTTTATCCAAATTATATATTCCACACAACAGTTGACAGATTTTAGTGTTGAGATTATAATATAAAGTATGATTTGAAGAATAAAAAATCATCAAAGTTGGCTGTGATGAATAGATAGAGGCGGTAAAGCTATGAATGAAAAGGATTTTGAGAAACTACAATCAAAAATGAGTGAATTAACACCTGCACAGTTTAAAGAATTAGTGGATGCCTATGCAAAAGCAAAAGGCGGGGATTCTCGCCGTGAGTGGGATAAATCTATTTATACAATTTCCGAAAAACACCTTGCAAGTATAGGGGTAAACAGATCCTGCCCTTATTGCGGTTCTGTTGCAGTAGTACACAACGGCAAGACAAATGCCGGGATTCAGAAATTTCGCTGTCAAGACTGCTCGAAAGGATTCAACCGCTTTACAGGTACTCTTTTGGAAAGGTCACACTTTCCTTGGGAGGTTTGGGTGGAAGTTCTCCGAATGACTTTGAACGGAGATTCCCTTGAAACTATGCAAACACTACTCTCACAAGATTACTCATATGCCTGTGAGGGTGTCAATATTAAAACTCTTTTTGCTATGCGTTTGAAACTTGTTTTTGCTATGGCAGCCGTAGAGCCGCCTAAACTGATGGGTGTCATACAGATAGACGAAACAGGGTTTAGAGAAAGTCAAAAAGGTAGCCGTCACCTTATAAGTTATCTCAAAGGAGTTGAGCGAAAGCCAAGATACGGATATAGTCCTTCCCAATACGGCAGCCTTTCTCCGGAATATGCAACTGTCTTAACCGCCGTGGACAGCCGTGGTTACTGTGCCTGTGAGGTGGTAGCTCTTGGGCGTGCATCTGCTGATAGCGTTATAGACTTATACGAAAAATACTGTGTTGATGCAGCCTATCTCTGTTCCGATGCAAACAGCATATATACACAAGCCTGTGACCTGCTAAATTTATGTCATTATATACGCCCTTCAAATTATAACACCATACTAAAAAGCAACGGATACCTTAACGCAAAGGATGCTCCTAATATGAGCAAAGAACAACGCCATAAACACAATGAGATTATTTTGGAACGCCTTTACAGAGAAAGGCAGATAGACAAAATAGAGCATAGAGAGGATTTGACCTATGCCGAGTTCAGTGCTATAAAACGAACATATAGCCTTTCTCTTGCAAGAGTAAATGAGCTACACAACGAATTGAAAAAACTCTTTGAAAGGCATATGACAAATGTATCAACTAAGTATCTTGCTGAATATATGCGTTTCTTTGCTTTCCGCCGTAATTGGAAAATCAGTCACGGACAATATCCCGCCAGCCACAGAGACGCAGAGAATATATTGTCGGAACTTCTGCCCTTGCATATTAATTTAACCCGTCCAGACTTGGAGGAAATCGACCTTGATATTCCAAAGACATCGGGCAGAGCGATGCAGATACTCAAAGAAAAAACAGAAGAAGCACGCAAAATTACCAAAAACAAATATTTCAAATATAATTCCGAAGATATCCCGTCCTTTAATGTGCGTGAAATACTGCTCGATGCCCCACGCAGTCACCTGAATGAGATAGCAAAAATCCACAGAATTAAAGGATATACAAAGATGAATGCTTGGACGCTTGCTTCCACCATAGCAAAACTTGACAATATAGACGAGATTATTGTTGAACTGGTAACGAAAAACCGTAGTTATATGATAGATGAAGAAGATATAAAATACCTTAAAAGCTTGAAATATACCACCAAAACATAAGAGGGCAACTCCCACGAGTTGCCCTCTTGCCTTTTATTATTTAATAGGATTTCCGTTATCATCCAATTTGTATGTATAGATAAATCCACTTATAAACTCGGAAGGTCCTTCTGCTTTGCAGTATGGACAATATGCTGTTTCGTGGTCTTTACCGCCGGACCAAGGATTGCCTGTGCTTTCATAGTAGTAGCTTTCCCCACACTTATCACATTTGACAATATTACCTTTCTTCATAAATTACACGCTTCCATCATATTATTATTTATCTTCACTTGCCCTCTTGTACTCTGCAATAGCTCCGTAAACATCTGCCTCACTTAATCCAAGGTCATTACAAATTTTCTTTATATCCGCACCCATTGCATGCATTGTTATTGCGGTGATACATAAAGCACTTTTTTGATAGTTGGGTGTTATATCTTCCAAAACCTCTATTGCCGTCATAAAAGCGTTATAGTCATAATCTTTTTCTGTTACTGACACAACTTTCATTCCCGCATCTTCTATTGCTATTAAGGCTTCTTTGAACTCTGCAAGGCTTTTGCCAGCAAACTCCTTAACGCTGTCAACATAGAGTATATCTCTACCGCCTTGCTTTGCTACTTTAATCATTTCATTAAAAGCTTCTGTTTCGCCCTCTTTCTCTATGTAAACATAACTTTCTGTAATAATACTCTTTCTAAGTCTTGCATAAGCCTTTAAGCCTTCCATAACTGCCTTGCTATGTGCATATCCAAAAGATTGAGGTCTAAATTCATCCATATATAGTCCTCCTTTTAAAAGTGTCGGTTGAAAAGTGTTGGAAAAATGCCAAACATTTTTCGACCGGGCAAATTTTACTGTGTTTTCGATACAAGGATATATGATTTTTATAAAAACATATATTCAAATGGTCAAAAGTGTCGGTTTTTTCAGCCTTCTCAATATAATATTGAAGCAAGCCTTATTGTATTCTACATCAATCGGGTTTAGTATATATACCCAAAATCTCTCATTGTTATTGGTAAATTATAATAACTAAATATATAATCAGCCGCATCAATAATATCTAGAATCATTCCATGACATATTTCTTCGCCTGCAGCTTGCGATAAAGAAATATCTGTCTTTCCAGTCATTTCTAACATTGAATAAAAGCTGAAGTATTTTGGGTCTGTAACAAATTCTCTAATAACAAACCCATGACAGATTAAAGACTCTTTATTGTTGCGATAATTAAAACTCGCTTTTGCAGCTTCTTCGTTTGTTCCTGCGCCTGAAAGGTACAAATTAGCACTTATTTTATTAAAGTTTGTTGAATACTCTTTTTCAATATACATCCATCCCGTGTTGGTTGCATAATTGATAGTGAATAGAGCTCCGTTAACATCTTCCATATTAACTGAATAAGTAATTAGTGTTGTTCCATCAGCTGCACCCGTTAATGCATCGGCGGTTCCATATTCAACAAGGAAATCTTGTAAAAACTTTACAGGGTCTTCTATATCTACTGTTTTTTCCAAAACCTCAAATTGTTTTATTGTTCCACTTGTGTCTATATTTACATACGATATGGGAATTGCTAAATTTAGATTTTGTCCATTAACATATGACGCAGAGGTAATACCTATAACTCTACCTTTTACATCAAGCAACGCACCGCCACTGCTTCCCGAAGAAATTGCCGCACTAATTTGAATATAATTAATGCCATCTTCATATCTATTAGGGTTTGAAATCAGCCCTTTTGAAATCGTATTTTGTAATCCCAATGGACTTCCTATTGCATATACGGTAGCCCCTCCGATTAAAGAGTTTGATTCTCCTAATTCCAATGCTTTTTGATTAGCACAATCAACTTTGATAACTGCCCAATCTTCAGCAATGTTATAATTATATACACCAAGAACATCATACGTCTTCTGATTATCCGATGTTGTTATTCGTGCCGAAGAGCAACCATCTATTACATGAAAGTTGGTAACTGCCGTTCCTTTTTCATCAATAAAAAATCCACTTCCCGAACCGCGAATTGACCCATTTTCATTATATACTTCAATATAAAATACAGACGGAGAGCACTTTGCATAAATTTCTTCCGCTGATAATTCATTTGACAATGAGCCATTTTTAGTAATCTTAATTGTTTGGGTATTGCCGTCCCATTCTACGCCAAATTTAAAGCTTTCTGCAATGTATCGTATAGGTAATACTGTTCTTTCGTTTATGGTTTTAGGTGCGACATCAAGTACACTCATTGCACCATTTAAGTAAGCATAAGCACTATCTATATTTAAAACAATCTTGTCCGAGCCATATGTCAAAGTAACTGTCTGTGTTGTACCATCCCAACCAACAGTACCACCCATCGCCTCAATTATGGCACGAATAGGCACAAGTGTTCTTCCATTTTCGACAACAGGTATTGTTCCTCTACCTGGGTCAATCTCCGAACTCGATCCGTTAACATTCATAATTGGATTTCCAATCTGCATTGTCAGCACAAAGCTATCATTTTGCGCTGACGCAGTATAGGATGAAAGCATACTAACTGCTAATGTTAGTACAAGAATAAAAGACCATAGTTTTTTCATAGATAAAACCTCTCTTTATAATAAAAAATGCGTAGCCCATATCTCAGAGCTACGCACGAAAAACATACAAGCCCTGACATAAGGTTGCTACACACTTATACTTACATACTTCATCACAAAGTTATGGTAGTCAGAGTGTACGCTTTTACCTAATTAGCGTACACCTTGTGATGAATACATATACCTACAATTATACCATTGTAAGCATAGTATGTAGCATACTCAGTTTAACATATTTTTCTTGTTTTGACAATCCCTTTGCCAAAAATTATTCAGCAAATTATGAATTTTGTTAAAAATGACATTGCCATAACAAACGAAAGCTCCGCCGATTGATAATTCAGCGGAGCTTTGTTATTTTTATAAAAGTTTCAATCGGTTTCATAAAACTTTTAATACCTTTTATAAAATATCTAACTTTTTTATAAAACTTTGCGTTCTTTTTATAAAAGAATAGATAACTGTTATAAAAAAGTTGATATATGTGCTAAAAATATACGGATAGATTATAATTCTTTTTGTTTTGCATCTAAAAAGATATGCAGTGATTATAATTTAATATGCTTCATTTATAAAAATATTTACACTTATGATAAAACAATATACTTTGTTTATAATCCGACATCAGCATAAAAAATGTGTTTTCATCACTTGCACCTATTGTCAATTTTAGTATTTTAATTTAATCTCCGATTTGCAATCTCAACAACTGCTTTAATCCTCACTTAATTGGAAAATATAATATCCAAAAAGAACATGATTTGTTAAATGTTTGTCAACATTTTTGTGTTTTATAAATTAATTGTTTAATTATTATGAATTACATTTACAAAATATCTGCTTTAACTCCTTCAGCCTTATACTATTGTGACTGTTTCACTTTTTGCATATTCTATAAGTTCTTTTATAAGAGATTTGTCAGAAAAATCGCCATCCAGATCACAAAGATTAATGAGAAGTTTTTCCATCTCAGTAGGCTCTTTTTTATCCGACATTATCTTTTTTAAAGTTTTAATTGCCGTTTTATGTACTAAAGACAGTTCTGAAATTACCATTTTGCCAGGATAATTAAATATTTTTATATTCGGCAAAACTCCACCTTTAAAGTTTTTCTCCACAACAAGCTTATCATAATATTCTCTGCACTCAGGTGGCGTAATACCAGTTGTATAAACAATAATCTTCTTATCCTTTAACTTATCTATATTTTTTGTAATAAGTGAAATGCCAGCTATTACTTCAGCATAAAGCCCGCCACCATAAATAATAGTATCATACTCGGATAAATCACTTATCTTCACCTTTGACGCATCAACAGCCTCACAAGACAATTCCTGCGCAATCCACTGTGCATAACTTTTTGTAGAACCATATTTTGATTTGTAAATAACAATCGCTTTCATAGCATGTGCTCCCTTACTGTCAAATTTTTTATAATACAATTATATGCCCATAAACATATCAAATTTTCAAAGTTATTGTTTTTTAATAATTTTTTGTGTAATTATCATACCTATAGCAGAAATTATCAAATAAGCTACCGAATATACAACCGGAAACGCGCTCTTATATGTAATCGACGAAAATATCCAAAAAAGAATAGCCACCAAAATCGGTGCAAGCCATAAATGTTTTATATCCTTTCCCGCTATAACTCCCACAAAAGCCGAAACAACAGGATATATACAGAAAAATAATATAATCACCAGTAACATCCCCGCGTCTGCTTTAACTGTATTTATAACAATCAACGGAACAATAAGCATTGATATTATTATCAGTGTCAATATCATGATAATTCTTTTTACAAAATTCATATATTCAACCTCTTTCGGTTTATAATTCCAAATAACTATCAACAATACTCTCGCTCAGTTCATACATAAGCTTTTCTGCGCCATCGTAACCAATGTTTTTGAATTCCTTAAGGACAGATTAATGACCTCATTATATAGTATTTCTCACAGCTTTTCAAGCATTTATACAAAAAAATCCCACATTGTATAATGCAGGATTTTCGCAATTATTTTTCCCAAACTATAAAGCTATAACTTTCAAGAATTTTAAAATATTGTACCAGTCTTTCGTATAACGGATGCGTTTTTTCTCCAAATTGTTTTTCAACCTGTTGCCCAATTGAATATATGTCTGCCTTGCCATCTATAATCGGCCACACGAAACTTCCCAATTCATCAAGATGCACATAAGTAAGAGGCGGTTTTTTCAAAAGCTTTTGTGCAAGAAAATGAAAAACACCTTTGTTGGGAACCTCTATCGTAACAATTCCCCTATCATCCTTTGTCCATGCGTACTTTTCATTCTTTGCCGGAACTTTATCAAGATAATTAACTGACTTTTTCATACCCTACTTACGCTTTCTCCAAAGTGAGAATTTTAACACACTTAAAATAATAACAGCAAAAAGTACAATACCACCAATATCGGAAACAACAGAAGAAATGCCCAATTTGCCGGAAAGGTCAAGCACCTGATCAACTCCAAACACAGCAAGCAGTGCAAGCAAAATACCAATCAAGCCTTCACCTGCAATCATACCGGAACAGAAAAGAATTCCATCATTTACAACAGCCTCTTTTTCTTCTTTGTTACGTTTCATCTTATCTAATGCCAAACGAATAAGTCCGCCAACCATTATGCAAGCATTCAGCTGTACCGGCAAATAAACGCCAATAGCAAAAGGAAGTACTGGAATACCGATAATTTCTACTGTAACAGCAATAAATGCACCAATAAATACAAGCGCCCATGGCAAGTTACCCTGCATAACACCCTCTATAATAAGCTTCATAAGTGTCGCCTGCGGAGCACCCAACTGTTCAGAACCAAAACCCCACGCACTGTCTAAAAGATAAAGCGTACCACTGATAGCCAACGCAGCAGAAGCTACGCCTACAATTTCACCAATTTGTTGTTTTCTAGGTGTTGCGCCAAGCAAATAACCAGTCTTTAAATCCTGTGATGTATCACCAGCAATAGCCGAAACAATACAAATAATTGAGCCGATTGAAATAGCACTCATCATACCAAAAGCGCCATCTGTACCCGTGGCTTTAAGTATTAATGTTGTAATCAAAAGTGTTGCAATAGCCATTCCTGATACAGGATTGTTACTGCTGCCAACAAGGCCAACCATTCTTGAGGAAACAGTTGCAAAGAAGAAGCCAAACACAACAACAATACAAGCTCCTATAAATGATACAGGAATAGCCGGAACCAACCATACCAAAATAGTTAAAACGAGAATAGAAATCAATACAAATTTCAAACTCAAATCTTTCGATGTACGAAGATTTGAATCTGTCTTTGCGCCCGACACGCTCTTCATAGCGCCGCCAAAAGTTTTTATAATAAGCGGCAAAGATTTAATTAAACTGATTATACCACCGGCTGCCAATGCACCTGCACCAATATAACGGATATATGTGCTCCATATAGCACTTGCGCCTCCAGCCTCAAAAATTGCACCAATAGTTTCCGTTCCCGGATAAAGAACTATACCCTGTCCAAAAAGAACAATCATCGGAATAATAACAAGCCAGCTTAATATTCCACCTGCAAACATGTACGAAGAAATTCTTGCGCCGCAAATATAACCAACGCTCATAACAGCCGGATAAATCTGTGTTCCTATTTCTCCCGCAAAACCCTTTACGCGAAAAGAAATCTCACCCGAAACTAATTTTAAACCATCAATAATAAATTTAAAAACAGCCGCAAATCCCATGCCCGCAAAAACCGTAGATGCATTTGCTCCGCCTTTTTCTCCTGCCAAAAGAACTTCCGCACAGGCAGTTCCCTCCGGATATGGCAAAATGCCATGTTCTTTAACAATTAATGCATTACGGAGCGGAACCATAAATAACACACCCAAAAGACCGCCCAAAAGAGCAATTAATGTCATAGAAAGTATATCAGGCTTATCCATTTTTCCTTCTGCCGCCCACAAAAACAAAGCCGGCAACGTGAAGATTGCACCAGCTGCCAACGATTCGCCGGCAGAGCCTATCGTCTGAACTATATTACTTTCCAAAATGGAGTTTTTCCTCATAACAATGCGGATAACACCCATGGAAATGACCGCCGCAGGTATAGATGCAGAAACCGTCATACCTACTCTAAGACCAAGATATGCATTGGCCGCACCAAAAATAATAGCCAGCAAAACACCCATAACAATTGATGTTACTGTAATTTCCGGCGTCACCTTATCTGCCGGAATATACGGTTTAAATTCATTTTGATTATTCATATTACTCCTATCTGCCGTTTCTTATTAAACGACTGCATTTTTCGTCTATTGTACCATATATCGACATAAAATGCAAACAAAATTAAATTATTTTAAATCTTTAAGTGTCAAACATATGATTTCGTATATTTCTTTTGTACTTTCAATACTTAATCTCTCGTTTGTAGTATGAATATCAAACATCTCAGGTCCAATAGAAATACAATCAAATTCGGAAATATTTTTCGCAAAAACACCACATTCAAGTCCGGCATGTATCGCTTCAATTCTTGGTGTTTGGCTGGTTTTTGCTTTGTACTGCGCAATATACGTATCCCTCAAAGGCGAATTGTTTTTATACTCCCACGGAGGATAATGTCCACCTGTTTCTGTTTTGCAATCCATATTTGAAAAAAATGCCTCAAGTCTTTCTTCTAAATACAAAAGAGCCGTACTTTTATTGCTGCGAAGAGCAAACAATATATAAATTTCATTCTGACTTGTTTTTAAAACGCCCATATTCAGCGATGTTTCCACCAAATTATCAATTTCTGCGCTCATCTCAACTACACCATTAGGCGCAAGGATAAGCGTATGCAGAATTTGCTGACTTATTGACGGGTGTATTACTTCAAATTCTGATGCATTGCAAACTTTTACTTCAAAGCAGAAATCAGGCTCACGGTCTTTGATTTCCTCGCGAATAATTTTTACATATTCATTACACTCTGCAATAAAACTTTCAGTATCCTGTATGCATAATCTTGCAACACAAGTTGTTGAAATAGCATTTGCTTTGTCGCCGCCATCTATACTTATAATATCAAAAGAACATCTTAAACCGAGATGATACAATAGTCTGCCCATTAAAGTATTTGCATTTACCCTTCCGCTGTTAATTTCAACTCCCGAATGTCCTCCACGAAGCCCGCCTATTGTCAGTTCTACACTTTTTCCTTCACGTTTTTCACGTTTTAGCGCAAATCTTGCGCTAAAATCACTGCCTCCGGCACATGAAACAGTCACAACTGACGGATCTTCAGAATCAATATTAATCATCCGTTTTCCGTCAAGCAATGACATATCAAGAGCGCTTGCACCAATCATACCAATTTCTTCGTCTGTTGTAAAAACAGCTTCAATCGGTGGATGTGAAAGCGTTTCATCTGCTAAAATTGCCATGATCATCGCTATGGCAATACCGTTATCCGCACCAAGTGTAGTCCCCTTTGCTCTAATATATTTGCCATCTTCAAAAATATCAAGTCCATCCGTTTCAAACTGTATTGCTAAGCCAGGCTCTTTTTGGCAAACCATATCAAGATGCCCCTGCAAAATAATTGGCTGCGAATTTTCATATCCGCGTGTTCCGGCTTTTTTGATTATTACGTTGTTTGCTTCGTCACGATATGCCCAAAGACCATGCTTTTCGGCAAAATCCAAGCAAAAACTGCTGATTTTTTCCATATTGCCCGAACCATGAGGAATACTACACAATTCTTCAAAATAAGAAAAAACATCATGCGGTTTAAGGTGCGAAAGTTTTCCCATATATTGTTCCTCCGTTTTTTTATAAGTAACATTTGTATTTTTTACCGTTTTGGTAAGTTATATCCGTATATCCTAAACTGATATCTATTACCATTTTCTAATAAACGCATTAATTATAACATACAAACAGCCTAAAAGCAATAAAAAAGGATGTTAAAAACACCCTTTTTTATTGCTTAATTCATCTGTATTTGCAACCTCTTTGTAAAGCACAAAGATATTATCATCAATATTTTTATATACGCTTTTTGCTTATAGTTTTAATGCAAGCTCAAGTGCCTCATCTATATGCTCACAAAAATGCTCTGCACCGATTTTATCATAAAATCCGCTTTTTTTCATTACAGCAAGTGGCTGCGAATTAACATGTGACAAAACCATCTTTATGTCTTTCTTCTCACACTTTTTTCTAAGCATATCAAGAGAGTTAAGTGCAGTTGCATCAAGTGCATTAACAGCTCTCATACGCAAAACAAGACAACGCGTATAATCTTTGAATGTAATATCAAGGATTTTATCCGCCGCACCAAAGAATAGCGGACCACTTATTTCATATACACGCACATGCTTTGGTACAACTTTAAGTTCAAGGCTTTCTTTGTCAGTTTCCTCTTCGTTATATTTCCAGCCCGTAACCTCTGTTTCGTCGCTCATACGCTTTAAAAACAGCATTGCTGCAAGAATCATTCCAACTTCAATTGCTATAACAAGGTCAAAAACAACCGTAAGCACAAACGTTGTAACCATTACGATAATATCGCTCTTCGGAGCCGATTTTATGACTGATACAAACTTTTTCCACTCGCTCATATTGTACGCAACCATAAACAGTATTGCGGCAATTGCAGGCATTGGAATAAGACCTGCATAAGGCATCAAGAATAAAAGCACTAAAAGAAGTACTACCGAGTGAACCATTCCCGAAATCGGTGTTCTGCCACCATTTTTTGCATTGGCAGCGGTACGTGCAATAGCACCTGTGGCAGGTATGCCGCCAAAAAGAACAGATGCAATGTTTCCTGCACCCTGTGCGACAAGCTCTGCATTTGAATTATGCTTTGAGTTAACCATGCTGTCGGCAACCACACATGAAAGAAGCGATTCAATCGCAGCAAGAATGGCTATTGTTACAGCATTCGGAAAAACTGCCGTAATTTTTGCAAAGCTAAAATCCATACCTGCAAAATCAACCTTTGGAAGACCGACAGGTATTGTATAAAGCTCTCCTATTGTGAAAACGCCTTCGTCAAGACCCGGTATAAACTTAACCATCAAAACGCCCACTATAACAGAAATCAGTGACGGCGGAATCTTTTTTTCAAACTTAGGATAGATTATCAAAATTGCAAGACACACCGCGCCAACCAAAAGCGCCTGTGGACTAAATGTATTTATCGCTTCAAAATTCGCCGCAAGCTTTTCTATTGTTTCAACAGGCTTTACTCCACTGGCATATGTAAGACCTAGAAAATCCTTTATCTGTCCTATAAGAATCGTAAGCGCAATACCTGATGTAAAGCCGGTAGTGATTGTATATGGGATAAATTTTATTAGTCCACCAAGCTTAAATACGCCCATCAATATAAGAAGGATTCCGGCCATAATCGTTGCAATAAATAATCCGTCCATTCCTTGCGTTGCAACGATTCCTGCTACAATCGTCGCAAACGCGGCCGTTGGCCCTGCAATCTGAATTCTACTTCCACCCAAAAACGAAACCACAAATCCTGCCGCAATCGCCGTATACACACCGCACGCAGGTTCAACACCTGACGCAAGCGCAAGCGCAATAGAAAGCGGCAACGCAATAATTGCTACTATTATACCTGCAACTACATCCTTTAAAAACTGCTCCTTATTATACGTTTTCATAACAGAAAAAAGTTTTGGTTTTAAATAATTTTTACTCAATTTTCGCACTCCTTAGATTAATTTTTATGGCCTACAACGAAAAAAGAAAATGCAAAATGCATTATCTTTTTTCATAAACTCTTATATTTTAAATATGCCAAATGCATCAAGCACAGAAGATACTAAAATAAGCACTATACATACCGGTGCAAGATACTTGATAACAATGTTAAACAGTGCTTTTCTTCCGAATTTGCCGCTAATCTCAACCTCTTCTATAATTGACTGAGGTTTAATAACATAACCTACAAATACACAAGTAAAGAATGCCACTATCGGCATAAGCACACTGTTGCTGATAAAATCAAAGAAATCAAGGAATTGAAGTCCTATGATTTTAACATCTGCCCATATGCCGTATCCAAGTGTAGAAAGAAGTCCCAATACAACCGAGAATACAAAAACAATCAAGCATGAAAGGCTTCTTTTCATTTTAAACTTATCACATACTATAGAAACAACTGTTTCCATAAGTGAAATTGATGATGTTAATGCTGCAAAGAGAACAAGAAGGAAAAATGCTATTCCTATATATGTTCCGCCTGCCATGGTTTCAAAAACCTTTGGAAGAGTAACAAACATAAGACTCGGACCTTTTCCAAGCGCTTCGGGTGTACCGCCCGAGAAAACAAATACCGCAGGAATAATCATAAGTCCTGCCAAAAATGCTATACCTGTGTCAAAAAGCTCTATTTGAGTTACAGATGACTCAAGATTGACATCTTTTTTCATATATGAGCCATATGTAATCATAATACCCATAGCAAGCGACATCGAATAGAAAAGTTGACCCATTGCAGCAAGAACCGTAGTAACAGAAAACTTGCTGAAATCAGGCATAATATAATATTTGACACCTTCCATAGCACCAGGTAAACACACCGAATAAATCGCAATCACTATAGACAACACTATCAATACGGGCATCATAAGCTTGCTGACTTTTTCAACGCCCTTTTCTACTCCTCCAAGAACAATAAGAGCTGTAATTCCCAAAAACACAAAAAACCAAAGTATAGGCTCGCCCGTTTGGGATATAAAGTTTCCAAAATATGCATCCTGAGCTGTTGCCACCGCTCCGCCCGAGACAAAATCAAACAAATACTTTGTAACCCAACCGCCTATAACCGAATAATACGGAAGAATTATCGCAGGAACAATTGCCGCAAGATAACCTATAAAAGCATATTTTTTCTCAAGCGACTTAAAAGCTCCTATAGCACTAAGTCCCGTCTTTCTTCCGATAGCAATTTCTGCTGTCATAAGTGCAAAACCGAAAGTAATTGCAAGCAGGATATAGACTAAAAGAAATATTCCTCCGCCATACTTTGCCGCAAGATATGGAAATCTCCATATGTTGCCAAGACCGACAGCTGAGCCTGCTGCTGCAAGCACGAAGCCTATCTTGCCTGTAAAACTGCTTCTGTTTTCGTTATTCATAAGTAAACACCTCTTTGTAATTTATATAAGTCAATTATATCAATCAATTATAACCTGTTTTACAACCACCATCTCAACAGGTTTATCATTTTCATCAGTTTCTACACCGCAAATTTTATCCAAAACATCCAATCCTTCTGTAACAGCACCAAAAGCCGCATAATATCCGTCCAGATGAGGCGCATCCTGATGTACAATAAAGAACTGACTTGAGCCACCATTAAGGTCATTTGTTCTTGCAAGTGAAATCACACCTCTTTTATGAGGTATTAAATTCAAAAAGTTGTTTGCAAGAAACTCTCCGTAAACCGCCCCACTCGGTTTATAAGTATATGTAGTATCATAAGCGCCACCCTGCGCCATAAAATCCTTTATGACGCGATGAAATACAGTTTTATCATAAAAACCTTCTTTGGCAAGGCTGATAAAATTATTAGCCGTATAAGGTGCTAACTGTGGATATAATTCAAACTTAATCTCATCGCCACTTTCCAAAACAAATTTTCCCGTCACGGTTTCAATAGTTCCGTTTGCATATGCCTTGTAGTCATCATACATCTCTCTTAATGCGCGCTGATATGCATTTAATTGCTGAGCTGCAGTAGCATTTTCTTCCAATTCACCCAATTCATATTTTATATCAACCGTATTCGTTTCTTCAATCCAGTTAACCTGTGCACCCAAAATTTCAGCAACAGCTCTTACAGGAACTAAAGTTCTTGAATTGATAACCGTAGGTGCTACATCCATTGTATAGCTTTTGTTCAAAGATCCATCAATGTGAAACGCTGTATCCATACCTTCCCACATAATATACAAATTATCTTTTCTGTATAAGGTAATACCGCAGGTTTCATCATCCCAGTATACATCAGTGTTCAGTTTTTCACTGATAGCGCGAAGCGGTACCATAACTCTGTCACCCACATAAGCGCCCTGCTCATCGTACACGGGCAAAGTCTGTGCACTTACATCACTTTGAAGCACTTCTCCATTTACCATAACTGTTATTGCTTCTTCGCCGGCAACATAAACAGCAGATAAAGACAATAAAAACGTGCAAATAAGTACAAACGAAACAACCTTTTTCATCTTTTACACCTCATATTCTTTCTACAAAATAGCATAGTTGCCATTTTATATTCTTAACAGCAACATCACACTCAAGATATGAATTTATTTAATTTTTATCAAAAATTATTTTATCATAAAAATAAGCAAAGTTCAATCTTTTATACAAATTTTATGCAAACCAAAAATAAAATCCGACTTAGAAAAAATCGGATTTTGTCAAATCTTAAATTTTAAAGGTCACTAAAAAACTCAAAAATACGGTCAAGCACACCTTTTTGAGTTTCGTGTCCGTATTCAGGGTATAAATCAACTTTTTTCTTTGAGGTGACTTTATTATACATCGCAAATTGTGTCGAAGGCGGGCAAATCGTATCCATAAGTCCGGTTGTCATAAAAAGTTCTGCCTTCATTCTTTTTGCAAGAGTACAAAGCGTCGGACCCATTTTTCCGCCCGCACCAAGCACCATAATATCGCCTTTAATTTTTTTAATATCATCAACAAGTTTTTCCGACGGCGTCGTCAGAATTTCATTAAGTTTTTCCTCAGTCCACATTTTTATATATATCTCCTTTGTTTAATTGCACTCACGTTATTTTTTTAACAACTAATTGCATATATCTACTGTAATACTCCTCCATTGTATAGTTGTCAACAAATTTCTGCAATTTACAACATTATATATATTATTTTATCAGCTCGTTTTTCATTTCTTCGCTCAGCGTGGTAATAATTAAAGGCGTGAATAATAACCATTTTTTACTCACCAAAAACATTTTTAACCGCTTCAAGATATCCATAACCATACAAATCGTCAGGCTCTAAATAACTTCCTTCAGTCCATTCGTTCCAGCTGTTAATAGTTATAAGAGAAACACCGCTTTCGTCAGCATATTTTTTTGCCTCACGAAGTGCTTTTTCAAAGTTTTCAGGGGTGTTATCCTTTAATATTCTCGGACGAAATTCCTCAAATCTTAAATTGTTGTCCCAACCAATTGCAACGTGCGGATAATACGGCATATCATACACATTTGCATTATCTTTCCAAACCTTTTTTACATCTTCTAAGACCTCTGCGTAATCTCTTTCGATGTTTGTCATACTTACAAACTGATAGTTCGTTACAGAGCCAATGCCAAGCTGACGCAAAAGGTCTGCATTTGTAGCTCCCGAATTCTGTTTAAGACCATCAAGTCCCTCACTGTTTCCACTTCTGCATATGTACTGATAATGAACACCGTTGTATCCTGCTTTTTTCGCTTCATTATCAAGCCACGAAAGAGCATCCGCTACATTCTCAGCACTGCCAAGTCCTTTCAAAAGATTTGTAAGCTCATAAAGACATATAACAGGTTTTCCATCTATTTTATAATAATTATCACAGCAAAAATAGTTTTCTATCCAGCGGCGACCTATCATCTCAAACTGTTTTCGGTCAACTGCACCCGTCCATACAGTAGCGTCTGTTTTTCCTGCAAGTCTTATATCCCAAAGATAATTCACATCGTGATTTGCCCACATCAGATAAAACTTCATTTTGTTATTATTTTTAGCCTTTAAAAATCCATCCTTCAGACAGTTTTCCAAAAAAGGTCTTCCATCATACCAGTACCAGTCGTATATAAACACATTCACACCATGGTCTGTTGCTGCCTCTATCTGCATTTCCATTACATAAGGATCAGCTTCGTTAACATATCCCCAAAGTGGCTTTCTGTTCCAATGGTATCCACACGCTTTTGGTTTGGAATTTTTCACTGTCTGCCACTCTCCAATACCCTCTTCCCAGAAGATCCTGCTTCTCGGCTCATCACCAGTATAAGCAGGCCACACATACGCTGCAACATCATATTTGTTCATAAAAAGCACTCCTTTTTCTCACTGACTTAATAGCTAGTTTGTGTAATTTTTAACACACAAAAAAATTATACCATAATATATAACTTTTAATCAAGTACTAATTTAATATTCTGGCATTATTGAAAAATAATTTTCCCCATTTTTTTACAAAGCTATTGTATATGCTTTTTTGTTATGGTAAAATATTTTTGTTTGTATTTCTTTTTTCTATTTTCAGGCAAAATACAAAAATCGAAAAAATTTTTTAAATATTTGAAACTTTTTTAAATTTATTGCGTCTATATAGTTGTCAGTAAATTAACAAAAGAAAAAACGGAGGTATATAAACCATGAAAAAAAGAATACTTATTTTGGCACTTGTAGCTACGCTCGTTATATCAATGCTTAGCGGATGTGGCAAAACCACAAATGATGTAACACCCTCTCCAACACCATCACCTGTTGTTGATGCAAACGCATTGGGCGATGTAGAAAAAGAGGACGCACCTACAGAATCATCAAATCCGGTGTCCGATCCTACAGCTAAGCCCACAAACACTCCTACAAAAGAACCTGCACAGCAGACTTCAAAACCACAGGAAAGTACAGCTCCTACAAGCACTCCAACATCTACTCCTGTAGCTACACCCACTCCAACTCCTGCACCTGCTGTTACAATTTCCGTTACAGACCTTATGAGCAAAATGGTAGCATCACTGCCGCAGGAAACTTGTGCACTCTCCGAGATGCCAACTGAATATTATGCCGATGTATACGGTGTAAATCCCGCTGATTTTGAACAGGTTTTAGTATACGGTTCAATGATGAACGTTAAATCAAACGAAATTATTCTTATAAAAGCAAAAGATGCTTCCGGTGCAGCAAAAGCGAAAGAAATTCTTAATCAAAGACTTGCCGCTCTTGATATTCAGTGGCAGCATTATCTTCCCGACCAGTACGAACTTGTTAAGGCAGGTACTGTAAACGCAAATGGTCTTTACCTTGCATTGGTTGTTGCAGATGGCGCAAAATCTGCAGTAAGCACATTTAACTCTTTAACAAAATAATTTAACCTTCAAATTTATTAAAGCGGCGGCAACGCCGCTTTAGTTTTAAACTGATATATTAAGGAGGAACTATATGGTATTTTCAAGTATACCGTTTTTGTACTTCTTTTTACCGGCTGTATTGATTTTATACTTTGCCGTACCACAAAAATTCAGAAATACAATACTTTTTCTCTGTAGTCTGATTTTTTACGCATGGGGCGAGCCTGTGTATATTACCATAATGCTTTTTTCAACGATTGTCGACTACACAAATGGACTTTTGATAGCGCGTTTTGAAGGCTGTGAATGGAAAAGAAAATTTATTCTTATATGTGATATAGTAATAAACCTTGGTATTTTAATGTTTTTTAAATACAGCGACTTTTTTATAAATAACATAAATACCATTACAAATTCAAATATATCATTACTTGGACTTGCACTTCCGATAGGTGTTTCGTTTTACACCTTTCAGACAATGTCGTATACAATCGATGTATACCGTCATGATGCACCCGTTCAAAAAAACATAATATCGTTCGGCGCGTATGTGACGTTGTTTCCACAGCTTATAGCAGGTCCTATTGTGCGCTATAACACAATTGCAGAACAGCTCGACAGCCGCCGCGAAAGCTTTTCTATGTTTTTCGATGGCATGGCGCGATTTTGTCTTGGACTTGCAAAGAAAGTGCTTATCGCAAACAATGTCGGCGGTTTGTGGGATTTAATTAGCACATCTCCCACATCACAACTTTCTGTTGTGTCGGCGTGGATTGGAATTATCGCTTTTGCACTGCAAATCTATTTTGACTTTTCTGGCTACAGCGATATGGCAATCGGTCTTGGAAAAATATTTGGTTTTACCTTTGAGGAAAACTTTAACTATCCGTATATAAGCAAAAGTATTACAGAATTCTGGCGCAGATGGCACATAAGTCTTGGAACGTGGTTTCGTGAGTATGTCTATATCCCCCTTGGCGGAAACCGCAAAGGAAACATTCAAACCTATATAAACATTTTTGTTGTATGGTTTTTGACCGGCTTTTGGCATGGTGCAAGCTGGAATTTTGCCCTTTGGGGATTATATTTTGCAGTTATACTAATAATTGAAAAAACATTCCTTTTAAAGCTTCTTGAAAAGCTTCCGGGCTTTGTATCTCATATATATTCAATTATATTGATACTGCTTGGTTGGGTAATATTTGCCTTTGATTCTTTAACAGATGGTTTTGCATATTTTAAAGCCATGATTGGCATAAATTCAACCGGTTTTCTCGATGCCGTCGCGATATATAATATAAGCTCATACGCAGTTATGTTTATTATAGGCATAATCGCATCGTTGCCGCTTTGCAAAAAGCTTTTTGATAAATACTGTGGGCGCACACGATACGTTTTGATGGGCATTTTATCACTTATCAGCCTTGTTGTTTGCACAATATACCTTGTAAGCTCGGCATATAATCCGTTTTTGTATTTTAGATTTTAGGAGGTAGTTATATTATGGAAAAACATATAAAAAAATGGTTTTCGATTGTTTTTTGCATAATCCTTATACTGACAATGACAGTCTGTCTTGCAAAACCCGCCTCCTCATTTTCGGAGAGCGAAAACCGCTCGCTTGCACAGTTCCCTTCATTCAGTTCGGAAAGTCTTTGGTCTGGCGAATATATGGAAGATATAGAAACTTTTTCAACTGACCAGTTTCCTTTGCGCAACTCTTTGGTAGCGCTTAAAGCGCAATTCGAAAAAATACTTGGCAAAAAAGATTCAGGCGGAGTATATTTTGCAGATGATGATTATCTTATCGAAAAGCCCGTTTCAACGGATTTAAAAATTACGACAGCAAATCTGAATTCACTGAAAAAACTTGACAGTAAAGGCACATACAATATCTCGCTTATGCTTATTCCAACAGCATACGAAATTTTAGAAGATAAACTTCCCTATGGCGCATATACTCCTATACAAAATCAGGTTGCCATACTTGCAAATGACTCATTAGCACAAACAAACATTAGTTTTATCGACCCCACACAAGCTCTTAAACAGCACTCTGATGAATATATATATTTTCGCACAGACCATCACCAGACGGCATACGGCAGTTATTTATCATATAAGTATCTGTGTGAGCAGACAGGTATAACTCCTTATAGCGAAAACGATTTTACAAAAAAGGATTTATCAAATGAGTTTTTTGGCACAATGTGGTCAAAAGCTCCGCTATTTAATGTTTCGGGCGATACAATCAGTATATATGAGCCAAAATTTGATATTGATTATGAGGTCAAATATGTTGCCGAAGACAAAACATCAACAAGCTTTTATGAAAAAAGCTGGCTTGAAAAAAAAGATAAGTACAGTATATTTTTTGATGGTAACCACCCGATAATAAGCATAACATCATCAAATAAAAACGGCAAAAAGCTTGCTGTTTACAAAGATTCTTACGCAAACAGTATCTTGCCGCTTCTGGCAAATCATTATGAAGAAATTCACGTGTTTGACCTTCGATATTATAACGCAAACCCATTATTGTATCTTGAGGAAAACGGCATCAGTGATATACTTGTTTTATATAACACAGCAAACTTTATTACAGATACAAACACAGTAAAGCTTGGCGCTTTTGTAAAGTGATATCTGCGAAATTTCATAACAAAAAACTCCGGAAATAATTTCCGGAGTTTTTCTATATAATCATTAAATTCCTGCCTGTCTTCTAAGCGTTTCTGCCTTGTCAATTTTTTCCCACGGCAAGCTTATGTCTTCACGTCCCATATGTCCATAAGCCGCTGTCTGCTTATAAATCGGATTTCTCAAATCAAGAGTGTTAATTATTGCACTCGGACGCAAATCAAAGTTATCATTTACAAGCTTAGTAAGCTTATCTTCATCAATTTTTGCTGTTCCAAAAGTATCAACCAAAACCGACACCGGCTTTGCAACACCTATTGCATAAGCAATCTGTATCTCACATCTGTCAGCAAGCCCTGCTGCAACAACATTCTTTGCAACATATCTTGCAGCATAAGCAGCACTTCTGTCAACTTTTGTCGGGTCTTTTCCCGAGAAAGCACCGCCGCCGTGTCTTGAATATCCGCCGTATGTATCAACTATAATTTTTCTTCCTGTATGTCCCGAGTCGCCCTGAGGTCCGCCAACAACAAAACGTCCTGTCGGATTAATAAAGTATTTTGTATCCGCATCAACAAGATTTTCAGGAAGCGTTGGAAGTATAACATGCTCTATAATATCACGTCTTATTGTTTCGAGCGATACATCTGCGTCATGCTGACTTGACACAACAACTGTATCAATTCTTACGGGCACATCGCCGTCATATTCAACGGTAACCTGTGTTTTACCATCAGGACGAAGGTAACTTAATGTGCCGTCCTTGCGCACCTTTGTAAGACGCTGTGCCATTTTGTGTGCAAGATATATCGGCATCGGCATATAAACAGGTGTTTCGTTGCACGCATAACCAAACATCATACCCTGGTCACCTGCGCCATTAGCCTCTGAAAGCTCACCATCTTTTACTTCAAGCGCATTATCAACACCAAGTGCAATATCGGGCGATTGCTTATCAAGAGCGGTTATAACTGCGCATGTATCACAGTCAAATCCGTACTTTGCTCTGTCATAACCAACACCGCGCACTGTTTCACGTACAATTGTCTGTACGTCAAATTCTGCAGTTGTGCTTATTTCTCCCACAACTACAACAAGTCCTGTTGTAACAGTAACCTCGCACGCAACACGGGCATTTTTATCCTTTGATAAAATATCATCTAAAATCGCATCCGATATCAAATCGCTGATTTTATCCGGATGTCCTTCTGTAACAGACTCAGATGTAAATAATCTCTTACTCATTTGTATCTCTCCTTTAGTTTATATCTCTGTAGTTTATTTTTTATTATAACAACCACTCAAGTCCGCTTACAACGCCCAACGAGGCAATTGTAACAAGCACTGCAGCGCAAAGAACACCACAGCATATCGAAACAAGAGAGCTTGACATTTTCATTTTCAAAAAATCGGCAACCATTGCACCGGTCCATGCACCCGTTCCCGGAAGAGGTATTGCTACAAAAAACAACAATCCAAAAAAGCTGTAACGCATTACTTTTTTGGAATGCTTTTGCATTTTTTCATCCTGCCATTTTACAAACCATGCAAAACATTTTCTTTTTCTTAAAAAATTCAAAAACGGTCTTATAAACCATATTATAAAAGGAACAGGTAACATATTTCCTATAACTCCAAGCATAAGTGCCACCGGCCAGCTAAGTCCCATAGCAATTCCAAATGGTATAGCACCTCTAAGCTCAACTATTGGAAACATTGCAATTATAAGCGTTGCCCACTCAACCGACAAGGTATTTTGAATAAAATCCACCACTGCTGACATTTTGTTACTCCTTTTACTTTATCACTATTACTATATTATATATTAAACCTCAAAAAAAATCAATCATTTTAAGTTTTTTTCTTAAAATTACTTAATTTTTATATCTCATCTTTATTAGTTTTACAAATTTTTCATACAAAATATGTTGCATCAAGAAAAAACGAATGGTATAATATTGATAAATTTATTATGCATTTTGGAGATGATTATATTGACCGATAGTTGCAATCAAATATTTGCCGAACGCTTTAAGGAGTTACGTGTAAACAGCGGATATACCCAACAACAGCTTGCTAATTTGTTTAATGTAACAAGACCGTGCATTTGTTATTGGGAAACAGGCAAAAGAGTACCTGATTATACTAAGCTAATAGAAATATGCAGATTTTTTAAGGTTTCATCCGATTACCTGCTTGGTTTTACTAACAACAAAAAGCCAAATCTTAACGAAAAACGACATGAATACAATTCTGATAATTATCTCGATATTTCCAAACTTTCAGAAAAATATAAACATGAGATAAAAGAATTTTATGAATATCTGTCATATAAACAAGAAAAAGAAAAATTGCAAAACAAATATTAATTAAAAACATAAACAGCGGTATGATTGAAAAAATCATACCGCTGTTATTATTCTAAAATAAAAGTCTGTTATCATCCATTCGATTTGGGATTAACAATATCACGCCATGCCAAGTCGCCTCTCTCGACACCGTGTATAAGCACCTCCGCAGTAGCAACATTTGTTGCAAGAGGAATATTATGCACATCACAAAGTCTAAACAATGCAGATACATCGGGTTCATGTGGCTGTGCAGTAAGCGGATCTCTGAAAAAGAGCACCAAATCTATTTCGTTATATGCAATCCTTGCACCTATTTGCTGGTCGCCACCCTGGGGACCTGATAAAAATCTATGTATAGGCAAGCCCGTTGCTTCGATAACAAGGCTTCCCGTTGTTCCTGTTGCATACAAGTTATGTTTACCTAGTATTCCTTTATACGCAATACAAAATTCAACCATAAGTTCCTTTTTCTTATCATGAGCAATTAGTGCTATATTCATATCAATCGCTATCCCCTTTCATTACTGTCATTATTCGTCTTTCTTGTCATCCTCTGTTTTAGCGTCCTCTTCTTTTGTATCTTCCTTTTTATCGTCTTGTGGTTTTTCTTCCTTTGAAGAAGTCTCTTGTGATGGATCCTTCATCTTGCTAATCGGAATATTAGCTACAAGTGCAGGAACAATTCTTTCTCCATCTTCGCTCTTTGTGCGTGTAACCTGCACATCAAATTCATTTTGGTCAATCTCTATGTATTTAGAAATTACCTGCATAAGCTCTTCTTTAAGTCTATCAAGAAGCTCCGGTGACACACCTGCTCTGTCGTGAACAAGAACAAATTGCAATCTTTCCTTTGCAGCACTTCCGGAACCTTTTTTTCTGTTTTTAAACAAACCGAAAAAGTCCATTTTTAGCTCCTCCTTATCTGTTAATCGGCTTTAACTCCAAAAAATTTTTTTACCTTTGACAAAAATCCCGGAGCCTCAAGCTCCATAATCGGAACTTTTTCGCCCGTTATACGAGCTGTAATATTGCGATACGCCTGACCTGCCTTTGATCTTTCATCAGCAACAGCCGGCTCACCTCTGTTTGTAGTTATAATGATGTTTTCATCATCAGGCACAATACCTATAAGACCTACTGCAAGAATATCAATTATATCATCAACATTCATCATATCGCCTTTTTTAATCATTTGCGGTCTGATTCTGTTTATGATAAGCTGTGGATCCTTTATCTCATTTGCCTCTAAAAGACCGATAATTCTGTCAGCATCACGCACAGCAGAAACCTCGGGAGTTGTTACAACCAAAGCTCTGTCAGCGCCTGCAACAGCATTTTTAAAGCCTTGCTCGATACCCGCAGGACAGTCAATTAACACATAATCAAACTCCTCTTTAAGCTCCTCGGTAAGCTTTTTCATCTGCTCGGGAGTAACAGCATTTTTATCTCTTGTCTGTGCTGCAGGAATAATGCACAAGCCATCATAACGCTTGTCTTTGATAAGCGCCTGCTTTGTACGGCAACGTCCCTCAACAACATCTACAAGATCATATACAATTCTGTTTTCAAGACCCATTACAACATCAAGATTTCTAAGTCCGATATCAGCATCAATCATTACGACACTTTTGTTTTTCAGCGCAAGTCCCGCACCGATGTTGGCAGTTGTTGTTGTCTTGCCAACGCCACCTTTACCGGATGTAATAACTATAACTTCACCCATAATAAACTTTTCCTCCTATGTAAAAATATCTAGAAATTTCACAACTAATATTAGTATAACACATGATTTTTTTTAAGTCTACAATTTTATTGGATTTTTTTTGACAGATAACCATCAATATATATATTTCCTTCGTGAATATACGCAATCTCAGGAAGCCACTCAGTTGTCGTCTCACCATCGGGTGGTCTTGTAATAATATCGGCAATACGTATCTGTGTAGGAGCCATTCTCGCTGCTGATACAGTCGCTTCTCTGTCGCCGTCACATCCTGCATGAACAGTTCCGCGCAAAACGCCCATTACAACAATGTTGCCTACAGCAATAAGCTCCGCCCCTGGATTTACATCACCCACAACAACAAGATTACCAAGCGATTTTATCGTTTGACCACTTCTTAATGTGCCATGATGAAATTTGCTTTTTTCTGCCGGTGGTATCATTTTTTCATAATATGCGTCTTCGCTTTCTTCATATTCGATTGAAACCTCATCGGACAAAATTTTGCAAATTTCCTGTTCGAGCTTAATTTTGTTTACAGAATCAATATTAGCGCCGCTAAAAACTACGCGTCCGCCTCCTTCTGTAAAAAAGTCAGTTACCTCGCCAATTTTTTCTGTTGTCTGCTCTAAAATTTCGTCAAATTCTCCCTCGCTGACAATTACCATAACGCCATCTTTAATTCCCTTAAGTTTTACTATTTCATTTGTAGACAAACCAAAAACTCCCTTCGTTTTATCAAGGCAAAAGTTGCCCTGTCAGATTTTTTATATCACTTTGCACCTCGGCACCATTATTAAAATACTCATCAAATACTGCTTTTACTATCGGCACAACATCACCACCGCTGTTTCCATGCTCAACTACAACAGCAACTGCAATCTGTGGATTATCATATGGAGCAAATCCTACAAACACTCCGTTATCAGAGCCTACCGCAACCTGTGCCGAACCGGTTTTACCACCTACTTTTATCGGATACTCTTTAAAAGCAGAGCTTGCAGTACCATTTTCGGTAACACCAAGCATTCCCTCAAGTACTGCGCGAAGATTTTCGCTTTTCATACTTACCTCGCCCATAACCTCAGGCTGTGTTTCATATATTACACTGCCGTCTACAGGCGAACGAATTGTTTTTACAAGATGAGGTCTGTAACGCGTGCCACCATTTATAAGTGTAGATACATAATTTGCAATCTGGAGCGGTGTAAACAGATTTTCCGACTGCCCGATTGACGCCTGAAGCGTATCACCGCCACGCCATTGTCCCATTTTATATTTTTCTCTGTCCTCAGGTCCTGCAATACGCCCCTTTTCCTCTTCAGCAGAAAGCTCTATACCTGTTTTTTGACCAAAACCGAACATTTTTGCATATTCATTTAGCGTTTCTATCCCCATCTGACGTCCTACCTCGTAATAGAAATAGTTGCACGAATTCGCAAGTGCCTGCGATACATTTTGTTCGCCGTGAGTCTGTCTGGTTTTTGTCCATATCCAGCACTTTGGCTGATAATCCTGATAATATTTATAAACACCCTCGTCATTTATTATAGTTTGAGGTGTTATATATCCCGTTTCAAGCGCCGCAATCGATGTAAGCATTTTAAACGTCGATCCAGGCGGATACGTTCCACTTATAGCTCTGTTCCACATAGGCTTGTTTTCATCATTTAAAAGCTCTTTATAATCTTCATTAAATGTAGCTAAATTAAACGTGGGCCATGACGCCATTGCAAGTATTTCGCCGTTTTGCGGGTTCATCACAACCGCAGCACCGCAGTACGCATCACCGCCCGATTTTGCCGACGGCGAACCTCCACGGCTTCGTATATCAGCAATCGTTTGTCCAAGCGCACGTTCAAGCGTTTTTTGAAGCTGTGAATCTATCGTAAGAACAACATAATTACCAGGCACAGCTTCTTTGCCTGATTCAGGCTGAACTTCAAAACCATTTGGAGTTTGAATAAGACTTGTATATCCGTCAGTACCTTTTAAATATGTTTCAAACTCTTTCTCTATACCTTGTTTTCCAATCTCATCATTCATTTTGTAGCCTTCAGTTTTAAGAGTCTCATATTCCTCTGCTGACATTTTACCCGTGCGTCCAAGCAGATGCGAGGCGATATTTCCCTGCGCATATTCACGAATATATTCTGTAATAACATTTATGCAAGGATATTCGGATTGTTTTTCTTTAAATTTTGTCACAAGCTCCATATCAACGTCCGAAGCTATTGTAAAAGGCGTACTTGCAGAAAACAAACGTATTTCCATTTCATATCGCAGTGCCACTATTTTAAGTGCATCCTCATCAGAGTAGGACTCATCTATTTTATATCGGCTTCTAAGCTTTGAAAATGCTTCTTCTACGGTGATATTTTCGTTATAATCAAGTGATTTTTTCCACTTTTTTTCCGCATTTTGTGCCTTTGAAACATCTGCGTCTTCATACTCATCTGCAAAGGTATATCTTAATGGAAAACCTTCAATGGGAAGCGTTTCAGAAACTTCTTGACCATGCTCTGAAATAATTTTATATATTTTCAAAAGCATTTCATTAAATTCGTCATTTTTAAGATTTGTTTTTTGAATCTGGATAGAATAGCCCGTTTTATTTGTTACAAACGGCTTTCCAAAACGATCAACAATCTCACCGCGCGGTGCTTTCAAGGTGACTGAGCGCATCTGTTTTTGCTCTGCCCTTTGGGCATATGTATTTCCCATCACAATCTGCATCCAAAAAAGTCTACACACAATAACGCAAACTATTACACCTATAAAAGCAGCATAAACCTTAAGCCGCGCCGAATCTGTTTTTTTACTGTTAAAGCCTTGCAAAGCATCACCGCCTTCGTTAAACGCATATATGTAATTAATCCTCTTCAATCGGATAAATGCGTCTCATCACAAAAAATATCACAGGTGCCAAAAGGGCATTATAAATTGCCGCAAGCACCAAAAATACCAATACATGAAGTGTAGCTACGTCGTAATACGGCGCAAAAGTCGCCGCATAGTAAAGCGTTTCATACATCAAACCAAAAACAAACGCAAATAACATACACACAGGGTAGTTTCCCTTAAAAAAGCGTTTGCTTACAGCAGAGCACAATGCTGCGCCAAGCAAGCACAAAAGAGCGTGCAAACCAAAAACCGTTCCTGACGCACAATCAAGCATCATTCCGCACAAAAGTCCATATACAACCGCCCATGTAAACTCTGTTTTCAAAAGTGCAAAGCACAGCGTCATGACAAACAAAAGATTTGGTATAACACCGATTACGGAAAAATATTTTAAAACAGTTGTCTGCAGAAGAAATATTATAAAAGTAAATATCAAAAGCCACAAATTTTTCATTGTTTCCCCCTTGAGTGCTTTAATAAAAATCACTCACCAGCTACATTTTCCTGCACGCTGTCAAGAACGACAAGAACGTGATGCACATTTTTTAAATCAACAAGCGGCTCTATGATTGCATGTCTTGTCACTCCCGTAGAATCGTCTACAATATCTTTTACTCGTCCGATTGCAATACCCGGCGCATACACGCCTCCAAGTCCCGATGTTTCAATAATATCGCCCACTACAATCTGAGAATCCTTATTTATAAATGTCATCTTACAAAGTCCGCTTTTTTCGTAGGCATTATCGCCTACAACCAATGCTACATCGCCTGTTCGTACAACACGTGCACCCACCGAAGAGGATGCATCTATGAGTGTTATTACAATCGACCAGTTAAATCCCACTTCATTAACCTTGCCAACAAGTCCCTCATCGGTAACAACCATACTGTTTTTTGTTATTCCGTCAAGACTTCCCTTATCGATTGTGTAGTAGTTAAACCAGTTATCGTTGCTCCAGCCTACAATCTTTGCGCCCGTAGTATTCATTGGTGCAAATTTATTATTCTTTATATCCAGAAGTCCAAGCAGCCTCTCATTCTCAGCCTTATACTCCTGTGCTCCCCTGTATTTTCTTTCAAGCTCGGCATTTTGTTTTGCAAGTCTCGTATTTTCAGCCTTATAATCCTTCATTTCAGAAATAAATTCAAAAAAGCCTCCAACGCCATGCGTCAGCGTTGTTACACATTCCTGAACAGGAGTAACAAGTGTATTGTATACATTTTTTGCTATAAAAGACTTATCCTTTGCAAGAGCCGAAACAATCATCAAAATTATGACAACCAATACTGCCGCAATAACAACCGAAAGCCTTTTATGTCTTTCAAAAAACTCCATATTAATTTCCAACCTCACAATAATACATAACTATCTGGAATTAACAAGCACCCTTTTGAGCATTTCAATTTCTTCTAAAACCTTGCCCGTTCCAAGCGCTACACAATCAAGAGGCGACTCAGCTACAGATACCGGTATTCCCGTCTCCTGCTCAATAAGCTTATCAAGTCCTTCTATAAGCGCACCTCCGCCCGTAATTGTAATACCACGGTCCATAACATCGCTTGAAAGCTCGGGCGGTGTCTTTTCAAGTGTAAGTTTAATCGCATCTATTATAGCTGAAATAGGCTCACAGAGCGCCTGACGAATTTCCTCTTGGGTTACACTTATATTTTTAGGAAGACCTGTCATAAGGTCACGTCCGCGAACATTCATCTCTTTTTCAGTTTCACACGGATATGCCGAGCCGATAGTAAGCTTAATCTGCTCGCCCGTTCTGTCACCTATCATAAGATTATATTCTTTTTTGATATATGCAACAATTGCACTATCAAGGGCATCACCTGCAACACGCACCGACTTGCTTGTAACAATACCGCCAAGTGAAATTACAGCAACCTCGCTCGTTCCGCCGCCAATATCAACAACCATGCTGCCTGTTGGTTCTCCCACCGGAAGCCCCGCACCAATCGCTGCCGCCATAGGTTCCTCCATAAGATAAGCCTCACGCGCCCCCGAAGCAAGCACCGCTTCTTCAACAGCTCTTTTCTCAACCTCTGTAATTCCAGACGGAACACATACCACAACGCGCGGTTTTACCATTGAGCCTGATGAGCTCACAGCCTTTATAAAATTTTTAAGCATCGACTGTGTTATATCAAAATTAGCAATTACGCCGTCTTTCATAGGACGTATCGCAACAATGTTGCCTGGTGTTCTGCCAATCATATCCTTCGCATTATTTCCAACCGCCAAAACCTTATTTGTTGTTTTATCAATCGCAACAACTGATGGTTCTCTTACAACTATGCCTTTTCCCCTTACGTGTACCAAGGTATTGGCTGTTCCAAGGTCAATACCGATGTCTTTTACAAAAAATGCCATGATGTTTATTCTCCTTTTTATTTTGTCTGTCTTTATTTAGTCACTTTTATATATTTTAATCAGAAAATTCAGTTTCTATTATTTCTTTTACAAGTTCAATTGGAAGTCCGACAACATTATCAAAGCTTCCAACTATATTTTTGACAAAGCTTTGTGCTCCGCCCTGAATTGCATATGAACCTGCTTTATCCATTGGCTCGCCCGTAGCAATATACTCTTGTATCTGTTTTTTTGTAAGCTTTTCAAAAATCACATCTGTGCACTCACTTTTACAAACTGCCTTCCCTGTGCCAGAATCGATAATGCACACACCAGTATATACCTGATGTGCTCTTCCCGACAAAAGATTAAGCATCCTTTGAGCGTCACTCTCATCCTTTGGCTTACCGAGGATTTCGCCGTCTATACATACAACAGTATCAGCACCGATTACAAGAGAGTTTTTCTCCACCTTTTTAGCAACATCTCCCGCTTTTAAAAGTGCAAGCTCACGCACCATAAGCGAGGCATCGCAAGCATTTATGTTTTCATCCGCATCACTTACTACAACATCAAATTCAAATCCTGCCTGCGTAAGTATCTCACGCCTTCTCGGTGATGCTGAGGCAAGAATAATTTTTTTCATCTTTTTCCTCCACCTGCTTATTTATCTCTTTTTATAAAAAAAACAGTTTTTTCAAGGTATACTAATGCATAACGTGCGCCGTAACCTGTAAATACACCCGTTATACAAGATGCTATTCCAAGAATTGGCAAATATGTAAAAATCCATACGTTCGAGAGCACAAGCGATGCCACGAAAACCTGCGCAATATTGTGAGAAAATGCACCTAGCACGCTTACGCCAATTTGAGTCAGTTTGCCGTTTGATACACGTTTTGCCATAGTCATCATAAACCATGCAAACACCGCACCTGACACGCTATAAATAGCACTCGTTACTCCGCCATATAATATACTTCCCAAAAATGAACGCAAAATTGCACAGACAAGTGCAGTTTTTGCATCAAATGCATAAAGTATTATAACAGTAACAATGTTTGCAAGTCCAAGTTTGCCTCCCGGAATATTTACAGGAATGAAAAACATACTTTCTGCAATTTGAAGTCCAATACCAAGCGCTATCAATATTGATGATAAAACAAGCTTTTTAGTACGCCACTGCATCTGCATCAGCTCCACCTCCCTCAAGCCTTATGACAAGTCTGTGCGGAAGGCAGACTATATACTCACCCGCGCGCGTGATTTTGCCTGATAAAACATCGAGTTTATCCTTGCAATCAGCATCCGATACGCGCACCCCATCAGGCGATAACTCTATTTTATTATATCCATATTCTGTATTAATCTCGACAAATTCGGACAAGCGTATTTCACTTAATCTGTACTGTGCATATTCGCGTCCGTCAATCTCGATAATAACTGTATCGGCTTTGTCGGAATATGCAAATACATTGATAAAAATAATTGAAAGTATGCACACCAAGAAAATTATCGCCGTAATTATCTTATCCCATTTGCTCATAAAAATTTCTCCTGCTTTAAAGCACGCCGCGATAAAAATGTGCGCGTGTAAAATTATTTTCTCCCATACTGTTTTCCACTTTCTCGCCATGCATCGCACGTATATACTCACTGCATATGCGCTCACACTCGTCAGGCTTTTCCACCGTAAACATCAAGTGAAATCTTTTTATTCCGATTTTTGTAAGGTCATCAAGCTTGTCTGCCATATATGTCGGTTTTGGATTAAGTAAAAAATTTGTACATGAACCGCTTTGACATACAACTGGGAAACGTTCCTTTTTTCTGTCTGTAAGATAAATTTCTGTATTGCCTTTCTGACATTTGCCTGTGCACGATTTAATAACGCAGTTTTTCATCGTCATAAGCGGAATATGCCCATATACAAGTACACTGCAAGTGCTTCGTGCCCGCTCTGAAAGTGAGCAAATATCTTTTACAGAAAGTTCAGGCGATAAAGTTACACCTTTAAAACCATTTGAAAGATAAAACGCTATGCTCGCCTCATTATATATATTAAGCCTGTAATCGCCGTATACATCATATCTGTCAGAAAGCACATGTGATGCTCCAAGCGATGAACACATAACCGCATTTGTCGATATGTTTCTGTATACATCTTCGCTGTTTATAATCGCATCAAGCTTCGTCACAAGCTTTGTATTGCCTTTATAATCTGCGAGCCTTTTTATAACGTGACTTGGCGCACACAACATATCTATATCAAGCTTTAACAAAGCTTTTGCCTGCTCATAGGTAAAAACCTCTGCCGAAAGTAAATAATTTTCATCCGTTTTTCCTATAATGACTCTGTAAGAGCACGCCTGGGCAGTATCTCTATGTGCGTTTTCTCTTGCTTTTATAAGCATATCACACGCATTTCTTCGAAGGGCGTTAATTTCGCTTATAGGCAGGATAACGTCTTCGTCCATGTCAATCATAAGACTTGTAAGATTGAACGGAACAGAACCAAATTTTGAAAGCTGAGCTTGCACCCTCTCATAAGAAATCGGTGTATTGTCGGCTTTTTTTGCCACATCGCCATACGCCGTAACAGCGTTATCATCGCTATCACAAAGCGTCATACTGATTTTTTCGCCACATTTGATCGTGCAATAAGCACTCACATCTACTTTTCTAAAATTCGCTCCCGATGCAAACGATTTTTTTATATCAGGATTAAAAATCTCTTCAGATATATTTGACGGCGAATTAAAGCTCATCATATTAGCGCCCGTATTAGCAGTAAAATAAGAATCCGTAAATCCACTACGGTTAAAAGCATTTAAAAGCTCGTCTACATCATCTTTATGCGGTTTTTTTGGATTATCAAGATATTTTCTGTAAATTTTTGTTACCGTTGCTACATATTCAGGGCGCTTTAAACGCCCTTCAATTTTGAGCGAGTCTATGCCTAATTTTTTTATTTCTTCCATATAAGATAAAAGGCACATATCCTTTGGACTTAAAAGATAACCCTTTTTTATGGATTTTTCGTCTTTTTGTAGTTCATACAAAAGTCTGCACGGCTGAGCACATCTGCCACGATTTCCGCTGCGACCGCCTAGAAATGAGCTGAAAAGGCACTGTCCTGAATATGAACAGCATATTGCCCCGTGTACAAAAATTTCAAGCTCTATGTTTGTACTTTTTTTGATTTGGCTTATTTGCTCATAACTAAGCTCACGCGCAAGCACAACACGTTTAAAGCCGAGCTTTTCAAGCTTTTTTGCGCCTTCTATGTTGTGAACAGTCATTTGGGTAGAGCCATGAAGAGCGATGTCAGGAACGCACTCTAATATATATGCGGCAAGTCCTACGTCCTGAACTATTATAGCGTCAACACCTGCCTGATGCAAAAAATGCGCAAACTCTGCCGCTTTATCAAACTCTGTTTGTTTTATAAGAGTATTAAGCGTAACAAACACCTTGACGCCACGCACATGACAGTATTTAACAGCTTCTATAAGCGAATCATTATCAAAATTACCTGCTCCTGCACGCGCAGAAAACGCAGTTCCTCCAAGGTATACTGCATCAGCACCATTTTGCACAGCCGCTATTAGAGCCTCAAAGTTACCTGCAGGCGACAAAAGCTCAGTCACATTAGTCTTTCGTGTCATAATCTACCTCTTAGCCGATAATATTTTAAAACTGCTCAAGAATTCTTTTCAGTTCTTCGTCCTTTTCGGCAAGCTGACTCTCAAGCTCTCTTATCCTTCTCTCATACTTTGCAGCTTCATCATCATACTTTAATATCTGCTTTCTGAGATTATTTTCCGAATCCTGCGCCTTATAAAAATCGTCAGCAACATTGATAGCTGTCAATACCGACGCCATCTCTGTACTAAGACGTGAATTCATCTGTGTTATTTCGTTCATTTTTCTGTCAACATAAGAGCATATTTTGTATATATACTCCTCTGGCTCATTGGCCGTAATAGTGTAAAATCTTCCCCTGATTTTAACCTCTGCTTTGTTTTTCTCTCCCATGTGAAAAACCCCTCCTAAAAAATATCTGTAAAATATTATTTACCTTTTCTGTCAAGATACGCACGCGCCTTCATAATACCTATAACTGTTTTTGCATCTTTGATTTCGTTATTCATAATCATATCCATAAGTTCATCGAAGGTGTATTCGCACGACTCTGTAAACTCATTTTCATCAAGGTCCTTTTCGCCTAAAGTAAGTCCCGTCGCAAGATAAATATGAATTTTTTCATTACAAAAACCCGGTGTTACATAAAATTCTCCAAGGTAAATAAACTCCTTTGCACTATAACCGGTTTCCTCTCTAAGCTCTCGTATACCACATTCGCGGTGATTCTCTCCCCATTCAAGCTTTCCGGCGGGAAGTTCGAGCATTATTTCATCAAACGGACGACGATATTGTCTTACGAGGCAAATTTTGCCATCTTCATTTATTGCAACAATCGCCACGCCGCCTGGGTGCTCTACAAGTTCACGAGTTGTAATATTACCGTTTTGAACAACCTCTACTGTATCAACCTTTACCCTGATAACTCGTCCTTCAAATATACTTTCTGATTTTACAAGCTTTTCTTTTTTAAGCATTGTTTTTCTCCTTTAGATTGCAAAAATGTATAAAATACCCAATTTTACTTATATAGTATTATTATATGCTTTTTTTTGATACAATTCAAGACTTTTATTTGATATTAATATTTTATTAAGAATTTTTTATAAGCAAAGAAAAAAAGCGACATTTTTTATGTCGCTTTTTGTATTATTTTTAAGATTTATATTATCTCTGAACACGGCCCGAACCGTCGCCGCCTGCAAGTGCAGTAACCTCAGCCACGCTCATAAGGTTGAAGTCACCCTCGATTGAGTGCTTGAGGCATGATGCTGCAACTGCGAACTCGATTGTATCCTGCATTGAATAATCTGACAAAAGTGCATAGATAAGACCGCCGCCGAAGCTGTCACCGCCGCCCACACGGTCAACGATGTTCATAGTATATTTCTTCGATTTGTAGAAATCTTTTCCGTCATAAAGCATAGCTGCCCAGTTGTTAACTGATGCTGAGATACTCTCACGAAGTGTGATTGCTACCTTCTTAACACCAAACTTTGCAACAAGCTGCTTTGCAACGTCCTGATATCCAGCATCAGAAATCTGTCCTGATGTGATATCTGTGCCGCTTGCCTTGATTCCGAATACTTTTTCAGCATCTTCTTCATTAGCGATAAGTACATCAACATACTCCATAAGACCGCTCATAATCTTACCTGCTTTTTCACTTGTCCAAAGCTTCTTTCTGAAGTTAAGGTCACAGCTTACCTGTACGCCTGCAGCCTTTGCAGCCTTACAAGCCTCAAGTGTGATAGCTGCACACTCATCCGAAAGAGCGGGTGTAATTCCTGTAAAATGGAACCAGTCAGCACCTTCAAAAATCTTAGCCCAGTCAAAATCGGAGCTGCTTGCTGTTGCGATAGCAGAATGTGCTCTGTCATAAAGAACAGTTGACGCTCTCTGTGAAGCACCCTTCTCTACATAATAAACACCCATTCTTTCGCCGCCGCGAACGATCTTTGTTGTATCAACATCATACTTTTTAAGCTCCGCAACACATGCATCAGCAACTGCGTTTGCCGGAAGCTTTGTAACAAAGCTTGCATCCATACCGTAACCTGCAAGCGATACTGCAACGTTTGCTTCGCCGCCGCCAAATGTCATTTCAAGTGACTGTGCCTGCTTAAAACGCTTATAACCAGGTGTCTGCAAGCGTACCATAATTTCTCCAAAAGTAATAATCTTTTTCATAATAATTTACATCCTTTCAACGTTCTTTTGTTGTAGCTAAACACTGATAAATCAAACAAACTTATTTTGCTCGTGCAGCCTTGATGTTTTCTATAAACTGACGGCCAATCTTTGTAATGCTGTCATAATCACCTGTTTTTGCTCCACCTGTAAGGCAGCTTCCTGCACCAACAGCAACAGCACCTGCTTTGATCCACTCACCTACGTTGTCAACGTTAACGCCACCGGTAGGCATAATCTTAGCATACGGAATAGGTCCGTGAATAGCCTTTATCATCTTTGCACCTGCAACTTCACCCGGGAAAAGCTTTAATATATCCGCACCAGCTTCCATAGCCTCTACAGCCTCTTTGATTGTCATGATACCTGGCATATAAGGTACGCGGTAACGATTACAAAGCTTTGCTGTTTCAAGGTCAAAATACGGGCTTACGATGTACTGTGCACCACTGAGTATAGCAAGTCTTGCTGTGGGAGCATCTAAAACTGTTCCTGCACCAAGAATAATCTCATCAGGTGAATATGAATTTGCAACCTCTGCGATTACTTTGTCGGCTTGCGGAACTGTAAAAGTCATCTCGATTGCAGCAACACCGCCTGCAATACACGCATCGGTAATTTTCTTTGCTTGCTCACCTGATGTTGCTCTTACAACAGCAACAAGTCCGACATCCTGAATTTTTTGAAGTACTGTTTCCTTGTCCATTTTCACAATCTCCTTTTGTATATATTTTTTAAAAAACCAAAAATTTTACAAATACATTATACTACACAGATTTTTTTTATGCAACATATATTTAAAAAAAACGCAAAATAACTATAAAAATCTCTGTTTTTAATTTTTTCTTGACTATAATGGTGTTTTTTTATATAATTTTTACGTTACAGACGCTATGAAAGGATTAAATATCAATATGAATACAAATACAAACGGCAAAATTAAAAACTTAGCTTACGGTGCTGTCATAGCCGCGCTATATTGTGCCTGCTCTCTTTTACCGGGCATTTCAGCGATAAGCTATGGTCCGGTACAGTTTCGCATATCCGAAGCTTTAATGCTTCTTTGCCTTTTATCTCCCTCGGCAGTATTTGGAGTAACGATAGGCTGTTTTCTTGCAAATGTTTTTACGCCATTTGGCGCAAACTTTTTTGACCTTGTGTTCGGCACGGGCGCAACACTTCTTGCTGCGTGTACAACATACTTTTTGCGAGGCTTTTTTACAAAATACATATACCTCGCACCAATTCCTACTGTGGTTTTTAATGCAGTTATTGTTGGCAGCTACCTACCGCTTCTTTTAAGCGACTCATCTATGGCAATATGGTATTGTATTGTTACGGTAGGTATTGGCGAAGCATGCGTTTGCTATGTATTGGGTTTGCCCCTTGCAAAGCTATGTAAAAAAAAGGGCTTTTTTAACAAATAACAAATCATTTTTCATTTATCATACGTATTCCATCGGCTAAGATATATACCATCATCACAAGTCCGAAATAACCAAATATTGAATATACGTTTCTGACTATACCTGTAAAACCTAACAAAAGAACGGGACAGCTTGCAGCTATTAAAATTATAATGGCTGTAAGCTTTTTTATTTTAAGACTTGACACAAGCCACTCTATAACACCATAACCGCACGATATTGCAGTGGTAAGCATCGAAAAACACAGTATAATACTGTAAAACGATTTTACTCCTTCGCCTCCCCTTGATACAATTGTAAGAAAAGGCATATCCGAAAGCACTATTTTCCCGTAATACAGCTTTATTGCCGCCCACATCGACAAAGCTATTACAAAAAGTGCCCCACCGCCTATTATCGATGCTGCATAACAAACGCTTTTTTTGCTGATAAGCGGCTTCATCTCGGAAATTATAACAATTACCGTAAGAAGATTATAAGATGCATAAATAAGTGCTGAAACAACATAATTTTTGCAAAGGCGCACAAAAATTTCATTTGCAAATACTGCCTGGCCGCGAAATACAAACGCACACAATCCAAGCACAAAAAGCGAAATTGTCATAATTGGCGCAAGAAAAGCATTTACCGCAAGAATTCCCTTTAAATCAAACAAAAAAATCATACAACATACTACTATCATAAGTATGCAGCCTACAAAACGCCCAAAGCCAAAATTTTCAAAAAACAATTCCCCATTTCCCGTGACCATTGAACAAAATGACGCAAACATAAAAAGCATTATACACGCTTTTATAAATACACGCGTCCTTGTGCCTGATATAACAGACATATATTCATCAAAACCGTTTATGTCATTTTTATCAACTCTAAGCATTACACAAAGAGCACACAAAATAAACAGAACGCATACTATCATAAGACCATATATGCTCTTTTTTCCATATACTACAAAATACGAAAGTATCTCCTGACCAGATGCAAATCCTGCACCTATTACAGTGGCTATGTATGTTCCCGCTATTAAAAAAATATTTTTAAGTTCTTTCAAAAATATCACGTCCACATCTTTTATTTGTATATACATAATATTGATATATACCTGAAAATATTCCTTTGCCGTATGCACATATAAATGCCCCTTCACATAAAATGTGAATGAACACAAATCTTTTATCTTTTGGTAAGTGATTTAAAATAAAAAAATCAGAACGGAGAGCATAATATGAGCAATATAAACACAAATAAAAGAAGCTTTGCAATAATAGGCGGCGATATGCGTCAAATCCGCCTTGCAAATACTCTTTGCGAAGACGGCGAAAAGGTTAGTGTATACGGTTTTGCACCTGATACACCGCACTTAAAAATCACGCCTGCTGCTTGCGTCTATGATGCATTAAAAGACGCAAGCATAGTAATTTTGCCACTTCCGGCTCTGGCAGAAACAGAATGTATAAACGCTCCTTTTTGGAACGAAAAAATTGAAGTTAGAGCTTTGATTGAACAAATGACACCAAAGCAAATTCTTATTGGCGGAAAAATTGACGACTCATTAAAGACACTGCTTGATATTCGGGGCATTTATTATGTCGATTATTTTTTAAGAGAAGATTTTACCGTCTTAAATGCTGCACTAACTGCCGAAGGCGGTATTTCAATTGCACTGTCTGAAACTGCCACAACACTCACCTCGTGTAATTGTCTTGTTGTCGGTTTTGGCAGAATTGGAAAACTACTTTGCCATATGCTTGATGGTATTGGCGCAAGGGTTTGTGCGTGTGCGCGAAAAAACGAAGCTTTTGCGTGGATTGATGCATACGGCTATAACAAAGCACACACAGACACTCTTGCCGATATAGTAAAAGATTACGATATAATTTTTAACACTGTACCACACAAACTTATAACCGAAGATGTACTAAAAAACATGCGCAAAGATGCACTTATAATTGACCTTGCATCAAAACCGGGCGGTGTAG
Organism: Candidatus Aphodoplasma sp.; assembly: GCA_045592745.1. Lineage (GTDB taxonomy): Bacteria > Bacillota > Clostridia > UBA1381 > UMGS1253 > Aphodoplasma. The sequence goes on along the minus strand of JAZNVH010000025.1, from coordinate 51,172 downwards.
ACTTTAATTCGGCAGCAAATCTTAAAATAAATACAATCTGGGCACTCTCTCTTCCGGGACGCACTGCCCCTATAACTGCCGGTGACATAATAAAGCAAACCATTATCAATATCTGTGATGAATTGGAGGTGTAGTTTATATGGATTTAGCAAATAAAAGCATCGGTTTTGCAATGACAGGCTCTTTTTGCACCTTCAAAAAGGTTATTGCAGAGCTTGAAAATATAAAAAAGACAGGCGCAAATATTTTGCCGATTATGAGCACTATCGCATACACAACAGACACAAGATTCGGAACGAGCGAGGATTTTATAAATCAGATAGAAGATATTTGCCAAAATAAAATTATACATACAATTAAAGATGCCGAACCAATAGGACCAAAAAAACTTCTCGACGCACTTATAATCGCTCCTTGTACGGGAAATACACTTGGAAAACTTGCAGGTGGCATAACAGATACCGCTCCTACCATGGCTGCAAAAGCACATCTTAGAAATGAGCGCCCTCTTATAGTGGCAGTATCAACAAACGATGGCCTTGGTGCAAGCGGACAAAATATAATGACTCTTTTAAACAGCAAAAATATATATATGGTTCCATTCGGTCAGGACGATCCTTTCAAAAAAACAAAATCTCTCGTTGCTCATATGGACCTGATATGCGATACACTTGTAAGTGCGCTTGATGGAAAGCAAATTCAACCCATATTGTTCTGATTTTTCACCTTTTAACAGAAAGCTTCGTCCCTTAAATAGAACGAAGCTTTTTTTCTTTGTTTTTTCCTTATTTTCCCTTACAAATTTGCGCAAACCGTTGACTTTTTTCCCCATTTGGCGCATAATATTATATGAAATGTATTTTCTGTTTAACAGTTATAAATCGGAGGGATAACTCGTGTCTGAAAAGCTTGAAGTTTTTAAACAAAAAATTAAAAATAAAAAAATTACTGTACTTGGAATTGGCGTAAGCAATTTGCCTCTTATCGAGTTTTTGGCAAAAAACGGTGCAATTGTAACCGCGTGTGATAAACGCAAAAAAGATGATTTAACAAACGAAATCGAGCGTCTTTCGCCGTATAACATAAGCTATAACCTCGGCGATAATTATCTTGATAATATAGATGCAGATATTATATTTAAAACGCCGGGTATGAGATTTGATATCCCCGAGCTTGTAGAGGCAAGAAAGCGTGGCAGCATAGTAACCTCTGAAATGGAGGTCTTTTTTGAAGTTTGCGACGCAAAAAAAATTGCCGTTACCGGTAGCGACGGAAAAACAACCACAACAACACTTATAGCTAAAATGCTTGAAAAACAAGGCTATACCGTATGGATTGGCGGCAACATCGGAAATCCGCTTATCGGTGATGTTGAAAACATAAAAGAAAGTGATTTTGTTGTGCTGGAGCTTAGCAGTTTTCAGCTTCATACAATGAGTGCAAGTCCTGATATTGCAGTGGTAACAAACCTTTCGCCTAATCATCTTGATATGCACAAGGATATGGACGAATATATTGATGCAAAAAAGAACATATTTATACATCAAAATGCCAATGATAAGCTTGTTTTAAATTTTGATAATGATATTACACGCTCGTTTGAAAACGAGGCTATAGGTAATGTTATGTTTTTCTCTCGCAAAACAGAGGTTGAAGATTCTGTATATTTAAAAGACGGGATAATATATCACGGCTCGGATGTAATTATGCATGCCGAGGAAATCAAAATTCCGGGCACACACAATATAGAAAATTATATGGCTGCCATAGCTGCTCTTTTAAACATAGTTTCAATTGATAATATGAAATATATTGCCCAAACCTTTGGAGGAGTCGAACATAGAATTGAGCTTGTCCGTGAACTTGACGGCGTAAGATACTATAACGACTCAATCGCATCAAGTCCCACACGTACAACCGCAGGTCTTCGCTCGTTCGATAAAAAGGTAATATTGATAGCCGGAGGTTATGACAAACATATTCCCTTTGATGATTTTGGACCTGTACTTGAAAAGCATGTCAAAAAGCTGTTTTTAATCGGTGTAACTGCGCCAAAAATAAAAAAAGCTGCAAACGATGCAGGTCTTTTTGAGGTTGTTATGTGCGATAGTCTTGAAGAAGCGATAAAGCTTTCACACGACGCTGCAACAACTGGCGATATTGTATTACTATCTCCCGCATGCGCAAGCTTTGATATGTTCAAAAATTTTGCAGTACGCGGAAATATGTTTAAAGAATTCGTTAATAATCTTTGATTTTGAAAATATGCAAAAACGAGGTTTTTTTGATGGACACACAAGCAATCGAAAATACAATAATAAATTTAAGCAATCTTCACGGCATTTCGGGCTTTGAAAGTGACGTTGCAAATAAAATTTGTGAATTATTCAGACCATATGTTGACGAAGTTACAATTGATGCACTTGGAAGTGTGATTGCGCACAAAAAGAGCAAAAATCCAAATGCCAAAAAAATTATGTTGGACGCTCATATGGACGAAATCGGTCTTATGGTGACAAAGGTCGATGAAAAAGGATTTTTAAAATTTACAAACGTAGGCGGAATCGATGAAAGAATCCTTCCTGCCAGCGAGGTAATAGTTCATGGAAAAGAAAAACTTTTTGGTGTAATCGGCATAAAACCGCCACATCTTCAAACCGATGAAGAAAATAAAAAAACTTTAAAAATTGATGAGCTTGCAATAGATATCGGTCTTGACTTTGAACATGCAAGTGAGCTTGTTGAGCCCGGCACTCCGGTATCATTTGCTCAAAAAGCGATTTCGCTTATGAATGGACAGATAACGGGAAAAAGCTTTGATGACAGAGCAAGCGTGGTTTCTCTTTTGTATGCAGCACAAAAACTTTCTAATGCTGAGCTTGATACAGATGTATATTTCGTAATTTCCACTTTTGAAGAAACAAATCTTGCAGGTGCAAAATGCGCGGCATATACAATCATGCCTGACGCTACGCTGGTAATTGATGTTACACACGCAAAGACGCCCGATAATAGTGATTGTACTTTTGAAACTGATGGAAGCCTTTCATATTCTATTGGACCAAATGTTCACGCTCCCCTTGCAAGTCTTATAAAATCAATTGCACAAAAGAAAGATATTGATGTCCGCGAGGAAATTGACGGCGGCAGCACGGGCACAAATGCATGGAGCGTTCAAATAAGCCGTACAGGCGTTGCAACGGCGGTATTATCTTTGCCGCTAAAATATATGCACACACCTACTGAGGTTTTGCAAATAGTGGCAGTAAAGAATGCAGGCGAGCTTGCATATGAATTTGTTTGTGCGCTCGATAAAGATGCTTCTATACTTGAGATAATACATCTTTGATATATTTACAAAAAGGAGAATAATAAATGCTTCTCAAAAAACTATGCGAAACACACGCGGTCAGCGGTGACGAAGCGCGTGTCCGCCAGATTATTCTTGATAATATAAAACCATATACTGACGAAATCACAATTGATATTATGGGCAACGTGATTGCTTTAAAAAAAGGCATTGACCATAGGAAGAAGATTATTTTGGCTGCCCATATGGACGAGGTCGGTCTTATTATAAGCTCAGTTACAGATGCAGGATTTTTAAAATTTAAATCCGTTGGCGGAATTGATGCGCGTGTACTCGTTGGAAAGCGCGTATGTGTAGGTAAAAACAATATCCCCGGCGTCATATCCCTTAAAGCCGTGCATCTTCAGACAAAGGCTGAGCGCGAAAATGCAATAACTGAAAAAAGCCTTTATATAGATATAGGTGCAAAGGATAAAACCGATGCTTTAAATGTTGTAAATCTTGGCGATTACGCTGCGTTTGACACAGAATTCTCTGAATTCGGCAACGGATTTTATAAAGCAAAAGCTCTTGATGACAGATGTGGCTGTGCGATACTTGCAGAGCTTATAAAAAGCGAATGTGTATATGATACGTATTTTTGCTTTACCGTGCAAGAAGAGGTCGGCTGCCGTGGCAGCGCTGTTTGTGCAAACCGTATAGGCGCTGACGCAGCGCTCATTATTGAAGCGACAACATGTGGTGATGTAAGCGGCGCGCCGGAGCATCTGGCAGTTACCACACCTCATGGCGGAGCGGCATTTTCCATACTTGACCGAGGCTCATATTCTGATATAGAGTTTACAAAAAAGCTTTACGCACTTTCACAAGAAAACAATATTAAAGTACAGTATAAACGTACAACTATGGGCGGAAATGACGCACGTTCGATTCAAACCTCTCTTGGCGGCGTAAAAACGTGCGCTGTATCTGTACCATGCAGATATCTCCACTCCCCCATTTCCACTGTATCAAAGGCCGATTATGAGGCCGTATCGGAAGTTGCAAAGCTATTTATCACAAAAACAAAGGAGCTGATATAAATGGAGCTTTTAAAAAAGCTGTGCACAACGCTTGCCCCATCGGGAAACGAAAAATCCATTCACGATATTATTAAAAATGAAATCGGTGCATATGTAGATGAAATAAAAACAGATGCACTTGGAAACCTTATAGCACATAAAAAAGGAACGGGCAAAAAAGTAATGCTTGCCGCGCACGCTGATGAAATAGGTATAATTGTAACATACATTGAAAAAAGCGGTCTTATACGTTTTCAAAATATCGGTGGCGTACGCCCTCTTTACGCCCTTTCCCAGCGTGTAAAATTTTTAAACGGAACAATCGGCGTTATTTTTTACGATATGGCTAAAGATATTGAAAAGATAGGCTTTAACGATATGTATATTGATATCGGCGCAAAAAGTGACAAAGATGCCGAAAAGCTTGTTAACATAGGCGATTGCGCAGGTTTTGTCGGAGAATTTTTTGAAAATGGCGATGCGGTAGTGTCAAAATCTCTCGACGACAGAGTTGGCTGTTATGTGCTCATAGAGGCTCTTAAGCGCGTAAAAAACACTGACAACAACATATACGCAGTCTTTACATCACAAGAAGAGCTTGGTCTTCGCGGTGCTACCACAGGTGCTTATGCTATAGACCCCGATATTGCGCTTGCAATCGACGTAACAGACACAGCTGATATGCCGGGTTCTACACCTATGGCAGTTACTCTTGGCGGCGGTGCAGCAATAAAAATAAAAGACTCTAGAAGCATTTCGTCAAGCTATGTTGTAGATATATTAAAGCGTCTCTCGAAAGAAAACAACCTTTCTTATCAGCTTGAGGTGCTCACGCGAGGCGGAACCGATGCAGGCGCAATTCATATGACGCGTGGTGGTGTTAAAACCGCTACTCTTTCCGTTCCTACGCGTTATATTCACTCTCCTTGTGAAATGGTTAGTAAGTCCGATATAGAAACGTGTATCACACTTACACAAAAATTTATTGAAGAAAGGTTTTAAGCTAATTTAAGCCAAATAAAAAAGATATGCAAGAAAAGAAAAATAATAATCAAAAAACAAATAAAAGACAAACAAAAACGCAAAATTTTATATGGTGGTTTGTGATGGCTTCACTTCTTATGTCGATAATATATGTCATAATTGAAATGACACTTTCGCCATCAACTGCAATTGCAACTATGCCTCATCAGCGTATAAAAGGCGATTATGTGCTGATACTTTTACAATGTGTATTTGGTGTATTTGCAATGCTTTTGCCAAGTATGTTAAGCAAAAAAATGAATTTGATAATTCCGTCAAATATGCTTATAGTGTATACTCTGTTCTTGTACTGTGCTATATTTTTAGGAGAAGTAAGAAATTTTTATTATGTAATACCATACTGGGATACAATTTTGCATACATTCAGCGGTGCAATGCTCGGTTCTCTCGGTTTTTCATTTATCAGTTTTTTAAATAAATCAGAGCGTATCCCTGTAAATCTCAGTCCTGTATTTGTCGCTGTATTTACTTTCTGCTTTGCCGTAACGCTTGGTGTTATATGGGAATTTTACGAGTTTTTTTGTGACTCTTTACTTAATACCAATATGCAAAAATTTGCCCTTGAATCAGGCGAACAGCTTTTGGGTCACGCCGCACTTTCAGACACAATGAAAGATTTAATTGTCGACGCGGTAGGTGCAATTTTTATTTCTTCAATAGGATATATTTCACTGAAATTTAAAAAAGGTTGGGTTGAAAAGCTTATTTTAAAGTTTCACCACGATAAATAAAAAAGGAGAACGCCGTGTTCTCCTTTTTTATTGTCTGCAGACTTTATCAAAAATCTCTAAAATTTTAAATTTAAATTTTACCGGAACGCTATCTTTTTGTGTTATAATCTCATACCCATTATCTCCAATATTTTGTTTAAGTATGTTTGCCTTCTCTTCGTCTATAATTCCTGAAACAGAGCCTTCAAAACAAAGTGGCGGATACATTACACACCACCAGTTTTGCCCTTCCCCACTACCAAGCACAATTTTGAGCGCATCATATTCGCCCGGTGGAAGTATGATATTTTCATATTTCTTTGTTGGAAAGTGCGATTTTGCATGCAAAGCCTTTACGCTATATTTAAAACCATTTGCCTCAAGCACTTTTTTTGCTATATTTTCCACATTTTTTAAATTATCTGTTATTATTTGCTCCGCTTGTTCCTGACTGGCAACATCATCTAAAACAGACGCAAGTTCATCTATAATCGCATCACGCACTTTAAGTTTTACCTGTTGGTCATATGCATCGTCAGAATTTGCAACAACGTGCAGACGCACAACCCCTGCCGCAATGCTTTTTTGTGTGTTGTCTGCATATGCCATAAGCGTCATTGAAAAAATAAGTCCAAACAAAAGCGAAATTATAATTTTTCTCATAATAAAATACTCCTTTTTATGTATAATTTTACATTCAAAGAAAGTATTGTCAAATTTTAAAACTTGTATACATTCTATTTTTAAGTTAAAAGCAAGTATTTACAATACAAAAATTATTTTTTGCCATAATTTTATTTATATAAAATAAAAATGGATATTTTAAAAAACTATGCAAATACTAATTACTGCAAATCAAATTTAGCTTGGAGGAAGCATTAATGAAAGCAACAGGTATTGTAAGAAGAATAGATGATTTAGGCAGAGTTGTTATACCAAAAGAAATAAGACGCACTATGCGCATACGCGAAGGCGACCCGCTGGAAATATTTACCGATAAAGATGGTGAGGTAATATTCAAAAAATACTCACCCATAGGCGAGCTTGGAGAATTTGCAGCTCAATACGCCGAAGCTTTGGCGAAAGCGAGCGGACTTCCCGCGTGCATTACCGACCGCGACTCAATTATTGCCGTAGCAGGGATTTCAAAACGTGATTTTCTTGAAAAAAAGGTCAGTGAAGAACTCGAAAAAATTATGAGCGAAAAATCAATTTATAACACAAACACATCGCGCTCATCAAACCTTCCGATTGTAGACGGAAACGAAAAGCATCATTTACTTCTGGCACATCCAATAATTGCCGAAGGTGACAGTATCGGCAGTGTCGCATTTTTCTCGGATGAAAATGCCAAAGTTACCGATGCAGAAGAAAAACTCGTCAATGCGGCAGCAGGTTTTCTTGGACGCCATATGGAAAATTGAAAAACAAAATTGAAAAAGGCTTGCCAATCGACAAGCCTTTTTTTAATACATAATAGATGCACATAAAAATAAGCTTTACACAGACAAAGCTATCTTAACCTCTTCCTTATTCACTATTACTTATTACTTTCCAAAAATCCGTACACAACTACATTTTCAGGGAATAGTGAAGAGTGAATAGGTAATAAGTAAAAATCCCCGTTCTTTCGAACGAGGATTTTTGGTGGGAGTTACAGGGCTCGAACCTGTGACCCTCTGCTTGTAAGGCAGATGCTCTCCCAGCTGAGCTAAACTCCCATATTAAAGTGGTGACCCATAAGGGAATCGAACCCTTGATTCCGGCGTGAGAGGCCGACGTCTTAACCGCTTGACCAATGGGCCATGGTATTGGTAGCGGCGAGTGGACTTGAACCACCGACCTAACGGGTATGAACCGTTTGCTCTAGCCAACTGAGCTACACCGCCATATACTACCACTTTTTATATGCCGTTTTTCACGACGAAATTTAGTATACTACAAAAAACCAGCTTTGTCAAGCAAATTTCAATATTTTTTTTACTTTTTTACAAAATAATTCATTTATATAGAATTAGTATATACAAAAATGGGCGGTGTACTCATATCACCCGCCCTATTTTTTTAGATTTTATATAATTATTTTATTCCGATATCTGTGCGATAATGCGCATCCTTAAAGCTTATTTTTTCAACAGCTTTATATGCATCTTTTATAGCTGCATCAAGGTTTTCACCCGTTGCCGTAACACCAATGACACGTCCTCCCGCTGTTACGATTTTTCCGTCCTTAAGCACCGTTCCTGCATGAAATACGGTAATGTTGCTTTCTTTACAAGCCTCGTCAATACCTGTTATTTCATAGCCTTTTTCGTACTTTTGCGGATATCCACCCGATGCCATTACAACGCATACTGCCGCATTATCATACCACTCAATTTCAAGTTCATCAAGATGCTCATCAATAATCGCAAGTAGTATCTTTGCAAGGTCAGTCTTAAGTCTTGGCAAAACCACCTGAGTTTCAGGATCACCAAAACGACAGTTGTACTCAATTACCTTCATACCATTCGGTGTAAGCATAAGACCAAAATAGAGCACGCCTTTAAACGTTCTTCCCTCTTTGTTCATTGCCTCCATTGTAGGAACAAAAATTTCCTTCATACATACATCAGCAATTTCGGGAGTATATATACGGCTCGGCGAAAATGTTCCCATACCGCCTGTGTTAAGCCCCTTATCACCATCAAAAGCACGTTTGTGGTCTTGTGCAGAAACCATGGGCTTAATCGTCTTTCCGTCTGTAAACGCAAGCACCGATACCTCGGGGCCGGTCAAAAACTCTTCAATTACAATACGATTTCCCGCATCGCCAAACTGCTTATCTTCCATCATTGAAAGTATTGCATCTTTTGCCTCTTCTTGCGTCTGGGCAATTATTACGCCCTTTCCAAGAGCAAGTCCCTCTGCCTTGATTACGATAGGACATTTTTTATTCTTTACATACTCAAGAGCTGCACTGCTGTCTGAAAAAACCTCATATTCCGCAGTAGGAATATTATATTTTTTCATAAGCTCCTTTGAAAAGACCTTACTACCCTCAATTATTGCAGCTGCCTTGCGAGGACCAAATGCTTTCAAACCCTTTGCCTCGAGTGCATCTACCATACCAAGCACAAGCGGGTCATCAGGTGCTACAAATGTAAGGTCAATGCTATTTTCAGTTGCAAATTTTACAACACCGTCAATATCCGTAGCACTAATCGGAACACACTCGGCAATCTGTGCGATGCCACCGTTACCCGGTGCTGCATATATCTTATCTACAAGCGGAGACTCTGAAAGCTTACACGCAATTGTATGCTCGCGTCCGCCGCCGCCAACTATCAATATTTTCATGTTTTCACATCCCCTGTAATTATCTATTAATGATGGAACAATCTCATTTTTGTAAATGCCATTGCCATACCATATTTGTTGCAGGTATCAATAACATTATCATCACGTATTGAGCCGCCCGGCTGCGCAATGTATTTAACACCTGAGCGCTTTGCACGCTCTATATTATCACCAAACGGGAAGAATGCATCACTTCCGAGCGCTACACCTTCCATTGTATCAAGCCACGCTCTCTTTTCTTCGCGCGTAAATACTTCTGGCTTTTCGGTAAAGAAATTTTCCCACATGCCGTCAGCCAAAACATCCATATAATCATCTGAAATATATACATCAATTGTATTATCTCTGTCTGCACGTCTTATATCAGCCTTGAACGGAAGGTTAAGCACCTTTGGATTTTGACGAAGATACCAGTTATCTGCTTTATTTCCTGCAAGACGTGTACAGTGAACACGACTCTGCTGACCTGCGCCAATACCGATTGCCTGACCATCCTTTACATAGCAAACAGAGTTTGACTGTGTGTATTTAAGCGTAATTAGCGATATAATCAAATCACGCTTTGCTTCTTCAGGAATATCTGTATTATCTGTTACGATTTCAGTCAAAAGTTCTTTGTTAATTTCAAAGTTATTTCTTCCCTGTTCGAAAGTAATACCAAAAACATCCTTATGCTCAGTGGGAGCCGGTACATAATCAGGGTCGATTTTTATTACATTATATGTACCCTTGCGCTTATCTTTAAGTATCTGGAGTGCTTCGTCACTGTATGAAGGAGCAATTACACCATCTGATACCTCACGCTTTATAAGAAGCGCTGTTTCTTTGTCACACTCATCAGAAAGTGCTATAAAATCACCATATGATGACATTCTATCAGCACCTCTTGCGCGTGCATATGCATTTGCCATCGGCGAAAGCTCTAAATCATCAACAAAGTATATCTTCTTGAGCGTATCACTCATCGGCGCATACACTGCCGCACCTGCAGGACTTACATGCTTAAACGATGCCGCTGCGCAAAGACCTGTAGCCTCTTTAAGCTCACGTACAAGCTGCCAGCTGTTAAATGCATCAAGAAAATTTATATATCCCGGTCTGCCGTTTAATATCTCTATCGGCAAATCGCTTCCGTCCTTCATAAAAATTTTAGAAGGCTTTTGATTTGGGTTACATCCATATTTAAGTTCCAGTTCTTTTGACATGGCACTTTACCTCCAAATTAGTTATTTTTATTGATTATTCTCGTTTCATATTTACCGCTCTTTACGTCAATATAACGCACAAACAAAGAAACCTTGTTGTCCTCGTTAAGACTTGTCCACAAGCTGTTTGTAAACTCGTCAATATCTCCCTCAAGCGCGATTTTTGTGGGTTCACCTTCAAATGAAGGAATGGGATTTCCGTCACATTTGTATGTATGTATAAAGTGTCCCTCGCCCGCTTTGGGATTGGTGTATTCATAAAAATATCTGCGGCAAGTTGCGCCATCCCCCTCTGCGCTCTTTAAAATAGAAAGCTTGTAATCAAAGCCATCAACTATTCCCGATATTCTAGGCGTAAAGTTTGGAGCATCAGGCTCAAACTCACGCGTTCTGAGTGCATCTGCAAAAGTTTTGCCATCCTTTATAAAATCATAAACTGTATCAGTCTGGTCACCATTTGTCACAATAGTTTTTCCGTTTATAACACGCACAGGCGCATAAATTATAAGTGAAGGGTCTACCATTTTACTTTCATCAAACGCCTTTGTTTTGATTCCTTCGCCATCTACTTCAAATATTCTGTTGCGACTGTTTTCACTTCTGCCCATAATAAAGTATGCAATAACAACCTTCTCATCACAGCTTTTGCCAATTATAATTCCTCTGCCAGGATATGAATTTTCGCAAAGCTCTTTTTTTATATCAACCATTGTTTTTATCTCCTTTCAAATTGCTGCACACCATTTCAACAGCCTCGGGAAGTATTATCCACTCGGCCTGTTCCATAACGCGTTTTTGAAGAATTTCGGCGCTGTCGCCTTCCTCAATATATACCGCCTTTTGAGTTATAATTTTTCCGCCATCAGGTATTTCGTTTACAAAATGCACTGTCGCGCCTGTAACCTTTACGCCGTATTCAAGCGCTTTTTCGTGCACTTTAAGTCCATAAAAGCCCGCTCCGCAAAAGCTTGGTATAAGCGACGGATGGATGTTGATTATTCTGTCCTTATATGCACTTAAAAGATTCTCTCCCACAATGGCAAGAAAACCCGCCATAACTATAACCTCTACACCCTTTGAGAGCATATAATCAGCAATTGCTTTATCAAAATCAGCCGGCGAGGCATAATCGCTTTTTTTGATTACTTTTCCTTCTATACCGGCATTTTCTGCACGTTTTAGTGCATATACATCAGGTTTGTTCGAAACTACGCACACAATTTCTCCGCTCTTTATGATACCACTATTCTGTGCATCGATAAGAGCCTGCAAATTTGTGCCTCCGCCCGAAACAAGCACTCCTATTTTTATCATAAGATAATCTCCATTTCTGCCGTTTTATCGCAGTTTATTACTCAAAAATAATTTCTTCGTCGCCTTTTTGTACTCTACCGATTATGCTTGCCCTTTCGCCGTGGCTTTCAAGAATTTTTATAACACTCTCTGCCTCACTCTTGTCGACTGCAAGCACCATACCAATACCCATATTAAATGTGTTATACATTTCTCTTTCGCTGAGTCCGCCAAGTTTTTGCATAATATTAAATATTGGAAGTATTTCCCATGTGCCCTTAGTGATAACTGCGCACATTCCGTCAGAAAGCATACGCGGAATATTTTCTATAAATCCACCGCCTGTAACGTGTGAAATTGCCTTAACATTACATTTGCTTATTACGTCTAAAACAGGCTTTACATAAATTTTTGTAGGTGTTAAAAGTGTTTCACCAAGTGTTTTGCCACCAAGAGCCTCGATTTTTTCATTAAGACGCGCGTTATCCTCTTCTTTGCCTGTTATGTTGAACAACTTACGAACAAGAGAAAAACCGTTTGAGTGAACGCCCGAAGATGCAATACCGATAAGCACATCGCCCTCAGCAAGCTTGCTTCCGTCGATGATTTCGTCTTTTTCAACTATACCCACAGCAAAGCCTGCAAGGTCATACTCATCAACGGGGTAAAAACCGGGCATTTCTGCCGTTTCTCCGCCAACAAGTGCAGCGTCTGACATAACACATCCGTCAGCAACACCGCTTACGATTTTTGCTACTTTTTCAGGAAAATTCTTGCCAACTGCAAGATAATCAAGGAACAACAAAGGCTTTGCGCCCGAGCAAATAATATCATTTACACACATTGCAACACAGTCTTGTCCGATTGTATCGTGCTTATCCAAAATAAAAGCAAGCTTAAGCTTTGTTCCTACGCCATCTGTACCCGAAACAAGCACCGGCTTTTTATAACCTTCCGGAAGCTCAAAAAGTCCACCAAAACCGCCAATTCCCGACAAAACGCCATCTGTTACTGTCTTTGCCACAAATTCTTTAATAAGTCTTACTGATTCATATCCGGCATGTACGTCAACGCCTGCCGCCTTGTAACTGTCATTCATAATTAATCCCCCACTTAATTTGTGTTATATTATTTTACTTCAATTTTCTTTCCGTCAAACGGAACATCCATTATATAATTGCCTGTAAAGCAAGCATCACAGAATTTTTCTTTCTTGCCGTCAAGCATCTTGCAAAGTGATTTTTGCTCTAAAAATCCTAAACTGTCTGCACCAATAATCTCTCGTATTTCTTCAATCGAATATTTGCATGCGATGAGCATATCCTGATTTGGAATATCTGTTCCAAAATAGCAAGGATATATAAACGGCGGTGCACAAATTCTCATATGAACCTCTGTTGCTCCTGCCTCGCGAAGCATCTGCACAATGTATTTTGAAGTTGTTCCTCTTACGATAGAATCATCTACCATTACAATTCTTTTACCTCTTACTGCATCTGCGAGTGCATTAAGCTTTATTTTAACCGCCTGAACACGCTGTGACTGTGTCGGCTTAATAAATGTACGTCCTATATAACGATTCTTCACAAGTCCTATTCCATAAGGAATGCCTGACTCCTTTGCATATCCGATTGCCGCATCAATTCCCGAATCAGGAACAGGTATTACCAAATCAGCTTCAACCGGATGGCTCTTTGCAAGTTCGCGTCCGCCAAGTACACGTGCACGATATACGCTTACACCATCAACCACGCTGTCCGGACGTGCAAAATAGATATATTCAAAGATGCATGTGTTTGCCTCACCGCTACAGCCAGACGTATCGCTTCTTACTCCGTCTTTGTCGATGCATACAACTTCGCCCGGTGCTATGTCTTTTATAAACTTTGCACCAACAGCATCAAGTGCGCATGTTTCGGAAGATAAAACGTATGAATGCTCTGTTTCTCCAAGGCAAAGCGGTCTTATTCCCCAACGGTCACGCGCACCAATAAGCTTTCTTGGACTCATTACAACAAGACAGAATGTTCCTCTTAAACGTTTCATTGCACGCGATACTGCTTCTTCAATAGCATGGCAACTTATTCTTTCCTGTGCAATCAAGAATGCTATAAGCTCTGCATCACTTGTAGTCTGGAATATCGAACCGGTATTTTCAAATTCTTCGCGAATTTCATCCGCGTTTACAATATTTCCATTAAAAGCTATTGTAAGTGAGCCTTTTTTGTATTTGCTAACAAGCGGCTGAGCATTTTCACGCGCATTTTCGCCACCAGCTGAATAACGTGCATGTCCTACACCGATATTTCCCTGAAGATGAGAGAGCATCGTTTCATTAAAAACATCAGGAACAGTACCTAAATCCTTGTGATATATAATCGTTCCATCATCGTTTACGGCAATACCACAGCTTTCCTGTCCTCTGTGCTGAAGAGCATAAAGTCCGTAATATATAGACTGTGCCGCATCCATTTCGCCGTCTTTATTGTATACTCCAAAAACGCCACATTCTTCCTTAAGCGCTTTGTCGAACACATCAAACTCATCATGTTTACAATTTTTCATCATATGCTTATTCGTTCCTTTCGTTGTAAATTGGGTTTTGTCTATTATAATGCCTGTGCCTCAAGCATAATTTTCTCGTTTTTTGCCATAACCTCATCCGCCATTTGCTTTTTAAACTCATCAAGCATCAAGGCTATATTTTCATACTTGAGCGCAAGTATCTGTGCTGCCAAAATAGCTGCATTATCCGCTCCGTCAATTGCAACCGTAGCTACTGGTATACCTTTTGGCATCTGCACCATTGACAAAAGCGAATCAAGTCCGTCCATAGTTGATGACTTTATCGGAATACCGATAACAGGAAGAGTTGTAAACGCTGCCAAAACACCTCCAAGGTGAGCCGCCTTTCCTGCAGCAGCTAAAATAACCTCTATCCCATCATTTTTCGCATTTTTTGCAAAACGCTCCGCCTCATCAGGCGTACGGTGCGCCGATATCACGCGTACAACAGGCTCTATACCAAACTTTTTAAGCCCCTTTATGCACGGTATTAACTTTTCATAATCAGAATCACTGCCCATTACAAGAGCAACCTTTGGTTTAGTTGACATATATATTACCTCCACAAGAATTTATAAAAAAATAATAGACTAATACACACAGTAATAGCCTATTGGATACACTTATATTTTGATATTTTACATCTTACAGGTGGATTTTGCGTAGACTTACCCCTTACAACTGAAATATCTACATTCAAATTGTAAAAAGAGCAGTCATAACCCCACAACAATCCATATCACCCCGTATATAAATCTCGTCTGTAAAAAAACTTACTACATTATAAATTATACCTCAAAATTTTAATAAAGAAAAGACTTTTTTAAAATTTTTCCTCAATTTTTGTAAAAGTATTGTTTTCATAGTCAAATATTATGACACATTCACCAAAATTAAGCGTTTTTAAAACATCAAAATTAAACCTTTCTACCTTGACATTACGCATGATTTCACAAAGTTTTGCCCCCGACAAAAGAGGAATATATTTTGTCCCCTTTTCGCTTTTTAAAAATTCATAGCAATTCGTATAAAAAGCCTTATCTGCCGTCCGTGGTGCCCATGCGGGCAAAGCAGCGTTTTTGTTGTTTTTTATAAAATCAAATTTTAACAGTTCGCAAAATAAATCCGTATTTTCGCCTATACTCGATTTGTAAAATTCAAGAAAAATATCATACAAAGCTTTTTTGCTTTGAGCACGTTTATCGTAAGCGTTTTTACTCCAGAACTTCGCAAACTCATAAAAGAAATCATACGCATTATCGAAAAAACCAAGTGCCATTTCAAGTGATTTTTCAAATGATGCGCTGTTATAATACTTTTCGACTATCTCGCAAACATCCTTCAGTTTCAAAAGCTCATAATAGCTTATAAAATTGTTTGATATCACCTCATACGGTGGTTTCTGATTAAACACGTAGCCGTATTTTTCCGCCTCATTTCGAATTTTCGTCCCCTTTAAAAGCTTTAAAAATCCAAGCTGAAGCATATCAGATCTAAGCGCAAATACTTCATTAAATGAATTTTTAAACGACTGATAATCTTCATAAGGAAGTCCTGCTATAAGGTCAAGATGTATGTGCATATTATGACGTTTTTGAAGCTCTTTGATGTTTTTTATAAGCTTTTCTGTGTTTGCTTTTCTATCTATTGCGCAAAGAGTTTTTTCATTCGTTGACTGAACACCTATTTCAAGCTGGAAAAATCCCCTTGGCGCGCTGTTTAAAAGCTCTATCATTTCATCATCCATAATATCAGCACTTATTTCAAAGTGAAAACAGGTTTGTTTATTATTTTCCAAAATAAAACGCAAAATCTGTTTTGTGCGTTCTTTGTCTATATTAAACGTTCTGTCGGTGAGCTTCACAAGCTTTACGCCGCATTCAATAAACAGTTTAAAATCCTCAAAAACACGCTCGAGCGAGAAAAATCTTACACCGTGGGATGTAGACGAAAGACAATAACTGCATCTATACGGACAGCCCCTTGATGTTTCATAGTAAACCATCTTGTTTTCAAGTGCTGAAAGCTCATCTTTTGTATAAAGGCGCCCCAATTCATCAAGATTCATAATCGGCGCTATATCATTTTGTATTATATTTGTACCTTTTCTGTATACCAGTCCGCCAATTTTTTCATAATCTTTTCCCGATATAAACTCTTTTAGTGCTGTTTCTCCCTCACCGCATATTATAAAATCAACAAAGCTATGCTCACGCATAACGCACACAGCATCATAGCTTACCTCAGGCCCACCTAAAAGTATAATGCAGTTTGGATTCGCCGCTTTTAATATTCTGCATACATCCAAAATAAACTCAATATTCCATATGTAACAGCTAAAAGCATAAAGGCTGCAGGAATTTTTATACAATTCCGCAGCCACCTTTGATATATTATCATTAATTGTGTATTCGCACACAAGCGCATTACCTTCAAGCGCTTTAAAAAGGCATCTTGCGGACAAAGATGAATGTGTATATGCTGCATTTACAGCTACAATACATGTTTTATCAAATTTGTCTGCCATTACCTTCCCACCTTTTTATGTAATCATTTTATTTTTCAAGATATGTAAGTGCACAGTTTGCCATAACACTCACACCAATGCTAAGGCAATCTTCATCAAGATTGAAATTAGCGCTGTGCCATGGACTTATGCATCCTTTTTGCTCATTTCGGCATCCAAGATAAAAATATGCCGCCTCAACCTCATTTGCAATATACGAAAAGTCCTCGCCGCCCATAAAAGGCGTTTTAAGTTCGAGCACATTTTCCTCACCAATAATATCCGCTGCAGCATCCGATACATGCTTTGCCATATTATCATCGTTGATAAGCGGCGGATACATATAATCAAATTCGCACTCACAAGTTGCACCCATAGCGGCACAAATTCCGTTTGAAATCTTTTCTATTCTGTCAAAAAGCTCTTTTCTTGTTTCCATATCAAAAGCTCTTGTAGTACCGCTAAGCGTAACCGTATCAGGAATTACGTTATAAAACTCACCGCCTGATATCTGGCACACAGAAAGAACCGACGGAGTTGTTGTGTTTATGTTTCTTGAATTTATACTCTGCAAGCCCTCGATTATCTTTGCCGCGGTAAGCACGGGGTCAATCGTATTGTGCGGATACGCACCATGACCACCCTTACCCTTTACGGTTATTTTAAAACCGTCGGGCGACGCCATAAGTGCACCGCCTTTAACTGCAACAGTTCCACACTCATATGTTGGCTCGACATGAAGCGCAAACGCACCGTCAACCGTAGGATTATTAAGAAGCCCGTCCTTTATCATCGGCTCCGCTCCACCTGTACCTTCTTCGGCAGGCTGAAACATCAATTTTACATTGCCGCAAAAGTCATTTTCCATTGCTTTTAAAACTTTAGCAGCGCCTAAAAGCATTGCAGTATGTGCATCGTGCCCGCACGCGTGCATACATCCGTCAACCTTTGAGCGATACTCTACATCATTTTGCTCCTGCACCGGAAGTGCGTCCATATCAGCACGCAGAAGCACTGTTCGTCCCTCTCCCTTTTTGCCGCGAATTATTCCCACAACGCCCGTTTTTGCATAGCCTGTTTCATACTCAATTCCAAGTTCTTCAAGCTTTTTTTGCACATAAAGGCTCGTCTTTTCCTCGCAGTATGCAAGCTCAGGGTTTTCGTGAAGATGTCGTCTGTCTTTTATAACCTCTTGCTTAATTGCATTTGCCAAATCTATTACTTTTTTTGCATCATGCATTGTATAATCCCTTCTTTTCTTACAAATAAGCTGACTACTTTTTATTTGTCAAGATATTCTTTCAAAAGAGCGTTAAGAGTTTGTGGATTTGCCTTTCCTTTTGAAAGGCGCATTGTCTGTCCAACTAAAAATCCAAGAGCATTTGTTTTTCCACCCTTATAATCGTCAACCGATTTTTGATTGTTTGCCAAAACTTCCTCAACAATTTTCTTAAGCGCATCGGCATCATTAACCTGCTCAAGCCCTTCTTCTTTTACAATAACGTCAGGACTTTTTTGCGTTTCAAACATAATCTCGATTACCTTTTTACCTGCGGTATTGCTGATAGTACCCTTTTCGATAAGCGAAATAAAATCAGAAAGTGCCTGCGGTGTAATTTTCACATCAGCAAAATCAAGGTTTTTCTCATTTATAAGTCTTGATATATCGCCCAAAAGCCAGTTTGCAACGGTTTTTGGCGTATTTACAAGCTTTGCACATTCTTCAAAGAATGCACTCATAGTCTTGCTTTGTGAAATAAGTCCAGCCTCGTAATCTGTAATACCATATGTTTTTACAAAACGTGCACGTTTTGCACTTGGAAGCTCAGGGATAGTCTTTTTAATCTCTTCAATCTGCTCATCTGTAACAACAATCGGCACAAGGTCAGGCTCAGGAAAATAACGATAATCGTGTGCATCTTCTTTTGAACGAAGGGCATAGTTTCTTCCGTCCTCATCACTCCAGCGAAGTGTCTGCTGAGTTATAACATTTCCTTTCTCAAGCTCTTCAATCTGGCGTTTTGCTTCGTATTCAATCGCACGATATGCCGCAGAAAATGAACTTACGTTTTTCATTTCTGTACGTGTGTTAAACTCTTTTTGACCAATTGGGCGAACCGATACGTTTATATCGCAACGAAGTGAGCCTTCCTGCATTTTGCAGTCAGAAACCTCAAGACATTCAAGTATTGATTTAAGCTCTTCTAAATATGCTTTTGCTTCATCAGCACTTCTAAGGTCAGGTTCTGATACGATTTCGATAAGCGGTACACCACATCTGTTATAATCCACAAGTGATTTACCAGGAATTACATCGTGTAGCAGTTTTCCTGCGTCCTCTTCTATGTGTATTCTCGTAATTCCTATTGATTTTTTGCCATTTTCCGTTTCAATATCCACATGACCGCCTACACACAAAGGAAGATCAAACTGTGAAATCTGATATGCTTTCGGAAGGTCGGGATAAAAATAATTTTTTCGATCCTGTTTGCCGTAGCGTGTAATCTCACAATTTGTTGCAAGACCTGTTTTAATGGCATACTCCACAACCTTTTTATTAAGCACCGGAAGCGTTCCGGGCATACCCGTGCACACAGGGCAACAGTGTGTATTAACATCGCCACCAAATTCTGTCGTACAACTGCAAAATGCCTTTGTATTTGTAGAAAGCTCGGAATGTACTTCAAGTCCGATTATAACTTCATAATTCTTAAAATCCACCTGATACCCCTCCTTATAAGCTCGGCTTTGCGTCTTTAAAGCTTGTAGCCTTTTCATACGCATACGCAGCCTTTAATATTGTCTTTTCATCAAATGAGTTGCCGATAAGCTGAAGTCCAACGGGTAAACCTTTTTTATCAAGACCACAAGGAACCGATATTGCAGGAAGACCTGCAATATTAATCGAAACTGTGCATATATCGGCAAGATACATCTGCATGGGGTCTGTTGTTTTTTCGCCTATTTTAAATGATGTAATCGGCGATGTAGGAGTAAGTATTACATCATATTTTTCAAACGCCATACTAAAGTCATTTCTTATGATTGTACGAACCTGCTGTGCTTTTTTATAATACGCATCATAATAGCCCGAGGAAAGTGCATATGTTCCAAGCATAATCCGTCTTTTAACCTCTTTACCAAAACCTTCAGAACGCGTCTTTTTATACATATCAAGAAGGTCATCAAACTGCTCTGTACGATAACCGTATTTTACACCGTCATAACGGGCAAGGTTCGAGCTTGCTTCTGCGGAAGAAATGATGTAATACGCAGGAAGTGCATACTTTGAAGCACTCATTTTAAAGTACTCGACACTTGCACCAAGGCTTTCATAAACCTTTATCGATTCAAGAATTCTCGCCTTAACATCTTCATCTATACCATCGCCAAGGTACTCCTCTGGAACACCTATTTTAAGACCTTTAACACCATCAGCAATTCCGGTTGTATAATCGGTTTTGCCAATATCAAGCGATGTCGAATCCATCTCGTCATGCCCCGATATCATATTAAGAACCAATGCAGCGTCAGTTACATCCTTTGTAAGGGGTCCAATCTGATCAAGTGATGATGCAAATGCGACAAGGCCAAATCTTGAAACAAGTCCATATGTAGGCTTTAAACCTACAACACCGCAAAACGATGCAGGCTGACGAATTGAGCCGCCGGTGTCTGAACCGAGCGTATACATTGCCATATCAGCGCTTACTGCTGCGGCGCTTCCGCCCGAGCTTCCGCCCGGTACACACTCTAAATTATACGGATTTTTCGTCTTTTTAAAATACGAATTTTCTGTCGATGAACCCATAGCAAACTCGTCCATGTTGAGCTTGCCAAGCATAGGTGCATTTATTTCTTTAACCTTTTTTGCAACAAAAGCATCATAAGGCGGCACAAAATTTTCAAGCATTTTTGATGCGCATGTTGTTCTTATATCCTTTGTGCATATATTATCCTTAATCGCCATCGGGATACCCTCAAGCGGACTAAGCTTTTCACCATTTGCAATTTTTTTATCAACTGCATCTGCAGTTTCAAGTGCATAATCGAAGGTGTTTGTGATATAGCTTTCAACCTTGTTATCGACATCCTTGATACGACCTATAACACTCTCAGTAAGCTCTCGTGAGCTTATCTTTTTTTCTTTTAACGCATCCATAGCCTCATGCGCTGTAAGTTTATAAAGCTCCATCTAATCCACCCTCCTATTCAACAACCTTTGGCACAGCATAACAGCCTGCCTGTTTCATTGGTGCATTTTTAATAATTTCATCCCTATCATATGACGGACGCACAACGTCCTCACGAAGTACGTTTTCAACCTTGATTGCGTGATTTGTCGGTTCTATGCCTGATGTATCAATCTCGCCGAGTGCATCGGCAAAAGTAATTATATCTGCCATTTGTGTGCACAGCTCGTCCACTTCCGCTTCGCTCACGTTAAGACGTGCGAGGTTTGCAACATATTTAACCTGCTCTTTTGTGATTTTCACTTATGTTTCCTCCCTGATATATTGATATATTATTTGAATTACACATTAATAGATTTATTATACAATAAAATGTAATATTTTTCAAGTAATGTTAGCCATTTGCTTAAACTTTTCTTCATCTATCACTTCTACACCAAGCGCATTTGCTTTTTCAAGCTTGCTTCCTGCCTCTTCTCCTGCCAGAACATAGTCGGTTTTTTTAGAAACAGAGCCTGACACCTTTCCGCCGAGGTCCTCAATTATTTTCTTTGCCTCGTCACGCTTATATGTCGGAAGCGTTCCCGTTAAAACAAAGGTTTTACCTTCAAAAATGCGCTCGCCCTCCATTTCAGGCGCAGCTTCAAAATTTACTCCTGCCAGACGCAATTTTTCAATTGAGGCAAGATTTTTCTCATCCTCAAAAAATGTCTTTATGCTCTTTGCCATAATCATTCCGATTTCGTCCACTTTTATAAGTTCTTCTTCACTTGCCAGCATAAGTGCATCAAGTGTTTTAAAACGTTTTGCAAGAATTTTTCCTGCTCTTTCTCCAACATGGCGTATACCGAGTGCGTATATAAGACGACTTAAGTCATTCTGCTTTGTAAGCTTGATTGCACCTATAAGATTTTGCGCAGATTTTTCTCCCATTTTATCCATATCGGCAATCTCATTTGGCTCAATATAATATATATCTGCTGCACACGAAATCATCTTTCTTTTGAGCATCTGTTCAATAATCGACGGTCCAAGCCCGTCTATATTCATCGCGCCACGCGATACAAAATGCTCGATATGACGTTGAAGCTGCGCAGGACAGTCAAGACCCGTGCATCGATGTGCCGCCTCACCTGCTTCGCGCACTACCTCACTTCCGCATTCAGGGCAATGCGTCGGCATCGAAAACTCTCTTTCATTTCCCGTACGCTCTTCTTTTACAACCTTTACGACCTCAGGAATAATATCGCCCGCCTTTTGAATGAGTACACTGTCACCTATTTTTATATCTTTTGCGATTATATTATCAAGATTGTGAAGCGTAGCACGCGAAATTGTACTTCCTGCAACGAACACACTTTCAAGCTCAGCCGTCGGCGTCAAAACGCCCGTACGTCCTACCTGAAGCGTTATATCAAGTACTTTTGTCTTTTTCTGTTCAGGCGGAAATTTGTATGCAATAGCCCATTTTGGTGCTTTTGAGGTTGAGCCGAGCATCGAACGTGACGCTATATCGTCAACCTTTATTACTGCGCCGTCTATATCATAAGCAAGTGAAGAACGCATTTGTCCTATTCTTTCAACCTGCTCATACGCATCCTCCAAAGTTTTTGCCAAATAGTTTTCTATAACCTTAAATCCAAGTGAGCGCAACACATCAAGAGATTGTGAATGTGTAGAATACTCTATTCCCTCAGCGCGCTGTATATTAAATACAAATATATCAAGTCCGCGACTCGCCGCAACTTTTGGGTCAAGCTGACGAAGTGAACCAGCCGCAGCATTACGCGGATTTGCAAAAAGGCTCTGCCCTTCTTCCTGACGTTTTTCATTAAGCTTTGCAAATCTCTGTTTTGAGATAAACACTTCGCCGCGCACCTCAAGATAAGGGACTTCTTGTTTTAGTACAAGCGGTACAGAGCCTATTGTTTTTATATTTTCGGTAACATTTTCTCCAACAACACCATCACCTCGTGTCGACGCACGCACAAGCACTCCATTCTGATACTCAATCGAAACGCTCAGTCCATCAATTTTTGGCTCTATGTTATAATCTACACTCTCGCCAAGTACCCCTTTTACGCGCTCACCAAAAGCATATACCTCTTCTTTGTCAAATGCATCCTGAAGACTTTCCATAACGACCTCGTGACGCACCTGCTCAAAGCCTTCAAGCACCTTGCCTCCTACTCTTTTTGTCGGTGAACTTTCATACGCATACTCCGGAAACTTTTTTTCAAGCTCTACAAGAGAACGCATAAGCATATCGTATTCATAGTCTGTAACACTTGGCGCGTCAAGCACATAATACTCGTACGCGTAAGTGTTTAAAAGTTTAGTAACAGATTCAATTTTTTCTTTTGCCGCAAGGCTGTTTGTATCTGCCATATTACAAACTCCTTTTCAAAAACTTATCTTTAATAACCTGCGCTAATTCTTTAAAATTAACCGCTATCATAAAAATTGTCAGCAGTGCACTGTAAACAAGATAATATTTGCACATACTCATCATAAGAAGAATCTGCACAAACAAAACGCAGATATTAAAAACAAGTCTTGGTATATTCCACTTTATTTTTATATATTTTCTTGTGTGAATTGCACGCACCAAAAACATTGCAAAATAACTAATAAGCGTTGCCATAACAGCACCATATATGCCAAACTTTGGTATCCACAACAGATTAAGCACAATGTTTAAAACCGCTGCAAGCATTGTTGTAACAAGTGTGCACACACTCTTTCTTTCGACCATATATATACTTGACAAAAACGACGCTATACACGAAAATGTTGTCGCCATAATAAGCATCGGAACATAACTTGCCGCCTCATAATATTCGGGCGCAGCCAAAAGCTTTGTTGAAAGATGCGCCGTTACAATCAAAATCGACGCTGTAGTAAATGCAATTGCCTGATACACACCGCATACGCGCGAAAAGAAATGCTCGCGCCCTTCATCTTCTGTCACAGCGCTTATTTGCCACGCCTCTGAAAAAATGTTTGCTACAATCATAAGTATTGTCGGTATTTTGTTCGCTACTGCATAAATTCCGTTTGCCGACTCGCTTATAATGTAAGCAATCAGGTATCTGTCCGAAATGCTTACTATAAGGTTGCAGACAGTATTGGGAATAAGCGGCGTGCAATACGAAAGCATTTTAAAATACAGCTTTTTTGTAATATGCTTAAAGCTTATATACCGTCTTTGATGCGTAGCAACAAATATCATCAGAGCACACGAAAAATCGGTAATAATAGTCGACCATATATATCCCTTTACTCCCCATTTGAAAACGGCAAGAAAAAGAATATTTAATATAATCACAAGCGCAGTCGAAACGAGACCATCAACCGCATAAAACTTTACATATCCTACAGCACGCGCAAATTGTGAACAAAGTCCGTGAAGCGCAGATGCCAATACGAACAGATATAAATACAATCTGTAATTTGCAATTATAGATACCTTTGCAATAAGAGGGTCAAATAAAAGCATTATTAAAAATCCTGTCGCAATAGTAACAAGACCTATCGTAAATACGCCATGTCTGCTCACGTTTTTTTCAAGTCCAAAACGTATTATGGCATTGTTTATTCCAATAGTGGCAAAGGGTATCAACAAATTGCATGTTTGCACCAAAACATCTGCAATACCATAATCGCTCGTGTTCATTACCCTTGTATAGAAGGGCATCATCAAAAAGATAAGAAGCTTTGAGCCAAATGCCGCAATTGCAAATATGAAAGTATTATTTAAAAGTCTTTTATATTTATCCATGATTTCCTCTCGATATGTATATAGTATCCACAAGGCAAGCTCATTTGCACGTTTTTGCCCAAGCGGCAGCATTCTCTATCCATTTTGCAATAGCAGGGTTGTTAAACTTTTCTATATCTCCCGCAGTTATTTCATTGCCAAGCGCTACTCCGTGCGGCGCATCGGGATATATATGAAGTTCAAACAAAACACCTGCCGCATGATAAGCCTCGGCCAGTAAAAGCGAGCCTCTCACGCTTACCAACTGGTCTGTTACAGTATGCATAATATATGCAGGAGCAGAGTTTTCATTCACATTTACATCAAGTGCTGTAAGCTTGATATCTGCTTCGGTTGGTTCTTCTTTGCCAACAAGATTCTGAATAGATTTTTTATGCGATGATGCATTAACGACAGGATATATAAGCATTACGCCCGTCGGTTTGTTGTAGCCAAAAGGCATATCTACTGCATCGTATATCTCTTTTTTATCCCACATTATCCCAAGACTTCCCGCAAGATGTCCGCCCGCAGAAAAACCAACCGCAAACACTCTGTCAGGATTTATATTAAATCT
The DNA here is from genome assembly GCA_045592745.1 of Candidatus Aphodoplasma sp. Taxonomy (GTDB): domain Bacteria; phylum Bacillota; class Clostridia; order UBA1381; family UMGS1253; genus Aphodoplasma. The sequence continues at coordinate 25,609 of JAZNVH010000025.1, read as the reverse complement.
CTCAGAGTTATCTTTTATGTATTTAACAGCCTTTGACGCCTGAATAAGCTGTTTTGGAAATACATCTTCTTCGCCAACCGAATAGTGAAGCACAAACGCATTATAGCCATACGGCATAAACGCCATCGCTATCGGCTCGCCTTCTCTGTCCGAGCAAATCTGGCTGTATCCTCCGCCGGGAATTACCAAAATCGCATCCCTTATATATTCTCCTATTTTGTCAGCAATATATACCTCAAGATAGGCATCTTTTTCGCCGTCAAGCAATACTTTTTCATATAGCATAATCTCACCTCATCAAAATATCATTTAAGCTCAAATTCTCCAAGCTTGGTAGTTAATACATAATCAGACTTCATTTCGCGAAGGCGTACCATATGCGGCTGTTCGATGTGAATTTGCTGATGCTTTTGACTCTCCCACTCTTCAACCAAAAGAATTTCGTCAGGGTCTTTTTCTGAAAAATAATAATCATAGCGGATGCATCCGTCCTCTTTTCTTACAGCATCAGCAATTCCTTCTGCATTGATTTTTTCGATATATTCTTCTCTTTTACCGGAAACACATTTGAAAACCACATAGATTTGATACATAACAATCTCTCCTTTTTTATATTACACTAAATATTATTTGCACACTTTTCAATAAACTCTATTATTGGCGAGTTATCATCGTAAGGTGTAACAATGTCTGAATCTTCGTTTTATTTTAATAACCTTGGGCCCCACCATGGCACAATTTCTATCTTTGCTAAAGGGTGTTGAAGTGTTAGTGGTTTGTTCCAAAAACCTTCGTATCCATCTGCATAAGGCAAATCATATTTTAATACTTCTGACAATTCGATGCTTTTATCAAATCCTGACAGAACAGCCCATATCCATTGAAAATCTTACTGATTGACCATTTCGGTTAATTCTTCACCTGATAACCAACAATATTCTTTGTTTAATAACTCTTTTATTTTTTGATTATCAGGATAACATTCACAATCTGTTATTAACCAGTTGTATTCTTTTTGCTTGTTGTCAATCGCATCAAATACTTTTTTCAAATATGTATAATACTTTTCGCCATTTTCATTAATTGCTCCATAAACCACATAATCACTTCCTTTCAACAGTATTCGACATATCCATATAGATATTCCCCTTCAGCATTTCAGTTTATTTTTAGACAATATTCGACAATCCTTATATAAAGACTGTATAATCTAGATGCCAATGTTTTCAGCAGTGGGTTATATCAACTTAAAACTAAGAATCATATTTCTTCTTCAACAACAACACTTGTTCCATTTGCTACAACACCTATCAAATTACCATGGAATGTTATGTAATCAAAAGCAACACCAATTATAGCATTTCCTCCCATTTTGATAGATTTATCAGATAGTTTCCCCAAAGCAGCATTTTTTGCTTGCTCTAGTTTAGTCGCAAATTTATTAGATTGAGCACCAAAGAAATCTGCATATGATGCAGAAATTTCTGATAAAAAACCAGTTCCTAAAACAACTTGCCCACTTATTATGCCAATATACTTTTTAATTTTATATCCCGTGAAGTCGTATCCAGTTGTCATCATTTGCTGTTTGGCTATATAATCAGAAATACCTTCATCCTTGATATACGATGATTCCGATAATATTTTATTTATAAGCGAGTTTATCAAACTACAAATTGACTCGTCATAAACATCTTGACTTTTCTCTATTATAACTTCTTTAATTTGATCAAACTCTTCTATTGTTTTTGCTCCATACAATTTAGTTATATTAGACTGTATTGGCTCAGCACAATCATAACACAGATTTGTTCCATCAGATAGTTCTAAATCCATTTTAGAAAAAAAGCCTATTTCCGTACCACATTTCTTGCAAATTTTTGCCATATGTTTATTCTTCCTTTCAATTTATATTATTTTCGTCAAAATTCGACTATAAAGAACATATAATCTACATGCAAAGCTTTTTTTGTTATAAATTACGTAAAATTATAAACAAATCTTCAATAATTGACATACAAAATTGTTAATTACATTTTCCTTCTAATTTTTTAATATTATTTTTAATATCTTTTTCCAAATTGTCAATTGCTAATTTGCCTTTGTTCGAAAAGTAATCTAATGAGTAATCAGCAACTAGTACCATTATGAAAGCACAAATAGTAATAATATCTTGATGAGATTTCAAAAATGAAAACACGAAATTAAATGCAATTACACAAAAAAACATTAGAAATCCAGTAACATTAAATCGAAACACCCATTTTTCTTCTATCTTAATTTCTTCTTTTTCTTCTTCTATAGCTTTACATATGTATTCCGTAAGTGGCGTATATTTATTTTCAATCAATTTAACGTCTTCTGTGAGTTGTTCGTTATTCTCATAAGTATCAAATAACTTTTGAAATAAGCTATTCTCTTCGGAAGCTGTTGGAATTATACCATTGTAGTAATTTATCATATTATTATGAAGTTGAATCTGATTTTTATGAAGACTTGCAAATGAAAAAAAATACGAAGAAGCAGTTGTTGCAACAACTATCTTGTCCCAAATTTCAAACTCAAAATCCAATATACATTTCATAATATAAATAAAACAACATATTACTAAAAAAATTATATATGCAATCATTAATGGGTTTCTATCCCTATTCATATACATTTTCTCCTTTCGTCAAATTTCGACACTCTTACTATAAAGACTGTATAATCTGGATGCCAATGTTTTTTGTGGAATTTCATGTCAAGTTAGGACAAATAATTATTTGTATGTTTTATAATTATATGAATCGCCACCTAATCTTTCCAAAGACCATAAACCATTCATTATATTTCCATTCTCGCCATTTAGATAAACTATTCCATCTTCATCATCAACTGATGCATTCAATACAAAAAACACTTTATTTCCGTCCTTGCGAATATAAATTATTTTATACTTGGAATCAAAGTTTCCATAACTTTGGTTATACACTTCTTTTCCCTCATTATACAAAATTAATTTCCCGTCACTAATATCGCCTTTTTCAAAATCTATATCTTTAATTGCTCTATTGATTTCATAACAATATTCATTATATTTATCTATAGAATCTGTAATAAAAAATGTAAAAACACTTTTTGACAGAAGAGCAACAAGAGCAGTAAGTACAACTGATATAATCGCAACCTTATAATCGTGAGTAGTGTTTTTTCTTTCTTCCTTTCTTGCCTCTTTTTGTTCAATTTCAAATTGATCAAAATTTAAAGATTTACAAAGAGAAGCAGCACCATCTGCATATATGATTGTAAAATAACCTGAAGATTCCAACTTATCTAGTAATGTTGTCCATTTTGGAAATTCATCTGCTTGGATAGTTACTGTGCCTTCATCCATAGCTCTATCTTTTAACTCTTTATATAATTTCTTTTCTCTTTTGTTGAGTATTTCCATGCAAATGCTCCTTTCTATTTTTCGCCAAAATTCGACATCCCTTATAAGTTCGTGTCAAGTCAGGCCAAAAAAATTGTAATGACACAAAACATTCGCCCTTAAAAAACTATCGAATCAATCAGCTTGTATTCTTCTTCTGTAAAATTAAGATTGTCCATCATTTTGATATTTTGCAGTATTTGTTCTGGCTTTGAAGCCCCAATCAAAACACTCGTAACTCCCTCATGACTATACACCCACGAAAGTGCCATTTGTGCAAGACTTTGTCCCCTATTCTTTGCTATTTCGTTCAAACTCCCGACTTTCCTCAGCACATCTTCAGACAAAGACTTTTCATTTAAAAATCTTCCGTCTGTTCTTACCCTGCTATCCTCAGGAATGCCATCCATATAACGGTCAGTAAGGAGTCCTTGTGCAAGCGGACTAAAAACAATCAGCCCTTTCTTTTTCGCAATCGCACTTTTGATAAGCCCGTTTTTCTCAATCGTTCTGTCTAAAATAGAGTATCGGTTTTGATTGATGACAAAAGGACAATGAAGTTCTTCAAGAATAGTTGCAGCTTTTTTCATTGTTTCACCGTCATAATTTGACAATCCCACATAAAGTGCCTTACCACTTTTCACTAAACTATCAAGTGCCCACATTGTTTCATAAAGCGGTGTATCAGGATCCATTCTGTGATGATAAAAAATGTCAACATAGTCAACATTCATTCTTTTAAGACTTTGGTCAAGGCTTGCTATTAGATATTTCTTGCTTCCCCACTCGCCATACGGGCCTGGCCACATATAATATCCAGCCTTTGTGCTTATTATCATTTCGTCACGATAGGCCTTTAAATCACAATTTAATATTTTGCCAAAATTGGTTTCCGCACTTCCCTCTTTGGGACCATAATTATTTGCCAAATCAAAATGCGTTATACCGTGGTCAAAGGCCGTAAAACACATTTTGCGCATATTCTCAAAATCGCCATTGTCTCCAAAATTGTGCCACAAGCCAAGTGATACTGCCGGGAGTTTTAGTCCGCTTTCACCACATCTTCTGTATTCAACATCTTCATACCTTTTTACAATTGGAGTATAATTCATAATTACTTTTCCTTTCGGCAAATTTCGACAATCTTTGTATACTTAAATCAAATTAAAAACAAATCGTTTTCTTTTATCTGCTTTTTCTATTCAAACAAAGGAGTTGAAAAATATCTTTCTGCCGTATCGGGAAGAACTGTAACAACAGTTTTTCCTTTTCCGAGTTTTTTTGCAAGCTTTATAGCGGCAGCAACATTTGTACCGCTCGAAATGCCACACATAATTCCCTCTTTTGACGCAAGCTCCTTGGATGTTTTAATAGCTTCCTCGTCCTTTATAATACAGATATCATTATAAATATTCTGGTTTAAAATCGGCGGAATAAGACCGTCGCCAATTCCCATCTGAATATGCGTGCCGATAGAACCGCCCGACAAAATCGCCGCGTGCTCAGGCTCTACTGCCCATATTTCGATATCGGGATTTTCTGCCTTTAAAGTTTCGCCAATACCTGTAATCGTACCACCCGTACCAATACCCGAACAAAATCCGTGAATTGGTCCGTTTACTGCCTCAAGTATTTCTTTTCCCGTCTCTCTTCTTTGAATTTCAACATTGGCAGGATTTTCAAACTGATGCGGCACAAACACCTTCGGGTCATTATCTCTCATTTCGAGTGCCGTCTGCAAGCACTTGTCTATGCATTCGCCGATATTACCCGCATCGTGAATCAAAATTACCTCTGCGCCGTAATGCTCCACAAGCTTGCGTCTTTCCTCGCTGACCGAGTCGGGCATAATAATTTTTGTGCGATAGCCTTTAACTGCACCTACCAACGCAAGACCAATCCCCTGATTGCCACTAGTCGGCTCTACTATGATTGTATCTTCGTGTAAAAGGCCTTGTTTTTCTGCCTCTAAAATCATATTGTAAGCAGTTCTCGTTTTGATAGAGCCGCCTACGTTGAGTCCTTCAAATTTAACTAAAATTCTCGCACAGTCTGTGTCTGCCATACGTGTAAGTTCGATAAGAGGTGTATTTCCAATCGCCTCCAAAATGTTTCTGTATACCATAAGATAGTCCTTTCGTACTGCCAACGCAGTCATTTTTTTGTTATACTGTATAATATGCAAAAATCAAGTCGCATAGTGCGACTTTTTTTATATAAACATTTTTATATTACAGGTCAACACCGAGAAAATGCTTTGCCAAAATTCCCATAATAAGACCTGAAAGAGCTATAAGACGTGTATTTTGCATAGCAAAGGTAAATCCCGCAAGCGAGCCTGTAAGCTCTATCAATGCATCATTCATACCAAGCACCATACTGCCCACATACTGAAGTCTTTCCTCGTCAAGCATACCAAGAAGAGCCTCCTCATGCTCTGCCTCCTGCTCTTTTATCCGGGCACTTTCTTCCATTTCTTTTGAAAGTATATCATATTCTTTTTGCTATGCCTCTTCGCCGTTTTCCATAAGCTTAACCGCAAATGTAAAGCCCAAAACGCGTGCAAGCATCTTGTACTTGAACACTTTAAGCTTTTCAGTCTTCATTTCAATGCCTGTATAACCCTTCCATATTTCATAATGCGCTTTTTCCTCATCAGCAAGGCGCATAAGTATTTTTTTGTTTTCATCACCTTTTTGCAAATTTTGCAATTTCTTTGTAAATGACGCTTTCTGTCAATTCATTTTGTTGCATTTTCTTGATTATTGCAATTGCTTTTTCGGACAGTTCTTTTACCATTTGTTTTCACCTCATAAAAAATTTATATTAAATATTTTTCACTATTTCAAAACCGTAATATTTGTTATATATGGTATCCCATGAACCTCGGCATCAAATATGCCTGATATACTGATTTTTTGTCCTGCATATTCTTTTAGTAAATCAGTATCATCGCCCTTTGTATAAAAAACATCGCTCGACCATGTTGATTGTTCATCATAAATATCTGTATAGTAATAATCTATCTTTATATCACTCGTTATAAAGCAATACTCTTGTCCAATGTCGCTTGGCTCATTTGAATAACCTACAATACCTGTAAGTGAAAAAGAGTCTCCTTTTTTAAGCATATCTGCTGATACACTGCTTCCCGCATTTTCGCTTGACAAACCATTGTTTTTCAAAATAATTTCGTTTTTCTGACATCCGCAAAGCATAAGCGCCACACAAACTAAAACAGCAAAAAACTTCTTCATTACAATGCCTCCTTTTTTTCTATATAAAATCGACACACCTACAGAAATTTTAAAAAACAAAACTATGAATATGTTAATTATACTATATTTTTACAACAAATTCAAGGGAAAACAAAAAACCCACAATATATTTGTGGGTTTTTAATATAGTGCGTTACAAGTACCTTAATCTTATACTAATTAAAACCAGTTTTTCCATTCAAAAGTTACATTTTCCCCAAAATGAAATACAAGATATTTATAGTTAGATAAATAGGTTAAACCAAGTCCTACTCCTGACCGATTTCCTAGTGTAAAATAGTTTACGCCATTTATGTTTTTGTAGGTATTACTTTGCCCCGTGGTAACTATAAATATATTTTTATCAAGTGCAGAAAAATAATCTTTTATCACTTTATTCTCGAAATCTGAATTTCCAAATATAGAATTATCCGAAAATATAAAAACGTCTTTCTTTGATGTCTTGTCAATTACATCTATAATTTTGTTCCACTGCTCTGCCGAAGTGTTCCTTATGCCACCTGAAGATGTATCAATATTTACACACAATGCATTTTCAGTTTCATAGTTTTTAAATGTGCCAAGTTTGCCAAGCACTACTCCGTCCGGGCTATTTGAAATTTCTTTTCTTATTTTGGAATTTACCAAAACTGACAAAAGGGTTTCTTCCTCGCCACAAACAGCCCCAACAACCATTTTATTCTCAGACGGAACAACCTTTTGTGAATACACATTTGCATGCGGTGCCTCAAACTTAATTTTGTTTTCTTTGGTGTCATCAACCGCTACCGAAATATACGATACCACATCATCTTTTTTAATGGTTATTATCGCCGTTCCTGCCGAATGCGCATTCAATCTTCTCCCATCAACCGACACAATATTTGCATCTGAAGAATATATATTAAATTTTTCCGTATTTGTAACGCTGACATAATGTCCCATACTATCAAAAACATTTATATCAAATTCATAGTCTTCACCACTTTCAAGCCGAATATAACTATCAGTTTCAATTCCCGCTACTGTATCCACAACATAAACCGATGTCTGTGCATGTACGTCTCCGCTTTTTGCATTCACGAACGTTTGTCCTGCGCATTCAGGTATAAATATGCCATTATTAACTGTACCATAATCCGAAGACAATTCTACTTTATCAAAAACAGGTCTCATATTGCTATCATACGCTGCCGTAGATATCTTTACAGGGTTCCCTATAAAAACTGCGTCTACATCCTTTTTCATATCAATTTTATAGACTTTATTATCGCTCTGCGCAGCATATGTCAACCCTATTGCGTTAATTACTTTTCTATTTTCTGTCTTGGAGTTCACCGTATGAATTTCAGGATTCCACATAGTTGAAGCAACCATATTCGTAGAACCGCCACCATCAAGATTCACAGCATTATAACAGCCAAGCGATGCCATCAGTTTAGCCAAATGTGACATTCTCATTCCTCTGCTCATTTCCTGACGACCATCAACCGCAACAATATACATTGTTGTACCGTCCTCGTTAATGCCAAGTGCACTTCTTGGATGATTTCCTGCAACAACATGCGAATATTGAGTTACCTCTTTACCATTTTCAATTAGCATAGCTCCACCGCCAAATGCCACTTCAGCTTCCTTTATGTTTGGCGAAATATGGTAATCAAATTTAATTTCATCACCCTCGTTAAAATTGTTTGTCAAGAACATATTGACTCCTTCAGAAACCACAAGTACACAACCATCCTCTGGAATCTTTACCGACGGCATATTTCGTCTAAACTCAATAACCTTGCCACCATCTACAACAACCTCAACTACCTCGCCACCTGGCGCAGGTGACATTCCACCATTAAATTCCTTTGTATACATAAGAATATCACCATAATATGTAGTGTGTTTATTCAGATGGCTAATCGCTTTTCTTTCTTCATTTGGCGCAACCACTGTAATATTAAAATCAAGATATGACATCGATACTTTATCGTTTATATATGCAATCGTAGCCATTGTCGAAGGATTAATCGGCGATTGATGCAAAACACCGTCCTCAATTTCTATACCCAACGAAAATCCCTTATTTCCTGATTGTATCGAAAAAAAGTCTGCATTGATTGCAGCGACAACATTGTCGCTGCCTTTTGCAAGATTACCAACAGTATCAACTATGTCAATTCCCTTTTCAGACTTTAAAAGTTTGAGTTTTGTGTTTTCGTCAGTGAGGTCAGCTTTAATATATGAATAACTCATATTATGGTCTGCATGAAACTCCTGAACTTTCGTTAACGTTATACCAGGTGTTATCGGAATAACCTCTTCATATTTTTGTATTGGCGCAGCATGCACCGCAGTGCAAAGCAGTGTTGCCGCTATAATAAATGCAGTAAATGTTCTCATATGCTTATACCTCTAAAAACAAATAATATCCTAACTATAATTATAACTGACTTCAAGGTCTTGTGTCAAGCAGAGAATAAATTCCCATTTTCTTTTTTTACATGACAACAACATATTACTTTTATTGTTCGTTTTTTATCCCTATAAGTTGACTTAAACATCATTGTAGTGTATAATATTGGTTAAGTATATTAAATGTACGACATAATTCTGTATAAGGAGTTTCTTTATAATGGGTAGTGCTTATGTAATGGTAGTTTTAGGAATAATTTTTGCAAAAGGTCTAGGCTTTTTCCGTGACATTATTTTTGCTCAATTTTTTGGAACAGGCACAATGGCAGACATATATTTTCAAGTTTTTGGCCTTGTAACATTGATATTCACCGGCATTGGCGTAGCCCTGTCGACACTTGTAATAAAAAACATCAACAAGCCTGAAAATTTAGGGCAAGAAAGAGCATACGTTTCTCATTTTCTCAAAAAATCTTTTGTTTGGTTAATTGTTACATCCGTTTTGATGGCACTCTTCGCCAAACAAATTGTGAACATCATACTCCCCGGCCTTAATCAGGCAGACTTTGCGACTGCAATAAAATTATTCTACATAATGATTCCTTCATTGATTTTTGTTGTTATTGCATACATCATTTCAGGCGTACTCCAAAATGAACGTGCATTTTTTATTACCTCGGTCATGAGCTTGCCCTATAACATGCTTATTATTTTAACTTTATACACGTTTGATGTTTCTATTATCACAATAGGCGTGGTAACCACTATAGGATGGTTTTTGCACATCCTTATTCTGTTGCCATCGTTTTATAAAAAGCAATACACTTTGATTTCAAAGGATAAATACTCAAATCATTCGGATAAAAACATCGAAATCATGTGGATCTTTATTTCAAATATGATGTTTCAGTTATGTTTTTATATCGACCGTGCTTTTGTCAGTGAAAGCGTCGGTATGGCTTCGACGTTCAATTATGCGTCAACGCTATTCGTTACAATATCCAGCGTTTTTGTTGTAGCTATGTCCACAGTAATCTTTCCTGCAATTTCTAAAAACTATGAAGAAGGTAACATAGGTTATGTAAATGACCTTTTACGTTATATAATTTCCACAATGACTGCAATTTTTCTCCCATTTTTAATGGTTGTCAGCGTGTTTGGCTCGGACATAATTAGATTGCTTTATGAAAGAGGTTCTTTTACTGCAGAATCCACTATGAGTGTTTCAATTATGTTTTTCATATACAGCCTTGGCATTTTAGGTTATGTTTCACAGGAACTTTTTAACAAAATACTATACCTTGCAGGCAAATATAATTATCCGGTTATAGGAACTTTAGCTATCATTTTAATTAATACAATTTGTAATGTGCTTATTACACGTTTTGTACCCGATGTAACATTAAACGGAACAAACATCACCATTCAAGCCTTATGCATTGCAACATCAACATCGGTTTTGCTGTCAGGATACGCCGTTTTGATTGCAACAGGAATACGCAAAGTTATCGGTGCATACTGGAAAAAAGATTTGCTTATTATAATTGCCAAAATTTTTATATCAGGCGCTTTGGCCTTTGTTGTATATATACTTTTTAATACTCTCATGCCCGAATTTACTCATGGATACATTACATTTGTTATTCCTCTGCTAATTTGCGCAATAGTCTACGCAGGCTCGCTGATTGCAACAGGAACTTTAAAATATTTGTTAAAAAGCGCCAGAAAGGATTGATATCAATGAAAAATTTTATCACTAGATTTGCAGCATGGATAATTCTCGCAGTTATGTTTGTTATGCTCTTGCCGGGAATATCTTTACGCATTTCTTCAGAAGCTCAAAACAATAACGTTACCGTTTCTTTTCTCTATAACAACATGATAAATAAGCTTCCAGAAGGAAAATTCGATGAACTTCTTGATGAATTTAAGGCTGTTGGCATAACAACCGTATCTGTTATGGAAGAAGACCTTAACTTTCTTACCTTAAAAGGCGCTGTTACTTCGATAAAATACAATGTTTTATGTCACAAATATGATCAGCAAAGCATTGAAATTGCAAAAATTATCAAAGAGCGTTGCCCTGATCTTTCTTATGACAGCCACATTGTTTTAATAAGTGATGAAGAAAAAAAAGAATTTTTTAAATACGCAATGCCAAGAAAATTTTCTTCTAACGATTATGCAGAAATAGGCACTGTTGACGGTTTGGATATATATGTGCTTTATGACGGACGCAAAGAGTTATGGGATTATGCTATCGGTTACAACGAAAATGTTATAAGCACCCTCAGGGACAAAGGTTTTGAGGTCGCCCTTGTCTATAAAGTAAAAAATTACGAAAAAACGGAACACCTCAAAGATGTCGAAAACATCATAAAAAAGTATGACATTAAATTTTTGAATCTCAAAGCTGATGCATACGATGTTCCAAAAGAAGACCAAAACACCAATAACTACAAAAAACTTGCAAAAATAATAAACAACAATGATATGACATTGGTAGTTACCGAAAATACAGATCAGCTTTCAAACCAGGACTTCTATGGATATTCATACATTTTTGATAAGGTTGTCAAAGATGGTGGTACTCAAAAAGTCATACGCTCATACGAAACATATGATGACTCTTCTGACGATGATTCAAAATATAAGTACAGAACTGAACAGTTCTTCAATTCCACACTTGACAGAAATCTCAGATTTATTACTGTAACACTTATGGAGCCGCTGGACGTCTCATATACAGATTGTGCTGAATACACACTCAAAGCAGCAAAAGAATATATAGAAAAAATTGAACAAAATGGATATACACACACATCTGAAATAAATAAAATCAATTATATGCCAAACAAAAAACTCAACTCTGCTATCTGTGCAGTTATTATGATAATGTGTGTACTGATTGCATATCAAATGATAACCGGAAGCAAAAATTTTGTTTTAGTAATTATTGCATTGTTAATTTCGGCCATTGCCTTTGTTGCTTCGTATATCATACCCGAATCGCTGCTTTCGTTGTACCCGACAGTATACTCAGTTATTCACTCCTGTTTTGCTATGACGGTGTTGCTTTACTTCCTCAAAACGACAAAAGACAAACTTTCATTACCCCTTCTTACCTTTTCGGCCGTTGTACTTATGCTTGGCACACTTCTTATAGGTGCCGTAGGTCAGGGAACTCTTCTTTCTGGAATTTCATATTACATCAATACTGATATATTTCGCGGAATAAAATTATCTTTGATTGTACCTGTTGTATACACCGCATGTATATCCTATCTGATGTTTATTAAAAAGCCAGATTCAGACTTTTTGTCTGATATAAAAAAGGTTTTGAATGCACGCATTAAGGTTTACTGGCTGCTTATTGGCTGCGTTATTTCTGCAATTGGTATCTACTATATCATTCGTAGCGGAAATGTAAATACGATCAGTTCAATGGAAAAAATTATGAGAAGTACTCTTACTGAAATTTTCCCGGCACGTCCGCGAACGAAAGAATTTCTCATCGGTTATCCTGCGCTTGTCCTTTTAATATATTATATTAAAAATACAAATGCCGATATTATGAAATGGATTTTGGCAATCGCTTCATCAATTCTGGCAGCTTCAATTTCTAACAGTTTCTGCCATGTATTTACTAATTTCCAGACAATCGTTATGCGTACTATAAATGGCCTTTTAGTTGGCATATTGGTTTCTTTGGTGGCATTTGTCGCAAATATAATACTTTTAAAAATAGTTAATATAATCTGCAAAAGATTAGAGAATACGGAGATGAGATAATGGCTGATATCGTTATATCCGGTTATCACGGCTTTGCAAATAGCGGTGATGAGGCTCTGCTTTTTGCCATTCTTAACACATTGAGAGGCAAAAAGCCAGACCTTGATGTCACTGTCCTTTCAAAAACTCCTGAATCGACTGCAATAGTCTACGGGGTAAAGTCTATATATCGCTACAATCTGTTTAAAATTATTAAAGAAATGAAATCATCAAAAATGTTGCTTTTTGGCGGTGGAAGTCTTCTTCAGGATGTAACAAGCAGCAAATCCTTGCTCTACTATCTGACAATTATCCACCTGGCACAAAAATGCGGAATAAAGACTATGCTGTATGCAAATGGCATTGGTCCTATAAACAAAAAATTCAACCGTTTAATTGCAACAAAAATACTAAATAAAGTAAATGTTATAACTCTTCGGGATGATAAATCTGATGAAGAATTAAAATCTATGGGCGTTTCAAAACCTCAAATTACAATAACTGCTGATCCTGCATTTACTTTAAATTTTTCAGAAGATCTTTCCGGCAAATATTTTACCAATATGGCAGGTGTTCCCGCCGGAAGACGTTTGTTTGTCATTTCTATACGCGAATGGAAAAAATCCGCACACAATTTTGAAACAACAATGGCAGAAATTTGCGATTTTATGGTTGAAAATCACAATATTTATCCACTGTTTGTTCCTATGCAATATCCTGACGACCTGGAAATATCTCGTAATGTGATGAAAAAAATGAAAAATGATTCCTATGCAATTAACCGCGAACTATCAGTTCCCGAAATGTTTTCTGTTTTATCAAGCGCAGAAATTATCGTTGGTATGAGACTTCATTCTCTTATCTATGCAACAACTCTCGGAATTCCTGTAATGGCACTTGTCTACGATCCCAAAATTAGCGCTTTTATGGAATCTTTAAACCAACCAGATTGGATTAATGTTGAAAATATAAACATATCAGATGCTACATCCATTCTTACGCGTATAATGGATGAGCTAAGTCAAAGAAAAGAGCATCTCCAGCAAACCAATAAAATACTAAAAGAAACTTCAGAAAAAAATGCGTTATTTGCGATTGAATTATTAAACAAGTAGTTTCTAAACATAAAAAAGCCGCTTTAAAGCGGCTTTTTTATGTTTAGAATTATCCAAGCAAAACAACAGGAACAAGCATTGGTACTGCGTGAGCTGCAGAGTTCGAAAACGAAACGACAATATCATTTGTTGCATCAACTTTTTCGCCAACATGAACCACCATTTCATACGTGGTCATATTTATACCTGTATCATTGTGATGCTCATCATTGAACGGAACGTATACGCAACGGTCATAATCCGCACTCCAGCCTTCCGGCAGCATAACTTTTACATAGAAATGACGTGCATCACGTCTTCTGTTACTGAGCGTAAACTTTATTTTAAAATCACTGTTCGGTTTAACTCTTGGTTCTTTATCATACTCTATAATAACATCCGTATGTTCCATTTCATCACGTCTGTGAAGCGGAGTCATAAAGACAATCTTTTTATCCTTAAAATCCTTTTGAAGCTTAGTTATAAGCGAGTTTACTGCGCCGCAGAATGTATAAATATCATCAGAGTCAGAGTCAATATCACCAAACGGAGCATCGCCATGACCATAATCATTTGTGCCGCCAAAAACAACTACCGCATCTGAATTTCTGTCCATAATTTCTGCACGAAGCTCAAATGTCAAATCAAGCTTGGTTCTTTCTTTCGTTGGAACAAGCTGACGGGCAATTCTTGTTCCGCCAATGCCATAATTATATGCATGACTCATATTATATTTTTCTTTTATAAGCTGATGAAACACCTGGTCTTCCCACTTAGAATTTCATTTAAATTTTACTCACCAATAATAAGAGCGATAAAAACAAGCATCTCATCACCGATATTTCTGATAGAATGTCCTTGTCCTGATGGGGTTAGTGTTACCATTCCTGCTCCAAGCTCCACCTTGTTTCCGTTGTCGTTATAAAGGCCTTTTCCCGAAAGAATAAAGTAATGCTCGCTCTCACCAACGTGCATATGATAATCCACTTCTTCACCGGGCTTTACCTGCACAAGTGAGAAAAGTCTTATTCTCGGGTCCGTTGCATCAAAGTCAGCAAGGTCAGTCATAAGCATTTTCTCCTTACCGATATTGTTTAGCTTCGGTTCTGTTTTTAGTTCGTTTAATTCTTTATACATATTAATTCCTCCAAAGTTTAAATCATTTAAAGTTTCTAAAACAATCTATACATTGAATATTTTATCACGCCAAAGAAAAATAGTCAATTTAAGAACGAAAAATATTATCGTTTTTCAGCAAAAAAGATGGTTGTCGAAATGCAACCATCTTTTTTGTTATTATAGTTATTATATTAGAAATCAACTTCTGTATCGTAGTAGCAGCACTTAAGAAGCTTTTCCATTTCCTCCACAGAAATCTTTCTGGGATTCGAGCCTGTGCAAGCATCTGCAACTGCATTTTTTGCAATTTCAGGAAGTCTTTCAAGGAATATTTCTTCCGGAACAAAGCCCTGCTCGCAAGGATAACTGTCTGCACCATAGTTTTTAATGCACTGCGGAATCTTAAGAGCATCATTCATGCCACGAAGATACTTGATAAGGTTTGCAACCTTCTCATCATCATTTGCACCGCCAAGACCCATAAAGTCTGCAATCACGCCATAACGTTTCTTTGCAGTCTCATCTTTTGCGTTAAATGCGATAACCTTTGGAAGATACATAGCGTTTGCAGCACCGTGAATAATGTGTGCGCCCAAATCTTCAAAAATTGCACCTGTCTTATGAGCCATTGAGTGTACGATACCGAGAAGTGCATTTGAAAACGCCATACCTGCAAGGCACTGAGCGTTATGCATTGAATCACGCTTTGTCATATCACCATTGTATGAATCAACAAGGTCATCCTGAATCATCTTGATTGCAAATATTGCAAGCGGATCTGTAAATTCTGAGTTAGCGGTTGAAACATAAGCTTCGATTGCATGTGTCATAGCATCCATACCTGTGTGAGCTGTAAGCTTTTGAGGCATTGTTTCTGCAAGGTCAGGATCTACGATAGCAACGTCAGGTGTAATTTCAAAATCAGCAAGAGGATATTTAATACCTTTTTCGTAATCTGTGATTACAGAAAAAGCTGTAACCTCTGTTGCTGTACCTGATGTTGAAGGAATAGCACAGAAACGCGCCTTTTTACGAAGCTGCGGAATTCCAAACACTACGCACATTTCTTCAAATGTGATTTCCGGATACTCATACTTAATCCACATAGCCTTTGCAGCATCAATCGGTGAACCGCCGCCAATTGCAACAATCCAGTCAGGCTTAAACTTTGCCATAGCCTCTGCGCCACGCATAACTGTATCTACTGACGGATCCGGCTCGATACCTTCAAAAACTTCAACCTCCATACCTGCTTCCTTAAGATAAGCGCATACCTTATCAAGAAAACCAAAGCGTTTCATCGAACCGCCACCTACGCAAACCATCGCGCGTGTACCCTGAAGTGTTTTAAGTGCCTCAAGAGCACCTTTACCGTGATATAAATCACGCGGTAATGTAAATCTTGCCATTTCAAACTCTCCTTTTCCTCATATATTTTAGTTTAATTAATACACCATTTAAATTGTATCATATTGATTGAATAAAATCAATATGATACACAAAAAAAACACTAATGACAAAAAGCCATTAGTGTTTTTTATTTAGTCATCTATTGAGTTATTTGTAGCCTGTTCAAAAATTGCTTCAACCTCGGCTGAAGGCTTTTTGTCAATAAGTGTTACAGCTATCGCTGCAATTGCACTAAGTATAAAGCCAGGAATAATCTCATAAATTCCTGTTACAGCTGTAAGTGTAGCGCCATCATATACAGGCAACCACAGCCACAACATATCAACCAAAGCACCAGCTATAATACCTGCAACTGCACCTTTGTATGTAAAGCGCTTCCAGAATAGAGATAACAACACCGCAGGACCAAACGCTGCGCCAAAGATGCCCCATGCATTTGAAACAAGGTTCATAATAGCCTGTGCCGCATCACCTTCGCTGCTTGCGATAAAGTATGCAACAACAGCAATAATCAAAACAATCAAGCGGCTTACCCAAAGCATCTCTTTGTTTGAAGCATTTTTACGGATAATCGGCTTATACAAATCACTTGCAAAAGAAGATGCTGCAACCAAAAGCTGAGAGTCTGCTGTCGACATTGATGCAGCAATTATTGCTGCCAACAAAAGACCTGCAATAAATGCCGGGAATACATCACGAGCAAGTTCTACAAATATCAATGACTGCTGACCATTTGCCAGAAGTACTGCCGAAAGGTCTACGCCATTTGAATATACAAACATTCTTCCAAGGTATGCAATTACAATTGCAGCTGCCAAAGAAAGTACAACCCAAATGATTGCAACAGTAGCCGACTTTTTAACCATTGACGGCTTCTCAATTGCCATAAATCTTACAATGATATGAGGCATACCAAAATAACCAAGACCCCAACCAAGTCCTGACAAAATATCTTTCCAGCTTGCGTTAAAGAAATTTGGCACAAATTTGAATTCTTCTCCATTGGGGCCCAAATATATAGTTGTAAGAGCCGCAGGCTCAAGTTCTCTTGTAAAGCCAACAACAATAGGCACAATCAAAAGTGCAGCAAGCATCAAAAGTCCTTGGAAAAAGTCTGTCCAGCAAACAGCTTTAAATCCACCAAGGAAAGTGTATGCCAGAACAATTATTGCAAAAATAATCATTGCAGCCGACTTTGAAAGGCTTGGAACAAGTGTTGTAAACACATCCGAGCCTGCAACAAATGCAGATGCAACATAAATTGTAAAGCAAACAAGGAACACTACCGCACAGATAATGCTGAGCGTATGACTTTTTGAAAGAAAACGATTCGAAAGATACTGAGGAAGCGTAATAGCATCCCCTGATGCCTTTGAAAATTTACGAAGTCTTTTTGCCACTAATATCCAGTTTGCAGCCGTACCAATAGCAAGACCAATACCAATCCACGCTTGACCAAAACCAAAAGCCAATATACTTCCGGGCAATCCCATCAATAGCCACGCACTCATATCAGATGCCTGTGCGCTCATTGCCGTTACCCACGGTCCCATCGATCTGCCACCTAAAAAATAATCCTTTTCTGTTGCACTTTTTGACTTGAAGAAAAATATAATACCTATTGCTACCATCGCCACAAAGTACAATGCAAATGCTAAAATATCCACCTTTTTATTCCCCTTTTCTGTATAAATTCTCACATATTTGTAATTATACCACGTTTTTTCGCATTAGTCAATTATAAAAATAACCCCGATATGCATAATAATACACATACCGAGGAAACTTTTTATGTAATCTTAACCTAAAATCAATTTTGTTATAAAATATAAAACCGAAGGACAAAGCAGACATCCAAGACCCGTATAGAAGGTTGATGTCATAGCGCCATAAGGAACAAGTTTCGGATCTGTTGCGGCAAGTCCTGCTGTTGTTCCGCTTGTTGTTCCCATAAGACCGCCAAAAATCATTGCCGACTGCGGAGTTTTAAGTCCAATTTTCTTTGCAACAAACGGAGTAAGCATCATAACCGCAACAGATTTAATAACACCTGCTGCAATAGAAATAGTAATTACCTCCGAGCTTGCACCAATCGCCGTACCTGTAACAGGACCAACAACAAATGTAACTGTTCCCGCTGCGATCGTTGATACGCTTACAGCATCGCGATATCCCATAATATAGGCAACCACACCACCTGCTACGTATGATGCAATTACGCCAATAAAAAGAGAAAAAATGCCTACAAATCCACACTTTTTAATTTCCGAAAATTTTGCGCCATTAGCGGTTGCTATGATTGCATAGTCTCTTAGCGAAGAACCGCCCAAAATTGCAATACCCGCAAACATGCCTATATCGGAGAAGCCTTTCGAGCCTCCCGTGATACTTCCGCCAATATATGCAAGTATCAAGCCGATAAAGATTGCAATCGCTGACGCGTGTATTCTTCCGCGTGTTATTTTTGCGGAAATAAAATTAGAAAAAAGTGATATGAGTCCAACAATTAAAAACGCTGTTACAAGACTGTTTGATGACAAAAGGTCAACAAGTATTTTAACAAAATCCGGCATTATTATTCCTCCTCTCCTACGCTATCGTTAGTATTTTTCTTTGACATAAGACCGAGCACAGGCACCAATATAAATGCAAGCGCCGTCGCAGCCAATCCTGCGATAATTGCAACTGCACCACTTGAGATTGCGCTGTATACATTCTGTCCCGCACTCATTGCGATGATAATTGGAAGGAACATTCCGCTCCAGAAATTGAGTCCCTCAGAAGTTCCCTTTGGAAGTTTTTCCGATATTTTTTTTGAATTTGTTACCAAAAGCAACAAAAGCATTGCAAAGCCAACGCCGCCGACATCAGAATTGAGTCCGAGTAAAGCTCCCAATATGTTTCCTATGTACGAACCGCAGAGCATGCAGGCAGCAAGTAAAGCTGTACCGTAAATCATAATTTTACCAACCTCTCTTTATATTTTTTATCCTGTACCATTATAATGCTCATTTGCCGTATTGTCAATAAATAAATAAGATAAACAAAACAAAATTTTCATAAAATTACCATAAATCGCTTTTCTTTTCATAATTTGACAGAATTATTGCCCCAAATATAACATAAAATAACCTTGCAGCAAAAACGCACCCATAACAATTTCAGGAGGATATTATGAATAACCAAAAAAACAATAACAACATCAGTAACAACAGAAACAATAAAAATAACATCAATAATAGCAACCGAAACATCAGCGACATCAAAGACAGCAAAGCTCAAAAAAAAGCTCAGCAGGTTGTTGACGCTTACGTTGGTGAGGCGCAGCTTAAATCAGACCCAATGGGAAGCTGGACAGGCAAAGCAAAAAATTCAAACGAAGTTCCTGTACAAGATGCCGATGACCTATAAAAAATTGTTGCAGCAGACTGCCGGATATACGGCGGTCTGTTTTTTTTAATATTTTCTGCTCTAAAGAACATATATTTTAAACAAAACTTGTTTTATACCAAAATTTTATTGAAACATTAAATTTTCTTTGATATAATACTTAGAAAAAATAATTTTTTAATATAAAATGGAGGCAATTACTATGGCACTAAAAAACAAATACTTGTCAGAAGTATATGACAAGGTATGCGAAAGAAATAAAGGCGAAACCGAATTTTTGCAGGCAGTTTCCGAAGTTTTGGAATCTTTCGAACCCGTTGTAGAAAAAAGACCTGACATTGTAGCTGCAGGTGTAATCGACAGAATTGTTGAACCCGAACGTTTTATCCAGTTCAGGGTATCATGGGTTGATGACAATGGCAAAGTGCAGGTTAACAGAGGTTACAGAGTACAGTTTAACTCAGCTATCGGTCCATATAAGGGCGGAATCAGACTTCACCCAAGCGTTAACGCATCAGTTATCAAGTTTTTGGGCTTTGAGCAGTGCTTTAAAAACAGTCTTACAACACTTCCCATGGGTGGTGGTAAAGGCGGTAGCGATTTTGACCCGAAAGGCAAGTCTGACGGCGAAATCATGCGTTTCTGCCAGAGCTTTATGACAGAGCTTTCAAAACACATCGGTGCTGATACTGACGTACCCGCAGGTGATATTGGCGTAGGTGCAAGAGAAATCGGTTATATGTTTGGTCAGTACAAAAGACTTAAAAACGAGTTTACAGGCGTACTTACAGGCAAAGGTCTTACATATGGCGGTTCACTCGCAAGAAAACAGGCTACTGGATATGGTCTTTGCTACTTTACAGATGAGATGCTTAAAGCTAAAAACGATAGCTTTGAAGGTAAAACTGTTGTTATCTCAGGTTCGGGTAACGTTGCAATATACGCAGCCGAAAAAGCAATGCAGCTTGGCGCAAAGGTTGTTGCTCTTTCTGACTCATGCGGATATGTATATGATGAGAACGGCATAAACCTTGATGTTGTAAAACAGATTAAAGAAGTTGAAAGAGGAAGAATCAAAGAGTACGCCGAGCGCGTAAGCGGTGCTAAATACTTTGAGGGATGCAAAAACATCTGGTCAACAAAGTGCGACATTGCTCTTCCCTGCGCAACACAAAATGAGCTTGACGGCGAAAGTGCAAAAAAACTTATTGCAAATGGTGTTATGCTTGTTGCTGAAGGTGCAAATATGCCTTCAACTCCTGATGCTGTTGAAGCGTTCTTGTCAAATGGCATAATGTTCGGACCTGCAAAAGCAGCAAACGCAGGTGGCGTTGCAACATCAGGTCTTGAAATGAGCCAGAACTCAATTCGTTACAGCTGGAGCTTTGAAGAAGTTGACGAAAAACTTCACGGCATAATGAAGGAAATCTATAAAGCCGCATCATCAGCCGCTAAAGAGTACGGTCTTGAAGGAAATCTTGTTGCAGGTGCTAACATTGCCGGTTTCTTGAAGATTGCAGATGCTATGATAGCACAAGGTATTGCATATTAATTTATATTAGTATTATAAAAAGCTTTGCAAAATTTTGCAAAGCTTTTTTGTTTATTTAATACATCATTAAAAAATATCAGGATACAATTTTTTATATTTCTCCGCATACTTTTGCGTGTTGACAACATAGTGGCTTGTTTCAGAAAATGGTATATTATCAAGCGTTTTTCCGTCTTTTGAATACTGCGTATTCGAAAGCCACGCCGATACATTACCACTTCCTGCGTTATATGCACAAAGCGCAAGCGTTGTATCATCATTATAATTATCAAGCAAATATCTTAAATACCAACATCCAATCGCAATATTCACCTCAGGATTTTCAAGCTCACTTACAGAAAAGTTTTCCTGCCCCATTTTTGATGCCACCCATATTGCTGTGGAATCCGTGATTTGCATAAGTCCTTTTGCATCTTTATTGGAGCGGGCATCACTTATAAAATTACTTTCCGCCTTGATAAGTCCCAAAACAAGATATGGGTCAAGGCTATTTTTATTTGCATAGCTGTAAACCAAATCCTCATATTCTAAAGGATATATGAATTTCATTACTGTTTCATAAACCTTCGGTGATGCTATAACACATATAATAATCAGCACCAAAGCAGCAAAAAACGCTTTTTTATTTTTCACTCCGGATAACTCCTCCGATTTTCTTTATAATATCTTCAAGCAAAGCATCAGGCGTTTTAGACCCTGAATTATCAATTACCAAATCGGCATACTGCGCATACTTTTCATCAGACTCCTGAGAATTTATTCTGTCAAGTGCCGCCTTCTCGGTTATGCCGTCACGCTCCATAATTCTTTTTACCCTTATATCTTTGTCAGCGACAACCAAAATCACATAATCGCAGATGTCAATTATTCCGCTTTCCTTCAAAACCGCAGCGTCAATCACGCTGACTCTACCTTCATTTTCAGAAAGTCTTTTCTTTATAACCTCAGTTATATACTTATGCGTTATTTTATTAAGCTTCTCAAGTTTTTCACGGTTTGTAAAAACGATTGAGGCGAGCTTTTTTCTGTCAAGCTCACCATTTTCCAAAATCACACTTTCACCAAATTCTTCTGTTATTTCCAAAAGTGCTTTTTCGCCTTTTTTAACTATATCACGTGCAATTTTATCTGCGTCTATTATATCAAAGCCTTTATGCTGCATAAGAGCTGCAAGAGTGCTTTTTCCGCTGCCGCTGCCTCCCGTTAAGCCTATTACTGCCATATATTATTGCTCCTCTTAATATCTAAATCACTTCGCATCGTACCAACTTTTAGCATACTTCTCCTCTGCCAAAAGTCGCACATCAAGCCTGATGGCATTCTCCATTTCATAGCGAAGTATTTCTCTTACCTTTTCAAGCTCATCATCATATGCCTCAACTATAAGTTCATCGTGTACCTGCAGTATAAGCTTTGACTTTAACCCTTCCTTTGCAAGGCGCGAGTATACACGTACCATAGCAAGCTTGATTATATCCGCCGCGCTTCCCTGTATGGGGGTATTGAGCGCAACTCTCTCACCAAATGAACGTATATTAAAGTTTGACGATTTAAGTTCGGTGATATTTCTTCGTCTGCCAAATATTGTCGTTACATATCCTTTTTCGTATGCTTCATTTTTGATATCATCCATATACTGTTTGACTCCCTTGTAATGCGCAAGGTAGCCTTCAATATACTTTTTAGCATCGTATACGCTTATTTTCAAATCCTTTGAAAGACTAAACTCCCCTATTCCATACACAATACCAAAGTTTACAGCCTTCGCATCAGAACGCTGAGATGCCGTTACACTTTCAAGCGGTATTCCCAAAACTTGTGACGCCGTAACAGCGTGTATGTCAACCCCGTCTTCAAACGCTTTTATCATAGCTTCGTCATGAGCAATATGCGCCAGAATACGAAGCTCTATCTGTGAATAATCCGCATCGACCAGAGTGCACCCTTCTTTTGCGACAAACATCTTTCTTATTTCGCGTCCAAGTGGATGACGCACAGGAATATTTTGCATATTAGGCTCAGTTGAGCTTATACGTCCCGTTGCTGTAACAGTCTGATTAAAGCTCGAATGTATCCTTCCCGTCTTTGCGCTTATTACATCCAAAAGACCATCACCATATGTTGTCTTAATTTTATTTACAAGTCTGTATTCTATAAGATACTCAATAATTTCGTGACTTCCCAAAAGTTTTTCAAGCACGCTTGCATCGGTTGAATAACCAGTTTTAGTCTTTTTGACCGCCTTTAAGCCAAGCTTTTCAAACAAAACCTCACCAAGCTGTTTTGTAGAGTTAATATTAAACTCACAGCCTGCAAGCTCATATATTTTTTCCGTAAGCTCTGCTATGCGCTCCCCAAGCGTTTTGTTAAACTCAAAAAGTTTTTCTCTGTCAACCGCAATTCCAACAACCTGCATATCAGCAAGAACATTTACAAGTGGCAGCTCGATATCATAATACAAACTGTGCTGACCATTTTTTTCAAGTTCACACTCAGTATATTCTTTAAATTTCATTACGCACATAAGTTGCATAGAAGCAAATTCTGCCGCTTTATTTTCATCAATGTCGCATATATGCATACGCGATTTGCCTTTTCCAAGAATCTCTTCCTCAGCAGGCATATGTGTATTAAGATATTCCTCTGCAAGCGAACTAAGTTCATAATCACTTCGGGAAGGCTCTAATATATATGCTCCAATTGCCGTATCAAACGAAAGATTATTATACTCTATGCCAAATCTTTTCAAAAGAACTATATCATTCTTTGCTGCGTGAGCAACTTTTTTTATTTCGTCACTTGAAAAAAGATTTGAAAGCGTTTGAAGAATTAAATAATCCGTCAAAAAGAGTCCGACAGGAATATAGTACAGCGTCGCTTTGGTGTATACAGCCAAAGCATCAAGCACACCGTCAGTTTGATATATTCTGTATACAAGCTCTCCCTCTTCCAATACAGTCTTTTCAATCGAAGAAAGCTCATCTGCATCATTTATAATTACAGTATTAATCTTTTCAAATTCTTTTTTATCTTCTTCAAAAGACGTTTCATCACTACTTAATTCAAGCTTTTTTATTATACTTTTAAGCTCCAAAGATGACAATACATTGTAAAGCTCATTATTGTTATACGGCTTTACCTGTGCATCAGAAATTTTAAAATCAATAGGAACATTTTTGTCTATTGTTGCAAGCTTCTTACTTAAAAACGCAGATTCTTTTCCATTTACAAGCTTTGTCAGCATCGCACCTTTTGCGCCGTACAACTCCTCATCAGCATAAAGCTTTTCGATACTTTCACATTTTTGGATAAGAGAAAGTGCTGTTTTTTCGCCTATACCCGCAACACCCGGAATATTGTCGGAAGTATCTCCCATAAGCGCCTTTACATCCACGAACTGCTGTGGTGTTACGCCATATTTTTCAATAACTGCATTTTTGTCATAGATATCGGTATTTGTATTTCCTTTACTTGTTGTTGTAAGATAAACCTTTGTTGTATCAGTCGCAAGCTGCAAATCATCTTTATCGCCTGTTACGATAATACATTCTATTAAGCTTGTGTCACAGATATCCGAAACAGTGCCTATGATATCATCAGCCTCAAAGCCCTCTTTTTCAAGAATTTTGATATTCATTGCTGTCAAAATCTTCTTCATAAGAGGCATTTGAACCGCAAGTTCTTCCGGCATTTTCTTTCTTTGTGCTTTGTATTGATCATACATTTTATGACGAAATGTCGGCTTTGAAAGGTCAAAAGCTACGCACAAATACTGCGGATTTATCTCCTGTATATACTTAAGCATAATATTTAAAAAACCATATACCGCATTTGTAGGCGTGCCATCCTTAGTGCTAAGCGTTCGTATACCATAAAATGCACGGTTAATAATGCTGTTTCCATCTATAATTATAAGGCGCTCACTCATATTTTATTTGCTCCTTTATCTACTTTTCTTCTTACATAATATATTAGTTTAATTTACCATATAAGTCAATAGAATAAATCATTTTGTAATATAAATTAAAATCTGCATACTAACAAACATTTAACAAAATTGACTATGTAAACATATTATGTAATGTGCGCGTGCGCAAAATACCAAATTAATTTTAAAATTTTAATCAAGAAAGGAAGTTTTCTATGGCAAAAATGGATTTTGACCTCACAGGCGCAAATCCGATGCCCAAAGTGGGCT
>JAZNVH010000024.1:0-11585 GCA_045592745.1 Candidatus Aphodoplasma sp. | reverse complement strand
CAAAGCCCTCGCACAAAACCTCATACACCTTACCAACTCGCTTTTCGTTTTTCTCAAGTGAGATTTTTTGCGCAATTTCCATAAGCTTGGCGCGGCGTATTGTTTTTGTGCGAGTGTCAACCTGTTTATCAAGCTTTGCTGCAGGTGTATTTTCTTCTTTTGAATAGGCAAATACACCAACTCTGTCAAGACGCATTTTTTCTACAAAATCGCAAAGCTCATTAAAGTCACTTCTCGTTTCACCCGGAAATCCTGCGATAAGCGAGGTGCGGATTATTGCGTCATCCATTTTCTCGCGTATTTTATATATAAGCTTTTCAAGTGAGGCCTTATTTGTTTTTCTGCCCATCCGTTTTAAAACGCTGTCGCTTGCGTGCTGAATCGGTATGTCAAAATAATGAAGTATCTTATCGTTTGATGCCATAACATCCAAAAGCTCGTCAGTAATGCCTTCGGGATAGCAGTAATGCACTCTTATCCATTTTATACCATCGATTTCACAAAGGCTTTCTAAAAGACTGTCAAGACTGTTTTTGCCATATATATCTTTTCCATAGCAAGTGGTATTCTGCGCAATCAATATAAGCTCGCGCACGCCTGAATTTGCAAGACGCTTTGCTTCATCTGTAATATCCTCTATCGTGCGTGAACGGTATTTTCCGCGAAGTGACGGTATTACACAGTAGGTACATTTATTATCACAGCCCTCGGCGATTTTTAGGTATGCACTGTAAGGAGGTGTAGTGATTATGCGTGGCATCCCTTCAAGGATAAAATCTTCGCTGTGTCCGTAAAGGCAAACGCTTTTACCACTCATACAAGAGTCTATGACATCGCATATTTTATCAAAATCGCCCGTGCCGACGATAGCGTCAACCTCATAAAGCTCGCGTTTTATATCCTCGTGATAGCGCTCGGACAGACATCCCGTAACAATCAGACATTTACACTCGCCTTCATCTTTAAAACGCGCCATGTCAAGTATTGTATTTATAGACTCCTCTTTGGCGTCGCCTATAAAAGCGCAGGTATTTACTATAATTATGTCAGCCGTTTCGGGAGTATTTACAAATACATGTCCCTTTTCGGCAAGAAAACCAAGCATATTTTCAGTGTCAACAAGGTTTTTTGCACATCCAAGCGACGCTAATGCTATTTTATATTTCAAATCAATCGTCCTTCCCAAAATCAAAATCTTCTTTTACGGAAGATATCGCATTTTTTATATCGGAAAATTCATAGCCTTTGGCTATAAAATGCCTTATTGTCTTATCAATGTTTTTTTGTTCAAAATTTCCACCAAGCTTTTTTTCTACCAAAGAAAGTAAAGCATCTTTTTCGCAAAAGTCAAATTCGTATATAATATCTTCTATTGTATATGCGTCAATGCCTTTATATAAAAGTGTCTGTTTTATACGTTTTATACCATATTTTTTAGAGGTAATACAATTTTGAATAAACGCTCTTGCGTACTCTTGGTCGTTTATAAAGCCGTACTCACGTGCCCACTCACACACATCTGAGGTGAGTTGTTCGCCAAAACCTGCACGCAAAAGCTTGTCAAAAAGCTCTTTTTTTGTATGCATACGCCTGGAGAGTATATTAAGCGCTTTATTTTTTGCTTTGTCAAAAGCTGACGCATCCCTATCCAAGATAAAAAATCCTCCATACCCTGCTTTTATATCCTATACTACTATTTTATACCTATAATGGCTTTTTTGCAATATAAAAAACAGATTTAGTATAAGGTTAAAACTCTAAAAACAAAACGAAAAGGTTTTATTTATCTTTTTTTATTTGCTTCCAGTAGCTTTCGATTGCCGCCTCGTTTTTGTTTTTTCCTGCAGTATAATATTTTCTGTCTTTGATATTATCGGGCAGATATTGCTGATAAACATAGTTGTTTTCATAATTGTGCGGATACTTATACCCTTTGCCGTGCCCGAGCTTTTCGGCACCGCCGTAGTGCGCATCACGAAGAGATGATGGGATAGAGCCTGTATTCATATTTTCAACATCATGCATAGCAGAGTCAATTGCACATATTGAAGAATTGCTTTTTGGAGCGGTTGCAAGCAGAAGCGTAGCTTCGGCAAGAGGGATTCTTGCTTCGGGAAGACCAAGCTGCATAGCAGAGTCAACACACGATTTTACAATAGTTGCTGCCATAGGGTATGCAAGGCCAATGTCCTCTGAGGCAATTACCAGAAGCCTGCGGCATGCAGAAATCAAATCGCCTGCACATAAAAGCTTTGCAAGATAATGCATCGCAGCATCGGCATCGGAGCCTCGAATTGATTTTTGAAAAGCACTTAAAATGTCATAGTGACTGTCGCCGTCGCGGTCATAGCGCATAGCCTTTTTTTGAGTTGCACCCTCGGCTGTTTCAAGAGTAATATATATGTTACCTTTTTTATCTGGGCTTGCAGACATAACGCATATTTCAAGTGTGTTTAGCGATTTTCTTACGTCACCGCCGCAAATGTCACAGATAAAATCCAATACGTCTTCGTCAAATTCTATCTTGACACTGCCCATATTTTCTTCAAGAATTGATTTTGCTCTCAAAAGCGCTTTTTTGATGTCTTTATTTTCGACAGGTAAAAACTCAAACACATTTGAGCGAGACAAGATAGCATTGTATATATAAAAATAAGGATTTTCGGTTGTCGATGCAATCAGGGTAAGGCGTCCGTTTTCAATAAACTCAAGAAGCGACTGCTGTTGCTTTTTATTAAAGTTTTGAATCTCGTCAAGGTATAATAAAGCTCCCTGCGAATTAAAAAGCGTATCAAGCTCGCTTATGATAGCGCGTATATCGCTTACCGAGGCGGTTGTAGCATTGAGCTTGTATAAACGCTTGCCTGTAGTATTTGCGATAATATTAGCCACAGTTGTTTTGCCCGTTCCGCTCGGACCGTAGAAAATCATATTTGGAACAGTCTTTTTTTGTATAAGATTATAAAGCACTTTGCCTTGTGAGAGAATATGTTTTTGTCCGACAACGTCATCAAGAGTTTTTGGACGCACCATATCTGCCAATGGGAGCTGCATTTTTTTCACCTGCTTCTTTTTAAGATATAAAACAAAAAACGGCTGTATGACAGCCGTTTTTATTGTTGTTTTCAGCGTCAAATTCTACGCATTACTTATACATAGCAATTTCAACTGTTTTAGTAAGTACATCGATATAGCTATACGATACACACCTGCTTTCATTTTCATCATCAGGCTGTCTTTCCAGTCTTACGGTAAAAATACTCGGATAGATATTTTCGATTACTCCTCTGCGGACTATTGCCGATTTGCGTCCCTTCTTCGATGTCAGGCGAACTTTTCTGCCGATATTTTGCTGCAGACTCTTTTTTACCGATGCAAGTTCATTTCTTTCAATCATTAGTTTCACCCCTACACCATTTATACAACGGTATAATTCTAACATAAAATGCATAAAAAGTCAAGGGTTTTTTTCTGCTCTGTTAAAGAAATGTTACAGTTTGTTTACAAAAACAAAGCCGGCTTATTATTTGCGTGTTAGATATACAGCATCAATTGTTTCAGTTTTGCTGTTTATAGATCGGCAAGCGCGGCTTTTATTTTTTCGCAAACAATTGCACAATCAAAATCGTCACAGTCAACATATACGTCGCAAAAGTGTTCATATAAAGGAGTTCTCTGATCATATATATCAAGAAGTGTTTGTCCATTTTCAAAAGCAATACCACGGGTGCTTAAATTATGTATTCTCTTTGTTATCTGCTTGTATGAAGCGCGAAGATAAACCACAACTCCAAGAGAGCGAAGTTGTGCCATTACATCGTCTTGCAAGACTACGCTGCCACCTGTTGCAATTACGCAGCCGTCAACGTTAAGACTTAAAACCGCACTTCGTTCTGCTAAAAGAAATGCTTCAAGGCCGTCGTTATCAATAATATCTTGCAGGGTACGTTTTGTGTTTTTCTGGATAACCAAATCGGTATCACAAAAGTCAAGCCCCATAATTTTTGCAAGAACGACGCCTATTGTAGATTTGCCTGCGCCGGGCATGCCTATTAATATAATATTGTTTTTCTTTCCCAAAAAAGCTCACCGTCCGTGTTTTTAAGGTTTATAATTATATTTTATTTGCTTGGGGGTGCGTTGTCAATGTTAAATTCACAAAAAAAGGAAGCACTGCAGAGTGCTTCCTTTTCCATATCTGTATTTTTTTATTTTGTTCCGAATATTCTGTCACCTGCATCGCCCAGACCGGGAACGATGTAGCATTTGTCGTTAAGACCTTCGTCAACATTTGCACAGAAAATTTCAATGTCAGGATGTGCCTTTGAAAGAGCGTTGATGCCTTCCGGAGCAGCAATAAGACATAAGAATTTAATGTTCTTTGCGCCGTATGATTTAATCTGGCCGATTGCATCTATTGCACTGCCGCCCGTTGCAAGCATTGGGTCAACAACGACAACAAGTCTTTGGTCAACGTCTTTCGGAAGCTTGCAGTAATATTCGCACGGCTGCATTGTTTCTTCGTCACGATACATTCCGATGTGGCCAACCTTTGCAGTAGGAACAAGTCTTAAAAGACCGTTAACCATTCCAAGTCCTGCACGAAGAATCGGAACAACTGCAATGTCCTTGCCTGCAATCATCTTTTGAGTAGTTTTTTTGATAGGCGTTTCAATTTCAACATCCTTTAGTGGTAAATCACGCAGTGACTCATAGCACATAAGCATTGTTATTTCTTCTACTAATTCACGAAATTCTTTGTTTGTAGTAGAGGTTTGACGAAGTATAGTAGTTTTATGCTGAATAAGCGGATGGTCAAATGTTATAACTTTACTCATATCTGTCTCCTGTTCTTATTTTGCCTTTGAAACCATAACATTTGTCAAAATGCCAAGAATCAAAGCGCAAGCAATTGAAGTAATTGTAATCTGGCCAAAAGTAAGTGTAAGACCGCCGATACCTGTAATAAGGATAACTGCAACAACGAAAAGGTTTTTGTTTTCGCCGAGGTCAACCTTCTGAATCATTTTAAGACCTGAAACTGCGATAAAGCCGTAAAGCGAGATACATACACCGCCCATTACGCAGTTAGGAATTGTAGCCAAAAATGTTACAAAAGGTGCAACAAATGATGCTACTATTGCAATTATTGCTGTTGCAAGAATTGTAACGACTGAAGCGTTACCTGTAATAGCTACACAGCCAACCGATTCACCGTATGTTGTGTTGGGGCAGCCCCCGAAGAATGCACCTGCGATAGAACCGATACCGTCACCGAGAAGTGTTCTGTGAAGACCGGGCTCTTCTAAAAGCTCAGTTCCAATAATTGAGCTTAGGTTTTTGTGGTCTGCTATATGCTCTGCAAATACAACGAATGCAACAGGGATATAAGCAACTGCAACAGTTGCAATATAGCTTGCATCAATATCCTTAACGCCTTTCAGCGCTTCAACAAAAGTGAAATCAGGATACCATTGCATATTAGCAAATGCTGAAAAATCAATAACCATCAATGCGGGAATATTTGCATATGTTCCGATTAATGTAAATATTGCAGCTAAAACATAGCCTGCCAAAATACCAAGGATAAACGGAATAAGCTTTGTCATCTTTTTGCCGTATACCGAGCAGATGATAACAACAGCAAGTGTTACAAGACCGCAGATAATGCAAACATAAGGTGATGCAACGGAAGCTCCGTCAAGCAAAACCTTGCCTTTTTGAAGGTCACCAACTGCTGAGCCTGCAAGTGAAAGACCAATTAGTGCAACAGTAGGACCGATAACAACAGGCGGCATAAGCTTGTTAATCCAGTTAACGCCTGCAAACTTAACAACAATTGCCAAAACAACATAAACAAGTCCTGCAAAAATTGCGCCTATGATAAGGCCTGCATAACCTGCAGAGATTGATACGCTGCCTGCAAAGGCTGCGAGCATCGAACCGATAAAAGCAAATGAAGAACCAAGGAAAACAGGGCTCTTAAACTTTGTGAAAAGTTGATACACTATTGTACCTACGCCTGCACCGAAAAGTGCAGCAGAATGCGACATTCCGTTGCCGATAATTGCAGGAACTGCAATTGTAGCAGCAAGAATTGCCAGAAGCTGTTGGAATGCAAATACTAACAGCTTACCAAAAGTGGGTTTGTCCTTTACACCATAGACCAAATTCATTTTTAATAGCCTCCCTCATGGCATATGCCATTTGATAAAATTTGATAAAAAACGACTGTTTTCTACTAAATAAAATTATATTTTAAATCAAACTGTTTGTCAATGCTTTTTGAACAATAAAACTTACTTACTTTGGCGATTTTTTGTTGATTATTTTTTGCAGGTGTGGTATGATGAATATCAAAGATAAAATCAATGAGCAGTAAAAATTGGATGTGACAAAATGTATACAGCGGCACAAATAGTGGGAATTGTTGCAGTAGTGACATTTCTTTCAAGCTATCAGCTTAAAACCAGAAAAAATATAGTTATAGTCAATGCCTTTGCAAACATGCTGTATGTACTTCAGTATATTATGCTTGGCGCATATGAAGGGGCAATCGTAGATTGTTTGTCTGCGGCATCATCAGTTGTTGCAAGTAACAAGTATAAACGTTTTATCGCAAGAAATACAAAGCTAATTGTTATTTTTATAAATTTATTGATTTTGCTTGCGGGCGTTATAACGTATAAAAACATATTCAGTTTGTTTGCTATTGCAGGAGCACTTTTGCAGACAGACGCTTTATGGATAACGAATGAAAAGAAAATAAGACTTGTTTCGTTTCTTGGCGCACCGTTCTGGCTTGTATACAATTTTGTGAGCCACTCATACGGGCCAACCGTTGGAAGTGCGATGAGTATGATTTCGATTGGACTTGCAATTTACAGATACGATATACGTCAAAAAAGGGAGGAAGGGGAAAATAGATGAAAACAGAAAAAAATATACTAATTGCATTTTTATTAAACGCGCTATTTTCGGTTTTTGAGTTTTTTGGGGGAATATTTACAGGTAGTGTTGCGATTGTTTCCGATGCAATTCACGATATTGGCGATGCTATAAGCATTGGAATTTCATATTTTCTTGAACGGAAAAGCAAAAAACAGCCTGATGAGGTTTATACTTATGGGTACGCAAGATATTCGGTTATAGGAAGCCTTATAACAACAGTTGTTTTGCTTTTTGGCTCATCAGCAGTTATATACAATGCACTGATAAGAATATTTAATCCTGTAAAAATTGATTATAATTCAATGATTGCTTTTGCGCTTATTGGTGTAGTTATCAATTTTATTGCGGCCTATTTTACAAAAGAGGGCGATTCTCTTAATCAAAAGGCAGTGAACCTTCATATGCTCGAGGACGTGCTTGGATGGGCAGTTGTTTTGATAGGCGCAATTATTATGCGTCTTACGGATATTTATATTATTGACCCCATTATGTCAATTGGCGTTTCCGTGTTTATATTTGTAAATGCGATAAAAAATTTAAAACAGATAGAAAA
The DNA here is from genome assembly GCA_045592745.1 of Candidatus Aphodoplasma sp. Classification (GTDB taxonomy): domain Bacteria; phylum Bacillota; class Clostridia; order UBA1381; family UMGS1253; genus Aphodoplasma. The sequence goes on along the minus strand of JAZNVH010000024.1, from coordinate 4,081 downwards.
TCTGTTTCTTGAAAGACTACCTGACAATATTAGTATGGAAGAAATTAAAAATCACCTTCTAAAAATAGACGGGGTAGAAGATGTTCATCACATTCATATATGGAGTATGGATGGATATAATAATTATGCTACTATGCATGTTGTTTGCGATGGAGAGAGTTATAAAATAAAACAAAAAATACGAGAAGAATTAAAAGAGCATCATATAGGACACGTTACATTGGAGCTTGAAGAGGATTGTGAAAACTGTGCAGAGCAGTGTTGCCGAGTAGAACATACAGGTGAGCATTCACACCATCACCATCATGGGCATCACCAAAAACATAGCACAAATAAGAATATGAGGTAATATAATGTACGAAAATGAGATAAAAAAAGAAAAAGCAATTCTTGCGGGTGTTCATACGGGAAGCGCTGATGTATTAAATGATACAACTGATGAATCACTCGATGAGCTTTGCGAGCTTGCAAAAACGGCGGGCGTGGAGGTTGTCGGTTATGCGGTGCAAAACAGAGCCGCGCCCGACAGTGCGACATATATGGGTGAGGGAAAGCTTGAAGAGCTTGCAAATGCCATAGCCGAGCTTGGCGCTGACGTTGTAATTTTTGATGATGAGCTCTCGCCCGTGCAGGTAAGAAACATTTCTGACAAGCTTGATATAAAAGTGCTTGACAGAACGTCACTTATTTTAGATATATTTGCTATGCGCGCAGCTACAAAGGAAGGCAAAATTCAGGTTGAGCTTGCACAGCTTAGATATATGCTTCCGCGCCTTACGGGTATGGGACAGGCGCTTTCGCGTCTTGGCGGTGGTATAGGTACAAGAGGGCCTGGTGAAACAAAGCTTGAAACGGACAGGCGTCACATAAGAAGGAGAATTGAGTTTTTATCAGATGAGCTTTTGGAGGTGCAAAAGCATCGTGATTTGTTAAGAAACAGGCGCGTTAAGGACAATAGGACAGTTGTAGCACTTGTAGGATATACAAATGTGGGCAAATCGACGCTTTTAAATCTTTTGACCGATGCAGATGTTTTAGCCGAGGATAAGCTCTTCGCAACACTTGACCCTACTCAAAGAAATCTCACTCTTTCTGACAGACGAGAGATAATGCTTGTTGATACTGTTGGATTTATACGAAAATTGCCGCATCATCTTGTAAAGGCGTTTAAATCGACGCTTGAGGAGGCTGCGCTTGCAGATGTGCTTTTGCACGTAATAGACGTTTCAAATAATGAATACGAAACTCATATAAGCGTTGTGGAAAATATCCTGCGTGAGCTTGGAGCCGATGGAAAACCAACAGTTGCAGTGCTTAATAAAATTGATTTGGCGCAGGATAAGATTGTCAAAAACAACATTGAGTCTTGTACAAAAACAGTGTGCATATCGGCGAAAGAAAAGATGGGCATTGACGAACTTTTAGAAATTATTGAAGAGGTTGTGCCGGGGCAAAAACGCGAGGTTACGTTAAAGCTTCCATACAGCGAAGCGGTTAAGGTAAGCAGGCTCTATGAAAATCAGGTTGTCATAAGCGAAGAGTACGAAGCCGATGGCATACTTGTAAAGGCGATGATTGATGCGCTTTGTTATGACAGACTAAGAAAATATGTGATAAATGACTAAAAAACTGGCAGGTGAGATAATGAAACCGTCTTATAAAACTGTGGCGCAGAGAGCCTGTGCGACAATGATTGAGCGAAAGTCTAAATTTATAGCGACAGTGTGGCCTGTAAAGACAGAGGTGCAGGCACTTGAGCTTATAGCCGAAATGAAATCAAAATACTACGATGCCACACATAATGTGTATGCATATATCATAGGCGAAGGAAATATTATGCGTTACAGCGATGACGGAGAGCCTTCGGGAACTGCGGGCGTACCTGTGCTTGAAGTGATGAGAAAAGAGGGACTTATCGATGTTGCTGTGGTTGTAACAAGATATTTTGGAGGAATACTTCTTGGAGCGGGAGGACTCGTAAGAGCATATGGCGCAAGCGCAAAGCTTGGAATTGATGAGGCAAAGGTTGTAACGCGCACGCTTTGTGATTTGGTCGAGGTTTCCTGCGATTACACACTTTTTGGCAAAGTTCAGTACGAAACTCTTGGCGCAGGTTATATTATAAAAGATATTGTTTACGAGGGTGATGTAAAAGTATACGTTTATACACAGTCTGATAAAACGGACGAGTATATAAAGCTCATGTGTGATATTACAAATGCACGCGCTCAGGCAAGGGGTGTGTCGCGCGAATATATAGATTTGTAAAAATGTGAACAAAGTGAAAAATTGTATAAAAATGTCTTGACAATGATAAAGAAACCAAATATTATAAAAGCATAATAAAACTAATGCTTTTGGGCAGAAATAATACATAGCATAAATATTGAGGAGGAGATATACTATGGCAAACAATGTTATAGAAATTACAACGGAAAATTTTGAAAATGAGGTTTTAAAAGCTGACGTTCCGGTATTGGTTGATTTTTGGGCAGTATGGTGCGGTCCGTGCAAAATGGTGTCGCCGATTATTGATGAGCTTGCGGACGATTTTGAAGGACGCGCAAAAGTAGGAAAAGTTAATGTTGATGAGCAAATGGAACTTGCAGAGAAATTTAAAGTTATGACAATACCTACTGTTATGGTGTTCAAAAACGGCGAAATGGTTGAAAAGTCTGTCGGGGCAAAAGCGAAGGCTGATTTTGCACAGATGCTTGAAAACAATATTTAAGAAAACTTAAAACAGATGATGGTTTCAGGGGGGTCTCTAAGGGATGTTTAGTGAAACATTCTAACAGATGTAGAAAAAGGGTGAACAGTTTAGGCTGTTCACCCTTTTTCTACATCTTAAATCGCACAGACGTTCCTTGTGTGAGTAAAAATATATCGATTTGCTGAATAACACTTTTCGGCCTTTGTTTGCTTCGTTCATGCATAACTATTTTAAACGCGAAGGTCAATAGGATTTCAGGTGTCAGCTCTTGTATATGCACATATTTTTTGCCAGTGCAATGAACTTGTCCGTGTTCATTGTTGTAGATTTAATTGTTTCAATCTCATCTTCCAACTCTGGAATTCGCAACTCTATATCCTAATGCGTTACCATAGATGCAAACTCCGCAAAGCAATGAGCAAACAGGAACCATGCTTATAAAAACCGAGAACATTTTATTGCTTGATATCATTTCTTCTCGGATCGGTGCTTGTTGTGGTCATACATATTAAATTCACAAAGGTCACCATCACAGGAAGTCCAACTACTATCCTAAAGCTACCATGCTGAAAACGAGCGCAAATAACGCAACTGTTTCACAAAGACCGACAACGGTGATATACTGTGAAAAACCTTTTCCAGTTTCAGCTAAAGCATCTGCACCTGCAGCACCCGCTTTGCCCTGAAAAACAGCTGAAAATGCCATTGCTACACCGGACGCTATTCCAAGTCCAAGCAAAAATGCCGGATCAGCAGAGGATGTTTTCATCTGCTGCATCAAGAGAAAGCCGTAAATGGTCTGTGTAAGCGGAGCACCTGCGAAAACAGTAAGAATAAATGGTGCTGCTTTATTGCTCACATAGCACTTTTTCCATGCTCCGATGGACGCCTGACCTGCAATTCCGATACCAATAGCCGAGCCGATTGCGGCAATACCCATTGCCAATGCTGTTCCTAATAATCCTAAATTCATAATGATTCTCCTTTTAATCAATTTATTCTTTAAATGGTTTAAACTTATGCCCACTCCACGACATATCTAAATGTGAGGAGAACTCCAAGGTGTTAAGTCTGATTCCATGAACAATAACCGACAGAATATTCAAGATCATATTAAGACCATGCCCAAACACCAGAAGAATAATGGCAAATATCATAAACATAAAATTACCTAAAAGAGGTCCTGCCAATTCATTTACTGTAGCAGAAATCGCGGCTCCTGCAAGGCCGACAGCCCAAAGTCGTATATACGAAACGATATCCGAAAACACATTAACCACACCAAGAAGTACCGAAACAATGTTCGTTAGGCTTGAAAGTATGGATTTTATGATGCTTCCTTCATAGTTTGAAAACACGAAACTTATG
>JAZNVH010000023.1:0-2502 GCA_045592745.1 Candidatus Aphodoplasma sp. | reverse complement strand
AGATTATCCTAAAAGTGTGTAATACTATACAGCACGGTTAACCTTACCTGATCTTAAGCATCTGGTACAAGCATACACTTTCTTAGGGGTACCATCTACGATTGCCTTCACACGTCTGATGTTTGGCTTCCAAGCCTTGTTAGCACGACGATGTGAGTGAGAAACCTTGATACCAAAGGTTACGCCCTTACCGCAAATTTCGCATTTTGCCATATAGATACACCTCCTTAAAATCTCTAATAGCTATATCAACTTGAATATTATAGCAGAAAGATGCAGATAATGCAAGCATTTTTTCAAAAAAATTTTAAAATTTATTTATTATTTTTCAAAACCCCGTAAAAAAGCTATTTTTTCTTGCAAATATAGGTAATTCATTATATAATAATTCGTAGGGGTGGGGCTTTCTTCACCCGTCCAAAATTTAATAAATTATAATATGCCAAAGGAGGCAGTAATATGTATAAAATGGTTGAAGAACTAAAAAAGGATGTATGGAAGAATAATCTTGGAAAGGACTATTTGTATTTAACTGACCTTGCGGACTTTGATGCATCAAATCCTGATATAAAGTTTTTCTCCTTGATACAGTTAAAGCCGGGCGAGGAAGTGCAATATCATATGCATGTAGGAGAGAGCGAAACATATTTCATTCTTTCCGGAAAAGGCGTATATAACGATAATGGAAATAAAGTGGATGCTGTTCCCGGAATGGTAACATTAACCCCATCTGGAGAGGGGCATTCCCTTAAAAATACCGGCGACGATATGCTCACCTTTATTGCCCTTATTGTCCTTGATTAATAGTTGAATATATTTTTTCTCCTGACTTGACACGAACTATCGCAAAGAATAAGATTTAGATGTAATCGAGATTTTTCGGTGTTTAGCAGGATTAAGCCACTTTTTAAATTTGAAAAAAGTATTTTTATATAGATGTAAAACATACTGACCGCAAGGCGTAGCAAAACGGCAGTATTCAACTGATTTTGATTAGATAAAAAATATATTATATAAACTTATAAGTAAGGGAGAAATTATTATGAAAAAATATTTGTTACCTCAAACCGGACAGTTTTTTAAAGCGAACCTACACTGTCATACAACAATATCGGATGGTAAAATGACACCTGAAGAAATAAAGGCAGAGTATGCATCAAGTGGATACTCTGTGGTAGCTTTTACTGACCATGATGTTTTGATTCCGCATCCTGAGCTTGCAGACGAAAAATTTCTGCCGTTAAATGCTTATGAGATGGAAATAAATGAGCATTACCCCAGAAAGCTGGGTTCAAAAACCTGTCATATGTGCTTGATTGCTTTAGAACCTGATAATGTTAAACAGATTTGTTTTCACCGTTCTAAGTATTTGCCGGGAAACACAGCTAACTATGTAAGTCAGGTTAAACATGACGAAAATGAACCTGATTACGAAAGAGAGTATACTGGCGAATGCATTAACAATATAATGAAAAAGGCTCGTGACAATGGATTTTTTGTTACATATAACCACCCCACATGGTCGCGGGAAGGACATAATGATTATAACAAATATAATTTTATGCACGCAATGGAAGTTTTTAATTCTGAGTGTGAAGTGTTAGGTTATTTTGAATATAACGAAAAAGATTATGACGATATGCTCGCAAATGGAAAACGCATATATTGTGTAGCTACGGATGATACACACAGTAAAGAAGCTTGCTTTGGCGGTTTCACCATGATTAAAGCGGAGAAACTTGAATATAAGGCTATTACAGATGCTATGATTGCCGGAAACTTTTATGCATCACAGGGACCAGAAATTCATAGTCTGTGGATTGAAGATGGTAGGCTGCATATTGAGTGTTCAGGTGTAAAAAGCATCAGATTCAACACAGGTGTTCGAAGAGCAAAAAAAATAGAAGCTTGTGACAGTATGCTTTTGAATATAGCCGAGTTTGAAGTTAAACCTGAAGACATTTATGTAAGAGTTACAATAACAGATGTAACTGGAAAACATGCTTATACAAATGCATATTTTGTTGACGATTTGTTTGAATAAAACAATTTAGTTTTAGATGGTGAAGAAAATGAAGTATACGACATATTTATTTGATTTTGACGGAACATTAGTTGATTCAATGCCGACATTTGTTTCGGTAATGCTTAGAATACTTGACGAAAATGCAATATCTTACAGTGATGATATTGTAAAAACAATTACGCCTTTAGGTTATAAAGGCACAGCTGAATATTTTATAAAGCTTGGGCTTGATAAAAGCAGGGAAGAGATTGTTTACATTATGAATTCATACGCTTTGGAAGAATACAAGTATCACATTGAGGCAAAGCAAAATGTAATTAGCGTTTTGAAAAAATTAAAGGAAAATGGCGCTGACCTTAATATTTTAACGGCCAGTCCTCATTCAATGCTCGATAGTTGCCTTAAGAGATTGGGGATATATGATATTTTCACAAATGTTTGGTCGTGTGATGATTTTAATACAACTAAAGCAGATC
>JAZNVH010000022.1:0-43397 GCA_045592745.1 Candidatus Aphodoplasma sp. | reverse complement strand
AATTATATGAAAGATATTAAGGAAATATATAAGGATATATAAAATTATTAGGAGGATTATGGAAATGGCAAATATTTTAGATAAGTTTTCATGTGCAGGTAAGGTTGCATGGGTAACAGGCGGTTCATATGGTTTAGGTCTTGCTTATGGTAATGCATATGCACAGGCAGGTGCTAAGGTTGTATTCAATGACATTAATCAGGATTTAGTTGATAGAGGACTTGAAAATTACAAGAAATTAGGAATTGAGGCTTATGGTGCAGTATGTGATGTAACAGATGAGGATGCTGTAAATAAGTTTGTAGCAGATGTTGCTGCAAAGGTTGGTCCTATTGACATTCTTGTTAATAACGCAGGTATTATTAAAAGAATTCCAATGCACGAAATGTCTGCTGCTGAATTCAGGCAGGTAATAGATGTTGACCTTAACGCACCTTTCATTTGCTCAAAGGCAGTTATCCCTGCAATGATTAAAAAAGGTGGCGGAAAGATTATTAATATCTGTTCGATGATGAGTGAGCTTGGACGTGAAACTGTATCGGCTTATGCAGCTGCAAAGGGCGGACTCAAGATGCTTACAAAAAATATTGCATCTGAGTATGGTGAGTTTAATATCCAGTGTAACGGTATCGGTCCCGGTTATATTGCGACACCCCAGACGGCTCCGCTTCGTGAAAAGCAGCCCGACGGTTCAAGACATCCGTTTGATTCGTTTATTATTGCGAAAACACCTGCAGCCCGCTGGGGAACACCTGAAGATTTGATGGGACCGGCAGTATTTTTGGCATCAGATGCTTCGGATTTTGTTAACGGCCATGTGCTTTATGTTGACGGTGGTATACTTGCATACATAGGCAAGCAACCGTGATGAAAAAATTAATAAAAAAACTTATAAAAAAACAGCCGTAAAATACGGCTGTTTTTTGTGTATAAAATGAGCATAAAATTGACAAAAATCATTAAAAAATATATTATATACTGAGTTTATGTGCAAAATATATTATGTAAACCTTGTGCTGGAAATTCACATAAACTCATATAGTTATCCACATAAAGAAGCCCGTTTTTTCGGTTTTACACAGAGTTATCCACATTCTCACATAATAAAACACATGTTTGAAGATGCGACAAAAACCGCAACAATAAGCCAAGTTTACATAAAATGTTTAAATTTCATAATTTTGGATATTGCAAAATTTTTGACTCAAAAAAAGGCAAAAAATCATTGTTTTTTTTATATGTTTTTGAGTATTTGTTTTAGTGTTTTTATCTCTTTTAATCTGTTATCTTTTCCATAAAATTTGATGTGCTTATACCGCTTGGACGATTGAATCGACAAAGTAAATATAAAGCATTTGCATCGCGCTTTAATTCGTTTACTTTTTCGCAGCAACCAAATGATATTTCAAAACCAAGATTTTTTATTATATCAACAGATGCATTGCTTACGGCGCCGTATGGATATGTAAAAATCTTTGGTGCAATGCCACAATGCTCCAAAAGAAGATTTTGTGTTCTTAATACATCCTCGCTGAGCGCTTTTTCATATTCTTGTTCACTTTCACCGCGCTTTTTCATGGCTCCTTTTCGTGCGCCCTGATTGTGCATATCATACGAGTGGTTAGCTATTTCAATTCTTCCTGAGGCAATACATGTATTTATATCTTCCCACGAAAAATGCGAGTAGTTTGGATTGTGGTCAGTTTCGGCTGAAAAACGTTCGGTATATTTGCCTACAATTGATATAATCGCTTTCATGTCGTATTTTTCGAGTATTGGCAGCACATATGTAAGGTTGTTTAAATATCCGTCATCCAGAGTGATCATAACGGGCTTTTCGGGCAGTGAATCAGCGCTTTTTACATAGGCTATAAGCTCATCTGATAAAATCGATGTATAGCCGTTATCCTTTAAATATTTTATATCATTTTCAAAGACTTGTGGAGAAACTACATATTTTCCGGCAGAGGATGGATTTTGAAGTATGCTGTGGTACATTAAAATGGGAAGACGTAATTTTGGCTCTTCTTCATCTTCGGATGCAAAGCCCATAGCTGATATAATTATGGTTGTGGCAAGCATTAAAACAATCGCTGTTAAAAGGCAGAGCGCAGTATGTTTTTTTATAATTATAAATTTATACATAAAACCAATCTCCAAAAAATTTTTTGTATTTTTATAATATGATTGTTTTTGTATAAATATTTCACCTTAAAAAAATGGCAAATAAAATAAAAAATTACTTTGCAAAATTATTTTTTTGATGTATAATATTTTTGAAAAACGCAGTAGTTTTTTGATTTGTCTGTCTGTAGTGGAGGAAGAGTATGAGTGTTAACTTAAGAATACAACAGCTTAGAAAAGAATATAATATAACGCAGCAACGGCTGTGTAACGCAATATGTATAGACCAGTCGCTTTACTCAAAATATGAACGTGGTGAGAGGGCTGTTCCGGTTGAGCTTATTATTAAAATAGCAAAGTTTTATGATGTAACTGTTGATTATATTTTATGTTTGTCACAAAAAAAAGAGTCTGCACAGACTCAGACTTGCCCTTTGTCAAAGTAAATGTTATGAAAGAAAATATAAAAAGCACCTCATAAGAGGTGCTTTAAATTATTTTATAGGTCAAAATTTTCTTCGAAATCAAACTTTTCAATTAAATTTCGGGGATATTAATCTCTATTTCATGGCCAAGCTCTGCAGATTTTGCAATACCATCAATAATAGCCTGATTGTATATAATTTCGCTTGAGCTAATTGGAGTTTCTGAGTTGTTTTTAATTGCATCAAGAAATGAACGAACCTTTACTTCGAAGCAGCCTATATCGCTGCTCTTCATAGGAAGTTCTGTTACAACCTGCTCTCCGCCAATCTCACTGTAAATTTTCATCGGTCCACCTGTTGTGCCGTTCCAGCATTCAGTCGACGGAATTTTAAGACTCGCTTTTGTACCCATGAGGACTGTATCACCAGGGGTATCAAGATTCATAGCCCATGAAATTCTAAAGTCAAGTATTATATCGCCTTCAAGACGCACAAATCCAGCCGCAAAGTCATCAACGCTAAACTTTTTGGAATATTCTTCGCCTTTGCCTTTTGGATATCCGCTGTAATTGGGGTCTTTTCCAAAGAAAGAGGAAGTATAGCCTGAAACGGTAAGCGGTTTTGGGTATCCGATTGCATTTAGTACCATATCAAGTGAATAGCAACCAATATCGCCAAGAGCACCAACGCCGGCTGTTTCTTTTTCGATAAAAGTAGTACCAAAAGGTGTGGGGATGCCACGTCTTCTGCCGCCACCTGTCTGAATATAATAAATCCGTCCAAGTACGCCTGAATCAACAACGGCCTTTAGCATTTTCATATTGGGGTCAAAACGTGGCTGAAAACCTATTGAAAGAATTTTTCCGCTACGCTTCTCTGCTCTCATAATTTCGACAGCTTCCTCAGTTGTTACACACATCGGTTTTTCGAGTAGCACGTTAACGCCTTTGTCAAGGGCATAAATTGTACATTCAGCATGAGTCATGTTGTATGTACATACACTTACAGCGTCAAGTTTAAGACTTTCGTCATCAAGCATTTCCTTGTGACTTTTATAGCAGCGTACACCTTCGATGCCCTGCGCTTTAAAAAATGCCTCAGCCTTTCCTTCGATAAGGTCAGCACCTGCAACGATTTCAACATCGGACATTTTTTTGTACTCACGAACGTGAGCATTTGCAATCCAGCCTGTTCCAATTATACCGATACGCAGTTTCTTTGGTGCGTCGATAGCGCCCGAACCGTTCTGCTCGGACTTGAACATGTCTAAAATTGCGTCCTGATTTGCCATAACCTGCATCTCCTTTTTCAGCGGATAAATTTTATTAATATTTGTCATATAATCATTACCACTGATAGTTTTCTTAATTATACTATACCCATCCCTCAAAAGCAAGCTTTTTTTGCCTTAATCTTAAGATATTTTATATATTGCACAAACCAGCAATTTATGCTATAATAAATACATGTAAACTATGGCAAATATGGAGGAAAATATATGCTTGGTCTTGGCACGGTTGTTAATGTAATTACAGTTTTGGCAGGTGGAATGCTGGGATTGCTTTTGAAAAAGGGAATCAGTACAAAGATGCAGGATTCGCTTGTGAAAGCTCTTGGACTTGCGACAATGTTTATCGGAATTTCGGGAGCACTTGGCGGTCTTTTGAAGGTAAGTGGTCAGTCGCTTGATACTAAGGGTAGTATGCTTATGATTATATCTTTGGTTATAGGAACTTTTATAGGGGAAATGTGTTCTTTGGAAGACAGACTTGAAAATGTGGCGGAGAAGCTAAAGAAAATTTCCAAAAGCAAGAGCGATAGCACATTTGTTGAGGGTTTTGTTTCGGAATTTGTAGTTATCTGCGTAGGAGCGATGGCAATAGTCGGCGCATTGGAGGACGGTCTTTCAGCCAACAGCTCGACGCTTTTTGCAAAGTCGGCTCTCGACTTTGTGACATCTGTTATTTTTGCATCAACGCTTGGAGTGGGCACTTTGTTTGCCGTAATTCCAATGGTTATATATCAGGGGGCAATTACCGTTTTTGCTCGTTTTATAGAACCGTTTTTGTCGGCTACAAATGTTGTGGACGATATATCATATATCGGCTCGGTGCTTATATTTGCAATAGGAATTAATCTGTTTTTCGGCAAAAAAGTAAAGTGCACAAATATGCTTCCTGCGCTTATCGTGCCCGTTATATACAAAGCGATTTTATTGTTTGTATAAAAATTTAAAACATCAGGAGAGGAAAGTTTTTTATGGATATTATACAGATACTTTCAAAAGAATTTAATATAGCAAAAAACTATACCGAAAATATAGTTTCGCTCATTGATGACGGAAATACAATTCCGTTTATAGCGCGTTATCGAAAGGAAATGACAGGCTCATGCGATGACCAGGTTTTGCGCGAGCTTGGTGACAGACTAAATTATCTTCGAAATCTTGACGAGAGAAGAGCCGAAATTATAAACTCTATTACAGAGCAGGAGAAAATGACACCAGAGCTTATGGAAGAGCTTATGGCGGCGCAGACACTTGCGACGCTTGAGGATATTTACCGTCCGTACAAGCAAAAAAGACGCACAAGAGCAACTATTGCAAAGGAGAAAGGCCTTGAGTCTCTTGCACAGCTTATTTTTTCACAGTCGTTTATAAGCGGTGATATATATGAGCAGGCGAGTGCTTATATTGATGAAGAAAAAGGCGTAATGAGCGCCGAGGAGGCAATCGACGGGGCAAAGGATATAATTGCAGAAATGGTGTCTGACGATGCGGGCGCAAGGGCGCTTCTTCGAGATATGCTTTTCAAAACGGCAATAGTAAAATCGACTGCGGCAAAAGAAGAGCAGTCTGTATATGAAATGTATTATGAGTATTCTGAGCCCGTTTCAAAAATTGCGCCCCACCGTGTGCTTGCGTTAAACCGCGGTGAAAAAGAGGGATTTTTAAAGGTTACGATAGAGGCTGACGAGCAAAAAGCACTCGGGATTTTATATAATAAATTCATTGTGTCAAAAAGTGCTACCGACGATATCTTCACAGAGGCTATTGATGATAGCTACAAGCGTCTTGTATTTCCTTCACTTGAACGTGAGATTCGTTCATCTCTTACCGATACAGCAAGTGAACAGGCAATAAAAATATTTGGACTTAACTTAAAGGCACTTTTGATGCAGCCACCAATCAAGGGTAAGGTAACGCTCGGCTTTGACCCTGCGTACAGAACTGGTTGTAAAATTGCAGTTGTAGATTCGACGGGTAAGGTGCTTGATACAACAGTTGTTTATCCAACACCGCCGCAAAATAAAACAGAGCAGGCAAAAGAGGTCTTAAAGGGACTTATTAAAAAGCATAATGTAGATGTTATTTCAATAGGTAACGGCACAGCTTCAAAGGAGTCTGAAATTTTTGTTGCCGAGCTTATAGGCGAGCTTGATAAAAAGGTGTCGTATATGGTTGTAAACGAGGCAGGCGCATCGGTATATTCTGCTTCAAAGCTTGGGGCGAAGGAATTTCCTGATTTTGATGTATCACTAAGAAGCGCCGTGTCAATTGCACGCAGACTTCAAGACCCGCTTGCCGAGCTTGTAAAAATAGACCCAAAATCCGTCGGCGTAGGGCAGTATCAGCACGATATGCCGCAAAAAAGACTTGACGAAACGCTCGGCGGTGTCGTTGAGGATTGTGTAAATAAGGTTGGCGTTGACTTAAATACGGCATCAGCATCGCTTTTGTCGTATGTGTCGGGACTTTCGTCGGCTGTTGCACAAAATGTTGTTTCATACCGCGAGCAAAATGGTGCGTTTTCTTCACGCGCGCAGCTTAAAAAGGTATCAAAGCTTGGTCCGAAGGCTTATGAGCAGTGCGCTGGATTTTTGCGTATACCGGGTGCTAAAAACGTGCTCGATAATACGGGAGTTCATCCCGAGTCATACGAAGCGGCGTCAAAGCTTCTTGATTTGTTTGGCTTTAAAAAGAGTGATGTTGAAAAGGGAGCGGTAAGCGCTCTTTCAGATAAAATCAATGAGATGGGCGCGGCCACGGTTGCACAAAAGTGTGAAATTGGCGTACCAACGCTAAACGATATTGCTCAGGAGCTTGCAAAGCCGGGGCGCGACCTTCGTGATGATTTGCCTGCACCGATGCTTCGAAGTGATGTTATGGATATGAATGATTTAAAACCCGGAATGCAGATGAAGGGTACGGTGCGAAATGTTATTGATTTTGGTGTGTTTGTGGACATAGGCGTGCATCAGGACGGACTCGTTCACATTTCGCAGATTACCAACAGATATATAAAGCATCCGTCCGAGGTTTTGAAGGTCGGCGATGTAGTAGATGTTTATGTAATAAGTGTTGATGTAGAGAAAAAGCGCATCTCGCTTACTATGAAAAAACCGCAGTAAAAGAAAAAAACAAAAAAAGAACAGGTATTGCATTTGCAATACCTGTTTACTTTTTTTAGGATAACATTTTCTTTGCCAAGGAACCAATCATTTTTGCATCCGCACGACCTTTTGTCTTTGCAGTTACAATTCCCATGATTTTGCCCATATCTTTTACAGACGACGCACCTGTTTGTGAAATGGCTGCTTTGATAATCTGCTCAAGCTCAGCTTCGCTAAGCTGCTCCGGAAGATAACCCATCAAAACTTCCATTTCTTTTTTAAGGTTTTCGACTAAATCATCTCTGCCGCTTTTTTCAAAGTCCGGCAAAGAATCGCGTCTTTGCTTTAATTCCTTTGCAATTACTTCGATAACACCGTCATCATCAAGCTCAGTTTTGTTGTCTTTTTCATACTGTAAAACCGCGCTTCTTACCATTTGAACGGTATTTTTTCTGATGGTGTCTTTGTCCTTCATTGCGAGTTTCAAATCCGCCATAAGCGTTTCTTTTAAACTCATGTTTTTTCACCTTAATTACTTAAATTTTCTTTTTCTTGCTGCCTCAGACTTCTTCTTACGCTTAACGCTGGGCTTTTCATAGTGCTCTCTTTTTCTCATCTCGGTCAAAACACCCGACTTGGCACACTGGCGCTTAAAGCGGCGAAGTGCATTATCTAAAGACTCGTTGTCCTTCACTCTGATTTCAGACATTGTTTTCCCTCCCTCCACTACTATATACATAATAGTGTTTCATTGTTATGCTGTGCGACATAAACCACAACACCACAAATGTAATAAATATTATAACTCACAATTGCACATTATGTCAAGAGCAATTTATAAATAATTTGTAAATATTAAAATTATTTGATGCGTAGGTGTTTTTAAGACGAGGAGTAAAAAATAAATTACCAAAATATTAAATTTTGTTTTGTGCTGTTGCGGTATTTATATGTTTGTGGTAAAATTACAATATGTTATGTTTAAGGAGTAGATGAAAAATGCTTAGATTTTTAGATGCAGGCGAAACACACGGCAAGGCGCTTGTTGCAATTATTGAAGGACTTCCGGCGAATTTGAGTATTGACACTGATAAAATCAATGAAATGCTCAAAAAAAGGCAGGGTGGCTACGGACGTGGCGGAAGAATGAAAATTGAAACCGATACGGTTGAAATTTTGAGCGGTGTACGAGCTAAAAAGACGCTTGGCAGCCCTGTTGCGCTTATGATAAGAAATAAAGACTATCAAAACTGGGAAAATATTATGAGCCCCGAGTTTTCAAATGGCGAGCGTGCGGTGTATGTGGCGCGTCCGGGTCATGCTGACCTTACGGGAGCACTTAAATATGACCATGATGATATGAGAAATGTGCTTGAGCGTGCAAGTGCGCGTGAAACTGCGATAAGAACGGCTGTTGGTGCAGTTTGCAAGCAGCTTCTTTCAGAGCTTGGTATCTGTGTTATGAGCAGGGTTGTAAGCATAGGCGATGTCACAGATGAGTCAGCGGTAAATTATGATGATTATGAAAAGAATATAAACTCAAATGAGCTTCGAATATACGATGATGCACTTGTGGATGAGGCAAAGAAGCTTATCGACAAAGCAAAACAGGAAGGTGAATCACTCGGTGGTATCGTTGAGGTTGTGGCACTTGGTGTTCCTGCAGGGCTTGGAAGCTATGTGCAGTTTGATAAAAAAATAGATGCGCGTATTGGCGGTGCACTTATGAGTGTGCAAGCGATAAAGGGCGTAGAGTTCGGACTTGGCTTTGAGGCGTCAAGACGATTTGGTTCAAAGGTGCACGATGAGATTTTATATTCTGACGGTTATAGGCGCAGAACAAACAATGCGGGAGGTATAGAAGGCGGCATGACAAATGGTGAGCCGATAGTGGCGCGTGCGGCAATGAAACCGATACCTACGCTTTATACACCTTTAAAAAGTGTTAATATAAAGGACAAAAGTATAGCCGATGCATCTGTTGAGAGAAGTGATATATGTGCTGTGAGTGCATGTTCGGTTGTATGTGAATCTGTTTTGGCATTTGAGCTTGCAAAGGCAGTATGCGAAAAGTTTTGCTCGGACAATATTGGCGAGTTTAAAGAAAGTATGAGCGAATATAAAAGAAGGATAGCTCAAAAATAAATATATGGAATTTATGGGTGGGGGAGGTGATTGTTCGCGTGCAGGAGTGTGAACTTATAAAAAAGAGTGCTGAGGGCAACAGCGATGCGTTCGAAAAGCTTATAGCGCCGTATATGCAGCTTGTTATAAATCATGCATATATGATGCTCGGGGATAAAGAGGATGCATATGATATGGCGCAGGAAACGTTTGTAAAAGCTTTTGTTTCTGTCGCTAGCTTTAGCGGACAATCATCGTTTAAAACGTGGATTTTTAAAATTGCGACAAATGTGTGTCTTGATTTTCTCAGAAAGAAAAAAAGACGTCCCAATGTTTTGAGTCTTACAACTGTGGATGAAGATGGAAATGAAAAAGTGTGCGATGTGGCAGATACAAAGTCTTCCCCGGATACAATATCTGAGTCAAACGAGCTTAAGGATATTATTTTAGAAGCGATAATCTCTCTTGACGAGGATTACCGTGCGGCGATTGTACTGCGTGAGCTTGAGGGAATGGATTATAAAAGCATATCGAAAATTTTGGGAGTATCACTTGGCACAGTAAAATCGCGAATAAATCGCGCACGTATACAGCTTCGTGAAAAACTTTTGGATTATCGGGAACTTTTGTAGAGGTTTTTACGTCTTAATAAGTGAGCAAAGACGAAAGGAGGATGCAAATGCTATCGTGTGAGCAAGCAAAAAATTTATTATCTGCATATTATGACGGCGAGCTTGGTGTTGCGGCGGCAAATGAGGTAGCTGAGCATCTTGAGTCGTGTGAGCAGTGCAGGAAAGATTATGAAGATATATCGCTTTTAAGCAGCGCCTTTTTAAGACTAAAGCCCCCCGAAATTGATGAAAAATTCAAAGCATCTCTTAGTGAAAAGCTTGCAGATATATCAAAAAATAAAAAGCCAAAAGGATTTGGCGTATGGGCAATGAAAATGCGTCCATATATTGCCGCAGCGGCATGCTTTGTACTTGTGGTGGGCGTATATGCAGTCGTGCATAAAGGACAGGTTTTGACGAATACGACAACACCGGAAATGGTGCAGTTTTTGCCCGATGAAAATAGGGAAGATATAAAAATTCAAACCGAAGAAATATTACCGACACCAAAAGCTGATACAGAAAAAGAAGATGCAGCTGAAAATCAAAACACAAAATATACTTACAATTTGAAAACAACAAAATCTGTAAACGATACTGCCGCAGCAGAAAAAAATACCATAAATGCACAGGCAGAGTTTTCCGTTTTGGATGAAGCTGATGAAAACACACTTGCAAATAGCCGTGCAGTTGTAGAGGATGAAACAAATCAACCTGCTCAAGGTGAAGTTATAGCGTCCTTGCCAACACAGGCACCTTCTGATGTGGCAGAGGAGAATTTGTCGGATGAAAACACACAATCGCATGGCGGTGGTGGAGGCGGCTCCTCTGTGCAGATAAAGGCTGCAACGGCACAGTTTGTCCTTTTAGACAAAGAGCGGCTTGACGCGTTAAAGGACATACTTTATAATTATGGGACATGCGATATAAGTGAAAATTATATTCATCTTATGGTTCTTTCGGCAAACTATAATGCCTGCATAGAGGTGCTGTCGAGACTTGAATGGCTCGAGGCATCGGAAATTGAAGCTGTTACAGATAGTGAATACTGTTATATACAAATCAATATACAATAAAAATGCAAAGCAGTGCCGCTTTGCATTTTTATGTCATAAATAATGTATTGTGCGCATAAGATTATTAATAAGACATTTATAGAGGTGATAGTTTTGAAATGTTTTAAAATGCTTGTGTGCACAATGCTTTGTGTGGCGTTGCTCTGCGCATGTAAAAATGAAATTCCGCAAAATGCTTCGTCTGTAAACTCCAAAACAGAGGCGCCGGAGTCTGTTTTGCGCAGTGAAAATGTTTATTCGTCGCTTGACAATAAGCTTATTGCATGGGGACTTAAGAAAAATAAGGGGCAAAAGCCCGATGTGCCCGACTCAATTGTAAAACTGCTCGATGAAAATGATGCGTTTTATCTTTCAAAGTCGGGCAAAAATCTGTATCTTACTTTTGATGAAGGATATGAAAACGGATACAGTGCACAAATTTTGGACGTGCTGAAACAAAGCGGGACTCCTGCGGCGTTTTTTATAACTGGGGATTATCTTAAAAATGAGCCTGAGCTTGTAAAAAGAATGGTGGATGAAGGGCATATCGTGGGTAACCATACAAAAAACCATCCGTCTATGCCTTCTGTTACCAATCTTCCAAAAATTGTAGAAGAGATTACGGGGCTTGATGATGAGTTTTATGCACTTACGGGAAAGCATATGAAATATATACGTCCGCCAAAGGGCGAATTTAGCGAAAGGACGCTCGCAATAAGTAAAGACTTGGGATACAAGACGGTTTTCTGGAGCTTTGCATACGCTGATTGGGAGAGAGGAAAAGTAAACGGTGCACAGTATGCGTATGAGCACGTTATGCCATATCTTCACGATGGAGCGGTGATTTTGTTACATGCTGTATCAAAGGATAATGCCGATGCGCTTTCACAGATTATTATAGATGCGCGCGCAAAAGGATATACTTTTAAAAGTCTTGATGAAATCTGATATAAAAAGTCTGCGAAAGCAGACTTTTTCGATTGAAAAAGCATTATTTTGGAAAAATTTTTAATTATTATCAAAAAAACACTTGTGTTTTTCTCGTTTTTCATATACAATATAATAAGTGAAAGCTATGCGTATGCATATAAAATTTGTGAAAAATAAGTTTTTGGAGGTATAAACTAATGATATCAGCAGGTGAATTCAGAAATGGCGTTACTTTTGAGCTTGATGGCAATGTATTTCAGGTTGTGGAATTTCAGCATGTTAAGCCGGGTAAGGGCGCAGCTTTCGTAAGAACAAAGCTTAAGAACGTAATTACAGGCGGTGTTGTTGAAAGAACATTCCGTCCTACAGAAAAAATGCCGAAGGCACACATCGAGCGTAAGGATATGGAGTATTCATATTCTGATGGCGATTTGTACTACTTTATGGACCAGGAAAGCTTCGAGCTTATGCCACTTAATGCAGAGCAGCTCGGCGATGCTTTAAAGTTCGTAAAAGAGAATATGATGGTAAAGGTGCTTTCATACAAAGGCAGCGTTTTCGGTATAGAGCCGCCTACATTTGTAGAGCTTGAGGTTACTGAAACAGAGCCCGGTGTAAAGGGTGATACAGCTACAAACGTTACAAAGCCGGCAACTGTTGAAACAGGTGCGACAATTTTTGTTCCTTTGTTTGTAAATCAGGGTGACATGATAAGAATAGATACACGTACAGGAGAGTATATGGAGCGTGTATAATGGTTACAATAGCCATACAGAGTTTTTATAATGTTTTACAAAAATAAAAAAGATGCGTAATTTATCGTATCGGAACGGAGAGATATCATGGAAGAATTGCTAAAGAAGGTTGCGTACTTAAAGGGCTTTGCTGATGGTCTTGACATTAATGAAAAGACTGATGAGGGCAAGCTTTTAAAGAAAATCGTTGAAGTTTTAGAAGAGATTGCAGATTCAGTTTGTGACCTTGCCGAAGATCATAACGATCTTTGCGAGCAGGTTGAAGCTATCGACGAGGACCTTGGCGAAGTTGAAGAAATCATATATGACTGCGATGACGATTGTGATTGCGATTGTGACTGCGACGATATGGACTGCTTTGAAATCGAGTGTCCCAACTGCAAAGAAACTATCTGCATAGATGAAGATTTCTTTGATGATGACGAAGATGCACCGCTTATCTGCCCAAATTGCAATAAGGAAATCGAGCTTGATTTTTCATGTGATTGCGGCGATTGCGATTGTGACTGCGACGAAGAGTAATAATAAAAAAATTAAAATATCCGCGTAATATTACGCGGATATTTTTTTGAAAGTTATATTAAAATTCAAATCCAAAATCGTCTAAAAAATCAATATTTTTTACTGTAAAAACTTTTTTATCAAGATATGATAAAATGCCACCGTCTGTTGTAAAGTCAAAAGAGAGCTTGTACGAGCAAAGCGCCTGATGTGTTCTGCCCACACGCTTGTTATCTGCGTTTTTGCCATATTTTCCATCACCGACAAGAGGATGCGACAAATATGAAAGATGTGCGCGTATCTGATGCGTACGCCCTGTTATAAGGTCAACTTCAACAAGACTTATGCCATCGCGATAGCCAAGAACATTGTAACGTGTAACGATTGTCTTTGCGTTCGGTCTTGGAGAAGGGTATATGCTTACCTGTTTTTTGTTTTCATCTTTTATAAGATATGCCACTTTTTCTGCACGCTTTTCATCAAATTTTCCAAAAGCAAGGCACAAATAGTATTTGTGAATTTCTCTGTCTTTGATTTTTTGGTTTAATATGCGAAGGGATTCGGCGTTTTTTGCCGCAATTACAATGCCTTGTGTATTTCTGTCAAGGCGGTTGCATAGCGCGGGTGCGAAGGTGTTTTCTATTTCAGGGTTATACTCTCCCTTTTTATAAAGATATGCCTGAATGTGAGCTATGAGGGTGTTTGGGGTATTTGTTTCGTCGTCGTGTACAACAAGACCTTCGGGCTTGTTTACAAGCAAAATATTTTCATCTTCATATACTATGTCAAGATTTGGCACAACCTTTTTGTATGCCTCATATGCAGCGGGGGTATCAAAAAACTCGTCTTTTATATAAAAGGCAAGCACATCGCCCTTTGACAGCCTATAGTCGCCACCCTGATGCTTTCCGTTTACGCGCACGCACTTTTTTCTTAAATATTTATATAAAAGGCTTTGCGGCATTGATATAAAAAATTTTGCCATAAATTTATCAAGGCGCTGATTTGCATCATTTTCACCTATTATAACTTCTCTCATAAACTCACCTGCTTATATTTTTCACTCATTATAATACAATGATTATTTTTAATTGTCAACTGTTTGCCAAGGTCTTTTTTATGGACATACACAAAAACAAAACTCTTGGCATATATTGTAATTATCCGGCTTTTTAGTCACAGGAGGGACAATATATGTTTGAGTTTTTATTTGAGTTTTTTTCTGATTTAATCTTGCGCGTTTTTCTTCATGGTTATGTTTCAAATAACTATGTATTCCCAAAACCGCTTACGGCGGCTGAAGAAAATGAATATTTAAAGCGAGCCCGCGAGGGTGATGAGCAGGCGCGTTCGGCTTTGATAGAACACAATTTGCGCCTTGTTGCACATATTGCAAAAAAATATTCTCCTACCACTCTTTGCGACAGCGACGATTTAATTTCAATAGGCACAATCGGCCTTATAAAGGCAATTGACAGCTTTGATGAAAACAAAAATATCCGTCTTGCTACATATGCATCGAGATGTATAGCAAACGAAATTTTGATGGTGATGCGAGCTGCCAAAAGCCGTGCGCGCGAAACATCGCTTCACGAGCCGATAGGAACAGACAGCGAAGGAAATACCATTTCGCTTTTAAATGTTATAACGGGAAGTGATGAGGAGATTGATGATGAGATTTTTTTGAAAATGCAGACAAAAAAGCTTTATGAGGCAATAGAGAAAACGCTTTCAAACCGTGAAAAACGTGTGATTAAAATGAGGTATGGATTATATGATAAATCTGCACTTACGCAGCGCGAAATCGCTAAGCTTTTAAACATTTCGCGCTCATATGTGTCAAGAATTGAAACGAGTGCTGTAAATAAGCTTAGAACTGAATTTGGCGACGATGAGTGATATATGCACAGGTTTTAGATAGTTTTTAGTAAAATTATCTAAATATTTTAGAAAAAAGATATAAAAAGAAAATTAATTTTAAAAGTTTGCAAATAATATCTTGCAAAATTTAGCGCATTATGTTAAAATAAAACCGTTTAAAAGCAAAAAAATGAAGGTTTAAGATTAAATTTATTCAAAAAACCACCTTGGAGGGAAAGTTAATGAGCTTTATAGCGAAAAAGGCCGGCTCTATAAGTCCGTCGACTACACTTGCAATTGATTCGAAATTTAAGAGTATGAAGGCACAGGGACTCGATGTTGTCGGATTCGGTGCGGGAGAACCTGATTTTGATACACCTAAGCACATAAAAGATGCCGCAATCGCAGCGATAATGGAAGGAAAAACAAAATATACACCCGCTTCGGGAACGCTTGAGATTAAAGAGGCAATTTGTCGCAAGTTTATGCGTGATAATGACCTTGAATACAAGACAGAGAATATTGTTGTTTCAAACGGTGCAAAGCATTCGCTTGTAAACGTTTTTATGGCAATATGTGACCCCGGTGATGAGGTTATAATTCCGGCGCCTTATTGGGTAAGCTATCCTGAAATGGTAAAGCTTGCCGACGGTGTTCCGGTTATACTTACTACAACTGAGGAAAACGGCTTTAAGTTTTCAATTGAAGATTTAGAGGCGGCAATCACGCCAAAGACAAGAGCTATTGTAATAAATTCGCCAAGTAATCCTACAGGTATGATTTATACTAAAGAAGAGCTTTCAAAGATTGCCGAGGTTGCTGTAAAGAATAATATATACGTAGTTTCTGATGAAATATATGAGCATCTTGCCTATGGGGAAAAGCCGGTAAGTATAGCGTCGCTCGGTGATGAGATAAAGGATTTGACAATTATAGTAAATGGCGTTTCAAAAACGTATGCTATGACGGGCTGGAGAATTGGTTATACGGCGTCAAAGGCTGATATAGCAAAAGCTATGGCAAATGTTCAGAGCCACGCCACATCAAACCCTAACACAATCGCTCAGGTGGCGGCTGTATGTGCGCTCGATGGCCCGATGGAAACGATTGATATGATGAGGGCGGCATTTGAAGAGCGCCGCAATTATATGGTAGAGCGCATGAATTCAATAGAAGGTGTTTCGTGCCTTAAGCCGGGCGGAGCGTTCTATGTTATGATGAATATTAAAAAGCTTTTTGGAAGAGAGCTTGGCGGATGCAAGATTGAAACAAGTGACGATTTTGCAAATGCTTTTCTTGAAAAGGCAAAGGTTGCAGTTGTACCAGGTAGCGGTTTTGGTGCTGAAGGTTATGTTCGCTGGTCATATGCTACAAGTATGGAAAATATAAAAGAAGGTCTTGACAGACTCGAAAAGTTTTTAAGTGAGTAATAACTTATAAAAAGATAATTCTGTGCAAAGCAAGGGGAGAAAATATGAAATACAGCTTTAAGCCAAGGGGCGTATGCTCGATGCAGATAGAGATTGAAATAGAAGATTCAATTATAAAAAATGTAGAGTTTATCGGAGGCTGCAGCGGTAATACGCAAGGTGTTGCAAGTCTTGCAAAAGGAAGAAATATTGATGATGTCATAGCTGCGCTTGAGGGAATTAAATGCGGTTTTAAAAACACATCATGTCCTGACCAGCTTGCATATGCATTAAAAGAAATAAAAAAAGGCGCATAGAGCGCCTAATTTGCAAAACTATATGAGTTATCAATTATTTCCACACTGCTTTTATCAAGGGTAGTGTGGATTTTTTTGTTTTTATCAATAATGAGAGCATCATAGCCTTGCTCTTTTACCAGTGTGAGCGCATCTTGTATATCCATCATAAAAGAAGAGGTTGAAAGAGCGTCGCAGTGCATGGAGCTTTCGCCGATTATTGTGACACTTTCTATATCTCCGTTATACGGATGGCCTGTTTTTGGGTCTAATATGTGATGATAAAGCACACCATCTTCAGTAAAATTGCGCTCGTATGCACCGGAGGTTACGATACTTATTTTTGATGCGTTTTCATTTTTTAAAGATATAACAGCGCATGAAGTACCTGATGAGGCAAACGGTGTTTGTATACCTACTCGCCATGGCTTTTCGTTGTTTGTTTTAAAAAATTTGCCTAAAAATGCGCTAAAAGAGCTTCTGTTTTGCCCAATGATACATATATTTCCGCCCAAATCAACGATGGCTTTTGAAACGCCGCTTTCTAAAATCTCCTCTGATGCAAGGTCTGCACTGTATCCTTTTGCAATTGCTCCAAGGTCAAGCTGCATGCCATCTTTTAAAAAGGTAATCGTTTTGTCCTGCTCGTTTAAGACGATGTTTTCGTATCCTGTATGCTCTAACGCCTCAGTAATTTCGCTTTGGCTTGGTACGCGCGGGTTTTGAGAAATCGACCACAAATCCGATACGGGCTTTAGAGTTATATCAAATAAGCCGTTCGAAAGATTAGAGTAATCAAGAGCTGTTTTTATTATATAAAAAAGCTCGTCACTTATGTGAATAGGAGTGTTTTTTGTCTGTATGGCGTTTACGTAAGATATTTCGCTTGAATCTATGTATGCACTAAGGCGTGCTTCAACTCCTGCCACATCAGCTGCTGCACTCTCTGTGGCAATTTTGCTGCCGCGTCCATAGGCTGTTATCGTTGTATATGTATTTAAGGCAAAGCTTGTTTTTGTGTTTTTTTGTCCCAAAGCCAGATTGCCGGTTATGATATACAACAGCGCAAAAATTATAATTGCCGAAATTATGTATGTTGTAAGATTTTTTAGTTTCATGGTTTATGAATCCTTTAAATTTTTATAGGATAATTATATACAAAAACAGCTGAAAAGTAAAGGCTTGAAAATTGTATAAACAGCATCAAAAACTTACAATATTGTTACACATTAAAGAATGTATGATATTTAGTATTGTATTTTTTTATAAATTATAGTATAATATCCCAATAGATAAACAAAAAACAAAGGAAACAGAGGTGAAACCGCTTGAATATACCGAATATTCTCACAATTATACGCTTGTGCCTTATGCCAGTTTTTTTGGTTGTGTACTTTTTACCAATCGAAGATGCAAGAATGTGGGCTATGGGTGTATTGTTGGTTTCGTTTGTAACGGATATGCTTGACGGCTTTATCGCAAGGACATTTAATCAGATAACAAACCTTGGCAAAATTTTGGACCCTATTGCCGACAAGCTTATGCAGATTACCGTTTTAATATGTCTTGCAATTTTTAATAAAAATCTTATATGGGTTGTTGTGTTTGTGTTTATCAAGGATGCAATTTTGGGAATAGGTGCAATCTATATGTATAAACGCGGCATTATCGGTGCGGCAAACTGGTTTGGAAAAATATCGTGTTTTGTAAGTCTGGTATCGACACTTGTGTTGATTTTTCCATTTTCACAGCCGCTTAGCGAAACTTCTGTAATGATGCTTGCAATAGCAATTGCGTTTGTCAATGCTTGCGCGCTTGTGTCATATTCGATAAGATTTTATAAAACGGCGTTCAGAAAGCCGAAGGTCGGCGCATTTTCGAAGGCTAAAATGTAGAAATTTTACAAAATATAATAAAAATAAAAAAAATGCTTGCCATATTGATTGTTTTGTGTTAAAATAAATAGTGCTTTGTAATAACAGTATAATTTCGTCTGTGACGACATGTTATAGGATTAAGCTATAACGTATAGGAGGTGTATCTAAAATGGCAAAATGTGAATTGTGTGGTAAGGGCGTTACATTTGGTATAAAGGTCAGCCACTCACATAGGAGAAGTAACCGTGCGTGGAAGCCTAACGTTAGAAAGGTTAGAGCTATTGTAAACGGTGGTACTAAGACAATGCATGTATGCAGCAGATGTCTTCGTTCCGGTAAGGTTGAAAGAGCTATCTAATAACGCTTTTTTATCCAAAAACATAATAAAAGCAAATAATCCGCACAGCTATTGTGCGGATTTTTGTATTTGTATATGTAATTTTTTACTTTATTATGAAAGAGGATTTCCCTTTGAATCAGTATTAACAGAACCGGATAAAATCATAATTCCGTCAATTACGGGCCAGATAAGTGCGCTACCACTAGTGATTATAACGAGCAAAAATTGCAAAAGTGCAAGTTTATAATATCCAAGATATAAACGTCCTGCACCGACAAAACCTAAAAAAATCTGCAAAAGTCCTGCTATAATGCGTGACTTTGTATGCAAGAATTCAAATTCGGGATGCACGGTTTTAATTTCCTGAGTGCTTTCGTCATGCGGATTGTTGCCGCATTGACTGCATTTTTGGGCTGTGTCCTCAAGCTGTGCGCCGCATGTATTGCAGAACATATTGTTTCCTCCTATCTTAGTATTTGTGCTACTGCTTATAGTATATACTATATTGGGGAAAAAACAATAAAAACCGCTGTTTTGCACCGTAAAATTTACAATTTATTAAAAAACGAACACACAATCAGTGAATAAGCATTTTTGAGCAAAGCAACATTATAAAGCCGGGGACCCCAAGAATACCGCATAAAACAGAGGAGTAGAGGTTTACCCCAAGAGTTATTCCGAATAGGCTTCCTACATAGTTAAACGCTACAAGGCACAGCGCGCCTATTGCGCTGTTTGCGAAAAGCTTTAAAATAAGCTTGACCGGTTTTATAAAAATCCACACAAGTATGTATAATAAAACAAAACCCAGTATCAGCATTGCAAGCGGAGCGGGATTTATTTGCATAAAGATATCCTCCTGATAATTATTCTGTTTGTGAGCCGTATTAAAAGGCCTTTTTTATATATTCGCACTGAGTAAGTCCTTTAAGCTGGGCTTTTTTTAGTAAATAGGTGTATTTTGCTTGTGATGCCTTGATTTGATAGGCATATAAGTCGATTAAAAGTGGGTCGGTAGCATATGAAAAATTCTGATTTGCCGCCTCAAGCTCAAGTCTTGCACGCGTAATATTTCTCAAAAGCTCAGTGTTTTCCATATTTTCACGTTTTTGATGTGCAGAACGCGACAGGCGCGGATATTGTTCATTTTGAAAATTCATCATTATATAAACTCCTTTTGTTAAAACTTTTTTCGCTATCCAAAGGTTGCAGCATTTCGGGCATTGTTTTTCGTTAATATAAGTATAGTCATAAAGGTGGATAAATATTCCGCAAGCTTATTGTCAAAAAACGAGTTTTTTCGACAATAATGGTGCGAAAAATGGCTATCGAAAGTTGTAGGAAATTTCTTGTAAAGCATTGATTTTTAAGGGTTTATATGCTATTCTATCAACAGAAAAAAATTAAAGTTAGGAGATTATGAAGATGAACAAAAGTATTTCGGTTTTATTGGCAGATGACAGCGAAGATTTTGTAAAATCGGTTAAGGAGTATCTTGCAAATCAGGAGGGCATCACAATAGCGGGTGTTGCCTATGACGGAAGAGAGGCATTTGAGCTTGTAAAGGAAACAAAGCCCGATGTGGTTTTGCTTGATATGATAATGCCTTACATAGACGGGCTTGGAGTATTAAAGAAAATTAAAAATACCAACCTTGAAAAAGAGCCTGTATGTATGATGCTCACGGGTGTCGGTCAGGAAAAGGCAACACAAAAAGCCGTCGAGCTTGGAGCGCAGTATTTTATGCTAAAACCGTTCGAGCTTGATTCGCTGGCAGAGAGAATAAAAGAATTTGGCACTGAAGGCGCAGGCGAGAACGTTAAAGCTGACAGTGGCAAGGCATACAGAAGCGATAATTCGTTTGCCAAGGAAAGCACTAAAAAGTGTTACAGCAAAGATGACTTGGAAATGATAGTTACAGGCATAATTCATGAGGTTGGCGTGCCTGCGCATATAAAAGGATATCAGTTTATAAGAAGTGCTATACTTATGGCAATTGAAAATATGGAGGTTATAAATCATATAACAAAACAGCTTTATCCCGATTTGGCAAAGATGTATAAGACTACACCGAGCCGTG
Organism: Candidatus Aphodoplasma sp.; assembly: GCA_045592745.1. GTDB lineage: Bacteria > Bacillota > Clostridia > UBA1381 > UMGS1253 > Aphodoplasma. The sequence continues at coordinate 22,618 of JAZNVH010000022.1, read as the reverse complement.
TCGAGCGTGCGATAAGACATTCGATTGAGGTCGCCTGGAACCGCGGAAGCAGCGAAACTATGGAGTCAATATTTGGCTATACTGTTTCGTGTGACAAGGGAAAGCCTACAAACAGTGAATTTATTGCAATGATTGCCGATAATGTAAGACTTAGAATGAAATAAGAGAAAATTTATACAATAAAAAGGCTGAACAATTTGTGTTGTTCAGCCTTTTTGAAAACTTATATATTTATCTTATTTGTCCATTACCATATACTATATACTTAATCGTTGTAAGCTCTTCAAGTCCCATAGGACCGCGTGCGTGAATTTTTTGTGTGCTTATACCGATTTCGGCACCAAGACCGAATTCATATCCGTCTGTAAAGCGGGTTGAAGCGTTTACATATACTGCCGCCGCATCAACTTTATCAAGAAACTTTTGCGATGCCGCGTAGCTGTTTGTAATGATTGCCTCGGAATGCTTTGTATTATGTGTATTGATATGTTCTATTGCATCATCAATATCGTTTACGATTTTTACAGATATAATATAATCGGTATATTCTGTGTAAAAATCCTCATCGGTTGCTTTTTTCATATCGGGACAAATTTCGCACGAGCGTTCACAACCACGAACCTCGACACCTTTTTCTTTTAATGCTTCATAAATTATCGGCAAAAAGTCGGGCGCGATTTTTTTATCTATCACAAGGCTTTCTGCCGCATTACATACTGCGGGACGGCTTGTTTTAGCATTTATAATAATATCTTTTGCCATATCAAAATCACATTCGCTGTGAGCGTATATGTGACAGTTGCCTGTGCCTGTTTCAATTACGGGAACTGTTGCGTTTTGCACAACGCTTTTGATAAGACCCGCGCCGCCACGCGGAATAAGCACGTCAATATAACCATTTAACTTCATCATCTGTGTTGCAGTTTCGCGTGAGGTGTCTTCGATAAGGCAGACGCAGTTTTCGCTGATGCCACAAACCGAAAGTGCGCCTCTCATAATTTTTGCCAAAGCCTTGTTTGAATTTATCGCCTCGCTACCGCCTCGAAGAATAACGGCGTTTGACGATTTTAAACAAAGAACAGCTGCGTCAACCGTTACGTTGGGGCGAGCTTCGTAAATTATACCGATAACGCCGAGTGGTACACGCTTTTTACCTATAACAAGTCCATTTGGACGCTTCTGCATGCCCAAAACTTCGCCGATAGGGTCGTGGAGCGCACAAACCTGCATAACGCCTTCGGCAATCCCATCAATACGCTCTTTTGTGAGCGTGAGTCTGTCGAGCATAGACTCCGAAATACCTTTTTCGCGCGCGTTTTTTAAGTCAATCTCGTTTTGTGAAATTATATAATCTGCATTTTTTACAAGCTCGTCGGCAATGCTTTTGAGTGCGTCATCTTTTTTGGCACTGTCAATAGCGGCAAGCTCATATGATGCTTTTTTTGCCTCTTGGGCCATTTGTATTAAGCTTTGCATAAGATTTTTCTCCTATTAAACTATCGTAAATTATTTTTGTGATAAAAACCTTGTTCCTATCTTTTCGTTGTCAAGAGCCTTGTAGATATCATACGGGTCGCTTCCGTTTAGGATAAGCATATCAATGCCTGCATTATTTGCAATTTCGCCCGCCTTGATTTTTGTAATCATACCGCCTGTGCCACGTCTTGAGCCTGCGCCGCCTGCACATTCTTTTATATTTTCGTCTATTTTTTCTACAACATGTATAAGCTTTGCGTCACTGTTTGCCTTAGGGTCTTTGTCATAAAGACCGTCAATGTCTGATAATATAACGAGCAAATCGGCATGTATAAGCTCGGCAACGAGTGCTGAGAGTGTATCGTTGTCTCCAAATTCTATCTGCTCTGTTGAGATTGTATCGTTTTCATTTACTATGGGAATTATGCCGAGGTCAAGAAGTGTTTCAAAGGTGTTTTGAGCATTTTGCTTTCGAAGGTCGTGTTCAAGCACATCGGCTGTAAGCAGAAGCTGCGCTACGGTGTTGTTGTATTCTGAAAAAAGCTTGTCGTAAAGATACATAAGCTCACTTTGTCCCACAGCGGCAAGTGCCTGCTTGTGAGGAAGTGACTTTGGCCTTTCTGTGCAGCCTGTTTTTGCGACACCGACAGCGATAGCACCTGATGAAACGAGCACTATATCCTTGCCCGAGTTTCGAAGGTCGCAAAGCACGCGCGAAAGCTTTTCAACGCGCTGTATATTAATTTTTCCGTTTTCATAAGTAAGTGTTGATGTACCAACCTTGAAGACGATTCTGTTCATATTTTTCAAAGATGAATATTCCACTTAAAAATCACAGCTTTCTTTGGTAAATATAGTTTTTAGCATAATACAAGTATAATACGAAAATCAAAAATTGTAAAGAAAAAAGTTAACATATATGTTTAAGATTTTTTATAAAAGTTTACAAAAAATTTTCTTTATTATTTATTTATGGTGTGATATACTTATTTTAATAAATAATATAATTGAAAGAATTTATTTTGACAAAGAGTATGTCAGGAGGATTTTTATATGCAACAGACAAAGGTTTTAATCGTAGATGATGATATAAATATTGCTGAGCTTATACGTATATGTCTTGAAAGAGAGGGCTTTTCTACTATCGTGGCACATGACGGTATGGAGGCCATTGAAAAGTTCAAATCAGAAGCGCCAAATCTTGTGCTTTTGGACGTTATGATGCCGCGCGTTGACGGCTGGCAGGTATGCCGCGAGGTAAGACGAGTAAGCAATATACCTATTATTATGCTTACGGCAAAGGGCGACACATTTGATAAGGTATTAGGACTCGAGCTTGGGGCAGACGATTATATGGTAAAGCCGTTTGAAAGCAAGGAGCTTATCGCGCGTATAAAAGCAGTAATGCGCCGTTATGAAACAAAAAATCAGGAAGTGTCAAAAGAGGTTGTATATCCAAATCTTATAATAAATCTTTCAAATTATGAGCTGAAAATTGAAGGGGAAGCGATTGATATTCCGCCCAAAGAGCTTGAGCTTTTATTTTTCCTCTGCTCAAATCCAAACCGTGTATATACTCGTGAGCAGCTTTTGGAAGAGGTTTGGGGCTTTGACTATTTTGGCGATTCGCGTACGGTTGACGTGCACGTAAAGCGTCTTCGTGAAAAACTCGAAGGACACGAGAAAAACTGGCAGCTCAAAACTGTATGGGGAGTAGGCTACAAGTTTGAGGTGAAGTAAATGTTTAAAACAATATTTTCCAAAATGATGTGGTCTAACGTCGCAATTTTATTTTTGAGCTTTCTTTTGACGGGAATAATGCTTTTTGGTATGCTTGGAAAATATGCCGTAGACCAAAAGGCAACAAATCTTCGTGAGATTGCACCGCTCATTTCCGAGATGACAGTAAATTTGCAAATTGAAAATAATGACAAGCTTTACAGAAAGGTCTATCTTGACAATCTTGAAACTATCAGCGTGATGAATGGTATGCATGTAGTAATTGCAAATTCTCAGGGGGACATTTTTGCAAAAACTTCAAATATAAAAAGTAATCTTGTCAAAATTGATAAAGAATATATGCGCCAGCCACTTGATGGTAAAACGACGCAATTTACAGGCACGCTTGGAGGAGTATTTTCGGATACGGTTTTAAGTGTGGGATATCCTATTAAATATGAACAAAAGGTTGTAGGTGTCATATTTTTAAATGTTTCAATGCCAAACCTTGAGCGTGACAGACTCAATACATCGAAAATTTTTGTAACTATCAGTGCTGTGGTGCTCTTTATTGCGTTTGTAGTATGCTATATTGTTTCGCAAAGAATGACGCGTGCACTTAAAAGCATAAATACAGCGGCAAAAAGCATTGCATCGGGAAACTTTAAATCGCGAGTACACGTTGTGGGTAAAGATGAAATTGCCCAGCTTGGCGCTACGTTTAATTATATGGCAGATTCGCTTCAGCAGCTTGATGATACGCACACAAGCTTTATTGCAAATATTTCTCACGAGCTAAGAACGCCCATGACGACAATATCGGGATTTATTGAAAACGTTTTAAATGGTACAATAGAAAAAGAGCGCGCGGGAGAGTATTTGTCAATTGCTCTTTCAGAGTCAAAAAGGCTTTCGCGTATGGTGAGCGATATGCTTGATATTTCAAAAATGAGCCTTGGCCAGTTTTCGCTCGATTTAAAACCGTTTGATCTTGCGGAGATGATAAGGCTTACGATAATCAAATTTGAAAGTGCTATTGATGAAAACAACCTTGATGTTGGGGTTGACTTTTTTGATGAGCATATAAATGTTATAGCGGACAAAGATTCAATTTCGCGTGTTATAACTAACCTGATGGATAATGCGATAAAATTTTCTGACCCTTCATCACAGCTTGCAATTAAGGTGTTTAGAAAGGGAGCAAAAGCGTATGTCGCAGTTACCAATGAGGGAATAGGGATTGAAAAAGAGGACTTGCCTCACGTATTTGACCGTTTTTTTAAGACAGATAAATCAAGAAACGATAAAAAGGGAACGGGTCTTGGATTATATCTTGTTAAAAATATCTTGTCTATACACGGCGAAAAGATTTTTGCGCACAGCGTAGATATATCAGATGAAGAGTATGATGGAAATCCGAATCATCCTCAAAAAAGAACGACATTCATTTTCTCTTTGGAGCTTGCGTAAAATATTTTTAAGGGTTTTACATTTTATTCATACTTTAGACAAAAAAATATTGTATAATAAATATTGTAAGATGAGCGTATGCTAAAAAAATTAAAACGAGGTGACATTTATGAGCGATTACAAATGGTATCCTGATGATTATCAGCTTGGGATAGAACCGAAAAAACCTGAAAAGGCGCTTGTTGTTTCGCAGGCGAGTGAGTATGACAAAAAGAAAAACAGAAAGCCGTGGGTAATGGTTGTTGTTACGGCCCTTATAACGAGTATTTTATGTACGGGAGTGCTTGGTGCTTTTGTACTTGTTCCGATGATGAACAAATATAATCAGGATTCGGCTGTTATTTTCAAAGACGGAAGTGATATGAGAAACAAAGTTGATTTTTCTATGGCGATTGGCCTTCAGGGAAGCTCGGTTAGCGGTCAGGAACCGCTTAGCATTGTAGAAATTGCACGAAGAGTAGGCCCTGCCGTTGTGGGCATTGTGGCAACGGGACAGACGGTAAACAGCTTGTTTTTTATTCCTTCACAAAGCAGCGGTTCAGGTATTATAATAAGTCCTGATGGTTATATTGTTACAAACAATCACGTTATTGAAAATGCAACCTCACTTAAGGTTATTTTAAATAACAAAGAAGAATATGACGCAAAAATTATAGGAGTAGATGCGCAGACAGATTTGGCTGTGATTAAAATTGAGGCCTCGGATCTTACATCTGCGGTACTCGGCAATTCAGCTGATGTTGAGGTGGGCGAGCTTGCGGTTGCGATAGGAAATCCTCTTGGTCAGGAGCTTGCAGGAACTGTTACTACAGGCATTATCAGTGCTACAAACAGAATTGTGACAGTTGATGATACAGAGTATACACTCCTTCAGACTGATGCGGCAATTAATAATGGTAACTCGGGCGGTGCTTTGGTAAATGCTTATGGTGAGGTTATAGGAATAAACACAGTAAAAATGGCATCGACAGGTGTCGAGGGTCTTGGTTTTGCTATACCGACTGACATTGCAAAGCCTATCATAGAGGACCTTATGAATGGAGGATACGTAAAGGGAAGACCCGAAATAGGAATAAACTACAGAAACATAACAAAGAATATGTCACAGTATTATGATTTGCCCGTAGGCGTTTACGTTACAAATGTAATTGAATTTTCTGCGGCAGAAAAAGCAGGAATCAAACCCGGAGACGTTATCATAAAGTTTGATGGACAGACGGTTGAAACGGGTGATGAGTTAAATGAGCTTCGCGATAAGAAAACAGCGGGCGAGAGCGTAGTTCTTACGATTGTAAGAAACTCAAAAAGTATGGAAATATCGCTTGTACTTGGTGAGGCAAGACCACAGATGATTGAACAATAAAAATTGATAATTCCGCTTATATTTATATATAAGCAACCAGAAAAGGAGCCGACTCACCCTCTTTTGTCGGCTCTTTTATTGCGCCAATGTATTAAAATGCTGAAAATGAATGCACAAAGCTTATAAAACACATACAAAACGCCACCTTTTATACCATTTTTTGTATAAAGAGAAAAATTTTTCAAAAAAAATAAAAAAAAGACTTTAAATTATATTTTTTTTAGGGTATAATAAATATGATTTGTTATAATGGGTGATTATAGTATTTACAAATTTAAAATATAAATCATTGCGAGAAAGTTCGCGAAGGAAAGGAAGGAGAAATTACCATGACACAGAACAAAAAGGTTCTTAACTGGCTTGAGGAAATGAAAAAACTCACACAGCCGGATGAGGTAGTTTGGATTGACGGAAGTGAGGCACAGCTTGAAGCACTCAGAGCAGAGGCTGTTGCATCAGGAGAAATGATTAAACTTAATCAGGAGAAGCTTCCGGGCTGTTATTATCATAGAACAGCAGAAAATGACGTTGCGCGTGTAGAGGAAAGAACATTTATCTGCACAGAAACAAAGGAAGAAGCAGGTCCAATTAATAACTGGATGGCTCCTGCTGAAATGTATGCAAAGCTAAACAAGCTTTATGATGGCTCAATGAAGGGCAGAACAATGTATGTTATCCCCTATTCAATGGGTCCTGTTGGTTCACCATTTTCAAAAATCGGTATCGAGCTTACAGACAGTATTTATGTTGTTCTTAATATGAACATCATGACAAGAATAGGCAAAAGCGTTATCGACGCTCTTGGTGAGGATGGCGATTTTGTAAAATGCTTGCATGCTAAAAAGGATGTAAATCCTGACGAAAGATATATCGTACATTTCCCCCAGGATAACACAATCATGTCTGTTAACTCTGCTTATGGCGGTAACGTATTGCTTGGTAAAAAGTGCTTTGCACTAAGAATTGCTTCATACCAGGGCATGAAAGAAGGCTGGATGGCTGAGCATATGCTTATCCTCGGTCTTGAAAATCCACAGGGCGAAGTAAAATATATCGCAGCGGCATTCCCGTCTGCATGCGGTAAGACAAACCTCGCTATGCTTATTCCGCCTGAATACCTTAAGAAAAAGGGATACAAGGTATGGACAGTCGGCGATGATATCGCATGGATCAGAAAAGGCGCTGACGGAAGACTTTATGCAATCAACCCTGAAGCTGGTTTCTTTGGCGTTGCTCCGGGAACAAGCGTTAAGACAAACTTTAATGCATTGGAATCAACAAAGAAGAATACAATCTTTACAAACGTTGCAATCAACAATGATGATATGACAGTATGGTGGGAAGGTCTTGACAAGAATCCTCCTGAAAATGCAACAGAGTGGAAAGGTGCAAAGGTAAACGGCAAAGAGTTTACTGCAGAAGGTGGCAAGCTTGCACATCCGAACTCAAGATTTACAGCTCCTGCTGTTAACTGCCCATGCATTTCACCTGAGTTTGAAAATCCGCAGGGTGTACCGCTTAGTGCAATCGTATTCGGTGGCAGACGTGCAAAGACAGCTCCGCTTGTATATCAGGCATTTGATTGGAATCATGGTGTATTCGTAGGTGCTACAATGGCATCTGAAACAACAGCAGCTGCTGCAGGTGCAGTAGGCGTTGTTCGTCGTGATCCGATGGCTATGAAGCCTTTCGTAGGTTATAATATGGCTGACTATTTCGCACACTGGATTGAAATCGGTGCAGGTCTTGATCCTGAAAAAGCTCCGAAGATTTTCCATGTTAACTGGTTCAGACTCGACGACGAAGGACACTTTATGTGGCCCGGATTTGGCGATAATATGAGAGTTCTTAACTGGATTTTGGATCGCTGTGAAGGCAAGGCTGATGCAAAAGAAACAGCTATCGGTTACCTTCCGAAGGAAATTGATACAACAGACCTTGATATAGATCCGAAGGCTATGGAAGAGCTTTTAAACATTGACAAAGAAGTATGGCTTGAAGAAGTTGCAAGCCAGAAAGAGTTCTTTGCTCAGTTTGGTGACAGACTTCCAAAGGAAATTATGGATGAGCATAATGCACTTGAGAAAAGACTTAATGATATGTAATTTAGCTTAGATTTAAAGCGGCTGGCTATGTGCCAGCCGTTTTTTAAAAAATATTTTGTGTGGTGAATTTTTGGTGGATAAGTGTTATTTGTGCCCAAGAATGTGTGGCGTCAATCGAAAAGAACAAACGGGCTTTTGCGGTGCGGGTGACAGCGTACGCGTGTCACGCGCCTCTCTTCATATGTGGGAAGAGCCCTGTATAAGTGGAAAAAATGGCTCGGGCACAATTTTCTTTTCAGGCTGCTCACTTAAATGCTGCTTTTGTCAGAATTATAAAATCAGCGCCGAAAATTTTGGTATGGATATTTCGTTAGAAAAGCTTTGTGATATTATGCTTGATTTACAGTCGCAAGGTGCTCACAACATAAATTTTGTCACACCGACACACTATGCCCATAGAATTGCAGATGCACTTACAAAAGTAAAGGCCAAGCTTAAAATACCTGTTATTTATAACAGCTCAGGATATGAAAATACGGATACGCTTGATATGCTTGATGGGCTTGTTGACATATATATGCCCGATTTAAAATATTTTTCATCAGAGCTTTCAAAAAAGTATTCGGGAGCAGAAAATTATTTCAAAAAAGCGTCAGAAGCAATTTTACATATGTATAAACAGGTTGGCAGTACATGTTTTGATAAAGAAAAAATGATGAAAAAGGGACTTATAATCCGACATATGCTGCTTCCGGGCGCGTATAAGGATTCATTAAAGATACTTGATTGGATAGGGGAAAATTTTGATAAAGAAAAAATAATGATAAGCCTTATGTGTCAGTATACGCCAAGCTATAAAAGCGACAAATTTGAGGAGATAAACAGAAGGGTAACAAGCTTTGAGTATAATAAGGTTATAGAGCGCGCACTCTTACTTGGACTTAAAGGATGTATGCAACAGCGTTCGTCTGCAAGCGAAAGCTATATTCCCGAGTTTGACCTTAGAGGAATTGATTAAACTTTTTGAAAATGGATACAATCTGTTGTTGCGGTTTATATATATATATGATATTATTAATATATACATATTTTTGCATAAGAGTCAACCATATAAAAAATGATATTTTATATCCTGATATGCAGGAGGTGATCGTTTTTGGGAAATGTATTGATTGTTTCCGATCTGGAGTCAGCAAAAAAGATAGAAGCACTTATTCGCCCGATGGGTTTTGAGGGCGACATATTTGAAGTAGCAGACTGCGTAGAGGCAAGAAAGATAGTTTTAACAAATGATGTTGATTATGTTTTCATAAACACACCGCTTTCTGATGAATTTGGGCATGAATTTGCTATGAGCATAAGCTCTGACAGCACGGCAAGTGTGGTGTTGTTTGCAACAAAAGAGCTTGCCGATGAGATTTCGGACGAGGTATCTAAAGATGGTGTTTTTGTAGTACCAAAGCCAATTGATAAATTTGTTTTTTTGCGTACGGTGCGCCTTGCAGGCGCACTCAGACGCAAGGTTTTGGGACTCGAGCGGGCAAATATCAAGCTTAAAACTACGATTGAACAAATGCGCCTTATCGACAGGGCAAAGTGCACGCTTATACAGTATCTTAATATGACGGAAAAGCAGGCACATAGGTATATCGAAAAGCAGGCGATGGATATGCATACGACTAAGGCAGAAATTGCACAAGGAATTTTAAAAACTTATGAAACATGACTTGCTTTTTTGTAAAAAATGGTGTATAATGATTAATTGATGTAAAATTATAGATAAATATGAAGAATTTTAAAAGGAGGAGCGGCATAAATGCGAAAGAGTGCGTATTTGGTTTTGGAAAACGGCACAGTATTTGAAGGAAAAAGTTTTGGCTATGAAGGCGAAGCTATCGGTGAAGTTGTATTTACAACAGCTATGACAGGTTATATTGAAACATTGACAGATGCTTCGTATTATGGTCAGATTGTTACACAAACTTTCCCCCTTGTTGGCAATTATGGTATTATTCCCGAAGATTTTGAGAGTGATAAGCCGTATTTAAAAGCATACATTGTGCGTGATTGGTGTCAGCACCCTTCGAATTTTCGTTGTGAGGGTTTGCTTGACACTTTTTTAAAGGAGAATAAGATTGTAGGTCTTTACGGTATTGATACAAGAGAGCTTACAAAGATTTTGCGTGATAACGGCGTTATGAATGCTAAAATTACAACCTCACCTGAGGTTTGTGATGAGCTTTTATCAGAGATTAAAGCACACAAAACAGTCGGTGCAGTAAACGCTGTAACATGCAAAGAGACAATGGTTTATGAGTGCGACGAGAAAAAATACAAGGTTGCACTTTGGGATTTTGGCATAAACAAAAGTCTTATAAAAGAGCTTACAAGTCGCGGATGTGAGGTTGTAAGAGTGAGCGCCGATGCAAAGGCAGAGAGTATACTTTCGCTTGGCGCCAATGGCGTAGTAATTGCAGGCGGCCCCGGTGATCCTGAGGAGAATATGGATGCTGTAGCCGAGATTAAAAAAGTGCTTGATAAGAAAATCCCCGCTTTTGGTATAGGGCTTGGCCATCTTCTTATGGCTCTTTCACAGGGCGCAAAGTCATACAAGCTAAGATATGGTCACCGCGGCTCAAGTCAGCCTTCGGTGAATGTTAAAACAGGCGGTGTATATATAACAAGTCAGAACCATGGTTATGCAATTGCGTCGCAGACAATTCCGGCAAATGCTTATGAAAGCTACAGAAATGTAAACGATGGAACATGTGAAGGTATAGAATATACAAATATCCCCGCATTTTCGGCGCAGTTTTGCCCAAAAAAATGCGAGGGTCCATTTGATTCATCTGTTATGTTTGACGATTTTGTTAAGCTTATGGCAAAAGGAGGTAGACAATAATGCCGCTAAGAAAAGACCTTAAAAAAGTAATGGTAATTGGTTCAGGCCCTATCGTAATCGGACAGGCGGCAGAGTTTGACTATGCCGGAACACAGGCGTGTCGTGCGCTTAAAGAGGACGGACTTGAGGTTGTACTTGTAAACTCAAATCCTGCTACGATTATGACGGATAACGCTATGGCGGACAAGATATATATTGAGCCGCTTACGCTTACAACTGTAAAAAGAATTATAAAGAAGGAAAGACCCGACGGTCTTTTGTCTACCCTTGGTGGTCAGACAGGCCTTACCCTTTCGATGCAGCTTGCAAAGGAAGGTTTTCTTGACAAGTATGGAGTAAAGCTTTTGGGTGCCAATCCCGAAACTATTGATAAAGCAGAGGACAGACAGCTTTTTAAAGACACAATGATGCAAATCGGTCAGCCGATAATTCCTTCGCTCGTTGTAAACGATGTTGAAAGTGCAGTAGAATTTGCAAACGAAATCGGCTATCCGCTTATTATCCGTCCTGCGTTTACTCTTGGCGGAACAGGCGGCGGTATCGTAAATAACGAAGAAGAGCTTCGTGAGATTGCAAACGGCGGTCTTGAGCTTTCGCCTATACATCAGGTACTTGTTGAAAGATGCGTATCAGGATGGAAGGAAATTGAGTTTGAAACAATCCGTGACAGCAAGGGCAATGTTATTACTGTCTGCGGTATGGAAAACTTTGACCCCGTAGGTGTTCATACAGGCGATTCAATCGTAATTGCACCGACGGTTACACTTTCTGACAAAGAGTATCAAATGCTTAGAAATGCGGCGCTCAGCATCGTATCAGAGCTTAAAATAGAAGGCGGATGTAACTGTCAGTTTGCTCTTAACCCGAATAGCTTTGAGTATGCCGTAATCGAGGTTAATCCGCGTTTGTCGCGCTCATCTGCTCTTGCGTCAAAGGCAACGGGATATCCGATTGCAAAGGTTGCAACAAAAATTGCTGTTGGACATACTCTTGATGAAATTAAAAATGCTGTTACGGGAAGTACCTATGCGTGCTGTGAGCCTACAATTGACTATGTCGTTGTAAAATTCCCGAAATGGCCGTTTGATAAATTTGTATATGCAAAGCGTTCGCTCGGCACACAGATGAAGGCAACGAGCGAGGTAATGTCAATTGCACCTACATTTGAGCAGGCTATTATGAAGTCGGTGCGTGGCGCTGAGATTTCGCTTGATTCTATGCGTTATCCAAAGGCTCTTGCGCTTAGTGATGATGAGCTTGAGGCGGCGCTTCACGAGTGTAATGACGAGCGTTTGTTTATGGTATATGAAGCAATAAGACGTGGTGTAAGCTGTGAGCACATTTTTGATATAACAAAGATAGATACATGGTTTTTATATAAGCTTTCAAATATCGCTGATATGGAAAAACGTCTTGAAAGCGAAAAGCTTACAGATGAGCTTTACAAAGAGGCGAAAAACCTTGGTTTTCTTGACAGCGTAATTGAGAGACTTTCAAATCAGAAGGTAGAAAATCCGCTTGTTGCATCATATAAGATGGTTGATACTTGTGCGGCAGAATTTGCGGCGCAGACGCCATACTTTTATTCTACATTTGACAAAACAAATGAAGCTGCGCAGTTTATAGAAAAGAAAAATTCTGACAAAAAGACTGTAATCGTATTCGGTTCAGGACCAATTCGTATAGGTCAGGGAATCGAGTTTGACTATGCGTCGGTTCACTGCGTATGGGCACTTAAAGAGGCAGGATATGAGGTTGTTATTGTAAACAACAATCCTGAAACAGTATCGACAGACTTTGATACTGCGGACAGGCTGTATTTTGAACCTCTTACAAAAGAAGATGTTATGAACATCATACGCACAGAAAATCCGTATGGCGTTGTTGTGGCATTTGGCGGACAGACTGCGATAAAGCTTACGAACTTCCTTAACGATAACGGTGTAAAAATCCTTGGCACAAGTGCTGACAGCATCGATATGGCAGAGGACAGAGAGCGTTTTGATGAGCTTTTGGAAGAGCTTCAGATAAAGCGCCCGAACGGCTTTACTGTTATGACATGTGAAGAGGCACTCGAGGTTGCAAAAAAGATTGGCTATCCTGTGCTTATGCGTCCTTCATACGTTCTTGGCGGACAAAATATGATAATTGCCTTCAACGATGAGGATATTGTGGAGTATATGGGTATTATCCTTCAGCAAAACATTACAAACCCTGTTTTGATTGATAAGTATTTGATGGGTACTGAAATTGAGGTCGATGCAATATGTGACGGAGAAGAGATACTTATTCCGGGAATTATGGAGCATATTGAGCGTGCGGGTATTCACTCGGGTGACTCAATTGCTGTATATCCTGCGTTTAACATAAGCGATGCTATGCGCGACAGAATTATCGAATGCACAAGAAAGCTTGCTGTAAGTCTTAAAACACTCGGTCTTGTAAACATACAGTATCTTGTATATGAAAATGAGCTTTATGTAATCGAGGTAAATCCGCGTTCGTCGCGTACAATACCTTATATAAGTAAGGTTACGGGTGTACCGATGGTTGACCTTGCAACAAGAGCGATGCTTGGTGAAAAGCTTTCTACAATGGGATATGGAACTGACCTTTACAAGAGTGCTCCTTATGTTGCAGTAAAGGTGCCTGTATTCTCGTTTGAAAAGCTTATAAATGTAGACAGCCACTTAGGCCCTGAAATGAAATCCACAGGTGAGGTTCTTGGTATTGCACAGACGCTTGAGGAGGCCTTGTATAAAGGCCTTATCGGTGCGGGATATAAGCTTAAAAAGCACGGTGGCGTATTTATTACAGTGCGTAACAGCGACAAGAGTGAAATTGCAGATGTTGCAAAGAAATTTGCAGACCTTGGCTTTACGCTTTATGCTACAAAGGGTACTGCAAAGGTGCTTGAAAATGCGGGCATATACGCACGCGCGGTAGACAAGATTCATGAGTCAGATAATAATACGCTAAAACTTCTCGAAAGCGGCAAGATAAACTACGTTATTTCTACATCCACCAAGGGTAGAATTCCGACTCGCGACAGCGTTAAAATTCGTCGTAAGGCGGTTGAGAGAAATATTCCGTGTCTTACATCGATTGATACAGCAAATGCAATTGCTGACAGCTTAAAGAGCCGTTACTCAGAGTTTTCAACAGAGCTTGTTGATATAAACAATATGAGAAGCGAGAAAATGAAGCTAAAGTTTTCCAAGATGCAGGGCTGTGGAAATGACTATATCTATTTTAGCTGCTTTGACCAAACAATCGATAATCCCGAAGGACTCAGTGTGCGCCTTTGTGACAGACATTTCGGAATAGGCGGCGACGGTGTTGTTTTAATTGGACCTTCAAAAGTTGCAGATGCGCAGATGCGTACATTTAACCTTGACGGAAGTGAAGGCAATATGGGTGGCAATGCTATCCGCTGTGTTGGAAAATATCTGTATGATAATAAAATTACAGATAAGACAACAGTTACAGTTGAAACAGCCAGTGGCATAAAGACTCTTACGCTTTCTTTGAGAAATGGCGAGGTTAATGCCGTAGAGGTTGATATGGGCAAGGCGATACTTGCGCCAAATCAGATTCCTGTAAAGCTTGGCGGTGAGCTTGTTGTTGACAGACCTGTAAAAATAGGCGGCGAGGATTACAATATAACATGCGTTTCGATGGGCAATCCGCACTGTGTTGTATTTACAGATAATGTTGATACACTTGATATTGAAAAGGTAGGCCCGCTATTTGAAAGCAGTGAGTTGTTCCCTGAGCGTGTAAACGCTGAGTTTGTTCGTGTGCTTAACTCGAGAACGATTAAAATGCGCGTTTGGGAGCGAGGAAGCGGCGAAACATGGGCATGTGGTACAGGTGCATGTGCGGCAGCTGTTGCAGCTGTTGAAAATGGTTTTTGCCCGAAGGGTGAGGATATTACAGTAAAACTTCGTGGCGGAGATTTGGTTGTGCGCTATACTGACAATGGCGTGTTTATGACAGGTACAGCCGTTAAGGTATATGACGGCGTTGTAGAAGTATAAAAAACGGGCTGTAGCAAAATGCGTACACCACACAAGGCATAAAAAATGCATAATAAAGTCTTTTGATTAATTAATGTAGCTAAAACAACATAAAAATTCAAAAAAGGAATTCGTCAATTGACGAATTCCTTTTTTATATGCGAAATTATGAATTTTTATTTTCCAATAATCCCACAACAAACTCCAGTTTATTTTTGAGTTCACTTACCTCCCCGGAAAGTGCCACCAAAGCGGATTTTATGCGTTTTATATCGTCATTTGAACTATTTGTGGTTTCACGTATTATGGGACGTTTATCTTTTACATGATTTTTATTTAAAGAATTTTCGTGCGCATGCATTCCGATGTTTATAAGCTGATGCTCACCGTTTACAAGCGTGCCAAAAGAAAAACTGCGTCGATGCTGTTTTTGAACAGAAAATAATAAAGGAGCTTCGCCTGAAGAAATCATTTTCACAGGTGCGCAAAAGCTTTTGCCGTCATCTGCACTTTGTACATACATTATACAGCTACCTGCACGCCATATAATATATATTTTCTCTTCGTCAAAGTGTATATACGGAGCGGTATCTATATCAAAATAGGAGATTGGGATCAAAGTTTTTGTGTACTCACCATCAAGACTGCGCTTTATATATGCTATTGAGTTTTGGCTTTTATAGCAAATGTGGTGTCTTCCATACATATCTAAAAGTGCGTATACATAGTCTGACGCACAATCTTCAACTTTTATAAAGTCACCAAAACTTTTTTGCGACCATTTATACATCTTGTAGCCAAGCACGCCCTGCTCATTTTTATAGTATATGTAGCTGTTAAGCTCGCTATCGTTTATGACAAAAAATGGTTTTGTACTTTCTTGTATTGCTGATACAACGATTGGCTCGCTGTTTTGCTGTGACAAAATCTGTTGTATAAGAAGAAGTCGTCCCGATGATTTTATTGTATAAAATAACTGGACACAATCTGCTGACTCAAGAAGATAAAAATTTTTATCATAGGCATTTTGTGTTTTACTTACAAGAAGAGTGTATTTGTGCCAGGCATTATCAAAATACTTTAACAAAACAATATCTCCGTTCTTATTCTGGCACACAAGATATATTACAGAGTTTGTATAAACTACGTCAAAATCCGTATGAGTATCTTTTAAAAGTGAATGAGCACTGTTTTGACTGCGCATACATATTCCATCTTTGTCGCAGTAATAAAAATGAAGAACACTTTCGTTATTTAGATATATAAGCTTATTATTAATCTGTTTCATCTTTGCCACCTCACAATGTATTTTAATTTATTATACGCTACGGCATGTTGCAAAATTACAGCGTTTTGCATACTATGTAGCGTGGGGCAAGCGAAAAATTGAGCTAAAAGAAGGTGAGAGAGCGTGGATTACGCTTTGGTGGTATTTAACTCTGTTACTGTATCAAATCGCGCAAAAAAGCTTGTTAAAAAGCTTATAGACTATGCTTCTGTAGTACAGCTTCCGGCAGGGCTGGGAATAAGGGGATGCAGTTATGGTCTGCGAGTAAAAAAGAGCGATTGTAATACAGTTTTAGATATTGCAGACGAATATGAGCTTTTGGTAAGGGCTGTTTTTATAGAAAAAAATATAGACGGACAGAAGGTGTATGAAAAGATATGATATATCTTGACTGCGCGGCGACTTCGCACAAAAAGCCGGAAGCAGTATATAAAACGCTTTATAATATGACGCGCTATCACAGTGCAAATGCAGGGCATGGTGCAAATTCTCTTGCTGTTTCGGCAGCCGAATATATTTATGAGTGCGCAGAAAAAACCTCGATTCTTTTTAATATATCGTCGCCTGAAAACATTGCTTTTACGAACAACACAACGTTTGCGCTTAATATGGCAATAAAAGGCGTCGCAGGTAAAGGAAAGCACATTATTATGACTTCTATGGAGCATAACTCTGTCTGCCGCCCTGTTTATGCAAGCGGCTCCGAATATATGATTGTATATGCCGACGAAAATGGCAGGGTAGAGTCAAGTGATATCGAGCATGCCATTCGTCCTGACACGGCGCTCGTGGTTGTTAATCATATTTCGAATGTGTGCGGGCGTATACAAGACATTGATACAATCGGCAAGATATGCAAAAAACATGGTGTATTATTTTTGGTTGATGCGGCGCAAAGCGCGGGTGTGGCAGATATAGACGTAGAAAAGCAAAATATTGATATGCTTGCTTTTGCGGGGCATAAATCTCTTTTGGGGCCACTTGGAACGGGAGGATTATATGTAAAAGAGGGTTTGGTACTTGATACGATAGTTGAAGGCGGTTCGGGCTCAGGCTCCGAAAATAAAAATCAGCCTCTTTTTATGCCTGACCGTCTTGTGAGCGGTACCATGAATATGCCGGCTATTGCCGCTTTGGGCAGCGCGGTAGATTTTATTTTAAAAACGGGAACTAACAATATTTTTGCGCACGAACAGGAGCTTAAAAACAGATTTATAAGTGGTCTTAAAAATATGGATAATGTATATATATATGGCGGTGAAGATGAAAATTATGCGGGCGTAGTAAGTCTTAATATAAAAAATAAAAACTGCGTAGAGGTAGCACAGATACTCGACAGTGAATACAAAATTTGTGTGCGCGCCGGTCTTCACTGTGCACCGCTTGCTCATGAAACGCTCGGCACACTTGATGAAGGCGGAACCGTTCGATTTTCTTTTGGTATATACAATACGAAAAAGGAGATTGATAAGGCTTTGGAGGCAATATATAAAATCCAAAAAAGCGTATAAAAAAAGAAAAGAGAGCCAATAATAAGCGTGCGAGGTGATAATGTGAAGCTTTGGAAATTTTTTGTAGCCGCCACGCTGGCAATTGCAGTAGGTGTTGGAGTTGGGTATTATGCTTTTGACGTTTCTTATAATAAAGAAGAGCGTGCAGAGCACGAAAAAATACGGGCAAATATAGCTACGCCATCGCCATCGCCGAGTCCAGAGGTGACGGGTTCACCTTTGCCCGAAAAGGAAGCAAGTGCTGTGGGTGAGGTGTATATTACGCCTGACGTGCCTAAGGCAAATGAAGAAAAGTATGAGCTAAAAGAATATCTTGGAAGAATAGCGGTGTATAAAACATATATGTCAGGGCAAACGACGCTTATGAATATAGTTGATGTTTCGACAGACGCGCTTCCCGAAAGTGACCAAAAGCTTTTGGCGAAGGGAATAGACGGATTATCTTATGAAGAAATGCTGCAGCTTTTAGAGGATTATACAAGTTAAAAAAAACAGGGCGATATTGCCCTGTTTTTTTATATCACAATTTATCTTTTTGTACGCTCCATATATGCCTGCAAAATTAAAACCGCAGCGACGGTGTCCACAACATTTTTGCGCTTTTGACCCCTTGTATTTGTTTCGTTTAGTGTGCGTATTGCACTCACAGTGGTAAGTCGCTCGTCAAAAAGCTCAGTTTTGCCGTCATAAATCTCTTTTAGATGTTTTTCGAACTCGATACTTTTCTCGGCGCGTGGTCCGAGTGTGCCGTTCATATTTTTGGGAAGCCCTATCACTATAACGGAGGGCTTGTACTCGGCTATAAGCTCACTAAGCCTGCTGAAAAGTGCACGCTTACCGGTGTTTTTGATTGTTTCAACACCCTGCGCAGTAATGCCGAGTAAATCTGAAACGGCTACGCCAACACGCGAATCACCATAATCTATTGACATCATTCTGTCCATAAAAAGATTGCTCCTTCTTAATATATAAAAAATACACATTACTATAAAAAATTATACCATAATACGTATTTATTGTCAAACTATAATGGGGAAAGGATATAGCTATACAGGCGTATTTTTCGGTTTTAAAAATTTCTGTTGATAAATTATAAAAAATATGGTATTACAAATATGCCAAACAAACTGAATATGTTATGCACGGTTGATGTATATTTTTTCTTTTGAATAGTATGCTTATTTTTGCATACATTGATAGTTGAATTTGATAAAAATGCAAATTCCATCTATCAGTGTATGTATATACATCATACTGTATAAGGTTTGTTTGGCGACAATTGGGATTTGCGTTTTTTATGCGTCGGCTTCGGTTAAATGAGTATAAGGAAGTTTTAAGAAATGGCGATACAATGGGCTTTTTGCTCGTTGTATCGTCTCATTGTTTATTGAATAAAAACATTGAGACTGCTAATTCTTGAAAGTGTTGTGATACATCTATCAGACCGACTGCGGTATAGTAAATGTCAATTCTCTGTATTCTCTGACCGCTTGACTTATCTACTGCGTGAACTTTGATTTTATCAATCAAGTCATTTACCACTCTTGCAGAAAGCTCCTTGATTTCGGTGTACTGACGGACTATATTCAGAAAGTATTCCACATTGTCAACCTGTTCAGCTTCTTGATTCAGTTCGTTTTCAAGTGCTTCGGTGTCAAGTACAAGCTGTTTTTGTTCTCTTTCATAGTCTGCCGATAGCTTTGCAAAGCGTTCATCACTTAATTTGCCCGATATATTGTCCTCGTAAATTCTTTTGAAAATTCCGTCAAGCTCCGATACTCGCATTTTGTTTGCTTCGAGCTTTTTTCTGCGTGAAGCGATTTCCTTTTTCTTGTCCTTTGCAGATTTATCAACAAGACTTTTTACAAAATCGCTTTCAAAGGATTGCAGATATGCAAGCATTGTCTGTACCTGTTCAAGAACAATGTCATAAAGCACACTTTCACGGAGATAATGCACCGTACATTTGCCTGTATTACCTTTATAATTCGAGCAGACAAAATAATCGTGATCTTCTTTGTGTGATTTACACGAGCAGTAATACAGTTTTGCACCACAGTCCGCACATTCCAAAAGTCCTGCAAAGATACTTTTCTTACCCGACTTTGTGTAACGGCGTTTATTCTTTCGGAGTTCCTGCACCTTTTCCCATACAGAAATTTCGATAATGGGTGGGTGTGTGTTCTCGAATATCAGCCAATTTTCTTTAGGTTGCCGTATTTTCTTATGGGTTTTGTAGTTTACGGTAGCAGTCCGAAAATTAACTGTATGTCCTATATAGGTCATATTTTCAAGTATTCCCGAAACACTTCTGTTGCACCACACATTGCTCATATTGGCTTTTGTTCTGCAAGGCATTCCGTGTTCTCTAAAATATACCATAGGTGTTGAAATGCTCTCTGTGGTAAGCTGTTTTGCAATTTTGCCGGGACCTTTGCCACACATACAAAGCTCAAATATGTATCTGACAACTTTTGCAGCTTCTTCATCAATGATAATTTCTTTTGGATTATCGGGATTTGCCTTGTAACCATAAGGAATTGCAGAGCCTAAACGCTGTCCCGATTCACCCTTTGCTTTAAATACAGCATTTATTTTCTTGCTTGCATTTTTAGCATACCATTCATTAAAAATATTGGTAAAAGGTGCAAACTCGTTACTTTCGCTATTCTCTGTATCTACATTGTCATTGATTGCGATAAATCTTACATTCATTGACGGCAGATACATTTCTGTGTAATATCCAACCATAATATGGTCTCTGCCGAAACGGGATAAATCCTTAACAACGATTGCAGAGATTTTTCCTCTTTCAATATCCGCAAGCATTTCCTTAAATCCGTCACGCTCAAAGGTAGTTCCGCTTACTCCGTCATCTACATAAATCTTGTATGGTGTCATTTGGTGGTCTTTTGCATATTTTTCAAGAATTGCTTTTTGATTTGTTATACTGTTACTTTCGCCCTCACGCCCGTCATCTTGAGATAATCGGCAGTAAAGAGCAGTTATTTTATCATCGTTTGACTGTCTTATCATTTAATAAATTCTCCTTTCCGACAGCCGGATATGATAAGTATTGTAGTATAAACATTATATCATACCCGACTGTCAAATTCAACGCTTTGGTTTAATTATTTGTATTTTCTCCCTTTTGCACAAGCCTATCTTGTGATAAGATTTTTCACCCTTGAAACCATATCGCCATTAGCTTCTTGGTTGAAATAGGCATTTACCATATATGTAGTAGTGCCGATTTTCTTTTTGATGTTTATATTTTCTGGGTGTTTTAGCTGATTGCCGGAAGATGTTATTTGAGGCTTCAATGTGATTTTTTTCATTATCTCTCCGCCTCCATTTCTCGCTTTCGCTTGCGTTCTTTTTGTGCTTGTTTTTCTGCATCCTTAACCTGTTCTATGATTTCAGCAGGTATCTTGTTGAGGAATTTATATAATTCTTCAACCTC
Organism: Candidatus Aphodoplasma sp.; assembly: GCA_045592745.1. Taxonomy (GTDB): domain Bacteria; phylum Bacillota; class Clostridia; order UBA1381; family UMGS1253; genus Aphodoplasma. The sequence continues at coordinate 1,362 of JAZNVH010000022.1, read as the reverse complement.
AATCTGTAAATCGGCAAGTTCACGGCTCTGCTTAAAGCTCCTATCCTTGTAAGTGTTTAATGCTTTTGATAGTTCCGCATTTTCTTCCTCTGCTTTTTTGAATGACCTTGAAAGCATATTTATTTGTGTTTCAAAGCTCTCAACCTTTGGTACGAACTTTTTAATCAATACCATAGCCTTTGTTGTATTCTTGCCTGTGTTGAGTATATTGGTGTTTTCCAAAATGCTCTCAATTTCAAGCTGCATTTTCTGTAATCTGTATGCTGCTTTGAAAACACTTGTAGGAATATGCTTTCTGTGTGTATCACGAGCAGGCTCGCCACGCTCCAGCTTCGGATAAAATTTTACCATGTGTTCGTAAAACTTATCCTGCCATTCAACCATTTTAGTGCTGTTGCCGAGTATCTCTTTTGCACACAGTCTTTTGTCCTCTGTAAGCGGCACGAAACATAGGTGCATATGCGGTGTTTTCTCGTCAAGATGTATTACTGCCGAGAATATACAGTCGGGACGGATATGCTTTTTCATAAATTCCAACGCTCTTTGGAAATATATGAGCATAAAGTTCCCGTCCTTGCCCTTGAAAAATTCGGGACTTGCGGTAATAAGCGTATCGACAAACCTTGTACTGTCTTTTCTCACACGGCAGCCGGAGCTTGTAATACGGCTGTCAACCTCTTTCTTGTAGCTCATCTGCGGTGTGATAAGATGAACATTGTACTTGCTTCTTGATGTGTCAATATCGGGATTGCTCTTGTATTTCTCTTTCTTGCGTTCGTGATGTCCCTCGATTTTGGGAGCAGGGTTTCCCTTTTGTTTTTTAAATCTTAATATTACTGACATTGCCATAATGTTCATTCCTCCGTATTAAATAGATTTTTTGCAAATTCCATTTTGGAATCAGCCTTTTGTGTTCTGAAATTCTCTCCGTCAAACTTAACCGGCACACACATTTCCAAAACTCTGTCATAAATTCTTTTGTGTGCGGTGTCAACGGGATTTTTAATCTCTGTAATGGTTAAATTTGTTGTTACAACAAGTGGCTTATTGCTCTTGTATCGTGCGTCTATGATATTGTAAACCTGCTCCAATGCGTATTCCGTGTCACGCTCAATGCCTAAATCATCTATAATCAGCAGACTGTGATTATTCAGTCTGTCGATATACTGATTTTTGTCGTTCTCGTAGAACAAATCATTGAGTATGGTTGAGAAGTTTGTCATCTTTACAGATACGCAATTTTCTACCAACGCATTTGCGATACAAGCCGCAAAATATGTTTTGCCCGTTCCGACCTCTCCCCAAAGGAGCAGACCTATGTTTTTTGACAGCATATCCGACCATTTATCAGCATAGGTTTTT
>JAZNVH010000021.1:0-2164 GCA_045592745.1 Candidatus Aphodoplasma sp. | reverse complement strand
TATTTTTACAATAACGAAAGAATACAGCTAAAAACAAAACTGACTCCGCTAGAAAAACGAAGTCAGTATGTTGCTTAAAATTTAATATTTATACTATAGGCACTCTTTTTTTGTACTGTCTGTATAAATTGGGGCAATTCAATATGTCCCCCCTGTTTTAAGTTTTCTTAAATATTGTTTTCAAGCATCTGTGCAAAATCAGCCTTCGCCTTTGCTCCAACAGCTTTTTCAACCATTTCACCATTTTTGAACACCATAACGGTAGGCAAAGTCATAACTTTGTATTTCTCTGCAAGCTCCATCTGCTCGTCGACATTAACCTTACCGATTTTGCCGCGTCCTTCAAAATCATCTGCAAGCTCATCAATAATTGGTGACACCATTTTGCACGGTCCACACCACGCTGCCCAAAAATCAACCAATACGGGAACATCGGCTTTTAAAACCTCATTTTCAAAATTTTCCGTTGTAATTTCTATAACATTGTTTGCCATAGTATATCTCCTCCTCAATATTTATGCTATGTATTATTTCTGCTCAAAAGCATTAGTTTTATTATGCTTTTATAATATTTGGTTTCTTTATCATTGTCAAGACATTTTTATACAATTTTTCACTTTGTTCACATTTTTACAAATCTATATATTCGCGCGACACAACCCTTGCCTCATCAATTCCAAGCTTTGCGCTTGCGCCATAAAGATAAAGCATCGTCTCTACCCTCCTTAAAATATTCTTATAAGTGTTGGTCGAAAAGTGTTGGTTTTTGCACGTTAATAATTAGAACCTGTATTCATTATATGTTTTTCATACTTTGGACACTATATTTTTGCATTTACTTTTACTTTTTTATAAATATATAAAATAGTCCAAAATGTCTTGACAAAAAACTAGAATCATGATATAATTGTCAAAAGGTAAATTGTTGTGATAGTATTTGAGGGAACCAGCTGACTGCAGAGGATGTTGCTTCCCTTTTGTTTTTTCTAAAAACGTAATTAAATGTGAAAAGGAGATTACATTATGGAAGTACAACTTCAGGAGCTTATCGAGCAGATCAAAAAGGATGGTGTGGCGGTTGCCGAGGCAGAAGCTAAGACCATAGTCGATGCTGCAAAGGCAGACGCCGAAAAGATTATTGCCGAAGCACAGGCACAGGCAGATAAAATTATGGCTGAAGCAAAAGCTGAAACTGAGAAGATGACAAAATCAAGCGAGGATGCAATTCGTCAAGCAGGTCGCAATCTGTTAATATCTTTCAGAGAAAGTGTAACAAGAGAGCTTAAAACAATTATTGGTGAAAATGTTAACACCGTATATTCATCAGATGAACTTGCAGAACTAATTATCAATATTATCGAGTGTTGGGCGAACAAGCCGGATGCAGAAGATATTACTGTGATAATGAACAGTAAAGACCTTAATAGATTTGAGGAGAATATACTTGCATCTCTTAGGGAAAAAATGCTAAAAGGTATTATCTTGAAAGCTAATGATAATTTCGACGGAGGTTTTCGCATTGCTGTGAATAACGGTAGCGCTTATTATGATTATTCCACAGAGGCTGTTGTGGATATGCTTTCGAATTATCTCAGTCCAAAGGTTACTGAACTTTTGAAAGAGGCGAAGGAATAAATTATGGCTGAATATTATTTGATTTCACAATTGCCGTCTTTGGATGGAATAAGCGAGAATGCTCCGCTTCCGATTACCGAAGACCGTTTTAATGAACTTTGCGAACGCTTCTTAGGAAAAAAATCTCAAGAAGCTATAAAGAAGATTAGCTTATCTCCCCCAAAAAATGCAGAAAGATTGGGTTCATCTTTGATTGATGCATGGAACGAATGTGAGATAAATCTTCGATTTGCTCTCGGCAAGGTACGGGCTGAAAAAATGAATAAGATTTTCGATACCGAAAACAGAATTTTACCTGCGGAGTACATCAAAGCAGCTAATACGGCAATAGAAAAAGAGAATCCAATGGAAGCAGAAATATATCTAAATAATTATCGTTTAGAAATGCTGGAAACACTCAGACCTATGGATGCTTTTTCTGATGAGTATATTTTCTATTACGGACTTAAATTAAAATTGCTTCTCCGCATAAGACAGTTTGATACAGAGACAGGAAAAAAAGCATACAGAAATATATATAACTCCATTA
>JAZNVH010000020.1:0-14977 GCA_045592745.1 Candidatus Aphodoplasma sp. | reverse complement strand
CCTAAGCAGGAAAATATTAAATTAAGCAACAAACTGGCATCGCTGTTCAAGTGGTGTCAGTTTTGTTTTTAGTTGAATGCGTTCATGATTGTAGAAATAGATATACTCATCGATGAGGAGGCGAGCCTCCTCGCGCGTTTTGATTTTGATGCGGCTTATACATTCCGATTTAAGAATAGAGAAGAAGTTTTCAGCTAAAGCATTGTCGTATGGGTTGCCTCGTCTTGACATTGACGGAGTAATGCCGTAAGATTTTGTAAGGCAGAAATATGCTTGTGAGGTATATTGAAAGCCTTGGTCACTGTGGAGCTGCAACTCTGCAGTGACTTTTTCCTTTTTCTTCGCTTCTTTGATTGTAGAAAGTACAAGGTTAATATTCTGCTCTGTTCCGGTCTTGTAAGCAACAATACTGTTGTCAAACAAATCCCTGATAACCGACAAGTATAATGTTCCTTGTTTTGTCTTAATATACGAAATGTCTGTAACCCATTTTTGATTTGGTCGTTCAGCATTAAAATCTCTATTCAACAAATTTGGATAACGATGTAGATGTTTGCCATAATTACGATATTTCTTTCTTCTGATAACAGATAAAAGATTGTATTTCTGCATTACACGAAGTATTGTTTTGGGATTATGATATATTCCTTGTCTTTCAAGCCATATATGTACTCTACGATAGCCATAAGTTTTACCGCATTTTGATTGACATTCTATTATCTTTTCAGCCAAAGGCAGGTCTTTTGCAGGAATTTCCATTCGTGATACATAGCCATAATATCCACTTCTTGATACTTTGAAGAATCTGCACATTTCACTGATTGAATATTTATCTTTGTGACGGTATATTACCATATATTTTATGCTTGTTCTCACTTCCTTTCTGTGAGCGAGAGAAAATCCCGCATCAGTTCATTTTCCATTTCTAGCGATTTAATTTTTGCATCTTTGCGAGCAAGTATGTATTTGAGTTCGGCAACTTTATCTTGTTCGTGTACAACATAATCCTTTGGAGGTCTGCCTTTTTTCTTTAATGCAATACCTGCCGCCAACTTTCTCTGCTTATTGTTGTATCTGGTAATGAAGTTCTCATATTGTTTTTTGCTGAACCCAAACTTCTCTTGTATTTGTCTCCCTGTTAGCCCTTGTTCTCTCATTTCCATTATCTCTTTTTCATAATCTTTGATGTGTCTATAACTTCTTGGCATAAAAAATACCTCCCATGGTTTTTATTATACCATAGGAGGCTCTTTTTTTCTATTGTCCGTTTTTACTGGTTCTGTTCACAATCTGTTCTCTCTTTTTTGTTTAGTTTATTCATTAATATCAAATATAATTGTCCGGGTTTTTAAGTACGCCGTTTTTATAAATTTCAAAGTGACAATGCGGTCCTGACGAATTTCCCGTCGAACCCATATAGGCAATTATTTCGCCCTTTTGAACAGTTTCGCCAACACTGACGGCAAGACTGCTGTTGTGCGCATAATATGTCACATATCCGTTCTGATGGTCAAGCTTAACAAGCTTTCCAAAAAGACCGTCCCAACCTGCAAAAATAACCTTTCCGTTATCTGCCGCGCGAATTGGTGTGCCATAAGAATTTGCAATATCTATTCCTTTGTGAAAACCGCTCCTTCTGTAACCATAACGCGAGGTTACTGTTCCGTATACAGGCGATACAAAGCTTCCTGTACCATAGCCTGACGGCGGCTCTTTTGTGCCGACCTTCTTGACTTGTGTAACAGGCTCTTTAACTGTTGTCTGCGACAAAATCTCGCGCGAAACCTCTTTGCCGTTTTGCTCTACTATATTGGCAACAACTAAAGCCTCACCATTTTCACCCTTTTGAGTAATTTCGCTTTTACCACGATACATACTGTCTGTTTCAACAACCTCTGTTTCATAACCAATCTTTTGTTTATATTCTTTAATCTGAGTTGTTGTTACTGTTACAACGGGGACATATGACTTTATTACAATTACGTCTCCGTCCGTTATATTTTCACCAAGGCCATCATTCAATGAAAGAATTTCATCCACGCTTGTATCAAATTTGCGCGCTATGCCCCAAAGTGTATCTCCCGGCAAAACTGTATAATCATTTTCCTTTTTCTCACTACCGTTTAAAACATTTACAGCCTCTTTTGCACTTCTTAAAAGTGTTATCGGCGCCTGCTCAGCTCTTATTGTCAGCGGTCTGTCTGTTTCAAAAGTCACATTTTCGTCGCCGCCGGTATAATAATTTTGAAAATCTGCCAAAACCTGCTCGGCTTCTTCAGCGCTTGAAACTGCACAAAGCTGTGTATCTTCAAGATAAATCACATACATTGCATGCATTTTATCGCTCAAAGCACAAATTGCATTTTTCACATCCTGCTCGGGTGACAACGAGCCTCTCGACACAAGACGCGGAATAGTAACTATCTCGGCATTGATTTTGCTTTCCTCGCCAAAATTTTCTAAAAGCGTTATATTTACATCATTTATAATTTTTTCGCATGTATCCCTGTCAGGCACTATACCAACGCTTTGACCATTTACAACAGCTTCAAAACCAACAGAAAAATTAAGAAATACTATAATAAGCGCAATGCAAACCAAAGCGACGCTGCCTCCGAGCGCTACTGCCGGGCGATTTTTTTCCTCGCTTACATACTTTTTAGTTTTCGATACGATGTTTGCCCACTTATCTATAAAGCTCCTATCGCTCTTTTTATTGCCCACAGTAGCCTTTGCCTCAAAACCTGTAACCTTTTTAAATGTATCGGCAATAGTTTTTTTTGCATTTAAATACGCCTTGCGAACAACCGAACGCTCTCTTTTTGCTCTTTTGCGCTCAGCAGCCCTCTGCGCTCTCCACGTACGCAAATCAATTCTTGTTGTTTCCTGAGGAGCTTCGCACTCCTGTGCCACGGCTTTTATAATAATATCATCATTATTACTATCTTGCTCATTAACTGCGATACACATTCTCTGCGATGCGTTGCTTTTATCAAATCTGTCGCATTTAGAACCGGAATATAATCCGTATCTCATCAAAACACCTCTCTAAATCTCTAAAACCAATAACTTTCTTAAATATACTCGTTAAACAACAATCCTGCCACGTACGTTCACAATAATTATGTACTAATCAAAAAAGCGGCAAAGCCCAAATGTCAAAACATACTGCTGGATTATTTAATTATTACAAAATTATTAACTAAGAACATTTTACACCATATTAAGAAAAAAATCAAGCCTTTTTGAAACTTTTTTGTAACAATTTTGTAAACAAATTTTGACTGCTTGTCTTTTTTATGTTTGAAAAGTATTTAAAAACGACGTATTTATTATATAAATCAGGTGTGTTGTAACTTTTGTAAAATCGCCTGCAGAAAACAGCTTATCATATAAAAAATAGTGTGTATGAAATTTTAAACAAAATCAGCTTGTTTTTTTTGTGCGTATTTATACACTAATACAAATAGACGCCTCCCTTTTTCCAATATATGTAAGCAGATTCTTGTTTTTCATTAAAAATTCTTGCAAAAATCGATTAAATAGTGTATATTGTTTAATAGAGAGAAGCGGTCTTTGTAAAAAAACTTTTTTAAATTGGTCGCTTCATTTTATTGCATACATAAAAAATCAGATTAAAAAATATGAGGTGAAAGTTTTGAGCGATTTTGTACTCGATATTTTAAACGTGGTAACAATGGTGGTTCAGCTTTTGGCATTAGCAATAACTTTATACTATTTTACGGTGGGCATATTCGGCTGGATTCCCAAAAAGGAAAAAGGCGAACCTTCCACACGCAAAAACACTTTTGCGCTTCTCGTTGCAGCGCATGACGAAGAGGTTGTTATTGCCAATATGGTTGACAGTTTGACAGCACTTGACTATGACAAAGACTCATACGACGTATTTGTCATTGCAGACAACTGCACAGATAGTACAGCGCAGGTTGCACGTGAGCACGGCGCAATCGTATACGAGCGTTTTGATACAACAAAGCGTGGCAAGGGCTTTGCTCTTGAATGGATGTTTGAAAAGCTTTTCAATATGGAAAAGCAATACGACTATATAGGCATATTCGATGCCGACAACCTTGTTGACAAAAACTTCTTAAAAGCAATGAACAAGCAGATTAACAACGGCTATAACGTTGTTCAAGGATACGTTGACAGCAAAAACCCGTTTGATTCGTGGATTACATGTGCATACTCATTCTCTTTTTGGTCTGTAAGCCGAGTATTTCAGCTTGCAAGACACAATCTTGGTCTTTCGTGTCAGCTTTCGGGCACAGGCTTTGTTATGAAGACAGAGCTTTTAAAGAAGCTCGGCTGGGGTGCAACGTGTCTTACAGAGGATATGGAGTTTACTATGAAGCTTGCCCTCAATGATGAAAAGGTCGGCTTTGAGCGCGGAGCAATTATATATGACGAAAAACCGCTCACGCTCGTGCAAAGCTGGAGACAGCGCAAGCGCTGGATGCAGGGACACGCAGACGTTGCGTCAAGATTTTTTGGCAAGCTCATGAAGAAAGCATTCACTGAAGGCAAATTCTTGTGCTTTGACTGTGCGCTCTATCTTGTTCAGCCCATAAGAATTATGGCGCTTGGTTTTATAACATTGTTTGCATGGCTTCAAATGGCATATCCCGATGGTAATATAGGCTTTTTCCATATGGACTATCTGTTTACACCCATAGTATGGAATACCTTCGTAATATTACAGCTTTTGTATATGCCTGTTGTTATTGCTCTTGAGCGCAAGGTGTTTGACAAGCGTATGTTCTGGGGTTATCTTACTTTTATGATTTATAACCTTACATGGATTCCGATTGCTGTTCAGGGTATGATTGACAAAAACAAGACCGAGTGGTCACATACTCAGCATACAAGACAGATTTCAATAAATGATTTTGACAAGCAATAAACAAAAACCCCACATCAAATGACGGTGTGGGGTTTTTAAGACAAATATAAGGTAGGGAGCGTTCGTGCTATGACTTTAAAAAGCGAGCTTAGAAAAGAATACAAGCTAAAACGCAGAGCTCTTGATGAACATTTTCGCCAGGATGCGTCAGAAAAAATATGTGAATCTATACTCTCGCTCGATTGTGTTAAAAATGCTAAAGCCATAATGAGCTATCACGCCATCAACACAGAGGTATGTCTTGACCCACTTATGAAAAAAGCATACGGCAAAAAAACATTTCTTTTGCCCGTTACAGATACGGCCTCGCAGACAATGCACGCATCAAAGCTTACCGGGCTCGATAAAACCGTGCTTGGTAATTATGGAATTTTAGAGCCAAAAACAAAAGACGTTTTTGACCCGTCACAAATTGATGTTGTAATCGTACCTGCGCTTGTGTATAACAGGTGCGGCTTTCGAATAGGCTATGGCAAAGGATATTATGATAAATTTTTCTCTTCGTGCAAAAACGCCGTAAAAATAGGCGCGGCTTTTTCGTGTCAGCTTTCGGGTGAGCGTTTTGAACAAGAATTTGATATCGGTGTAGACATAATCGTTACCGAAAACGAAATTATATATTGCCAAAAAGACAAATAACAAAAAAGGCAGGCAGACTTATGAACAAAAAGCGCATTAAAAATTACATAAATAACCTTACGCCGCACAGACGTGCTTGCCTTGTGTTGCTTATTTTCTTTGTGCTTTTTTCTCTTTTTGGTAAAATATTTTCGCATATGCCCAATGGCTCTTACACCGCAACTGCACTTGCTCTGGCGCTGCCCGTCATAATAACAGCAGGGCTGTATATGTATATTATTTCGCATCACAACACAGGTTTTTTACGCATTAAAAAAATATCTCTTTCACAGTTTTTTTTATGGTTCTTCCTTGGCATATGCGCAAACGCTACACTTACGGTAATAAGTATACCCTTAAACAAGCTTTTATCAGGATTTTTTTCGATGCCACAGGCGGTTATGATGCCGCAAAGCTTTGGAGAATACCTTGTCGGCGTTTTGTGTATAGCCGTAGTACCCGCAATATTTGAAGAAATATTTTGCCGCGGCATTATACTTTGTGAGTACAAGCGCTATGGCGGACGCTTTGCAATGGTTGCGAGTGCACTTGCCTATCTTGTGCTTCACAATTCGATAACAAGCGCCGTTGTTATATTAATTTTAGGGCTTGCCCTTGGATTTATTGCGCTGTGCACCGATTCTATATTACCGGCAATGATTTTTCACTTTTCCGTAAACTTCTTTTCGCTTACAATAGGATATATATCAGCAAATATTATACCGCCGCATTTGCAAGCAGAATTTTCCCTTGCGCTTAACCTTATATTTATTTTCCTTTCGCTCACCTTTGTCCTTGTTTGGCTTGGCGTTGCGCCGGAAGGAATAAAAAAGATTGAGCGCATAAAAAAGCGCGAACGACCAAGGTTTGGGTTTAGCTTTTCGCTTATTATAATTGTTCTTATATATGTTTTGACGCAGATTGTAAATTTTAAATAAAAGAACGCAGATAAATTTATCGGCGTTCTTTTATTTGACTACTCGCACTTTTCCATTATGCATTCCCGTTATGCGTCTTTTTTGGTTTTGTGCATTCTGCAGTCCTTTTATAATTTTTTCATCAATCAGTGCTCCCGGCACAAGACACGCTATGCCCGGTGGATATATACTTACAGTATCTGCACATATCCTGCCGCAGCTTTTTTCTATCGGCACCAATTCCCCCTCGTTAAAAAACGCACCGCAAAGACTCATCTTCATTTGTATGGGATTGCTTTCTTTTGGTATGCCTATATCTTTTCGCGCCTCTGTGCCCGATAAAATTTCACATATTGCTTTTATAAGAGAATTAAGTTCACTTTTTGTGCTCACAGGGCCTATTATGCATACGATATTATAGCTCTCCGCCATTTCAACATCTATTTTATACTTTTCAGAAAGACTTTTGGCCATCCCATCGCCCGTTATATCATACGCGCCAAGATTTATAACAAGCCTTGATAAATCTCCGCCCTCATTAGAAAGACACTTGCATTTTGTCTTTTGCTCTATTTTTGTTTTGGCATAATCTGTAAGCATAACAGCTTTGTCAAACAGCCGTTGTCCATAGCGCGCCATTTTTTCACATATAAAATCACTGCTGCACATAAGCATATATGACGGGCTTGTTGTTTGAACCATATTTATGCCTGTTTTTACTTTTTCAAATGGGATTTTTTCGCTATTATAAAGAAGAAGCGCCGCCTGCGTAGGTGCTCCGAGCGTTTTATGAAGTGACACAGCACACATATCCGCTCCCTCAAAAGCAGGTATGTTTGGCAAGTTATCGCAAAACGCAAAATGCGAACCGTGTGCACAGTCAACAAGAAATATCATATCGTGCTCATGTGTTATGTCAGCAAGCTCCGCTATTGGCGAGCACACACCGTAGTATGTAGGACTTGTTATAAGAACAGCTTTGGCATCAGGATTATCCTCTATCGCCTTTTTTAATAAAGACGGCGTAATCGGTGCTGCTATACAAAAATCAGGACAAATTTCGCGATTTATAAAAACAGGCTCTATACCGTACAAAACACACGCATTTATAACACTTATATGCACGCAGCTGTCAACAAGCAGCTTTTCGCCTCGCTTTAATGACGAAAGAAGCATAGCGTGTAGCGCGCTGCTACTGCCACCTGCAATAAAATGAGCATTTTTTGCGCCAAAAAGCTTGGCCATATTCTCATGCATATCTTTTATCGCACCTTCAGGTGCATAGAGGTTATCAGTTTCATCAAGCTCGGTAACGTCAAAGCTCATAAGCTTTTTTACATACCTTTTTCCGTAAAGCTTTTCCCCACCATGCACAGGCATATGAAAAGATATGCGTTTTTCAAGGGAAAATTTTTTTATTTTGTTATAAAGCTTCGCACTATATTGCATTTCCATGCTCCCTTTTTTGTTTTTCCTATGCATAGTATACCATATTTTTCACTTTTTTCAAATAAACAATTTAAAAAAGTTCATATTTTCTCTTCCCATCACATATTAATATACAAAGACAAGTCCATATTGCGCTTTTGGCGCATTTCACATTAAAAAATGGGGGGAATATATTTTGGATATTCAACTTAGAAAAGAAACGGTTACCATAAATGAAACGCTCATGCACGATACTATGCAGGTGCTGGTACAAAACGATATAATTGTACCCGATATAAAGAGCGATATGTCAAAAATTCTGCAAATTGACTCGTGTGCTATGGTCGAAAAAGTAGAGGTTGGTGACAGGCGCGCCAACATAAATGGCTCGCTCGCTCTTACCATATTATATGTGCCCGAAGGCGATGAAAAACCCGTTTGCTCCATAAATACAAGCGTGCCATTTGAAGCTTTGGCAGAAAATTCTATGATAAGCATCGGCTCGCATTGTATGGTTCGTGCTGATGCGTACCATGTCGAGTTTTCTATGCTTAATTCAAGAAAGCTCTCTGTAAAAGTTATTGTCGAGCTTGACATACGCTGCATACGCGAAAACAATGTTGAGCTTGTGTGCGACGTTTCAGCAGATGTTCCTATCGAAAAACAGTCACAGGATTTTTGGATATACAATCTCGTAAATGCATCTAACACAAAAATAGGCGTGCGCGAAACTCTTGATTTTCCGTCAGGAAAGCCAAACGCCGCAAGCGTTCTGAAAACCGATGCAAAAATCTGTAACAAGGATATGCGTCTTGTCAGCGGTAAAATCGTTGTTAAAGGAAGCATCCTTCTTTGCTCGCTTTACGTGTCAGAGGATAACAACATCGAATTTATGGAACACGAAATACCATTTACAGAGGTGCTTGACGCAGATGGCGCAAACGAAAATTGTATGTGTGAGCTTGAGCTTAATATTTGCCGCACAGACTTTGCACTTCGCGCTGACACAAATGGAAATATGCGCCTTTTAGATGTCGACATAATTATAGATGCAGATGCAAATGTTAGCGAAAACACCTCAATGAGCGCGCTTTGTGATTGTTTTTGTTCAGAAAAAAAGCTTATGTGCGAAACAAAACCATTTTCCTTTGATGTTCTCTGCGGCAAAGGTCAAACATCACAGGCTCTTCGTGCATCAATTAACCTTCCCGAAAATGCTCCCGAGCTTGTCAGCATATATAATCTTGTATCAAAGCCGTACATAACAGACGTTAAACTGTCGTCGGGAAAAGCTATGGTAGCAGGCTCTGTAGATTGTTATATCCTCTATCTTTCAAATTCTGACCATACTCCTATAAGCACACAAAAAGCGCAAATAGATTTTGAAATTCCAATCGAAATTGACTCTCTTGATGAGGGCATGGACTGTGATATAACCGTAGAGATTGCCCACCAAAGCTATAACATCACTATGACAGGCGAAATTGAGGTGCGCGTTTCACTTGTATTTGAGGCAAAAGCCATCTGCAAAAACAATTCTATGCTGTGCGTAAATGTTCTGGCCAATGACGATGAAACGCTTGATACGCGTCACGGAATTATAGTGTATTTCGTACGTCACGGCGACACACTTTGGAAAATCGGCAAAAAATATAACGTGTCTCCACAGCTTATCGCACAGATTAACCACCTTGAAAACCCCGATATATTAAATGTTGGGCAAAGATTGTTGATTCCAAATATGGTAAGATGAAGAATATAAAAAATCCTATCATTCGATAGGATTTTTTTCTTTCCCTTCGTTTTCGGAAGAATTAACATAAGTTTCTTCAGCTTTTATTTGAGCTTTTTGCAATATTTCAATTGCATCAGTAACTGAATTGTATAATTCGAGGTACATAGTTTTGTAATCAGGCATAATATCACCTCCCGATATTATTATAGGTCAATTTAACCATAATTACAATAGGGAAATTTGCCATAATATTAATTGGTGATGTATAAATGAACAAATTAAAAGAACTGCGTATAAAAAAAGGTTATACGCAAATAAAAATGCAAATGTTAACAGGTATTGACCAAAGCGACTATTCCAAATTAGAAAACGGAAAAAGATATTATACTTTTGAACAATGCCGAAAACTTGCAATAGCGCTTGATACAAGCATGGACTATTTGGCAGGTTTAACAGACGAAAAAGAGCCATACCCACGAAATTCGTCTAAATAAAAACTTTGCATAAGCAAAGCTGCCATAATTATTAATTATTCATCAGCGGAGCGGCTTCATCATTCATTATTCATTAAAAAATCCTGTCAAACTTAATGAATGATGAATATTGAATAATGAAAAATGAATAATACAAAACAAAAATCCTATCTTTCGACAGGATTTTTGTTTTGGTTGCGGGGGCCGGATTTGAACCAACGACCTTCGGGTTATGAGCCCGACGAGCTACCAGGCTGCTCCACCCCGCGATATTTAATTTACTCGATTATTATAACACAGAAAACAGCGTTTGTAAAGACCAAATTTAAAAAACATTAAAATAAATTGTTATATATTATATATTATGCTAAAATATTAATAATATACGCTTTTTTATTGACATACTAAAAAACAAATCCGCTCCACAAAGAGCGGATTTCGCGTTTATAACTTTTTTATCTTGCGTGGTGGTGCGCAGCAGTATCTGTAGTCTTGTCTTTAAACAATATTGTTATAGACCACAAAGCACCAAGTCCGACGAGTGTATATATCACTCTTGAAATCGCCGACAACTGTCCTCCAAAAAGCATTGCGACAACGTCTGTGCCGAAAATTCCTATCGAACCCCAGTTAAGTCCGCCAACTATAACAAGTATAAGTGCAATTGTATCAATTATTGCCATGTTTACTACCTCCATTTTTTTTGTAATCAATATGTTTATTGCTTTGTCACAATAAGTATATGTAAATTTTTTAAATAATAAACAAGGAAAATTATTCAAAAAATTAATTACAAAAAATTCTGATAAGGAGGCAGGCTATTATTCATCAATAATCTGATGTGCGTCTTTAAGATATTGATTACCGTCTTCGTCTATAACAAAATCCATCCACAGATAATGCATATGATATGGCGCGTCTACTCGCACGCCGTGGTCGCTTCCAAGCGGAATATGCATAATTGTGCTGGCATCTATCGGAAAATCATCCTCGTCAATCTCAACATCATATTGCTTTCTTCAAAATTAAAGAAAAGCTGTTCAACGCATGGATGAGTATGTTTTTCCACTCTGTCATCGCCGTAGGTTTCAACGCTACCCATGCCAAAACGTGGCAAAATATCCGCATCAACAATCATTCTGCTGATAGTTTTTTCACTTTTGCAGTCCTCTTTATATTTTGGAAAAGCATCATACGCCTTTGAAATCAGGAAATCACTGCTTCTTGACAAAAGCTCATCGTGCTCATCAGCTGTAAGCTCTATTTGTATTTCCAAAACAGCAACATCGTTTATGCCCACAATTTCGAATGAAGTGTCGGGTTTTGGAATAAATAAAGCCTTGTCATTATGCTCATAAGACACTCCGTCTGTCTCAAATTTTGCACCACCCAAAACAACAAAAAGCATACGCGCACAGTTTTGTTTTTTCTCTAAAAACAGCTTTTCATCTTTCTTTAAGTTATGACAAAAAACTTTTACAGTATCAATTTCGCCCTACATAAACTCTGTGGTTTTGCCAAGGTTTGTATTTATCTTTATGTAATTCATAAAAGCACCTTTTTTTATTTTTATTTCTAAAAGATAGTATCATTTTTAGCGCTTTTTGTCAAGTTTATAGCATATTTTGCGCCCTTTTATCATATTATATTTTGGTGATATTATGAAAAATTTAAAAGCATATATGATTGCAGGAATAATATTTGTTTTTGTTTTAGGCACGCTATTTCATTTTGCTTATAGAGCAATTAAGAAAGGAAAAGGGAATTAAACAAAAAGACTTTATTGCCCAAATTCAAATTATGGGTTGCGATATAAATCCTACTAGTTATTCAAAGCTTGAAGGACAGATACGCAGTGCAACCGATAGGGAACTTTATGTTATAGCAAAAATTCTTGGTGTGCCTATCGAAGAATTGTTTAATAATGAAGTCACCCAATTGTAATAAACAAATTGCAATTTATATTGTCTGATCCAAAACCATTTTGTGTCTTGCTTTTTGTTGGCAAATTGTTTTTATTAATTCCAGATCAAAACAAACAAGACACCCTTGAAGGTGTCTTTTTATCTTGGAAAATTCGAATGGGTTAGCTGTATTTGCACAAAGCGAAAAAGTGTCTACAAAAGCATTCAATTTTCACTGTTTATTTATTAAAATAGTCTTTGAAAATGTTTACCATTTCTTCGCTGTCATCTATAAAATATGCCCTTGAGATTTCGCCATCTGTTGTATAATCTGCACCATTCCACCATACCGCAACTTTTATATTTTTGTAATTTTCTATCTCAGACAGCATAGCTTTTGTCCATTCTTCTTTGTTCCCCCCTGCTCTTGCACAAGAAAACTCGGTTATCATGAACGGCATATTATACTTTTTCATAGAATTTTCATATAAAGGTGTATACAAATCCTTAAATTCAATCCAGGTTTCCCCTTCGTAGAAATTGCCAGTATTATACAGTGTTAAACCAAGCACATCTACATACACATCACCCGGATAATACATATCTTCCATATTCCAATTAAAATCGGGGAAGGATTTTCCATTAGGATTCCAAATCCAAATAACATTGTCAGCATTATTTTTCTCAAAAAAACTGTAAACATACTTATACATTTCTCGATATAATTCTGTGTCTAACGACATTTGATAACCTGAATATTCGCACCAATCCCCATTCATCTCGTTGGCAAATCTAAATAATACAGGGTGTCCGAAATCAACCATATCCTTTGCATAAGCATCCAAAAATTCATCATAATAGCCATCCAGAACCCTGAACAGATCATTACCTGCTTCATGTTCAAGGTTTGGTTGCAATGTCATCTCAACAATTTTTTCATCGGCATATGCTTTATCTAAAAAACTTCTCATCTCTTCAGGGTTATATTCTTTACAAAACGCCGTATACCACAAAGCAAATTCAAAATTATGTGCAATCTTATTTTCAAAGTCTTTTAAGCTGTCGTTTTTCATATACTTGGGGTGAAAAATACCCCAGGAAATTTTGTCGGAGTTTAAGAAATAATCATTATAGAATCTGGTTGTTTCTTCATTAAATAATCTGCCGGATTTTGTCTTCACGTTAATTACTGTGTCATAAACATCCTTTTTCGGTATAGTCTTAAATCTTTTTACATAATCTTTATAATTGTCTAATTTGCTGCTTGACTTAACAAAAACAGTATAGATATTAAGCCCTTTGGAAATATCTATCTTCATATAATGATTTTTATCATTTTGTATGCGTGAAAGTTTATCTCTTGACCAAATTAAAATATCAGCCTTTCCTTTTTTTAAAGTTTTCACATCAGAGTAATCAACTTTATTGTTAGTAATTGCCTGATTGGTATAGCCCACAAAAGCAGCGCCCTGCTCTCTGCTGCCTGCTTCATAAGAATATATCTCAATAACGGTGTCTTTACTCTCCAGCCTTAAATTATTGGGATAAAATTCTTCATTCAGCAAGAAATTATCCGGCACAGAAAAGGAGTAACCTTGTTCATTATTGTATAAAACGCCATCCTCTATATAATATCTTTCAAGGTTTTCTTCTCCCGGCCGGGCTGTCCCCATACAACCTGCGAAAACAAATGAAATACTAATTATTATGGACAAAATTTTGGATAACATAAAAAGAATCTCCTCGTATTTAATGGTAGTATTATAGCACATATTTTTAAAAATTGCAACACATCCCAAATCCTTCCGTATTTGTTTTTGCTCACAGGATTCAGGTCTAGGCAACGGCCCCTTTGGTTAACGCCGCACATGCGGTTGTTTGCCGTTTGAATTGTTGATTCATGCTCATACTAATAGAAAAGAAAAAAGGCACGCAATCTGCGCGCCTTTTTTCATGGCTCCTCAAGTTGGGCTCGAACCAACGACCCTGCGGTTAACAGCCGCATGCTCTACCGACTGAGCTATTGAGGAATATATTAACTTTTGTTCTTTTTTCTGTCGTTGGTTACACCAACGGTCCGTTTGTGGTTCCCGACATTCATCTTCGGAGCTAAACCTCCTCGCTGCCTGTCGACCACGGCACAACCCTGCGCCCTCGCTCCTTCTGCCACCGGCAGCGCTCGGGCTCGGTTCCCTTTGCTTAACAGCCGCATGCTCTACCGACTGAGCTATTGAGGAATATTTCGTTTTCATATAAAGCCAAATCTGTGCCTGACTTTTGTCAGGCACAGTCTGCTTTGTTCCGGCAACTCTCTACTTTCCCGGGCAGTCACCCACCAAGTACCATCGACGCTAAAGAGCTTAACTTCCGTGTTCGGCATGGGTACGGGTGGATCCTCTTCGCTATCGTCACCGGATTTTTCAGATGTTTATCACACCTTCAAAACTGAACAATTCTTAAAGTAACTCTACCTTTACTTCATATATTCTCCTTAACCTTCTTGGTCAAGCCCTCGACCTATTAGTACAGCTTAGCTTAATAGGATACCGTACTTACACCTGCTGCCTATCAACCACTTAGTCTTTGTGGGGTCTTACTAGCCTACGCTATGGGAAATCTTATCTTGAAGGAGGCTTCACGCTTAGATGCTTTCAGCGTTTATCCCGTCCGTACTTAGCTACTCAGCCATGCCCTTGGCAGAACAACTGATACACCATTGGTACGTCCATTCCGGTCCTCTCGTACTAGGAACAGCTCTCCTCAAATTTCCTACGCCCGCGACAGATAGGGACCGAACTGTCTCGCGACGTTCTGAACCCAGCTCGCGTACCGCTTTAATGGGCGAACAGCCCAACCCTTGGAACCGACTACAGCTCCAGGATGCGATGAGCCGACATCGAGGTGCCAAACCTCCCCGTCGATGTGAACTCTTGGGGGAGATCAGCCTGTTATCCCCAGGGTAGCTTTTATCCGTTGAGCGA
>JAZNVH010000019.1:0-33325 GCA_045592745.1 Candidatus Aphodoplasma sp. | reverse complement strand
GGAAAATCAACACTTTTTAACGCAATAACACAGGCGGGTGCGGAATCGGCGAATTATCCGTTTTGCACGATTGAGCCAAACGTTGGAATAGTAAGTGTTCCTGATGAACGCCTTGACAAACTTGCCCAGATGCATAATCCCAAAAAGGTTACACCTGCAATAATTGAGTTTGTCGATATTGCGGGACTTGTAAAGGGAGCGAGCCGCGGAGAAGGACTTGGAAACAAGTTTTTATCACATATACGCGAGGTTGATGCGATTGTGCACGTGGTACGTTGCTTTGAGGATACGAACATTGTGCATGTAGATGGTAGTATAGGACCGCTTCGTGATATTGAAACGATTAATCTTGAGCTTGTTTTTGCAGATATCGAAATGGTGGAAAGACGTATTGACAGAGTTAAAAAGGCATTAAAGGGCGACAAAAAGTTTCAAGCAGAACTTGATCTGTTGGAAAAGGTTAAGACAACTCTTGAGTCGGGCAAGCCTGCTCGCGCGATGGATTTTACAGAAGAACAGCAAGAGCTTATGAAAGAGGTTGCACTTCTTACAATGAAGCCTGTTTTGTATGTTGCCAATGTATCCGAGGAGGATTTTTCAACGGGAATTGAGTCAAATGCACTTGTAAATGAGGTTAAGGAGTTTGCAAGCAGCGAAAAATCCGAGGTTATCGCGATTTCTGCAAGAATTGAAGAGGAAATTTCTGAGCTTGACAGTGAGGAAAAAAGAGAATTTCTAAACGAGCTTGGAATGAGTGAGTCGGGACTCGACAAAATAGTAAAAGCAAGCTATAAGCTTTTGGGGCTTATAAGCTATCTTACGGCGGGTGAACCCGAGGTAAGAGCGTGGACAATTGTAAATGGCACAAAAGCACCGCAGGCAGCGGGAAAAATTCATACAGATTTTGAAAAGGGCTTTATACGTGCAGAGGTTGTAGCGTATGATGACCTTATGAGCTGTGGTGGTATGAGTGCTGCAAAAGAAAAAGGCCTTGTGCGTTCTGAAGGTAAGGAGTATGTAATGAAGGACGGCGATATTGTGCTGTTTAGATTTAATGTATAATAGATTGTTAAGAATCCGTCGTAATGGCGGATTTTTGCGCATCTTTATTAAGGAGAAATTGATGTGGATATACAAGGTAAAATCTCATCTGAAGAAATAAAAAAGCATTTAAATACAACAAACATAGGTGCACAGATACACGTGTTTGAGAAAATTGATTCTACCAATAATTATGCAAAAAAGCTTGCTGTCGGAAGTGAAAACCATGGCAGTGTTATTGTAGCAGAAACACAAACGGCAGGACGCGGAAGACTCGGACGAAGCTTTTTTTCACCGCATGGTGCGGGCATTTACATGAGTATTATATTGCGTCCAAAAATTGATATAAACAAGACACTTTTGATAACTACAATGGCGGCGGTAGCGCTTTGTCGTGCGATTGATAATATTTGTGATGTAAACACACAGATTAAATGGGTAAATGATATATATATTAAAAATAAAAAGCTGTGCGGCATACTTGCAGAGAGTATTATTGACCCAACAAACGGTGAGAGAGCTGTTATTCTTGGAATAGGAGTCAATGTTACGACAAAAGCGTTTGATGAGGATATAAAAGATGTTGCAACGGCACTGTTTGAATATACAAATAAGGACATAAACAGAAATGAGCTTATAGCAGGGATATTAAATGAGCTTGAAAGTGTATATGATAATTTACCTGACTGCGACTTTATCGATGAATATAAAAAGCGTTCGTGCGTAATAGGTAAAGAGATTTTCCTGATACGCGCGGGCGAAAAAAGAAAGGCTTTTGCTCTGGATATTGATAAGGACGGTGCACTTGTTGTAAGAAACGAAAACGGCGAAACGGAGCGCATAAATACGGGTGAGATAAGCATACGCTTTGAGTGACAAAAGTGAATGTTGCGTTTAACGGGGACGTATGATATACTAAATATATCACATATAAAGATTTTAAATTCGGGAGTGATAATATGAAACTGTCAAAGATACAACAGCTTCTTTCGTGTGAGGTGAGAACCAAAAACGAAATGGGCGACATCGAAATTATAAGTGCTTGCGGAAGCGACCTTATGAGCGATGTTTTAGCATTCGTAAAGGAGCAGGGAATACTTCTTACCGGACTTGTAAATCCACAGGTTGTCCGTACTGCAGAGATGATGGATATGAAGGCTATCGTGTTTGTGCGCGGAAAAGAGCCAAGCGAGGATATGATTTCGCTTGCTGAGGCAAAAAGTATTGTACTTATGACAACGCAAAAACCGATGTTTGTGGCTTGCGGTGTTTTGTATTCGAATGGACTTGTGCCGTATAGCAAGGCGTAGCTTGGAGGGCATCTTATGGATAATGTTATAAAACTTCATTTTGACGTTGATGGTGGCGATTTTGTCGAGGCAGGAACAGCGTCGGGCAATGTGAAAAAAGTGCTTAGTCAGCTCGGTATTTCACCCGAGGTAATACGCCGCGCGGCAATTGCGATGTATGAGGGAGAAATCAACATGGTCATACATGCAAACGGGGGAACTGCAGACGTGGAAATAAGTGCGGAGCAGATTAAAATTATACTTGCCGACAAAGGTCCCGGAATAAAGCATATCGACCTTGCTATGACAGAAGGATATTCAACCGCGTCGCAGGAAGCTCGCGATATGGGCTTTGGAGCAGGGATGGGACTTCCTAATATGAAAAGGTATACAGACACAATGGAAATAGAAAGTGAGCTTGGAGTAGGAACGACAGTTACTATGACGATAAAGCTTTAAAATGTATTTTGTAAGGTGGTGGCTGAAGGTTGGAAAAATCGTATTTTCATTCGGTAACACTTGATAAAGATAAATGTATGGGATGCACAAATTGTATAAAACGCTGTCCCACAGAGGCTATCCGTGTAAGAAACGGAAAAGCACAGATTATAAAAGAGCGTTGTATAGATTGCGGCGAATGTATACGCGTTTGCCCTTATCATGCAAAAAAGGCTGTTACAGAGCCATTTGATAATATATACAACTATGAGTATAAAATTGCCCTTCCGGCACCGAGTCTTTATGGGCAGTTTAATCAGCTCGACGATATAAATATAGTTCTTAACGGACTTAAAAAAATAGGCTTTGATGATGTGTATGAGGTTGCGCGTGCAGCAGAAATTGTGACGATTGCATCGAAGGATTTGATGTTTCAAAAAAAGCTTGAATATCCAATAATATCGTCCGCCTGTCCTGCAGTAGTGCGTCTTATCCGTGTGCGCTTTCCAAACCTTATAAAGCATCTTTTGCCGGTACTCTCGCCAATGGAGGTGGCGGCAAAGCTTGCAAAAAAAGAGGCGCATAAAAAGACAGGGCTGCCGACGGAAAAAATCGGAGCATTCTTTATAACGCCGTGTGCTGCCAAGGTGACGGCAACAAAAGAACCGCTTGGGCAGGAAGAATCGTGCGTTGACGGGGCAATTTCGATTTCGGATGTATACATGAAGCTTGCCCGTGCTATGAGCAAGATTGATAATCCTGAAAAGCTTGCGCGCTCGGGTCTAAAAGGTGTTGGTTGGGCAAACAGCGGCGGAGAAGCTTATGCTTTTGGTCAGGATGAGTACATAGCAGTTGATGGTATAGACAATGTTATAAAAGTGCTTGAGGCTCTTGAAAATGAACAGCTTCCAAAAGTGAAATTTATCGAGGCAGGAGCTTGTATAGGCGGATGCGTAGGCGGACCGATTACAGTTGAAAATGGTTTTGTTGCCGAAACAAAGATAAAGCTTTTGACAAAGACGCTTACAAGCTATGAAACAGAAAAAGAGCTTCCTTGTATTGATATAGAAGATATCAGCTTCAGTAAGGACATTGAGTATATGCCTGTAATGAAGCTTGACAGTGACATCTGTGAAGCAATGAAAAAAATGGATAAGCTTGAGAGTATCTACAATTCACTTCCAAAGCTCGACTGCGGAAGCTGCGGGTCGCCGTCGTGTCGCGCGCTTGCAGAAGATATTGTGCGCGGTGAAGGAAAAGAAATGGACTGCGTATATAAACTGCGTGAGAGGATATTTGAGTTTACAAGAGAGGCTATGGATATTCAGGAAAATATAAGCGATGTACGAAATAATGACGATAATTGATAAAAACACATATCTGGCAGAAAGGCTGTGAGAAGTATGACTATAAAAAACCTTAAAGAAATTCTTTTGTTAAAATCACTTACAGAAAATGAGGATGAAAATCGGGTGCTTAATGGTTGTTATATATGCGACTTGTTAAGTTATGTTATGAGTCATGCGTCGAAGGACAATATATGGATTACAGTGCAGACTAATATAAATGTTGTTGCGGTTGCTTCTTTGACAGAAATTGGCTGTGTTATTATACCTGAAAATATTGAGGTTGAAGAAATTACACTAAAAAAAGCGCGTGCGGAAGGAATTGTGATTTTTTCTTCGTCATATACAGCATATGATATAGCAAAAAAAATCTCTGCGCAAATTTAATATATATAAGAGAAACGTGGGGGACATATAAGTGAAGTGTTATTATGATTTTCATATACATTCATGTCTGTCACCTTGCGGTGATATAGATATGACACCTAATAATATCGTGAATATGTCTGTCATAAAAGGGCTTGATGCGATTGCTGTGACCGACCATAACTGCGGGGAAAATTTGCCTGCACTTTATGAGTGCGCAAAAGGGAAATTGACTCTGCTTTTTGGCATGGAGGTTGAAAGCTGTGAAGAGGTGCATATGGTGTGTTTGTTTGCGACATATAATGATTGCAAAAAAATGCAGGATAGAATTTTAGAAGATAAAAATCATATAAAAAATGATGCTGATATATTCGGTGAGCAAATTATTATGGACGAAAACGATAATATCGTGGGCAGTGTTGATGAACTGCTTGTAAGTGCTACAAACTTATCCGTTTACGATGTTGTAAGCGCTGCGCATGAGTATGGGGGAGTGTGCATTGCGGCACATGTTGATAAAAGCTCGTACAGTATATTGTCAAATCTCGGTTTTATTCCCGACGATTTGGAAATTGATTGCATAGAGGTCTCTAAAAATAAAGATTATGATGAACTTTTGCGTGAGTGGGAGTATCTTGGAAAGTATAAAAGTGTGTTTTCTTCTGATGCGCATTATCTTATGGATATTTCGGAAAAAATCAATTATATTGATGTGGACAGTCTTGATGCGCACAGCATTATTGATGCTCTGAGAAGAAAGTGATAAATTATTTTAAAAAATTTGCGAAAAAGTGTAGATTTTTTAGAATAAAGATGATATAATGTCTTTTGGTGGTTTGGCAGTACCACAACCTTGTTTGTTAATTATATAACAAACTCTTGGGATATTAAATTAAATGACAGATTGCGAAGACCTGTTTTCGCGGTCAAAAAATAATAATGGTAGGAGGACCCAAAATGAGTGAGAAAAAAGCAAGTACCTTTAAGGGTACAAAGCAACAGGAAGAACAGCTTTTAAAGGTTATTGAAGAGCACAAAGGGCAAGCAGGTGCTCTTATGCCTATTTTGCAAAAGGCACAGGATATCTATGGCTATCTTCCGATTGAAGTACAGCAGATAATTGCTGAAAATACAGGCATTACAATGGCCGAGATTTATGGTGTTGTAACATTTTATGCACAGTTTTCGCTTTACCCGAAGGGTGAGTACAAGATTGCAGTTTGTCTTGGAACAGCGTGCTATGTAAAGGGTTCAGGAGATATAATTGAGCGTATAAAGCAACGTCTTGGTATTGATGTTGGTGAGTGCACACCTGACGGAAAGTTCTCACTTGATGCAACAAGATGTATTGGTGCGTGCGGTCTTGCTCCTGTTTTGACAGTAAACGATGACGTATATGGAAGACTTACTGTTGATGATGTTGATGGAATTTTAGCCAAGTATTGATGCTATGCAGGAAATATCATTACACATTTTAGATATTTCACAAAATTCCGTTGTCGCAGATGCTACGCTCGTTGAAATTATAATTGACGAAAATGAGCGTGAGGATATTCTTGATATTACCATCAGGGATAACGGCAAGGGAATGGATGAGGAAAAGGTAAAAAAAGTGCTTGACCCGTTTTTTACAACGAGGAGCACCAGGCGCGTAGGACTTGGTATACCGATGTATAGAGAAGCGGCACTCAGAACAGGTGGCGACTTTAGAATTGAAAGCAGCCTTGGGGTCGGAACGAGCGTTTTTGCAAGGTTTGGATATTCTCACATCGATCGTCAGCCGCTTGGAGATATGGCTGGTGCGCTGTTTCTTCTTATTACGTGTAATCCCGAGATTGATTTTGTTTATACACATACGGTTTGTGATAAGCAATTTTTGCTCGATACGCGTGAGATAAAAAGGATACTTGACGGCGTGAGCATATCGGATATACAGGTTAGTGCGTGGCTTAAAGAATATATTAATGAAGGAATTACAAATTTGTACGGAGGTGTTTAAATAATGAAATCATTAGAGGAATTGGCTGCTATAAGAGAGAAGGCACTTGGACAGATTAATATGCGTCATGACAGAGAGGATGGCATAAGAGTGGTTGTTGGTATGGCAACATGCGGTATCGCAGCAGGTGCGCGTCCTGTTCTTAATGCTTTTGTTGAAGAGGTTGCAAAAAGAAAGCTTGCAGATGTTACTGTTACACAGACGGGCTGTATCGGTATGTGTAAGTATGAGCCTATTGTTGAGGTTTATGCGCCCGGCAAAGAAAAGGTTACCTATGTAAAAGTTGATGCGCAGAAGGTAGCCAAGATTGTTTCAGATCACATTGTAAACGGAAAGGTTTGCAAAGAGTATACAATCGGTGAGGCGGATAAATAATTATCTTATTTGATAAAAAGCTTGCAGGAATTTAATTATAATAAGAGGAGGACTCGTAAAAATGGATTTATACAGAAACCATGTGTTAGTTTGCGGCGGTACAGGTTGTACGTCGTCAGGCTCGGAAAAGATTATTGAAGAGCTTAATGCACAGTTGAAGGCACAGGGGATTGATAAAGAGGTTATGGTGGTAAAGACAGGTTGTTTTGGTCTTTGCGCACTTGGTCCGATTATGGTAGTGTATCCGGAAGGCGCTTTTTACAGCATGGTAAAGCCTGAGGATGTAGAAGAAATTGTATCAGAGCATCTTGTTAAGGGTAGAATTGTAAAAAGACTGCTTTATTCTGAAACTGTTGAAGAAGATAATATCAAATCATTAAATGAGGTTGATTTTTATAAAAAGCAGATGCGTATTGCACTTCGTAACTGTGGTGTAATCAACCCTGAAAAGATTGAGGAGTATATAGCTTTTGATGGTTATAAGGCTCTTGGAAAGGTTCTTTCCGAGATGACACCTGAGCAGCTTATCGAAGAGATGAAGGCATCGGGTCTTCGTGGTCGTGGAGGTGCAGGTTTCCCGACAGGTCTTAAGTGGGAATTTGCATCAAAGTCAGTTTCTGACCAGAAGTATGTATGTTGTAACGCTGACGAGGGTGACCCGGGTGCGTTTATGGACAGAAGCGTACTTGAGGGAGATCCGCACTCTGTTATAGAGGCTATGGCGATTGCAGGTTATGCAATTGGTGCAAATCAGGGTTATATCTATATCAGAGCTGAGTATCCTATCGCAGTTGAAAGACTTAGAATTGCTATTAATCAGGCTCGTGAATACGGACTTTTGGGTAAGAATATATTTGGAACAGACTTTAGCTTTGACCTTGATATAAGACTTGGTGCTGGTGCGTTTGTTTGCGGTGAGGAGACAGCACTTATGACATCAATCGAGGGTAAGCGCGGTGAGCCGCGTTGCCGTCCGCCGTTCCCGGCTGTAAAGGGACTTTTCGGCAAGCCCACAGTTCTTAACAACGTTGAAACTTATGCAAATATCCCTGTTATTATAAACAAGGGTGCTGAGTGGTTTGGTACAATTGGAACAGAGAAGAGCCATGGTACGAAGGTATTTGCTCTTGGTGGTAAAATCAACAACACAGGTCTTGTTGAGGTTCCGATGGGAACAACGCTTAGAGAAATCATCGAAGAAATCGGCGGCGGTATTCCTAACGGCAAAAAGTTTAAAGCAGCACAGACAGGCGGTCCTTCAGGCGGATGTATTCCTGCGTCACTTATCGATACACCTATTGACTATGATTCACTTCTTAATATCGGTTCAATGATGGGTTCGGGCGGACTTATCGTAATGGACGAGGATACTTGTATGGTAGATATCGCGAAATTCTTCCTCGAGTTTACTGTTGACGAGTCCTGCGGTAAATGTGCACCGTGCAGAATCGGTACAAAGAGAATGCTTGAGATACTTGAAAAGATTACAAAGGGTCTTGGTACTCTTGAAGATATCGACAAGCTTGAACAGCTTTGTCTTAATGTAAAACAGTCTGCCCTTTGCGGACTTGGACAAACTGCTCCAAACCCGATTTTGAGTACACTTCGTTATTTCAGAGATGAGTATATTGCGCACGTTGTTGACAAAAAATGTCCTGCCGGTGCATGTAAGGACCTTGTAAGCTATACTATCGATCCTGAAAAATGTAAAGGCTGCGGTCTTTGTGCAAAACAGTGTCCTGTTGAAGCAATCAGCGGCGAAAGAAAAATGCCTTACACAATCGATTCATCAAAATGTGTTAAGTGCGGTGCCTGCGAGAGCAAGTGTCCGTTCAAGGCAATTTCAAAATAAGCGTAGGAGAGGAGATTTTATAAAATGGAAATGGTCAACCTTAAAATTAACGGCATAGATGTAAGCGCGCCAAAAGGCTCTACTGTTCTTGAAGCAGCTCGTCTTGCCAATATAGATATTCCTACATTGTGCTACCTTAAAGATGTAAATCAGATAGGTTCATGCAGAATGTGTGTTGTTGAAATTAAAGGTGCAAGAAGCCTTCAGGCAGCTTGTGTATATCCTATAAACGAAGGTATGGAAGTTTTTACAAACTCGCCAATCGTACGCGAATCAAGAAAAACAACACTTGAGCTTATTTTATCAAACCATGATAAGAAATGTCTTACTTGTGTTCGTAACAGAAACTGTGAGCTTCAAAAGCTCTCAGAAGAGCTTGGTATAACTGAGCTTCCGTACGAGCCGGCTAAAAATGAATTAAACTATGAGATTGATGATTTGTCACCGTCTATTGTACGTGACAACAATAAATGTATTCTTTGTCGTCGCTGCGTAAGCGTATGTAAGAATATACAGACTGTTGGCGTTATCGATGCAAAACAGAGAGGTATCCTTACAAATATTGGTTGTGCTTTTGATAAGTCACTTGGCGAGGTTGCATGTGTAAACTGTGGTCAGTGTATCACAGCTTGCCCCGTTGGTGCACTTAGCGAAAAGGATGATACAAAGAAAGTATGGGATGCAATTCACGATGAGTCAAAATACGTTATCGTGCAGACTGCACCTGCTGTAAGAGCTGCTCTTGGTGAAGAGTTTGGTATGGAGATGGGAACTGCTGTTACAGGCAAGATGGTTGCAGCACTTCGCAGACTTGGCTTTACAAAAGTATTTGATACAGATACAGGTGCCGACCTTACAATTATGGAGGAAGGTACAGAGGTTATAAACAGAATTACAAATGGTGGTAAACTACCTGTTATCACATCGTGTAGCCCCGGTTGGGTAAAATTCTGTGAGCATAACTATCCTGAGTTTTTAGATAATCTTTCATCGGCAAAATCGCCGCATGAGATGTTTGGTGCTCTTTTAAAGACTTATTATGCTGAAAAAGAGGGTATTGACCCGAAGAGCATTGTAACAGTATCTGTTATGCCGTGTACTGCTAAAAAGTTTGAAGCAGCACGTGAAGAGCTTGCAAATGGCGAGCTTCGAGATGTTGATATCGTAATCACAACCCGTGAGCTTGCAAAAATGATAAAGCAGGCAGGTATTGATTTTGTAAATCTTCCTGATGAAGAGTTTGAAGATCCGTTTGGCAAAGCTACCGGCGCCGGTGTTATCTTTGGTGCTACCGGCGGTGTTATGGAAGCGGCACTTCGTACAGTTGCTGAGATTTTGTCTGGTAAATCTGTTGACGAGGACAGCTACAGCATCGTTCGCGGAACTGATGGAATTAAGCGCGCAGAGGTTGAAATTGCAGGCAAGAAGATTAAAGCTGCAGTTGCACATGGTCTTGGTAATGCAAGAAAGCTTCTTGATGCAATAAAAGCAGGCGAGGAAAGTTATGATTTTGTTGAGATTATGGCATGTCCGGGTGGTTGTGTAACAGGTGGCGGACAGCCTATCGTAGACGCAAAAACACAGGCAGCAGTTGATGTTAAGGCAGTTCGTGCAAAGGCTCTCTATAACGAGGATAAGTCACTTCCGATTAGAAAGTCACACGAAAATCCTGTAATCAAAAAGCTTTATGATGAGTATTTTGAAAAGCCGGGTTCACACAAGGCACACGAGCTTTTGCATACACATTATAAGAAGAGAGATTTGTATTAATAAATATAACATTGAAAAGCGATCGGTTTTTATATCGGTCGCTTTTGTGTTATGCAAGAAACAACACAAAAATTTGCGAAAAAATAAAAAAACAGAGTGATTTTACGCAAATAAGCAGAAAAAGGAAATAAAATTTGCAATTTATTATTAAAAAACTTGCATTTGCGTGCATATGGTGTTATAATATTGAGTAATATGACTTATAGGGGGCAAACAAATATGTCAGATATATTAAAAAGGGCTCAGGATATAGAGGGATTTAATGACAGAATTACAGAGTCATATAGGCCTCTTTCACCATCTTTATATGATAAATACAATGTACAGCGCGGTCTTCGCCGTAATGACGGTACGGGCGTTATGGCCGGACTTACATCAATCGGTGATGTTAAGGGTTACGTTATTGAAGACGGTGAGAAAATTCCATGCGAGGGACGTTTACGCTACCGCGGCGTTGATGTGCGTGATATAGTTGATGCTTGTCAAAGAGAGAAACGCTTTGGCTTTGAAGAGGTTGCATTTTTACTTCTTTCAGGCTTTTTACCAAATCGTAACCAGTATAATGCTTTTAGAGAATTAATTGGTTCACAGCGTATGCTTCCGGACAGCTTTGCGGAAGATATGATAATGAAAGCGCCGAGTATCAATATAATGAACAAGCTTGCACGCTGTGTTCTTGCAAGTTATTCTTATGACCCCAATCCTGACGATACAAGCTTTGCAAATATTTTCCGTCAGTCTATTGAGCTTATCGCACGCTTTCCTACAATGGTTGCGTATGGATATCAGGCAAAGAGGCATTATCACGACAAACAAAGTCTGTACATACATCAGCCGCAAAGTGATTTGTCAACTGCAGAAAACTTTTTGTATATGATACGCCCTGATAATAAATATACCGAGCTAGAGGCAGAAATTCTCGACTTGGCACTTATTTTACACGCAGAGCATGGTGGCGGCAATAACTCAGCGTTTGCAACACGTGTTCTTTCGTCGTCAGGAACAGATACATACTCTGCAATTGCAGCCGCAGTAGGTTCGCTCAAAGGACCAAAGCACGGTGGTGCAAATCAGAGGGTTATGGGTATGATTGAGGACTTTAAAGAAAATCTTTCTGATATAAACGATGTTGAGCAGGTAAGAAATCACATAGTAAAAATTCTTAAGAAGGAAAGCTATGATAGATCAGGACTTGTATATGGTATGGGGCATGCGATTTATACTTTATCTGACCCGCGTGAAGTGATGCTTAAGAAAAAGGCATACGAGCTTGCACAGCAAAAGGGTATGATGGAAGAATTTATGCTCTATGACCTTATAGAGAAGAATACACCTGAGCTTTTTGCATCAGTAACGGGCCATGATAAGACAATGTGTGCAAATGTCGATTTGTATTCAGGTTTTGTTTATAAAATGCTTGACCTTCCACAAGAGCTATACACACCTCTATTTGCAATAGCGCGTATAGTGGGTTGGTCTGCACACAGAATAGAGGAAATAACAACAAATACCAAGATTATGCGTCCTGCGTATAAGTCGGTTACTTCGGGCAAAGGTTATGTTACGATTGACGAAAGATAAATAAAAAACTAAATGGTGATAAAATGCTTTTTGATACACATTCACATCTGGATGATGAAAAATTTGATACTGACAGAGATGAGCTTATAGAAAAGATTCATACAGAGTTTGGCGTGGATTTAATTATGGTTGTCGGTGCTGATATAGAATCGTCAAAACGTGCGATAGAGCTTGCCGAAAAGTACGATTTTATCTATGCCGCAGTAGGCGTTCATCCGCATGATGCAGAGTCTATGAGTGAGGATGATATTGATACACTTCGTAATATGTGCACTCATAAAAAGGTAAAGGCGGTTGGTGAAATAGGGCTTGACTACTATTATGACAATTCGCCACGCGATGTTCAAAAAAAGTGGTTTGCGCGTCAAATGCAGCTTGCAAGAGAGGTTTGTCTTCCTGTTATTATTCACGACAGAGATGCTCACGCAGACTGTATGGAAATACTAAAGCGTGAGGGCGTTGATATTACGGGCGGTGTATTTCACTGTTTTTCGGGAAGTGCACAGATGGCAAATGAAGCATTAAAGCTTGGTATGTATATTTCGTTTGCAGGGCCACTCACGTATAAAAATGCCGTAAAGACAGTTGAGGCGGCGAGTGTAGTCCCAATAGAGAGAATTTTTATCGAAACGGACTCGCCTTATCTTGCACCTGTGCCACACAGAGGTGAGCGCAATCATCCTGGTTATGTGGCTGATACTGCGCGTAAACTTGCCGAAATTAAGGGTATGAGCTTTGAAGATGTTGCTAAAATTACGCGTCAGAATGCGACTCGATTTTTTAAAATAGAATTATAAAAAATTAAAGCAGATTTATACTGTGGAGCTACGGTGTGAAATCTGCTTTTTTGTTTGATTACATATAAATTGATTATTGTGGTAAAATATTGTCATATATGGTTTTTAGCAAAAATAATTGTCAAAAAACATTGATAGTATAAGGAAAATAATGTATAATTGTATATGTAGGTTTTTGAAAAAAACGAAAAAATGACTGTCGGGGGGACAAGACTATGGGAGAAATAGTAAGACTTCAAAAGTATATTGCAATGTGTGGAGTGGCTTCAAGAAGGCACGCAGAAGAATTTATAACAAGCGGAAGAGTCAAAGTGGACGGAAAGCTTGTGTGTGAGCTTGGGACAAAGGTTGAGATTGGTGCAAATCGGGTGAGTCTTGACGGAAAAGAACTTGAGCTTGAAAAAAAGAAATATTACATTATGCTTAATAAGCCATATGGCTATATAAGTGCGGTTAAAGACCAGTTTGAAAGAGAAACTGTGGTTGACTTAGTCAAGGATGAGTTAAATGCAAACCTCTATCCTGTAGGAAGACTCGATTATGATACAGAGGGACTTATTTTGCTTACAAATGATGGTGATTTTACTTATCGTATTACTCATCCAAAACATAACGTTGGAAAAACCTATATTGCTACACTAAAGGGCGGAATTACAATAAAGCACTTGGCAGCATTAAGACGTGGGATAAAGGTTGAAGATTATAAAACATCTCCTGCTGAGGTTGATTTGCTTGATTCGGTTCCGGGGCAAAGCAGGGTAAAAATTACTATACACGAGGGAAAGAACAGACAGGTTAGAAAAATGTTTGAATCGCTCGGCTATACGGTGGCGGCGCTTGAAAGAATTGCTATAGGAAAAGTTGAAATAGGAAATCTTGCGCGTGGAAGATGGCGTCATCTTACGAGCTATGAAATTTCATATTTGATGGGCAGATAAGGGGAAAGAAATATGTTGGAGTTTAAAGTTGTAATTGATAAAAAAGACGCGGGGGAGTACCTATTAAGGTGTGGCATTGATACTGATATATCAAAAATGATGGTCATGACTGCGTGCGATGGTGTAGATATTGTAGGCGTTGGAGCGGTAAGTATGGAGAATGGAAAAACGGTCATTGAAGAAATTGCAGCAGATGATTTTTCAATAGAATATGGTATGGGAAAAGCACTTCTTAATTCGTTGGATCTTGGTGGGATAAAAAACGTTGTTATAAAAAATGAAAGACTTGAAACTTTAGCAAAAAAACTCCGTTTTCAAAGTGATGACTTTAAAGAATTTCATCTATGTCTTGACGGATATTTTACAGGTGGATGCTGAAATTAATTTTTTTATAAAATTTGTGATTTTTGCTTGAAAAAAATTGGATTTTTTGGTATAATTTATAATAGGTAAATTTGGTTTTTCGATAAATAAAAAGTAAGCAAATTAAGTATTAAAAATACGATTTGTGGAGAGTTTTATCTTATGAAAAACTATTTTTATACATAGAGAAAATAATGTGTATAAAGGAGGTTTACATGTCTGCATTAGAAAAAATCAACGATTTAAAAATCAGGCGTGAAAAGATTGCGCTTGGAGGCGGCGAAGAAAAAATTAAAAAGCAACACGACAGCGGCAAAAAAACTGCGCGTGAGCGTATAGATGCACTTTTGGATAAAGGTAGCTTTGTCGAGATTGATGCTTTTGTTACACATCGCTCTAGTGAATTTGATATGCCAAAAACAGTTGCTCCGGGCGAAGGCGTTGTTACCGGATACGGCACGATAAACGGAAATCTTGTATATGTGTATTCACAGGATTTTACTGTAATAGGCGGCTCTCTTGGTGAGATGCATGCAAAAAAGATTTGTAAGGTAATGGATATGGCTCTCAAAATGGGAGCACCCATTATTGGAATAAATGATAGTGGCGGAGCGCGTATTCAGGAAGGTCTCGATGCACTTTCGGGTTTTGGAGAGATTTTTTACAGAAACACACGCGCATCGGGCGTCATTCCGCAGATTTCGATTATAATGGGACCTTGTGCGGGCGGTGCAGTTTATTCACCGGCAATTACGGACTTTGTGTTTATGGTGGAAAAAACGAGCCAGATGTTTATTACAGGGCCTCAGGTTGTAAGCTCTGTTACGGGCGAGCAGGTTAGCTCAGAAGAGCTTGGCGGAGCGCAGGCGCAAGCGGCAAAAAGCGGTGTTGCACATTTTACTGCAGCAGACGATGAAGAATGTATAGAAAAGGTAAAGCGTCTTATTTCGTTTTTGCCGTCAAATAATAAGCTTGGTGCACCGGTATATGAGCCTACGGATGATTGTATGCGCATATCAGAAAAGCTAAACGAGATTATACCTGACAGCGCAAACAAGGCATATGACGTAAAAGATGTTATAAAAGAGGTAGTTGACAGCGCAGACTTTTTCGAGGTGCATGAGCATTTTGCAAAAAATATTGTGATAGGTTTTGCAAGAATAGATGGTTCTACAGTAGGAATAGTAGCAAATCAGCCACGTTTTATGGCTGGTTCGCTTGATGTTGACTCCTCGGACAAAGCGGCAAGATTTGTACGTTTTTGTGACAGCTTTAATATACCGATTATTACTTTTACAGATGTTCCGGGATATTTGCCGGGTGTTTCTCAGGAGCATAACGGCATTATACGCCACGGCGCAAAGCTTCTGTTTGCATATTCAGAGGCGAGCGTACCGCTTATAAACGTTATTATGCGCAAGGCATATGGCGGAGCTTATATAGCAATGAGCTCGAAGCACCTTGGTGCAGATATGGTTTTTGCTTGGCCAACAGCCGAAATCGCTGTAATGGGCCCTGACGGCGCTGCAAATATTATTTTCAGAAAAGATATTGCAGCAGCAAATGACCCGATAAGCGAAAGAGCTGCCAAGATAGATGAGTACAAAGCAAAGTTTGCAAATCCTTATGAAGCAGCAAAGAGGGGATATGTAGACGATGTAATTGAGCCTTCGACTACAAGACAAAGGATAGCGAGTGCTCTTTGTATGTTAAAAAGCAAGCAAGAGGGCTTGCCGACAAAAAAACACGGAAATATTCCGTTATAAGAAAATGAGGTGATATTTATGGTAAACTTTTCAGCGGGATTGCTTGTTGCACTTCAGGGAATACTAATTGTTTTTGCTGTTCTTATAATTTTGATGGTAGTGCTTAGCATAATGAAGCTTTTTGCTAAAAAAGACGGCGCACCGGCACCGGAGATTAAAGTCGCACCGTCAGCTGTGGCAAGCGCAACACCGATTGCTGATAATGATGAAGTAATTGCAGTTATCTCAGCAGCGGTTGCAGCTATGAGCGGTGATGACCCGACAAAGAGACTTCGTGTTATGTCAATAAAAAGACAAGGTAGCCAGATGCCTCTTTGGAGCGCAAACAACAGATAAAACGTGTAGAAAATGTATTAAAAAATTTCAGGAGGAATAAAAAATGAAAAAATTTGTTATAAAAGTTAATGGTAATGTATATGAGGTAGAGGTTGAAGAAGCAACAGGCGTTGTTAATACTCCTATTGCTACACCTGCTCCTGCACAGGCTCCCGCTCCTGCACAGGCTCCGGCGGCAGCAGTTCCTGCACAGGCTCCCACACCTGCACCGGCAGGCGCAACAGTAGTATCGGCTCCGATGCCCGGAACAATCCTTGACATCAAAGTTTCTGCAGGTCAGAGCGTAAATGCAGGCGATGTTTTGTGTGTGCTTGAGGCTATGAAGATGGAAAACGAAATTGTTGCTCCAAGCGCAGGCGTTGTAGCTGCAATCAATACAAGCAAGGGCGCAAGCGTAAACACAGGCGACGCACTTGTTTCGTTAAACTAATCTAAGATAAAAACTATAAAAACACCTGCAAATTATGCGTTAGTACACGTTGCAGGTAGTAAAAAATGTATCGAATGGAGTGATTACTTGTGCAAACTTTTATAGATGGTTTTACAAAATTTGCCGAAAGCACAGGTATAGCATTATTGTTTAATCCTGAGGCTTATATTTGGTGGCAGACATTAATAATGATTGCTATTGCATGTGTACTTTTATATCTTGCAATTGTTAAAAAGTTTGAACCACTTTTGCTTGTGCCTATTGCTTTTGGTATGCTTTTGGCAAATTTACCGCAGACTGCGTCAATTATGCATCCGCAGTGGTTTTCGGATCCGCAGTTTTTTGTAAACGGACATATTGATTATGGAAGAGTATTAAACGAGGGTGGCTTGTTTGACCTTTTATACCTTGGTGTAAAGCTTGGTATTTATCCGCCACTTATCTTCCTTGGTATAGGTGCGATGACAGACTTTGGTCCGCTTATCGCAAATCCTAAGAGTATATTGCTCGGCGCAGCTGCACAGCTTGGTGTATTTTTCACATTCCTTGGTGCTTTGTTTATTGGCGATATGGGATGGGCACAGTTTGGCTTTGAAGAGGCAGCATCAATCGGTATTATCGGTGGTGCTGATGGCCCTACTGCAATATTTGTTACAAAGACGCTTGCTCCGACACTTTTGCCGGCTATCGCAATAGCAGCATATTCGTATATGGCTCTTGTTCCGATTATTCAGCCGCCAATTATGAAGGCGCTTACAACAAAGAAGGAAAGAAGCGTTGTAATGGGTCAGCTTCGCGTGGTATCAAAGACAGAAAAGATTGTTTTCCCGATAATTGTTACAATTGTTGTAGGTCTTATAATTCCTGATGCTATACCGCTTGTTGGTATGCTTATGCTTGGTAACTTGTTCAAAGAGTGCGGTGTTGTTGACAGAATAAGCAAAACTGCACAAAATGAGCTAATTAATATCATTACAATATTCCTTGGTGTAACTGTTGGTGCAACAGCTACTGCAAGCAATTTCCTTACACTTGAAACACTTATGATTGTAGCGCTTGGTTTGGTTGCATTTGCAATCAGTACAGCGGGTGGCGTGTTGCTTGGAAAGCTTATGTATATCTTTACGGGTGGCAAGGTTAATCCGCTTATCGGTAGTGCGGGCGTATCTGCCGTACCGATGGCTGCACGTGTATCGCAAAGTGTTGGACAAAAGGAAAATCCTTCAAACTTCCTTCTTATGCACGCAATGGGCCCGAACGTTGCGGGTGTTATTGGCAGTGCGGTAGCAGCGGGCGTATTCCTTTCAATGTTTGCAAAATAAAATGATAACAGACATATTTATATTTAACTTAATATAAAGGAGGTTATAGTATGGCAGTAAAAAAACCTGTAAAAATTACAGAAACAGTATTAAGAGATGCCCACCAGTCGCTTATCGCTACTCGTATGACGACTGATGAGATATTGCCCATAGTCGAAAAACTCGACAAAGTAGGATATAATTCACTCGAAGCATGGGGTGGTGCTACGTTTGATGCGTGCCTGCGCTTCTTGAATGAAGACCCGTGGGAAAGACTTCGCAAAATAAAGGATAAGGCGAAGAACACGCCACTTCAGATGCTTTTCAGAGGTCAGAATATCCTTGGTTATAAGCACTATGCCGATGATGTTGTTGATTACTTTGTAAAAAAGTCTGTTGATAACGGTATCGATATAATTCGTATTTTTGACGCGCTAAACGATGTGAGAAACCTCAAGGCAGCAATTAAGTCTGCAAACGAGGCAAAGGCACACGTTCAGGCAACGCTTTCATATACAATAAGTCCTGTTCATAATAACGAGTCTTTTGCAAATCTTGCAAAACAGCTTGAAGAGATGGGTGCAGATTCAATTTGCATCAAGGATATGGCAGGTTTGCTTCTTCCTTATACAGCGTATGACCTTGTAAAATCAATAAAGGAAAAGGTGAAAATACCTGTTCAGCTTCACACACACTACACAAGCGGTGTAGCTTCTATGACATATATGAAGGCTATTGAAGCAGGTGTAGATGTTATTGACTGTGCAATGTCGCCTATGTCTATGGGTACATCACAGCCTGCAACAGAGTCAATGGTTGCAGCACTTCAGGGAACGCCATATGATACAGGCTACGATTTGGAGCTTTTGACAGAGATTGCTGATTATTTCAGACCGCTTCGCGAAAAATATCTTGATTCAGGTCTTATGAGCACAAAGGTAATGGGAGTAGATGTAAATACACTTTTGTATCAGGTTCCCGGTGGTATGCTTTCAAACCTTGTTTCTCAGCTTAAACAGCAGGGTAAAGAGGATAAGCTTATGGAAGTATTAAAAGAGGTTCCGCGTGTGCGTGAAGACCTTGGTTATCCTCCGCTTGTTACACCGTCAAGCCAGATTGTAGGTACACAGGCAGTGCTTAACGTACTTACAGGCGAGCGTTATAAGATGGTTTCAAAGGAAACAAAGGGTATAGTACGTGGCGAATACGGACAGACACCTGTGCCGATTAGCGATGAAATGGTTAAAAAGATTATCGGTGACGAAGAAAGAATTACCTGTCGTCCGGCTGATAAGATTGAGCCTGAACTTGAGAAGCTTAGAGGCGAGATAAAGGAATTTATCGAGCAGGATGAGGACGTGTTGTCATATGCATTGTTCGGACCTGTTGCGGTTAAATTCTTTGAGTGGCGCCGTGCGCAAAAATACAAGCTTGATGTTGAATACATCGATATGGATGCAAAGACGTATCCCGTTTGATAAAAGCGCATAAAACAGAATAACAAACCCTCCTTATGCATAGTCTTGTAATACAAGGTTATGTATGGGAGGGTTTTTAGTTGTTAAAAAAAGTTTTGGCAATAATATTAAGTTTATGTTTTTGTATGGGTAGTATATGCGTATATGCTGATACGCCGGCACTTGAACTTACGGCAAAATCTGCGATACTTATCGAGCAAAGCAGCGGTAAGGTGCTCTTTGAGAAAAATCCTGATGAAAGGCTACCTCTTGCAAGCGTCACAAAGGTTATGACGATGCTTCTTACTATGGAGGCGATAGAGAGCGGCAAAATTTCACTTACAGACACCGTTGTTGCAAGTGAGCGTGCAAAAAGCATGGGAGGGTCAACGATTTTTCTTGATACGGGCGAAGAGATGAGCGTACATGATTTGTTAAAAGGAATTGCGGTTGCAAGCGGAAACGATGCTTGTGTAGCGATGGCGGAGTTTATTGCAGGAAGCGAGGAAGGGTTTGTTTCCATGATGAACACGCGCGCAACCGAGCTTGGTATGAGCAACACAAATTTTGTAAATACAAACGGACTTGATGCTGATGGACATTATTCATCGGCACGCGATATTTCGATTATGTCGCGCGAGCTATTAAAATATCCTAAAATTTTTGAATATACGACGATATGGATGGATAGTCTTCGTGATGGAAAATTTCAGCTTGCCAACACAAACAAACTTATACGCTTTTACAAAGGTGCAAACGGACTAAAAACAGGCTCTACCGATAAAGCACTCTGCTGTCTTGCGGGAAGTGCACTGCGGGACAATATGCAGCTTATATGTGTCGTAATGGCGGCTCCCACATCTGCAAATCGTTTTTCTGATGCGTCAAAAATGCTTGATTATGGTTTTGCAAACTATGCGGTAAAGAGAATTGTAACAAAGGACGAAGCCCTTGGAGAAGTGAGCGTTTTGCACGGCACAGAAAACAGTGTTGCGGCAGTAGCAAAGGACAATTATGATGCGCTTACATCAAAGGGAACAAACACAGATATTACGCGTGAGCTTGCATTTTATGAAAATATTACTGCGCCTGTAAAAGCGGGGGATAAAATCGGTGAAATAATAGTCAGTGACTCATCAGGACAGATTGCAACGGTTGATATAGTTTCTGCCTCGGACGTAAAAAAGATTACCTATGGTACAATTTTTGGGCGTATACTAATGAAATGGCTCGAAAGTGTAGCATAAAGTATATAAAAAAGCCTTCTCGGTTACAGAGAAGGCTTTTTATAGTTATATGGAGATTTGTACTATATGTTAGTTATCTTTGCCACAACCGCATGAGGGGGTATCGCCGTCAAAAGCTGCCGGTGGGAAGAATTCATCAACAGGAAATTCTATTCTTTCGAACAAATCACATGGGTTTTCGTCAGTTGCAGTCACACACTCCTTGCATGGTACACAGAAGTCATATGAAGGAATAAGAAGCTGAACGCTTCTTTCAAGCTTGACAATAGAGAAAACACCTATTGTTACCAAAACACGTTTGTCATCTCCGCCAAAAACCAAGCTGTCTTCAAATATGTTGCAAATATCGGCAGGAACTGCGCTCAAATCTGTTTCTTCACAGCAGCAACAACACTTGTCGCCCGGCTCAACAACCTTGCTTGCAAGAGCTATTGGCTCTACTACCTCTATTATTGCTTTTGGCATATTGGTTTTTTGCCAATCCTGCGGGTCTATGCCACCGCTGCGATAGCTTGATGAGAATACCTTGGCATTGCCTTCCGAGCCAAAGAGGATAACCTTTTTGTCAAAGCTGGCAAGACCTTCAACCTTGCAGGGCTTTCCAACGCCTGTGAAAACATCAAGTGTGATTTTGAAGAAGTACTTTAAGTCTACGCTGTAATAGCCGCGGTTAAAGGGAACTGCTTCAATGTCAGAATAAACCCAGATAATTTCTGCCTTGCGTATTTTTACATTTATTGATTTGTTGACAAGCTCCTGACCATAGGGAGTAAGATAAACTCTTAAATCGGTAAGGCAATCCTTGTCACGACATTGGTCGTAAATTTTGTCGGTATGTATGCATACAGCCTCACGAAAATCGTGGCGCTCACTGGTATCAAAAGGACCGGGAACAATTTTGTCATGCATAATTTATAACCTCCTGATAAAAATGATTTTGTTGAGTTAGACTCTGTTATATAATATGCATTTATTTTCAATATGTGTTAAAAATAAAAAAATAATATTTTTGCAAACAAATGTTTGCATTTTTTCTTTGAATGTGATATACTAATAAACGAACACATATGCGATTATACAAAGGTGGATAATTATGGATTTGATAGAAAAATTAAAGATACTGGGCGATGCGGCAAAATATGATGCAGCTTGCACATCGAGCGGGATAACGCGTACAAACAAGCGTGACGGCTCTTTGGGTAATGCGCGCACTTGTGGAATTTGTCACAGCTTTTCTGCAGACGGAAGATGTATATCACTTTTAAAGGTGCTCTTTACAAACAACTGTATCTACGATTGCAAATATTGTGCAAGCAGACGTTCAAACGATGTGCCGAGAACATCATTTACACCTGATGAGCTTGCGGATTTGACAATTAATTTTTATAAACGAAACTATATTGAAGGGTTGTTTCTAAGCTCTGCTGTTGTAAAAAATCCTGACTATACAATGGAGCTTTTGTGCGCAACGTTAGAAATTCTTAGAAATAAGTACAAATTTAATGGCTATATCCATGCAAAAACGATTCCGGGTGCATCTCCGCTTTTGGTAGAAAGGCTTGGACATCTTGCCGACAGACTAAGCGTAAATATTGAGCTTCCGTCAAATGAATCGCTTAAAAAACTTGCACCGCAAAAAAACAAGGAAGCAATCTTTCGCCCTATGGCACAAATCAGTAATACGATATCGCAAAATAAGCAGGAACTTGTGCGTTACAGATATGCTGCGCCATTTGCACAGGCGGGACAAAGCACGCAGATGATAGTGGGAGCGTCGGGTGAAACTGATTATCAAATATTATCGCTGACAGATAGCCTTTATAAAAAGTTTTCGTTAAAAAGAGTCTTTTTTTCTGCGTATGTACCTGTAAACAAAGACTCGCTTTTACCTGCTATTGATAAGCCTCCGCTTCTTCGTGAGCATAGACTCTATCAGGCAGATTGGCTACTAAGATACTATGGTTTTGAGGCGGATGAATTATTAAATGAAAAAAATCAGAATTTTGACACTGTTTTAGACCCAAAATGTAACTGGGCGATAAATAATCTTCATTTATTTCCGGTAGAAATAAATGCCGCACCGTATGAAATGCTTTTGCGAGTGCCGGGAATAGGGGTTAAAAGTGCGATGCGTATACGCAGTGCAAGAAAAATCAGAAGTCTTGATTTTGACGCGTTAAAACGAATCGGTGTTGTATTAAAGCGTGCAAGATTTTTTATTATATGCAATGGTAAATATATGGATGAGATTAGAATGAATGAAAATTTTATAATACAAAATCTTATAGCGGATACAAAAGAACGTTATATCGAAGAGCAAAGCTCATATCAGCTTTCGATGTTTGACGTTGCGTCTGTGACGCATGGTGTAAAGTCAGCAGTGAATGATTTTGTAAGCGTATGACGGGGAAGTGAGCGAAAATGAACGAAGAAATTATATATGTATACGATGGCAGCTTTGATGGGATACTCAGCGCAGTGCATACAGCGTATTACAGCCGCGAAAATCCAAAGCTGATTATGAGTGAAAACGAATGTCAGGGCGAGCTTTTTTGCAGGGTAATATCCATAGAAACTGACATAGATAAGGCAAGCGCAGTACGTGAGGCGGTACTAAAAAAAATTTCGCCAAATGCTCTTTTCAACATCTATCGCGTGCATCTTTCAAATGATATAAACAGAGCAACAATGATATTTAATTATCTTAAAATAGGATTTAATATGGGTGCAAGAGTCGATATGTTTTTGTCAAACAAATGGGTGGCGGACGTAAAGAAAACTGCACTCAGGGTATCTCACGAGGCACAGCGTATGAGAGAGTTTGTGCGTTTTTCGCAGATGGGAAATGGTGTGATGTTTTCGCAAATTGAGCCTGATAACAATGTTTTGGAGCTTATATGTCCGTATTTTGCCGACAGACTTTATGGTATGCCTTGGGTTATATGTGACCAAAAGCGTTTTATTGCAGCGATTTATGACGGTAAAAAGTGGATGATAACGCCTTTTGATGTAAAAAAAATAACGGACACCGCAACAGACGAGAAAGATTATCAGAAATTATGGAAAACGTTTTACGATACAATAGCGATAGAAGGGCGCATAGATGAGCGGCGGCGTATGGCGTGTATGCCGAAAAAATATTGGAAGAACATGACCGAATTTAAAACAGGGTGAGATTTTTCTCACCCCGTTTAATCATAGTCCAAGCAAACGATATGCATTTTTATAAAAAATATTTTCCTTTTCTTCTTCGGTAAGGTCAAGTGATTTAAAACGCTCGCATTCGATTTTGTAATCGGAGAGGGGATAGTCTGTTCCAAACAATATTTTGTCCGCACCGTGATTTCTCACTATATACATAAATTTTTCACTCGAAAGCTCATGGAGCGTGCTTGATGTATCAAAATAAAGATTTTTACCCACAAGATACTTAATTGATTCGTCCCACATAAATACTCCGCCAAGATGTGCGCCGATTGCAGTCATTTTTGGAAATGTTTTTAGCACATTTGCAAGACGCTTTGGGCTTGTGCGGTTATATTTTCTGTCGCCCATATGAAAAAGTATGGGCAAATCAAGATTTACAATTTGTTCGTATATCGGGAACATCTTTTTTGTATCAAGATTAAATTCCTGAAAGTCTGCGTGCAGCTTTATACCGCGAAGACCAAGCTCTTTTATGCGAACAAGCTCATTTTTGTAATCCTCATAATCGGGATGTATTGTGCCAAAACCGATAAGCATATCGGGATTTTCGTTTATAAGAGAGATGGCATAGTTATTTGCGCTTTCAACCTGCGCAGCCTTTGTAGCTGTTGAATGAATTACAAGCTTGTCAATATTTGCTTCTTTTGCACGTTCTAAAAGTGTCGAGAAATGTCCTTTTGCTACAAGAGGCATTTTATAGTAGACTTCTAAGTTTTCAGCCGCTTTTTCGGCGATTTTGTCCGCAAATGCGTGGGCGTGAAAATCTACTGTCTTATATCCAAATATTGATTTTTTTTCGCTGTCCATAAAAGTATGTACTCCTTTAAATCTTATACAAACTCACAAAGTATAGAATTGCTTACCGAAATGCCTTTGAGCGTAAAACGGATGTGAGTAGGCGTTTTTTCAAGAAAACCTGTATTTGTGTATTTTTCTATCGTATTTTTATATTTTTTTTCAAAATTAAAACCAAATCTTTTGTAAAAATCATTAAGATTAATTCCGTCTATAAGCCTCAGTGCCATAATGATGTATTCGCTTACCATGTCATCAAAACTCAAAATCTGCTCATCGATGACGCAGCTTTTGTTTTCGTTAATCATATTTATATAAGTGTGTGTGGCTGAAGTGTTTTGATATCTTTTGCCATTATAGTACGAGTGTGCCGCTGCTCCGATGCCAATATATGGCATACAGTTCCAGTATTTTAAATTATGTCTGCACTCGTAAGAAGCTTTTGCAAAATTTGAGATTTCATAATGGCTATAGCCGTGACTTTTCAAAAACGAAATAGCGTAGTCATACATTTCGCGCTCGGTATTTTCGTCGGGCAGAGATAATTTTCCCGCATTTGCCATATCAAAAAACGGTGTGCCTTCTTCAACAATAAGGCTGTATGCACTTATGTGAGTGGGGCATAGCGATACTGCTTTGTTAAGCGTATCTTCAAGAGAGGACGGCGTTTGATGAGGAATAGCAAGCATCAAATCAAGATTATAGTTTGTAAAGTCTGCCTTTTGTATCATATCTACAGCTTCGATTGTTTGTGCTGCGCTGTGAATTCTGCCAAGAGCTATAAGCTCATTATCCTGCATAGACTGTGCACCAATGCTTATGCGATTTATACCGCACGATTTGTAGATGCCGAGCTTTTCGTTTGTAATAGTGCCTGGGTTTGTTTCAATAGTGATTTCGGCACTTTTTGAAAGCGTCATATTTTTATTTATACATTCAAACACATCATAAATATAGCGTGCATCAACACAGCTTGGGGTACCTCCGCCAACAAATACACTGTCAATCGCCAAACCTTTATATAAAAGAATTTCCTTTTTCAAAGCATCAAAATATGCTTTGTGAAGATCGTCTGTAGCGGGTGCGGATGCAAAATCACAATACGCACATTTTTTTATACAAAAGGGTATGTGAATATATAATCCGCACATTATAACGGCTCCTCCTTATTTATTCATCAAGCTTGAGAACGGACATAAATGCCTCTTGTGGCACTTCTACGCTGCCAACCTGACGCATACGTTTTTTACCTTCTTTTTGTTTTTCAAGTAGCTTCTTTTTACGCGTAATATCGCCGCCATAGCACTTTGCAAGTACGTCCTTACGCATTGCTTTGACAGTTTCACGTGCGATGATTTTGCCACCGATTGCAGCCTGAATTGGCACTTCAAATAGCTGGCGCGGAATAGCCTCTTTTAGTTTTTCAGCAATTCTGCGTCCGCGTATATACGATTTTTCACGATGAACAATAAACGAAAGTGCATCGACGATTTCGCCGTTTAGCATCATATCAAGCTTTACAAGGTCGGATTTTTCATAGCCCGTAAGCTCATAATCGAATGAAGCATAACCGCGTGTACGTGATTTTAACGCGTCAAAAAAGTCGTATATTATTTCGTTAAGAGG
Organism: Candidatus Aphodoplasma sp.; assembly: GCA_045592745.1. GTDB lineage: Bacteria > Bacillota > Clostridia > UBA1381 > UMGS1253 > Aphodoplasma. The sequence continues at coordinate 7,005 of JAZNVH010000019.1, read as the reverse complement.
CAATCTGTAATGAAGAGATACACGGTCTGCATCGATATATTTCATATCAATATATGTGCCGCGTCTGTCCTGGCAAAGCTCCATTATACTTCCGACATATTCCTTTGGAACCATAATATCAGCCGATACGATAGGCTCTTCCATATAGTTTATTTCACTTACAGGCGGAAGATTTGTCGGGTTATCTATATTTAATACATCACCATTTGTTTTTATAACCTTATATACAACACTTGGTGCGGTTGTTACAAGGTCAAGGTTGTATTCGCGCTCAAGACGCTCTTGTATAATTTCCATATGCAAAAGACCCAAAAAGCCGCAACGAAAACCAAAACCAAGTGCAACAGATGTTTCTGGCTCAAATATGAGCGAAGCATCGTTTAGCTGAAGCTTTAAAAGGGCATCATTTAAATCGTTGTATTTAGAGCCGTCGGCGGGATAAATTCCGCAAAATACCATTGGCTGAACCTCGCGATAGCCTGTAAGAGGTTCTTTTGCGGGATTATCAGTTGTTGTGACAGTATCACCTACGCGTGCGTCCTTCATAGATTTAATGCTTGCCGCAATGTATCCAACTTCGCCTGCGCTAAGCTGTTGTGCACTTTGCATACCAATTGATTTTAAATATCCAACATCGACAACCTCGTATTTTGCGCCTGTCGCCATCATATGAATTGTCTGTCCGGGCTTTACGCTGCCTTCTTTTATACGAACATATATTATAACACCGCGATAGCTGTCATAATATGAGTCGAAAATAAGTGCGCGAAGCGGAGCATTTTCATCACCCGACGGGGGAGGAATCTGCTTAACAATTGCCTCGAGTACATCGGGGATGTTGATGTTGTTTTTTGCTGATACGAGTGGTGCTTCACTTGCATCAATTCCAATTACATCTTCAATTTCGTTCTTAACAACATCAGGCCTTGCAGAAGGAAGGTCAATTTTGTTTATAACAGGTACGATTTCAAGGTCGTGTTCAAGCGCAAGGTATGTGTTTGCAAGCGTTTGTGCCTCGATTCCCTGAGAAGCGTCTACAACCAAAATAGCGCCCTCACACGCAGCAAGGCTACGCGATACTTCGTAGTTGAAGTCCACGTGTCCTGGGGTGTCAATAAGATTTAAAATATATTCATTGTTGTCGCTTGCTTTGTATTTAAGGCGTACAGCTCTTGCTTTGATGGTAATTCCGCGCTCACGTTCAAGCTCCATATTATCAAGAAGCTGCTCTTCCATATCACGCTTTTCAACCTCGCCTGTATTTTCTAAAAGGCGGTCAGCAAGTGTTGACTTGCCGTGGTCTATATGTGCAATGATTGAAAAATTACGAATAAATTTTTGCATATAGGTATCTCCTGTGAAATTAAAATTCAATAAAGAATGGTTTTTGCTTGCTTTCCAACTGATGAACACACCTTTTTAGTATATTTACATATATAATCTTCCATGCATACAAAAACCTACCTTATATTATATAAAAACCGCACGAATTTGTCAATTAAAATATGACATATCATGCGGTTTTATACGTTAAAATTATTCACGCACAAGTGCGAGTGCCTGCGCGACGCTTTTTACATAAATAAGCTCGACATTTGTCTTAAAGCCTGCAAGAGAATTTTTGTTGCTATAAGGAACCATGCATTGTTTAAAACCAAGTTTTTCAATTTCACTTATGCGCTGCATAAGTCTGTTAACAGCGCGGATTTCGCCCGTAAGACCAACCTCGCCGATAAACACCATATCTTCTGGAAGAGTGAAAGAACGAAAGCCTGATGCTATAGCCATAGCTACGCCCAAATCTGCTGCAGGTTCATCAATTTTTATGCCGCCAACAACATTTACGTACGCGTCCTGATTTGACAAGTTCATACCTACACGTTTTTCAAGCACGGCTATAAGCATAGCAATTCTGTTATAGTCTATTCCGTTAGAGCTGCGCCGTGGCATTCCATAGACAGTAGTAGATAAAAGTGCCTGCACCTCCGCAAGAAGTGGGCGACTACCTTCAAGAGCGCATATAACGCTTGTTCCTGCAACCTCGGTCGGTCTGCCTTCCAAAAGAGCTATTGACGGGTTTAAAACCTCACGAAGTCCTGATTCGCACATTTCAAAAACGCCAATTTCGTTTGTTGAGCCAAAACGGTTTTTGACACCGCGCAGCACTCTGTAATTTTGGTGTCGTTCTCCTTCAAAATAGAGCACACAGTCAACCATATGTTCAAGCACCTTTGGACCTGCTATTCCGCCGTCTTTCGTAACATGACCGACAACAAAGATTGAAATTCCGTTTTCTTTTGCTTTTCTCATAAGAGTCATCGTAACATCACGCACTTGCGACACGCTTCCTGGTGCGGAGGTTACCGAAGGGGAGTACATAGTCTGTATTGAGTCGACTATAACTACCTGTGGTTTAAGCTCATCAATGTTTTTTACAATGTGCTCGGTATTTACCTGTGAAACAATATAAAGATTTTTGTTTGTAACACCGAGACGGTCAGCGCGCATTTTAAGCTGGCGCTGTGATTCTTCTCCGGAAACGTATAAGATTCTACCGTCATTTTTTATCGTCTGACAAATTTGTAAAAGCAGAGTGGATTTTCCTATTCCGGGGTCGCCACCAACCAATATAAGCGAGCCTGCTACTATTCCGCCGCCAAGCACTCTGTCAAATTCGCTTATTCCACACGAAAAGCGAAGCTCGTTTTCATAACTGATTTGCTCAAGTGTTTCGGGGGATGATACGCTTGAATTTTCAGCAAGCTTATTTGTGTTTGCTGATGCGCGCGTAACGGATTCTTCCTCGACAAGTGAATTCCATGCTCCGCAGGCAGGACATTTTCCGTACCATTTAGAAGATTCGTTTCCGCATTCGGTGCAAAAAAACATGAGTTTATTTTTCATAATTAATCTCCGTTTTCATAATTATAAAAAAGTGCTTTCAAAAATTAATCTGAAAGCACTTTTGAAAAATCAGTAATTACTCAAATAGTACAGCTGCAACACCTGTATCTATAGCTTCAGGTGTACCTTTGCCTTTCCACATATAAACGTCGGCAAGCCCTGTTTCAGAATCAAGATTTTTGATATATATTGCATTTTTATCGCTTCTTGAATAGAAGGAGCTGTACACATCTGTATCAATTGTTTTTGCTGCGCTCTTGCCAGTTGTAGAAACTGCATACAAGGTTCCTGTATATGTGTCAGGATTAAGGTCGCCAATGTAGATAACAGCTTTACCGTTCTGAGAAAGCTTGTATGATGAAAGCAATGTGTTTTCACAAATAACTTTTGTCTTTCCTTTTGAATATGCACTAAGAGAAGCAAAGCCAGTGCTTTGGTCCATATTTGTAACAAACAAAACAGCTTTTCCATCGTTTGTAGCAGTAAAGCCGCTTACGCCGGTAGCAATAACTTCGTCTTTAGCAGTTCCAAAAATTGACTCTTTTCTTACGTGAAGAGTACCTGTCTGTGTTGCGTTGTCATACTCGTTCATATAGTAGATTGTTTTTAAATCATAAGAAGCCTTTGCGTGCTGAGGGGTTGCAAGAGATGGGGCAATATTAACTGCGTCTTTACCCTTTTTCTTAATATACATATCGGGGTTAATAGTATTTTCGTCAGCGTTTTCGGGCATTTTTGCCAAAAGGAAATTTTCATTTTCAACGTCTATTGCAAAGAAACCTACCAAATCAGCCATTACAACAGACGGTTTTGAGCCCTTTATATAGTTGAGGTTGTATGATTCGTTTTCGTCAACGGTTACATAGCCCATTTTGTTTGAAAAGCTTGATGTCATTACATATCCTTCGGCAACTCCAGATGAAATCAATGAAGGAGCCTTCGAGGTAGAAGCTTTGTATAAATCATATGTGTATGTCATTTCGTTCATATTTTTAAGGTAGAAAATTTCACCCTTGTCGGAAAGCTTAACGCCCATTGAAACTGCATCATCAATTTTTACGGGCTTTGAACCTGTTTTTACAACATAAAGCTCGCCAACACCTGTTTCGCCATCAACGTTTTCAAGGAAAGCAACAGTCTTTCCGTTCTGGCTTACAAGGTATGTCTGGTATAAAGACGCATTTGCAATAAGCTGCGGCTCGCCGCCTTTTCTGTAATAATAAAGTGAGCCAATTGCAGTGTTAGGGTCTATATTTGACATATATACTACTGTTTTACCGTTTTCTGAGATAGCATATCCCTGAACAACGTTGTCAGCAATCTTTGTCTTTGTTTTACCGTTATAGGTTACATAAAGTGTACCTGAGTATGTTTCCTGACTAAAGCCTTCAAGAAAATAAGTTATTTTACCATCCTTTGACTGCTTTATTGTGTAGTTGTAACCTGAAAAAGCCTCGCCGTCTGCGCTGAGAGCATCTGAAAGTTTAACAGAGGAGCCTGAAACTGGTTTTTGATACAATGAACCGTCTTTTACATATGAAATATCGTAATCCGAGCGGTCAACGGGCATATCATATTTTGGTGCAAATATACCAGTAAATGATACCCATAATCCTATTGCAATAATGATAAGAGCGATAAGACCCGAGAAAGGCGAAAGAATTGATTTTTTTGCCTTTTCTTCTTTTACAGCTGTAGCTTCTGCCGCTTCTTCAATGTCATCAATTACTTCTTCGGTTATTTCTTCTGCTTCCTCTGTAATTTCTGCAATTTCTTCTTCAATTGATTCTTCTGTCTCTTCAATTTCGGTGGTTTCTTCGGTTGTTTCTTCAACTTCTGCAACTTCTATAACTTCTTCAATTTCCTCTTCCGCAAGCGGTGTACCGCAATTTGTACACACTTCTTCTTCGGGTGCGTTTTCATAGGAACAATTCTTACAAATCATAACATACTTCCTCTCGTTTTATAAAATATAATTATTTACATAATCAGCACTAATAATTTTACACTATTTTTCTTTAAAGTGCAATATATAATGTAAATTTAATTTTAAATTTTTTATGAACTTATACATAGTAATGGGACACATTAAAAATTTTTTCTTGCAAAACAGATAAAAACAATATATCATAGAGTAGTAAAACAATGAAGGGGACTGATAATATGAAAATTGTTGCAGCAACAAATAATGCAGGGAAGCTAAAAGAGATAGATGCGATACTCGGTGCACTCGGTTATGAGGTAGTGAGTCTTAAACAAATGGGAATTGAAATTGATGTTGAAGAAACAGGGACTACCTTTGAAGAAAATGCACTTTTAAAAGCGCGTGCTGTTGCAGCTTTTACAGATTTTGCAGTAATTGCGGACGATTCGGGCTTGTGTGTAGATGCTCTTGGAGGAGAGCCGGGAGTATATTCTGCGCGCTATGCGGGAGAAGGCGCAAGTGATGATATGCTTATAGAAAAGCTACTCAAAAACATGCAGGGAATCGAGCGTGAAAAAAGGGGAGCACATTTTGTGAGCGTTGTTGCGCTTGTTATGCCTGACAAAATGGAGCTTGTCGCAGAAGGAAAGGCGTACGGATACATTACAACCGAGCCTGATGGCGAGGGCGGATTTGGATATGACCCCGTTTTTTGTTCGGATGAAATCGGCAAGACATATGCACGCATGAGCAGTGAGGAGAAAAATTCTATAAGCCACAGAGGCAGAGCGCTCATAAAGTTGAAGGATATGCTTGCTGAAAAATGATTTTTGCGTGTGCAAAACATAACACATATTAAAAAAACATAGAATGGTACAAGTAAAAATACAAAATATTACTTGCGGAGGCGATGTCAAAGTGAGAAGATGTTTGGTTTATTTGCTTACCATTCTTTTTTTATTATGTTCAATACCTTCTGCTGCCAAAAATGCACGGGCAATTTCTGCGTCAAGCTATTGTGTGATTGACGGTATAACGGGGCGTATTTTATACGAAAGAGATGCGCATAAAAAACGTGGTATGGCAAGTACAACAAAGATTATGACAGCGATTGTTGCGCTTGAAAATGCAGATGTTGATTCGGTAGCAACTGTGAGCTATAACGCATCACGTACCGAAGGTTCATCGCTTTATTTGAAGGCGGGAGAAAAAATGAAGGTGCTTGACCTTGTGTACGGACTTATGCTCAATTCGGGCAACGATGCCGCCGTGGTGCTTGCAGAGCATATAGGGGGAAGCGTTGAAAATTTTGCGAATATGATGAATGAAACAGCAAAAAAAATAGGCACGACAAGCACCAACTTTACAAATCCCAACGGACTTTATGATGATGCGCATTATACGACAGCGTACGAGCTTGCTATGATTACAAGGTATGCGCTTAAAAACGAACAGTTCAGGCAAATTGTTTCTACAAAAAAACATACTGTTCAGACGGTAGGCGAACAAAGGAAAATATACCTTTCAAATCACAACAAGCTTCTTTCTATGCTCGATGGCTGTGACGGAATAAAAACAGGTTTTACAAAAAAGACGGGAAGGTGCCTTGTGTCGTCTGTAACGCACGATGGGTGGCAGGCTATATGCGTTACCTTAAATGCAGGTGATGACTGGAATGACCACAGCGCGCTTATGAACAAGGCTTTTTCGGAATACAAAATGCAAAAAGTGATATCGAAAGGACAATATTTGAAAACACTACCTGTTTTAAAAGGGGTGACTGACTCTGTTGGAGCTATAGCCAATGAAGATGTTTTTGTGCCCGCAAAAGAGAGGGAAAATCTTGATTTTGGGATAGTATACAATCTGCCTGAAATCCTTGAGGCGCCTGTGATGCAGGGGCAGCAAATCGGAAGTGTGGATTTGCTGTTCGACAAAAAAGTTTTTGCTTCGCTTGATGTGGTTGCAAATGCGTCAATAGAAGTTACAAAAAAGGCGAGCTATTTTGATAAAATTACTTTAATACTAAGAACATTTTTGTAAAGTATGTGTGAGGATAAGAAGAAATGGAGCGGTTTTGGAGATTAATACACATTTTGAAAAGGACACCCGATGGGGGGTTCTTTTTTTATTGTATAAAAAATTATACAAATTGCAGTAAAAATATAATACAAAAA
>JAZNVH010000018.1:0-30749 GCA_045592745.1 Candidatus Aphodoplasma sp. | reverse complement strand
AAACACATGAGTGTGTCTGTCAATCATTTTCTGGCTTATTTCATATACAATATCATCAAAATTAAATGCACCGCGCTCATTTGCAAGCTGGGCATGAAAGACTACCTGAAAAAGCAAATCGCCAAGCTCGTTTGCAAACATGGCATCATCACCTTTTTCAAGAGCGTCTATTGCCTCGTATGATTCTTCTATCATACAGTTTTTTATAGAATCGTGCGTTTGCACTTTATCCCACGGACAGCCATTCTCGCCGCGAAGCATTGCTACAATTTCTAAAAGTTCGTCAATTGTATATTTTTTCTTTTGATTATTTTGCATTGTAATTTTCTCCTTTGATTATTTCATAATATGAAGGCGGACAAACAGGTTATAAATTTTATCACCCTTCGGCAAAAGCATAACATCCTCTTTTTTAATGCAGCGAATAAAGAATATCATCACTGCGTAAACGATACATGCAAAAACTATTGCGCCAAATAAAGATATAATATAATTTAATGTTGTGCGGAAAATAAAGTCGTAGCATATAACAGTAGCGGTACCCATCACAATTACGCTCAGCAGTGGCTTTATAACAAAGTCAGAAATTTCATATGTAATGCCCGTTATCCTCTTTATAGATATCATATTAAGCGCCATAACAGTAAAATAACATAAAAACGTGCCTATCGGGGCACCGTTTATATTTATTTCGGGATTGCTTACCAAAATAAGATTTGTCACAATTTTTATTATTCCGCCAATTGCCATGTTTATAACGGGGCGCCACACATGGCCGTGCGCCTGCAAAATTGCGTTGCTCGTTTGAACCAAAGTTACGCACGCAACCGCAAGGCCCATTACGTTTAAAAGAAACGAGTGGGAGCCATCGTGGTATAAAAGTTGCAGAATCGGTGTTGCCATTACGCTAAGGCCTACAGCACACGGAAATGAGAACAAAATTGTTATGCGAAGCGCTGATTTTGCCGTTTCTATGGCGTGTTTTCGTGCGCCTTGACTGATTGCTGCTGAAATGGTCGGCACAACGCTTATTGAGATTGCCGTAATTATGGTTGGCGGCACGTTAAACATTGTAACTGCGCGTGTTAAATATCCGTAAAGGCTCAGTCTTTGTGTTTCGCCATAGCCGAGGCGGGCAAGCTGGTTCATAATCATTGTTGTATCTATAAGAGAAGTCAGAGTAAACACCGAAACGCCAAGGGTAATCGGCACGGCAATTACAATAAGATTTTTTAAAATTTGTCTGCCGCTTTTGGCATCTTTTGCATTTTTGTATGACGTTTTATCTTTTTTTAGACGTTTTGAACTGAGTGTGTTGCCAAGCCATAAAACAATAAAACCTAAAAACGTTCCAAGTGTTACACCGCCGATTGCGCCTGCGGCTGCGTATTCGATACCCATAGGGAGAAAATGAAGCGCAAGCAAAAGACCCATACAAAGCTTGCCAAGTGATTCGACAATTTCGCTTGTAGCGGTAGGAATCATATTGTTCATGCCTTGTGAGTAGCCTCGGTATGCCGACATCATAGCTGTGAACAAAAGACTTGGTGCAAGTGTCATCATAGCAAGTGCTGCAGATGGTGCGCTAAGAAGCTTTGAAAAAAGGCGCGCTCCGAAAAACAGCACACAAAATCCGCATATACCGAAAACGAGCATAAGAGCCTTTGCAATTGAAAAAACTCTTTCGGCTTCGCGCACATTACCCACCGCGTAAGATTCGGACACTATCTTTGATATTGCAACGGGAAGCCCCGCAGTTGAGAGCATAAACAGCCAGTTATATATCGTATAGGCAGAATTATATATTCCCATTCCTTCTGTTTTTAAAATATATGCATCGAGTGGTATTTTAAAAATCGCACCGATTATTTTTATTATAATGTGTGATGCAGCAATAATTGCCGCACCCCATAAAAAAGTCTGCTTTTTTACAGGTGTTTTTTTGTTTTTATTTTCCAAGAAAATACCTCCCGAAAATTCATTGTAATTATTATATCAATTAAGAACATTAAATAAAAGACTTTTTTAAAAATTATATTTATTTAATTTATTTTTTATAAAAAAAATCACATACTAAATGCGTAAAAAACATTGCAAAAAAAATTTGCATATGTTTTGATTATCTGTAAATTTTATGTAAAAGGAGTCGTTAAAATGAGTACAATGGGATTTGTAAAAGGATTAATTGCGGGAGCTGCGGTTGGTACAGCAGCAATGCTTATGTTTGACCCAATAACCCCAAGACAGCGTAGACGCGTAAAAAGACAAGCCTGTGCAGCGTGGAGAAATATAAGCCATGTGGCAGACGAGTTTGTTCATATGAAAAGATAAAAAATCAATAATCTGGCTAAGCTGATAACTACTGTATGGGTGCTCTTTATTTGTCTGTATGCATAGGGCTTTATTCGGTTAACTTAAATACGAAGGCAAAAGCCTTTAAAAATCAGCTTGGGAAGTGAAGTCTTTGGCACACAAAAAGAGTTTGATTTTTGCTTTGACACTTCTTTTGCTCATGCTGCCTTTTTTAATGTGCGCCATAACGCTTAACAACACACTTCCGGACAATCTCTGTATTGCAAAGGACTCCGTATGCACCATAGGTGTCGGAAGGCTCGTGAGCGGTGATTTTGGACAACATGGGGCAAGAGCGCTTGCTGCGGGAGCAGAGCAACCAGCCTTTGCAAAAGAGGAAAACGGCAATTTGACGCTGTTTACCGAAGCTGTGGGCCGATATGATGTCGAGCTTAAGTTTTTGGGTGTTCTTCCTTTAAAAAGAATGTCTGTAAATGTGATTGAGGACGATATGGTGATTGTAGGAGGAGAACCAATCGGAATCAAGATTCATACCGATGGAGTGCTCGTTGTAAGAATTTCGAGCGTAGAAATGGCAGACGGACAAAAGCTTACACCGGCAAAAGATGCAAATCTTAAAGAAGCCGATATCATTATGAAAGCTGACGGCGAAAAGGTAAAAAACAGCGAACATTTTTCTTCTTTGATAAACAAAAAAGGAGCAAACAGCATCGAGCTTGAGATTGTGCGTGACAAACAAATACAAACGCTCAGTGTAACGCCTGTTTTGACCGGTGATGGTTACAAAATAGGTGCGTGGATACGTGACAGCACTGCCGGTATAGGTACGCTTACGTTTGTAAAGCCGGACACAAAAGCTTTTGCATCTTTGGGGCATGGTATTTCTGACGTAGATACCTCTTTATTGCTTGATGTGCAAAAGGGAAGCATAACAAACTGTAAAATTGTGTCTGCAAAGCGCGGTCAAAAGGGAACACCAGGCGAGCTTCGGGGAATTTTCGAAGGTAATGATATAGGCATTATCAGTCAAAATTCAAATATCGGAGTATATGGTGTTTATGATGATAAGCAGGTGCTTAACAAAACGCCAAGAAAGATTGCTACGCGCTTTGAAATTAAAGAGGGCAAAGCGACAATTGTTTGTACGGTCGACACAAGCGGACCTAAAGAGTATGACATCGAAATAGAAAAGGTAATGACAAACAGCAGCGATGCAAAGGGTATGATTGTCAAGGTGACAGATGAAAACCTTCTTGAAAAAACGGGAGGTATTGTGCAGGGTATGTCAGGTTCACCCATCCTGCAAAATGGCCGAATTGTGGGAGCTGTAACACACGTTTTTGTGAATGATCCAACAAGAGGTTATGGGATATTCATTGAAAACATGCTAGCGGAGGCTGAAAAAATCAAATAACTTTAGTGCTCACTTATACTGGATATAGGTGAGCATTTTTATATAAAAATAAAAAGGACATAATTAAGCCACAATAAAATTTAAGGAGGTAAACGAATATGCCAAAATTTATTCCACTATCAACATTAAAAGATACAGCCTTTATCTGTGATATGTGTCACCAGATTAAAGAACCTATTTTTGTTACAAGAAATGGTTATACCGAGCTTGTAATAATGAGTTCTGACTTTTTCAACGAACATATGAGATATCGCGACTCCAACGGAAATGTTGATTACTCAAAAGAATATATTGGTGTCCCATACTCGTTTCCTATTAAGACACTTAAACTCACAAGCGAGGTTTCACTAAGATGTTCAAAAACAGATGTACCAATAAGTGTTATAAAAAATGGATACGAAGTAATGGTTATTATGAGCCAAGAGCATTATACAAAGAGAATTAACGACCTATTCCATATGTAATATTACAATTGTGTTACATTTTTCGCCAAGTGATTAGATTTTATATGTTTTTACCGTTATTACCTTATAGAAGGATAAATTTATAATAATAAAAAAACAAGGAGGAATTTAGTATGTCAAAGTACATCCCATTATCTTATTTAAAGGACACAAGCGGTATTGTTAATTACTGTAAGGAGTGCAAGGTCCCGGTTTATGTTACACGCAATGGTACACCCGAAATGGTTATTATGGATGCAGACTTTTTTGATAATTATCTCAGTCCATACATAATAGATGGTGAGATAGACGTTGCTAAAGTGCTTGAATATATGCCTTTGTTTATAAACATCAAAGCTCTTAAAAACACAGGAGAACTCAGCAAACGTTGTGCACAAACTAAAAATGCCATCCACATTATAAAAAACGGTGTTGGCGAGCTTGTAATTATGAGTTTAGAAGTGTATAACACATGTAAAGAAAGAGCATTAGTTGCTTTGAAAGACAAATGATTTCGCAAATGCGAAAATAATATTGCTAAATAGCATAATGTATGCTATAATATTATTATACATAATGATACGTAGGAGTGAAGGAAAATGAAGGCTACCATAAATGCTAATGGTAATGAAATTACTGTAATCTCGGAAGGTAACGAGAACGATTATATTTCGCTGACTGATATTGCAAGATACAAAAGTGATGATCCAACTGCAACAATACAGAACTGGATGAGAAATAAAGACACCATTGAATTCTTGGGTTTATGGGAACAGTTAAACAACCCTGATTTTAAACCCGTCGAATTCGAGGGGTTTAAAAAAGACGCCGGTGCAAATGCCTTTACAATGTCTCCTAAAAAATGGATTGAAAATACGAATGCTATTGGTATTATTTCAAAATCAGGGAGATATGGTGGAACATTTGCTCATAAGGATATTGCCTTTGAATTTGCTTCATGGGTGTCAGCAGAATTTAAGCTATATATTATTAAAGATTATCAACGCCTTAAATCCGATGAAAACAGTCGTTTATCATTAGAATGGAATGTAAACAGAACTATTTCAAAGATTAATTATAAAATACATACTGATGCAATCAAGGACAAGCTTATTCCCCTTGGAGTTACTCCGGCACAGCAAGGAATAACTTATGCCAGTGAGGCAGAAGTCCTGAATGTAGCTTTGTTTGGAAAAACATCTAAAGAATGGCGTGCTGAAAATCCTGATAAAAAAGGAAATATCAGAGACTATGCTACAATCCAGCAACTTATAGTGCTCTCTAATCTTGAAAGCATGAATGCTGAACTTATAAAGCAAGGAATTCCGCAAAGTGACCGATTAAAAAGGTTGAACACAATGGCAATAGAGCAACTCACAACACTTATCGGCAATAGCAGTGTAAAACTGTTAAAATCTCAAAAAGGCGGTGCTGACAAATGAAAATAAGCTATAAAAAACTGTGGCACCTTCTGCTTGATAAAAATATGACTAAGCTTGACTTACGAAAACTCACAGGAATAAGCACTACCACTGTCCAAAAGTTAACCAAGGATGAATCGGTCGGTGTTGATATCCTACTTCGTATTTGCGAAAAACTTGATGTGAAAATTGAAGAAATTGTTGAACTCATAAAATAAGAAAACATAGTCTTGAGGTGAATTATTTTGATTCCTGAAATTGAGTTTTGGGGCGTGCCTGATATTGCGTATTTAACTGAACGAGAGCGTTAGAAAATGCAAAAATGTGCGAGTCCCCAGTAGTTCCATATTTTAAAATTTTATTTAAGGCGAAAGGAAGTATTGTTTTATGGACAGAAAATTTTTTTATGATAAGTGGAATTCATTAACGTTTGATGGAACTGTTTTCTTTGATAAACGAGTAATAAAAGATTTTGATAAATTTACAGACTTTAATTTTGAACTTTATGTTAAGTGGCAAGATAATTATTTATCTAAAGAAGATTTTAGTATGGATTCTTTTAAAGGTATAAGAAGTATAATTAAAGATTTTCTAATGAGTGCTCCCGATTTAAACAAAATCACTTCGGTTGAAATTGATGATTATTATATGAGGCATTTGGGTAAGGAAGCGGATAACACATACACAAATCGGATAAATCACATAAAATCGTTTTTTCTTTTTTCAAAACAATATATAGATATTGAATACGATTTTGAACGGCTTCGTCTCAAATCATCGGAGATGGAAACATCGGAAAAAAATACTATGAAGGCTCTAACTGCCGAACAAGTGTCTCTTTGTATGCAACGATATAAAAATGATATCACAAAACTATATATATTCAAAATGTTATATTATACTAACTTTACCAAAGATGATATTACAAAAATTACATATGCTAACTACGATGCAATAGACCACAGTTTCCGCTATAAGAAAAAACACGAATACATTTCATCTGATTTAGCTTTATTAGTGGAACAAGCAAAGCGTCTTCCTATACTGAATACAAAATCAGATATAGGATCAATTATGGATGAAATGAAAGAAGAATTAAGAGAATATAATATTGATAACTTTAAACCCAAAGATTTAACGGCTACAAAAGAGAAGACATTTTGGAAATGTCCACAATGTGGAAGCAAGTACGAAGCAACTATAGAAAATTGGTGTGCGAAACAATTTACTGATGAGGGCGAACTGTGGATTGTTTGTAAAAGAAAGTGTGGCAAAAATGAGTAAAATATATTCTTTATTCGAGGTTATGCCTGTTTTTTTTAAACCTAACACTGAAAATGATAAAACCATTGAGGCTATGCTCGATTCAGATTGGTTGTTAAAAAAAGAGGAGTTAGGGGCGCACGGTGAAAAAATTATAAAAGAATTTTTAGAAAAGAATTATGATGCTATTGTAATAAAACAACAAGATTATATAGGGTATGATTTTCTTGTTAAAATATGCAATCGGGAATTTGCGGTAGAGGTAAAAACTTCTGCATTTGATAAAAATAAATTTTTTATCTCCAGAAATGAACTTGAAAAAGCTTATGAACTAGGCGAAGATTATTATATATATAAATTATACGTTGAAAAAGATACAATCACTCTAAATATAATACAAAATCCTCTAAAAGCTTTTGGCATTGATAAAGATAAAATTTTTAATAGTGTTGTGGAAAATGATAAAGTCAACATTAAGATAGATGGCATTGAAATAAATATGAGCGATGTTTTTATGGAACAGTTAATTACTATAAATATTACATAGTCAACATTAATATTTATAAGTATAAAAATCAATGAAGAGTTTTGTTTGAAAGAAGAATTAAATAATTGATTTGTTGAATATCCCAGCTGAATAATATGTCATGCAAACGTTGATGATATTTAATGGTTAGACTAATATTGCACAAGGAGGGTTGGAAATGACCGAAGAATATATTCTAAGCAAGGGTTATCATAAAGAAAAACCTTCGCAATTTGATGATAAAGCCGTAATTTGCAGATATCAAAAGAGCTTTGATGATGAGATCGGCAAAAAGTATTTTATTGATATATTAAAGTATGATCTTAGCCGCGTTCCTGAAAAAATGCGAACAGAACTAAAGGAGATAGATGCATATGAATTTGAAATGCAAGTTACAATTGGTGAAGGGAACAAAGTTATAAATATGCGTTATTTCTGCGATTGGACATTAGATGAATTAGAAAAGTTCGCTGCAGATTTTTTTGATAAAATGAATATAAACTATTATGAAATCGGTGACGAAAGGCACGTGCGTCCAGCAGAATAAAAATATATGATTTAAAATATCGAATTTTAAAGAAATTTGTTGTCCCATATTGACATCACTCTTGTCGGGTTCGCCCATCCTGCAAAATGGCCGAATTGTGGGAGCAGTGACACACGTTTTTGTCAATGATCCGACCCGTGGCTACGGCATATTTATAGAAAATATGCTCGATGAGGCAGGAAAAATTAAATAATCATGACCACCAGTTTACTGGTGGTCATGATTCATTATTCGGTACTGTGTTGGAGTAATGTTACAAAGTTTTTTGAACAGCTTGCAAAAATATGTGTAGTTATATATTCCGACTGATTCTGCAATTTTAAAAATTGGTTCATTTGTATTGGTGAGAAGAACTTTTGCGCGGCGAATGCGACGCTCGTTTATATAGCCTGTTACTGTGCTGTTCAAATGTGTTTGAAAAGTTTCGTACAGACGATTTTTTGAAACAAAGAATTTTGAACATAGATGATTTATGCTCAGATTATTTTTAAGGTTTTTATCTATATAATCCAACACCTCACATATAAATGAATCATGCACGATTTGAATTGCATTATCAAATAATATATGCGGCAGAAGGTCGTATAGTGCGTTTAGTCTGTCTTTTGAGAGGATTGGGATAGAATTATATAACCTGCTTAGTTTTTCTAAGGTGTTGTCATCCGCGTGGGGGAGCTTTTTTGGAAGTGATGGAGAACGGGAGGAACGGATTTGCCCCATAATAAGAAAACCTGCAATGACGTCGTCTTTTATAAGTGGTATAGCCGAATCATAAAGACCCGATTTGCAGATGTGATATTCCATTTTTTTGCTTTGACGGCATTTGTCTAAAATTTTTCTGTCACATTGTGCACAATACATTTTGCCGTTTTCTATACTTTGTAACGTATCGCAGTATTTTTGGGTTTTGCTGCAGGTTGTTATGATATTATAATCCGTGTCCAATAAATTAATTCTTATGCCCGTTAAAACAGAAATATCTTCTATTATGCGATTTATATATTCAGTGTTATACTCAATAACCATTTTAAACCACCTCGCAACAGTTATTATACAATATTCGGGAAGATAGTGCAATATAAAAGGAAAATATTTTATTGTGTTTTTTATATATGATATGGTATAATTGATAAGCACTGAAAAATATATTTGTTTTGATGCCTAGTAAATGAGAAGATACGAAACAGATAAAAAGGAGATGTTAGATATGGCAGTTAATATTTATCCTGTGCAAAAAACTGAGTGTGTTTGTGAAGATTATGAAGTAAAAGTAAACGGAGTAAAAGCATCCCTTAACAGTGCAAGAGTTTCGGCTGTGCCGATGAATCGTCGCTGGCCGGGACATCAGCGCGAGATTGAGCAAAGTGAGCTGATTAATTTTCTTTCGCTCGCAACAGATGAGCCGCTTTCTTTTGAAATAACGCCGAAAACACCATTTGACGAGGTGAAAATCCGTCCGAAATCTCTTAATATTACACCAAAGATTACAGATGATGGTAAAATCCTTTTTACGCTTCCAAGACCTGCGTATTTTACGGTTGAGCCATATGGCAGAAATCGTGCGCTTCATATTTTTGCAGACCCGATACAAGAGTATGATGTTGATATAAACGACCCTGATGTTTTATATTACGGAGCGGGCGAACACGATGTTGGACTCATCGAACTTAAAGCCAACCAGACGTTGTTTATAGACGAGGGCGCGGTTGTATATGCGCGTATTCATGCTATTGATGCAGATAACATAAAGATACTCGGCAGAGGTATTCTTGACAACAGCAGAAACGAGGAAGAGATACTCTTTGAGGTAAATGCCGAGGGCAATGACTCCGCGGTATTAAATGCAAAACGTGAGCATACCGTTGTAATTGAATATTGTGATAATGTAGTTATCGACGGTATAACAATAAGAGATTCGCTTGTTTATAATATCCGCCCAATTGGATGTGAAAATCTGAGTATCAAGCATGTAAAAATTATCGGATGCTGGAGATTCAACTCTGATGGTATTGATATGCACAACTGTGTAAATGTGCATATTGCAAAATGCTTTATCCGTACATTTGACGATTCAATCTGCGTAAAAGGCTTTGATTTTTATGATCTGGAGAATCAGGGAGAAGCAATTAAAAATGCGACGTACCATAATGGCAAGGTTCACGATGTATTCAAAAACGTTTTGATAGAGGATTGCGTAATCTGGAATGACTGGGGTAATTCGCTTGAGATTGGCGCAGAAACAAAGGCAGAACAGATACATACTGTAACATTTCAAAACTGCGATATAATTCATCTTACGGGAGCTGCGTGCGATTGCTTTAACGTAGACTATGCCGATGTTCATGACATTGTATACCGTGATATAAATATTGAGGCTGATGAGGTTATACCTGCGCCTGTTATTCAAAAGAGCGACGGTGAAGTATACATAAATCCCGACCCGAATTATATGCCGTATACAGTGCGCGCAAAGGTGGTTTTCCACTACGAATATTCGGGTGGCATGGCAAGATGCGGCAAAAACAGAAATATTACATTTAAAAATATCCATGTATACAGTGACAAGATGCCTCGTGCACAGTTTTTTGGTCATGACGAGGAGCATAAGACAGAAAATATATTGATTTCAAACCTTTATCTTAATGGAAAGCCGATTACAAAGCTTGAGGGTGAAAACTGGGATATTGGTGATTTTACTGAAAACATCCGCCTTGAATATGACCCGTATGCGCAGATGGAGAAAAATGATGTCGATGCAAAGAATCAGCTTAAAGAATCATCTGTGGTTCGTTTTGAAAATCCTAATTTTAACGGAAAACGTGTTATGTTTGTGGGTAACTCGATTACACTTCACGGAATCCGCCCTCAGCTTGGCTGGTACGGCGAGTGGGGCATGGCTGCATCAGCGCAGGATAAAGACTATGTGCATCTGCTTATGTCAGATATTCGAAAAATTGATTCTGAGGCCGCATTTTGCACCTGTCAGGTGTCGGGATGGGAAATGGAGTATAAAGAGAAAAATGATGATTTCAGCCTTTATGAAAATGCAGCTGAATTTGGCGCAGACATTATCATCCTGCGCTTCATTGAGAATGTGAAAAAAGACAGCTATGACTCTGAGCTTTTCTTAAAAGGTCTTGATGCACTTGTAAAATTCCTTGACAAAGAGAAAAAAGCGAAGTTTATTATCACAACGGCGTTTTGGCATCATCCGGGTGATGATGACCTTCGTGCTTATGCAAAACAGCATGGCATCCCGTGTGTCGAGCTTGGTGATTTGGGTGATGATGACAGTATGAAGGCAACGGGCCTTTTTGAGCACAAAGGCGTTGCCCATCATCCGGGTGATAAGGGTATGAAAGCTATTGCGGAGCGTATAATGAAAGCACTTGTTGACAATAAGTATTTATAATAAATAAAAAAAGCGGTGGATTTATTCCACCGCTAAATTAATTTTTATACCATTTCTTCGGGATGAAATACCTCGTCAAATTTTTCTTCACTAAGAAAGCCGAGTTCTACACACGCCTGCTTTAATGATATGTTCTCCTTATACGCTTTTTTTGCAGTTTTTGCAGCGTTTTCGTATCCGATATATGGATTGAGTGCTGTGACAAGCATTAAAGAGTTGTGCAGATTATGATGCATTTTTTCTTTGTTTGCCTTTATGCCGATGGCACAATTATTGTTAAAAGAGCAAATTGCATCCGACAAAAGACGAGCCGACTGTAAAAAGTTATAAATGCACACGGGCATAAATACATTAAGCTCAAAGTTTCCCTGCGATGCTGCCATAGAAACGCTTACGTCATTTCCCATTACCTGAACAGCTACCATGGTTACTGCCTCGCACTGCGTCGGATTAACCTTTCCCGGCATGATAGAGGAGCCGGGTTCGTTTTCGGGAATAAAAATTTCTCCAAGACCGCCTCTTGGGCCGGATGCAAGCCAGCGAACATCATTTGCGATTTTCATCATATCGCAGGCAAGAGCCTTTAATGCCCCGTGAGCGAATACAAGTTCATCCTTTGATGTGAGTGCGTGAAATTTATTCTTTGCAGTTATAAAAGGCTTTTTTGTTATGTCAGCGATTTTTTCTGCAACTGTCTGCGCAAAACGTGGTGGAGCATTAAGACCTGTTCCCACGGCTGTTGCACCGAGCGCAAGCTCATAAAGAGGCTCTAGTGAGCGGTATATAAGCTCGACATCTTTTTCAAGGCTTGAACGCCAGCCGCTTATTTGCTGACTGAATTTTATTGGAGTAGCATCCTGAAGATGCGTTCTTCCGCTTTTTACTATGTCTTTGTTTTCTTCTTCAAGTTTTTTAAAGGTTTTAATAAGCTCTTCTGTGGCAGGGATGAGCTTGTCCTCTAACATAATAACTGCAGCTATATGCATTGCAGCAGGGAAAGTGTCATTTGATGACTGACTCATATTTACATCGTCGTTTGGATGAAGAAGTTTATCACCTGCAAGCTGGTTTGCTCTGTTGGCGATAACTTCGTTTGAATTCATATTTGACTGTGTGCCCGAGCCGGTTTGCCAAACAACGAGCGGGAAATGCTCGTCTAATTCTCCTGCTATAATTTCATCGCAGGCCGTGCAAATTGCATCAAGCTTTTGCTTTGTCATTTTTTCTTTGCAAAGCTCGTGGTTTGTTATTGCCGCAGCTTTTTTTAATATGCCGAATGCGTGAATTATTTCGATTGGCATTGTTTCTGTGCCAACGCCGATTTTAAAATTTTCACAGCTTCTTTGTGTCTGGGCACCCCACAGGCGGTCTGCTCTTACCTTTATTTCACCCATAGAGTCATGCTCAATGCGATAATCCATAAAAATACATCCTTCCTAAAAGAAAGTTTAATACACAAATTATAGCATATTAAGAAAAAAAGTCAATGTATGGAGCGTATTTTATATATAAAAAGCGGGGATATACTCCCCGCAGTTTTTGCAGCAACTCTCATTATTACCCTTCATCCAAAACAAGCTCCATTTTGCCGATTGAGATTTCATACGCCGTTTTTGTAATCACATTTTCATCGTCGAGTCTTTTTTGATAATCGCGCGATTGAATTCTGCCCCATATTCGTACTCTTGAACCAACGCTTATGTCACGGCAAAACTTTGCGTTTCGTCCCCATGCTATTGAGGGAATATAATCGGATTTATTATAGGAGCGGTTTACAGCCAAAAGCACATCTGCGATCTCGCGTCCAAATGGTGTAACACGGTATACGGGTTCTTTACATACAAAGCCGTCAAGATATATCTGGTTAGGATTTTCAAGTTCTTCTTCATTGCCGAGCCGAATATCCTTTGCAAATACGCTCAGTACAAGGCGGCTTCCGCTTCCGCTGTAATTGTTGTATGAACGGAACTGTCCGTTTACAATGACAAAATCTCCTTTTCGCACATCAAATTCGCTGCCAAAAAGGCGCTCGGATAAAATTACCTTTATGTAATCATATGCTTCGCTGAGGCGTTTAACCCGCAAAGTGAAAATGTAAAATTTTTCTTTATAGACCTCATGATTAAATACCGGTGTATCTTCTAAAACACCTGCTATGGTTACTGTATTGTTATCCTGGTATTGTGTCATTAAAAGTTCTCCTTCCATACATTAATATTATTTTTCTTTGTTTATTAATGTCTATTCAAAGGAAGGATTTTTTATGACAACTTACATATAAAAAAGCAGTTTGCAAAAAGCAAACTGCAAAAATATTTTTATAAAAAGTTTTAATCAAGCGGTATCATCTGATATATTATAACTTTTACAATTCCGCCTGTGCATGATGCTTCGATACGAATTGCGTTTCCCGTGTTATTCTGGAATCTGAAATCAAGATAGCCCCATGAAACTGTTGCTTCGTCATCGCGTGAGCAGTATGTAACGGGCATGGAATGCGGATATCTTTCTAAAATTTTAAGCTGTGCTTTTTTTGCCGCCATATATACTGTTGACGAAATCTGGCATATGCCACCGCCAAGACCTTGTTCTTTTTCCTTGCCCACAAAAATTGTTGCGCTCTTATAGCCACGGTCTTCTGTGCGCGGCCCAACTATGTTATTAAAAGAGAAAACATTGTTGTTTTCTATAATTGTATAGTCAATCGCATTTGCGGCAAGTTGCATATTGTTGTTTCTGTTTGCCTGCGAAGCATATGTTTCGTACAATGTTGTTGCGCGTGCGATTTCAACCTCGCGATACTTGCGTGATGTTATCGGTGGCTGTGGTGTAGGAATCGGCGCAGAAACAGGTGCCGCATTTTCCCATACAGAGTAGTCGATGCCCATGCCTTTCATAGCTCCGAGGTCATGCGAATATGCTGTCACAAAAGAAGTACACATCAATATGACCAATATTAAAGATGTAAGTTTAATAAGCTTTCTCACTGTTGTCCCTTTCCGCCGTGATTTATATAAACGGCATAAAAACAATCTTTACATAATTATACTATCACAAGCTCATCATCATGTCAACAAATCAAAAGGCTTTATAGGTTATTTTTTTGATTATTTTTTTAAAATCACTTGACATATATGTATAAAATATGGTATTATTTTTTGGTAGTCAGGTTTAAATCATTAAATTTTAGTTTGTGATGGCAATTTGATTTGCCGGTGTGATGGAATTGGCAGACGTAGTGGACTCAAAATCCACCGGTGGCGACACCGTGCCGGTTCGAGTCCGGCCACCGGCACCAAAATGGAGCGAAGCTTAAGCTTTGCTCCATTTTTTTGCAATTTCCCTTTTTTTGTTATTTTTCCTAATTTTTTGTTATTTTTCCTAAAAATTTTTGCGTATTTCTAAAATTCTTATAATGTATTGACAAGAAGGGGATTTATTGATAAACTTATATTATGGATATTTTTAATTATAACTATATTTTGTGGTGGGAAGGCGATAGAGTATGGATTTTCGCTTCGTAAGAAACAGACATTTTTTTATAATAGATATTTTGATGGGATTGCTGGCGTATGTAGCGATTATAGCGGTTATTTTTCCATTTTCGACGCTTAAAACTTATTTTGAAGGTGGCATATTTGCCATAATTCTTATAACAACAGTTTATCCGATTGTTTTTGCTTTGTGCGGCGTATACCATATTGACTGGATATATGCCTCTCATTCGGATTATACAAAGCTGTTATCGGTATGTATTTTGTCGGCAATAATAAATGTATTTGTTGGATTTTTACTTAAAAACCCCTTTATTTTTCCAAAATTGAATATTACAGCAAACGCCTGTATTATTGTTTTTGTTTGCTCAGCAAGGTTTTTTATAAGGCTTTTGCACAAGTATATGTTCAGCAAAAAAAACAATCACGCCAAGCGTGCTCTTATAATTGGAGCGGGAAACCTTGCGGTAACCCTTCTTCGTGAAATTAATACAAATCCTCAGATGTCTTATCAGGTAGTTGGTTTGATTGATGATGAGAAGCTCAAATATAAAAATAGATTTTATGGTGCAAATGTTTTAGGCACAAGAAATGATATTGTCCGTATTTGCAAAGAAAAAGGTATTGAGGAAATAATTTTTGCGATTTATAATCTTCCCCATAAAGAAAGACAGCAAATACTTGATATATGTGCTAAAACGGATTGCAAAGTCAAAATTTTGCCTGGATTTGAAATAGCATTATCAGGGCGGATAAACTCTAATACCATACGTGAGGTTGAAATAGAAGATTTGCTTGAAAGAGACCCGATAACGCTTGACAATAAGCAGATTGCAAATGATATAGTTGGAAAGACCGTTCTTGTAACGGGTGGCGGCGGTTCAATAGGCTCGGAGCTTTGCAGACAAATCGTAAAGTACAAGCCTTCAAAGCTTGTTGTTCTTGATATTTATGAAAATACATCGTATGAGCTTTCGCTTGAGCTTCAAAAGAAGTATCCAAAGCAGGATATTGATACAGTAATAGCATCGATAAGAGATGAGGAGCGCCTTGAAAAGATTTTTAGCACCTATAAACCGGATATGGTTTTTCACGCTGCAGCTCACAAGCATGTTCCTCTTATGGAATCAAGCCCGTCAGAGGCGATAAAGAATAATGTTTTTGGTACATATAATGTTGCATTGTGTGCGCAAAAATATGGCGCAGAGCGTTTTATAATGATTTCCACTGATAAGGCAGTTAACCCTACAAATATTATGGGTGCAAGCAAGCGCATGTGCGAAATGATTATACAAACCTTTGCAAAAACAGGCGACACAAAATTTGTTGCTGTACGTTTTGGTAATGTTCTTGGTTCAAATGGTTCTGTTATTCCTTTGTTTAAACGACAGATTAAAGACGGCGGTCCCGTAACAGTAACTCATCCTGAAATAACAAGGTTTTTTATGACTATACCCGAGGCCGCGCAGCTTGTGCTTCAGGCAGCGGCGTATGCGCAAGGCGGAGAGATATTTGTGCTTGATATGGGTGAGCCTGTAAAAATTTACGATTTGGCAAGAAAGCTTATATCGCTTTCGGGATACAAGCCTGATACGGATATCAAGATAGAGTTTACGGGTCTTCGTCCGGGTGAGAAGCTGTATGAAGAGCTATTGATGGACGAGGAAGGACTTAACAAAACCGCCCACAGCAAAATATTTGTAGGTCAGCCGATTGACATAGATTTTGACTTATTAAATCAAAAACTTGAGGTGTTAAAAGCGGCGCTTGAAAAAGATGATGATGCAGCTATAAAGGCTGCCGTAGCAGAAGTTGTGCCGACGTACACAGTTGATGAGGGTTCGGCATTATAAAATTTTATGAAAATATAAAAATATAAAAGGCTATGGCAAAGTAATCTTTGCCGTAGCCTTTTTAACTGAATAAATTATCAAATACTAATCATTTTTTTGTGATGCCTGATGAAGAAGTGTCTTTCTGCGGTTTTTGATTTCATCACTCATAGGCTTGATATCTCCTGCAGCAGTGAGTGCCATCTTTGTAAACAATGGGCCAAACAGCTCATAAATCAAAACAGCGAACAATGTGATATTGCGGATAAGGTTTCCCTGCTCGCCAATTTGCATTGCTGTTACGCACATGCCAAGCGCAACGCCCGCCTGTGGCAAAAGCGTAATGCCAAGATATTTGCAAACTGAATCAGAGCATTTTGTAAGCTTGGCACTTGCATATGCGCCAAAGTATTTTCCAAGCGAACGGAAAATGATGTAAACTACACCGATTAAAACGATTGCGCCGTCTGTAAAAACGCTGAGCTCAAGCGCCGCGCCGCTCATTACAAAGAATATTGCAAAAATCGGCGATGTCCATTTGTCTGCAGCCTCCATAAGTGTGTGAGAAAGAGGGCATATATTGCAAAAGATTGTGCCAAGCATCATACATGTAAGAAGCGAAGAAAAGCTTATATGTACAGGTCCGATATGAAAATCAAGCATGCTTAGTGCAACTGTAAGTATAACCGCGCCGATTGTGAGATTAAGACGGTTTGTATTTGAGTTAAAGAGCTTTTCAAGCTGTGTCAAAACCCAGCCCATAACTGCGCCGAGTGCAAGTGAGAATACGATTTCCAAAAGCGGATTAACTAACAGAGAAATCATATCTATGCTGCCTACCAACAGACTTTTTGCAACACCGAACGAAACGGCAAAAACAACCAGACCTACCGCGTCATCCAATGCAACGATAGGGAGTAAAAGACTTGTAAGAGGACCTTTTGCCTTGTACTGACGAACAACCATCAAAGTCGCTGCCGGAGCTGTGGCTGTGGCGATAGCACCTAATATAATAGTCTGTGAAAGCGAAAGCTTGTCGGGCATCATAAGGTGCATACCATAAAGCGCCAAATCAACTAAAAGTGTTGCGGCAAATGCCTGAAGTATACCTATAACAAGTGCCTGTTTACCTGTTTTGCGAAGCGCACTAAGCTCAAATTCGCTACCGATTGAAAAAGCGATAAAGCCAAGCGCAATATCAGATAAAATCGTAAGACTTTCTACCTCTGCGGAGGTGTGAAATCCAAGTCCCGCAAGCCCTAACGCACCGAGGCAGTACGGGCCAATCAATACACCTGCAATCAAGTATGAAGTTACTGATGGAAGTTTAAAAATTTTGAACAGTCTTGTCATCAAAAGTCCTGCCAACAGGGCGATTGAAACGGATAAAATTGCATTCATTAAAAAACACCGCTTTCATTTTTATGTTATAAAATTATAGTCTGTATAAGCAAACCGCCAACTATAATAGCACAAAAAAAGTGCTGTGTCAAGAATTAAATTGTGTTTTTGCGGTTTGGGTTTTTTGTATAAAAAGAACCATAACTTTGTATCAAAATTATGGTTCTCTTTTATGGCGTTTGTGTTCATAACAGATGCATACTAATTATCGGTTTGCTCATCTTTTTCGTTTGAATTAATATAAAGCTCTTCTGCTCTTTTCTGAGCGTCACATAATATCTCTACTGCCTTGGTAACTGAATTAAATAAATCAAGGTACATAGCTTTGTAATCAGGCATAACAAAATCTCCTTTAAATTAAAAAATGCGCCAACCGAAGCCGACGCATAAAAAACGCAAACCCCGATTGTCGCGAAACAAACTTTATGCAGTATGATGTATATACATATACTAAGGCATGGAATTTGCATTTTTATCAAATTCTAACCTTAGCATACGCAAAAATAAGCATATTATTCCAAAAGAAAAAATATACATCAACATTGCATAACATATTCAGTTTGTTTCGCATGATTATAATACCACATTTTTTATTATTTATCAATAGAAATTTTGAAAAACAAAAAAATAAAACCGTCACTTGCGTAACGGTTTAAGCTATTCTGATTTTTGGACGTTTTGTTTGGCTGTGTTGATGGAAGAAATAAGCATTTTTCGAATAGTTCCACAGTTGTGCATAATTTTGGAAATATCAGAAAGGATTTCTGCTCTATGCATAAGCTCAAGCCAATACTCTGTTTCATAACACTCCTTTAAGGATATTTGAAGTTTTGATATAAAGTCTGCTTTGCTATGTGCATATTTGGCTTCTCTTACATTTGCCCCAATACTTGTGGCGCTACGTTCCAATTGGTTAACAATAGAATAATGTCCTTTGATATTATCGCACATTTTCAGTATTTCCACTGCGAAATCTGTAGATAAATCTGCTATTTTATTCTCTTTCATATTGCAACATCTCGTCCCTGTTATATATCATAAAACTAAAATATTTTAATAATGAAATCGCGCAAAGCGCGATGAAATCCAAACAAGTTTGGATGAAATTCTCATTTCATTCGAATGAAATTAAACCCGTCTTTTTTATCCGCCGAAGGCAATTTCATCTGCATAAGCAGATTTCATCCACGAAGTGGATTTATCCCGTCGGCAGACGGATTTAGATGAAAAAACCGCAGATTCTATTAGAACCTGCGGTTTTTTCTGGAGCGGAAGACGAGATTCGAACTCGCGACGTTCACCTTGGCAAGGTGACGCTCTACCACTGAGCCACTCCCGCATTTGTTTGGTACGGATAGTATTATAACACATAAAAAATGACTTGTAAAGTGTTTTTTGAAATTTTTTGTGATTTATTTTTTGCAACTGATATTTATTATATAAAATAAAAATATATCTTGACACATCATAAAAAAAAGTTTAAAATAATAATGTATGATTGGAGTAATATGTGCCTTATGTTTGCTTTTGTGTAAAGCACATTGAAATTTTGGTCCAATTGTTGATTGGCAGATTTAAAGTGTGAGTGGCGATAGCACTTATATCCTGCATAGAATTGACCGATTTATACATTATTATAAAAATTATTCATATAAAAACCGTATACCGATATTACTTATTTTTTTTAAACCCATATAATGGGTAGGTTTATATAATTTGTATGGAAAATTTTTCAAATCAGTTTTAGTATATACAGGGGCCGGTGCGTACCACTCTTAATTAAAAAAGAGGAGGTGTGTGGCTATAGATACACAGATTTTAATTACTATAGCAATATCCGCAGTTGTTGCGGTTGCAATAGCCGTTATTGTATATATAATGGCATCAAAAGCAGGCTATGAAAAAAGAAAAAAAGAAGCTGAAGCTATGGTTGGCGGAGCGGAAAATGAAGCCAGCAAAATCATTGATGAAGCTAAAAAAGTAGCTGAGAGTAAAAAACGTGAGATTTTGCTTGAGGCAAAAGAAGAAAATCATAAGCTGAGATTGGAGTTTGACAAGGAAATCAAAGAAAGACGTGGCGAAATTACTCGTCAGGAAAGAACAATTCAGCAAAAAGAAGAAAACCTTGACAAAAAGAGCGAAGCAATCGAAGCAAAGGACGAAAAGCTTAATAAAAAGCTTAAGAGTCTTGAAGAAAGAGAAGAAGAAATTGCAAAAATCAAGGCAGAAGAAATCGAAATGCTTGAAAAGATTTCGGGACTTACTGCTGAAGAAGCAAAACAGATGCTTTTAAAAGACCTTGAAAGTCAGATTCGTCACGAGGCGGCAATTATGGTCAAGGATATTGAGCAGCAGGCGAAGGACGAGGCTGAAAAGAATGCGAAGAATATTGTTGCATTTGCAATACAGAAGGTTGCAGCAGACCACGCTACAGAAACAACTGTATCGGTTGTGCCGCTTCCCAACGATGAAATGAAGGGAAGAATTATCGGCCGTGAAGGACGAAACATCCGTACACTTGAAACGCTTACGGGCATTGATTTGATTATTGATGATACGCCCGAGGCTGTTGTTGTATCAGGTTTTGACCCGATAAGACGTGAGATTGCAAGACTTGCGCTTGAAAAGCTCATAGTTGACGGCAGAATTCACCCCGCACGCATCGAGGAAACAGTAGAGAAGGCGCGTCGCGAGGTTGAAAATGATATTAAGCAGGAGGGTGAGCGTGCTACATTTGAAACAGGTGTGCACGGACTTCATCCTGAAATCATCAAGCTGCTTGGTCGCCTTAAGTTCAGAACAAGCTATGGCCAGAATGTATTAAAGCATTCAATTGAGGTATCACAGCTTGCCGGCGTGATGGCAGGAGAGCTTGGTGTAGATATCGCACTTGCAAAAAGAGCCGGTCTTTTGCACGATTTGGGTAAGTCGGTTGACCATGAAATGGAAGGCTCACATGTTACAATCGGTGCTGATATAGCAAAGAAATACAAGGAAAGCAATGATGTAATTCACGCTATTATGGCGCACCACGGCGACGTTGAAGCACAGACTGTTGTTGCTGCAATTGTTCAGGCATGTGACGCAATATCTGCTGCAAGACCTGGTGCAAGACGTGAAAATCTTGAAACATATATTAAGCGTCTTGAAAAGCTTGAGGAAATTGCAAATTCGTTTGAGGGTGTTGAAAAGTCATTTGCTATACAGGCAGGCCGCGAGGTAAGAATTATGGTTAAGCCCGATGATGTAAAGGACGAAGGCGTAGTATTGATAGCACGTGATATCGTAAAGCGCATCGAGGATGAGATGGAATATCCCGGACAGATTAAGGTTAACGTTATTCGTGAAATGCGTGCAATCGATTATGCAAAATAATAAATAAAGTAGCGTATTGATTTGAGGCTTTGCAGCATTCGTGCTGCAAAGCCCTAATTGTATAAAGGATTAAATTTTGGTTGATACCATATAATAAAAAGCAGTAAAGGCAGAGTTTTGATATGAAAATTTTATTTATAGGTGATGTTGTCGGTGCGTGCGGACGAGATATATTTTTAAGCGCGCTTGCCGAAATAAAGCTTCAAAATGATATAGACATGGTTATTGTAAACGGCGAAAATGCCGCGCATGGAAGGGGCATATCGCAGACAATCAGCGATAGCTTTTTTGATGCGGGCACAGATGTCATTACAATGGGCAATCACGTTTGGAATAATAAGGATATTTTTGACATATTAAAGACTACCTCACGCGTTATACGTCCGGCGAATTTGCCATCATCAAATCCCGGAAAAGGCAGTGTGTGCCTTAATATAGGGGAGGTAAAGGTGGGGGTAATAAACCTGCTTGGACGAATATACGTTGACCTTGTGTGTGATAATCCATTCGAGGCTGCCGAGAGAGAGGTTCAAAGTCTTAAAGAGCAGGGGTGCAGCGTAATAATTGTTGATATGCACGCCGAGGCGACAAGCGAAAAAATGGCACTTGGTTATTTTTTGGATGGCAAGGTGAGTGCTGTTTTGGGAACGCATACGCATATTCAGACGGCAGATGAAAAGATACTTAGCAAGGGGACAGGATATATAACTGATGTCGGTATGACGGGCCCGTATCATTCTGTGCTTGGAATGGATAAAAAAATAATTGTTGACCGCTTTGTGACCGGACTTCCGCAAAAGTTTGAGCTTGCAGAGGGCGGAGCACAGTTTAATGGTATTATACTTGATGTTGATGAAAAAAGCGGAAAGTGCCGCGCTATAAAAAGGCTTTCTTTTACTGATTTTTAAGATGTGTTTATATTTGGGGGATATGTATGTTTGAAAAGGAATATACAGTAAGATACAGCGAGGTTACAACTGATGCTTTGGCATCCCTTGGCGCGCTTGTGTCATACTTTCAGGATACTACGATGTTTCACTCTGATTCACTCGGTCAGGGAATAAACAATTTGATGCAGGACAATACGGCGTGGCTTTTAGCAAGCTGGCATATAAAGATAAACCGTTATCCGCGTTATAATGAAACAATACGTGCATACACTTGGGCAACAAAGTTTGCAGGAGTTTACGGATATCGTGATTTTAAAATAACAGATAAAAATGATGAGGTTTTGGCAGTTGCAAGCTCGGCGTGGTTTTTATACGACTCATTAAATCAAAAACTACAGCGCGTTACACCCGAGGTTGCTGATGCGTATAATCCTGAGCCTGATTTTGTTTTTGGAGTGGCATCGGAGCCAAGACTGCATGTGCCGAAGCAGTACGAAGATGTATATGAGTGCGTTGCAGGAAAACGCGACCTTGATACAAACAATCACGTTAATAACGTACATTATATTGATTATGCACTTGAGGCTCTGCCTGAAGAATTTACTGCGACCGAGCTTCGTGTAAGCTATAAAAATGCCGCGGTGCTTGGCGATAGAATATGCGTAGGGGTAAACAAGGAAAATGAGGTGTATACATGTGTTATACATAATGGCGGAGGTAATGTGTACGCAGTTTTAGAGTTTAAATAAAAAGCAAAAAAAGCCGACTTTTGTCGGCTTTTTAAATGCTTATATTAATATCCGAAATTTCCTTCAAGTGTTTCGTCATTTGCAATCCAGTCTTCGACCAAAATTGCGCGGTAGCTGTCATTTGTATCACGTACAACGACTTTGGCAATGCCTGCGTTTATAATAAGACGCTTACACATAGCGCACGAGTTTGTACCGGGGACAATTTCATCTGTTTTTGGGTCGATGCATACCATATAAAGTGTTGCACCGATTAATTCACGTCTTGATGCACTTATGATTGCATTTGCTTCTGCATGAACGCTACGGCACATTTCATAGCGCTCGCCACGTGGAATGTTGAGCTTATCACGCATACAAAATGCGAGGTCTGAGCAGTTTTTGCGTCCTCTCGGCGCACCCGCATAGCCCGTAGCAATAATTTCATCATTGTTTACTATTATGCTTCCAAATTTTCTTCTAAGACAAGTACCACGCTTTGCGACAGTTTGTGCGATGTCAAGGTAATAATTTGTTTTATCACGTCTTTCCACAAAAAATCCCTCCAAAAAATTTTCTTCTTATATTAATAGTAACATTATGCGAATGTATTTGCAAGCATAAATACGAAAAAGAACAAAATTTGTATAAGGCCACCACCAGATAAGGCAGTTTTGTCCTAAAAAGCTCACTTTTGGCGAATTTCTGCGTTAAAAAAGCAAATAAACCGCGAGGTTTGTTTGCTTTTTTGTCTTGAACTTCATCCAAAATTAAGTCTTTTAGGATGCAAAGCAGTTTTGAATTGAGAGATTTTTTTGTGCAGTATAAGCGGAAAATAGCCATTCAAAACCAAGACTTCCTTATCTGGTGGTGGCCAATTATGTCAGTTATTTTGTTATCATAGTTCCGATACCTTTATCGGTAAATATTTCAAGAAGTATACTGTGGGGGATACGTCCGTCTATAATATGTACTCTTTCAACACCCGCGTTGATTGCTGATACACATCCAAGGACCTTTGGAATCATACCGCCATTTATTACTCCATCATTGATAAGCTTGCGAATCTGTTCGGCATTTATCTCGAATATTATATCGCCGTTTGCATCTTTTACGCCGTCAATGTCGGTTAAAAGCATAAGCTTTTCAGCTTTGAGCGCACAAGCAAGCACACTTGCAACCGTGTCAGCGTTTATATTGTAGCTGTCACCATTTTTGTCTGTACCTATTGGTGCAACTACAGGAATATATTCATCGCTTGTGAGAAGCTTTATAAGCTCATCGTTTACCTTTACAACTTCACCGACATGGCCGATGTCTGCTTTTTCACCGTCAACCTCGGTGTATAGCTTTTCGCATTCTAAAAGCGAGCCGTCAATGCCCGAAATTCCGACAGCTTTTCCGCCCTTGCAATTAATTCCTGCAACAATTTCCTTGTTTGTTTTACCGATAAGCACCATCTGTGCTACTTTTATAGTTTCATCATCAGTCACGCGAAGCCCATTTATAAATTTGCTTTCTATTCCATATGTCTTAAGTGCACTTGAAATATCGGGGCCACCACCATGAACGACAACGGGATTGAGACCGATAAACTTTAAAAGTGTAATATCCTCCATAACGGAGTCTTTTAGCTCTTCGTTTATCATTGCGTTTCCGCCATATTTTATTACAACGGTTTTTCCCGACAGACGCTGTATGTACGGAAGCGCCTCAATAAGTATTTCTGCTTTTTTAATAAGTGAATTCATATCAAACATTTTATTTGTTCCTTTCAACGAAAAATTTGGCAGTTTTATTATAGATAGAAGCCTGCACCGGATAGACCTGTCTTTTCATCGAGTCCTAAAAGTATGTTCATGTTTTGAACAGCCTGACCTGCGGCGCCTTTGCCAATGTTGTCTATTGCAGAGCTTACAACAACCCTTTTAAGACGAGTATCAACAACCAAACCAATATCAACGAAGTTTGAGCCTGCAACGTGATTTGTTTCGGGAAGACCGGCATCATATACGCGAACAAAATACTCATCTTTATAATACTCTTTGTAAAGCTCTATAAGCTCTTCTGTGGTCTTGTCCTCTTTAAGATTTGCATACATTGTTGAAAGGATGCCACGCTTTTGAGGAATAAGATGGGGCGTAAACGAAATCATTATCTCTTCACCCGCAAGCTTTGAAAGCTCCTGCTCAATCTCTGATGTGTGACGATGTGTTGCTATTTTATATGCCTTTGCATTTTCAGTACATTCGCAAAAACTGTAATCAAGTGCACTGTTTCTGCCTGCACCCGTAACACCTGATTTTGCATCTACTATGATATTGTCGCTTTTTACAATACCATTTGCCAAAAGCGGTGCAAGTCCAAGTATCGAGCATGTTGTGTAACAGCCGGGATTTCCGACAAGGCGTGTATTTTTTATCTTGTCGCGGTGAAGCTCGCAAAGACCGTATACAGACTCTTTCAAAATTTCGGGCGATGAATGCTCTTCGCCGTACCATTTTGCGTATACATCGGCATCATCATAACGAAAATCTCCGCTAAGGTCTATGATACGTGCGCCTTTGTTATAAAGCTGCGGTATTACCTCTTTTGATGCTCCGTGCGGAAGCGCTGTAAAAACAATGTCGCACGCTGCTGCCTTGTCTACATCAAGGTCTTCGCATACTAAATCAAGCACACCCTTGAAATTGGGGTATACGTCGCTTATTTTTTTGCCCACAAAGCTGTGGGAAACGAGCATTTTGATCTCAACCTCGGGATGTGAATTTAAAATGCGTACAAGCTCAATGCCTGCATATCCTGTAGCGCCTAAAACTGCTGCTGTAAACATATTATTCTCTCCTTTATTAGATAAATAGTTATTTATACATCGAATTGGTATTATTATACAGTATTATGCATAAAAATGCAATATGGTGTTTAAAAATAAAGAAAAAATTTTAAAAAATACGTATAAATATTCTTTTGTTTTGGCATTTTTGCTCAATTTGTGCCAACTTTTTGAAATGTTATAGTCATAATATACGATTTTTGCATAAAGTTTTATTTATATATTTTTAATGATGTCATAATTTCTTTTAATCGTTTCGCGTCCGCGCCATGAAAAAGCGCGGTCTTTATATGCTTCTTTAAATGACGCATCATCATTTAATAAATCTTCTTCTACATTATAGCTTTTTACAATAAATTCGTCAATGTCAGTAATGACTGGATATGCGTTATGAGGGCAAACCTGTGAGCATATATCACAGCCCCACAGTTTTTTCGAATTTGCAATTATTGTTTGTTCGTCTTGTGATAAAGCTCCTTTTTTCTGCATAATGTATGATGCACATTTTCTTGCATCAAAAGAGTCATCAAATGCATTTCCGGGACAGCTTGTTTTACATTTTCCGCATCCATTACATTTTGTATTAAGCGGCGCATCTTCTTGTATATTCAAATCTGTGATAATTCCGCCTATAAAAACATACGAGCCATATACAGGATGTATAAGAAGATGATTTTTACCTATAAAGCCAAGTCCTGCAAGATAGGCAAGATGCTTGTCACACATGGGCGAGTCATCGCAGAAAATATAATGCTCAAAATTGCCCACGTCATTTTTTAAAAGTTCACAAAGCTTAGAAAGTTTGTTTTTTACCACATTATGATAGTCAAGGCCCCATGCGTAACTCGATAAATTTGCATCGCTTTGCACGCCTGTATAGTAGTTAAATACACACATTATAACCGAGCGTGCGTTTTTTACAAAATCGAAGGGCGATATACGCTTATTATATGAAGGAACAAATGGAGTATCATATTTTGATAATATATTTTCAAGCTCATTATACATGCGCGCTTTGCATACACCTATATCTGATATTTTAAGCTCTTTTGCATATTCTTTTATCAGCTTTTTCATATTATCACCCTGTGTTTTTTCTTACATTAAAAAACTCCTGCGTGACCACAGGAGTTTTTTGATTGTATAATGGATTACTTATTTTCTGTAAAGAATCTGTACAGAATTGTTGCCATTTCTGCTCTTGTTGTATTATCGAGCGGATTAAGTGTAGTTTCTGTTCTTCCCTTGATAAGTCCGCTTCCTACTGCATACTGAAGTGAAGGGATTGCATATTCGGAAATACTATCATAGTCTTCGTATGAGAGTATGTTTGTGTTTTCTCCAACAGAAACATCATAACCTTTCTTCGTAGCATATCTGTATATAATTGCTGCAAACTGCTCGCGCGTAATAGCATCGTGTGGACCGAATTCTGTATCCGAATATCCCATTACAATACCATTTGCTGCTGCCCAGTCAACAGCGTGAACATAGTATTCACCATCTTCAAGATCTTCAAATGACGAACCTCTTGCCCCTGGTTTTCCTTCAGCTCTCCACAAAACTGTTACAAGCATTGCACGTGTTACAGCTTCATCAGGTGCAAACTCGGTTGCTTCTACACCTATCATCATACCATTGTTGAGCACATAGTCAACACCTCTGTGATACCAAAGTGTTGGGTCAAGATCTATAAAGTCAAGGCAAGGACAATTATCTTCTTCGATACCTCTGCACTCGTGATCTTCTGTCCACTTAGCATAAAGAGTATACGCTTTCTTGATTATTGTTGCGGGATCAAATGGTGTTGTAAGTGCTTCATCAGTATACCAACCTGCAAATACATAACCATAACGCTGTGGCACAGGAAGATTAGCTATAGTATTGCCATATCCTACATTTATATGGTTAAGCAGATTACCGCCGTTTGTGTTAAATTGGATGCTGTATGACGTTGCACTGCCACCGCCGCCACCGGTTGCTGTGGGTGTTGAGGCAGATACAGTATGGGATGCAGGAATGGTCTTATAGTTAACGGTTGCTGTAGCACCGCTTCCAAAGCTAAAGGTTGTTTCTCCTTCCAGTTCAACCGAAACTGTGTATGTTCCTGGAGGATTATACGCTATTGCATTTTCAAGTGTAAAGTTGATGTCGTCAAAGAGTGTTCCGCGGGTGCTGATGTTGGCAAGAGTGCCAACAGTAATTGAATTATTTGCTTGTTTATATTTAATAGTTGCTGTTGTATTTCCGCCTTCACTTGCGAAGGTTCTGATTCCGTCTTCTATATAAGCAGCATTGTCGATGTTACCTGCTGTGCTAAGAATAGTGTTGTCAGCTGCACCGGTTGGATAAGTTACTTTAACTCTAATATTTGTAGTTACCGCTCCGTCATAAAGCTCCTGTTTTGCTGTAGCATCGTTTTCTACCGTAATATCAATAAAATCCTCTGCAAGTAAGTTTGCAACCAAAGTCTGTACATCTGTCATATCAAGAGTTGCCTTATAATCCACACCAATACCACTACTCAATGCGCTGTCTACCAGATTCAAGCTTGCACTGCTGTATGCATCGGAAGTTCCGCTTTTTTTTGCAGAAATTGCAAGATTGAGCATAACATCGCCGTATACAAGGTTTGTAGTTCCCCATTTACCATTGAACAACTCGCTGATTGTTGCTGCCGAAGCTGTTGTAAACATTGAAACAATCATTGTCAATGCTAAAACAACACTTAGAAATTTTTTCATTTAAATCACTCCTTACATAATGTGAAAAAATATATAATTATCAAATATGTATATATAATTTATTATACATCTGCGAAGGTTAAAAGTCAACAAAATTATTACTAAAAATACCATTTTTATTTTTTGCGCAATAATATAGGAAAAGATATGTATTTTTTGCCGTGTTTTTATATAGATATAAGCGTCTTGTTTTTTGCCATTCACATCGATTCCGTGCTCTGAGGTCCCAAAAGTAATCCTTGTAGGATCACCATACCAAAGACAGTTTTTTCATTGATTTGCTTTAGGCGCTTCAGTGCATTCTATTTTTATGATAGGAGAAAGGTGGGCAGAACTTTTTCAGGCAAGTCCGTGTATGTATGGAATATCACCGTTTCTCTCAAACGGAAGTGTTTTTTGTAGTAATCAAGGTTGCATTTTTAACATCAGACACGAGGTCTGCAAGATGTAGTCTTGGACCCCAGTGTATAAAAAGACCGAAAGTGTCTTGTGTAAACCAACTATTCATAAAAAGCGCGCCCATATTTATCAATATTTGTTAGTACTATTATTATATGACAACTTTTATAGGGCTTCAAGCGTTAATGGGAATATGTACTAATTTTTAAGTCTTCCGTTATGATTTAATTTTTAATATGTTGTAAATTTCAATAGTTTGTGATAAAATAATATGCAGTAAAGAATTATTCTGATGTTATTAAAATATGAGGAGCGAAAGAATTATGAATAAAATTTTCGTTGCAATAGATTATCAAAGGGATTTTGTAGATGGAGCGCTTGGCTTTGAAAAGGCCAAAACTCTCGAAAAGAAGATTTTTGAAAGTGCAAAAAAAGCACTTGAAGCAGGAGAGAGTGTATTTTTTACACTCGATACGCATACCAACAATTATATGCAAACGCGCGAGGGCAAAAATCTTCCTGTTGCTCATTGTATAGACGAAAGCGAAGGTCAGCGCCTTTATGGCTCACTTGAATGGTTTTATGATAAAGAAGGCGTGACGATGGTAAAAAAGAGTGGCTTTGGTTCAAGCACACTTGCCGATGTAATAAGAAATACATGCGGCGTGCCTGATGTTATAACTATGTGCGGTGTGGTTACAAATATGTGCGTAATAGCAAATGCAATAGTTTTGCAGACAGAATTTGAAAATGCTGATATACAAATACTTTCCAGTATGTGTGCAAGCTTTGATGATGAACTTCATGATAAGGCAATAGACGTTATGAAAAACATGCACATGACGATATTGGAATAGCCAAAAATAAAAAAATAAAAAAAATTAAAAATAACTCTTGACAGCGATTTTAATATGTGCTATACTATGAAAGTCGCATTTGAGAGATTCCGACAAAATAGTTTTGTAGGGGAAATATTTCGAGGTTTCTTGCGAGTGATGCGTACAATGGAATATGCTGGTGTAGCTCAATTGGCAGAGCAGCTGATTTGTAATCAGCAGGTTGCGGGTTCGAGTCCCATCACCAGCTCCATGCGGGACAAGGAAACTTGTCCCCTAGCATTAAGGGAGAGTTCCCGAGTGGCCAAAGGGGACAGACTGTAAATCTGCTGCTTATAGCTTCGGTGGTTCGAATCCACCCTCTCCCACCAGAAAAAAGCATCAATCTTGATACAAGATTGGTGCTTTTTTCAACGAAATAAATCCTTTCAGGATTTGTGAAATACCCTTTGGGCGTGAAATATTGCTTTGCAATGTGAAATACGCCTTACGGCGTGTGGATTTATTTCATTTCACAGAAAGCACACGCTTTCTATTTCACAATTTCTGCAAGAAATTATTTCACATCAACGAAGTTGATATTTTACTTATAGACAAAAGTGAACATATATGATACAATGAGTTCCGAGGAGTTGAAGTAACATGTCTGAATCAAAACTACGAAATTTATCTATTGATTTTTCTGTTAAGATAATTAAACTATGCGATAACATCAAGGGGCATTATTCTCTTACAAATCAACTTGAACGCAGCGGAACATCCATAGGCGCAAACATTCACGAAGCAAATTATGCCCACAGTAAACCTGACTTTATATCAAAACTCCAGATATCTTTAAAAGAATGTTACGAAACTGAGTATTGGCTTGAACTTATGCA
>JAZNVH010000017.1:0-47776 GCA_045592745.1 Candidatus Aphodoplasma sp. | reverse complement strand
ATGTTTGCAAACGAGCTTGGCGATTTGCTTTTTCAGGTAGTCTTTCATGCCCAGCTTGCAAATGAGCGCGGTGCATTTAATTTTGATGATATTGTATATGAAATAAGCCAGAAAATGATTGACAGACACACTCATGTGTTTGGAAAAGACAAAGCATCAGACGAAAACGAAGCTCTCGGAACGTGGGAAAAGAATAAAAAGAAGGAAAAAGGGTTAAAATCACAGACAGAGGCTATGCGTGATATAGTAGCGCTTCCTGCACTTATGCGTGCGCAGAAAGTGCAAAAAAAGGCTGCCGATGTCGGTTTTGACTGGCATGATATAAACGGCGCTCTCGACAAAATACGCGAAGAAACTGACGAGCTTTACCTTGCGATAGAAAAAAATGATGAAAAAAACGCAGCAGAAGAGCTTGGAGATTTGCTGTTTTCCGTGGTAAATGTGGCCCGTTTTTTAAAGCTTAACAGCGAAGAGGTGCTGCGCCATGCTACAGATAAGTTTATAGACCGTTTTGCGCTTTTAGAGCAACTTGCACAACAAAACGCTCAAAATTTGTCGAATTTGTCCCTCGAAGAGCTTGAAATCCTTTGGCAGCAAGCAAAAATCGAAAAAAATAAAAAAATATTTTAAAAAATAAAAGGAATTAAAAATAAAATGCAGAAAGTATTAAGAGATACTATTTTTAGGAGGTAATATAAATGAACAAAGCTGAATTGATCGCAAACGTTGCTGGCAGCGCTGATATTTCAAAGAAAGACGCAGAAAAGGCTATAAACGCTTTTATTGCAAACATTGAAGGCGCACTCAAAAAGGGCGAGAAAGTACAATTGGTTGGCTTCGGCACATTCGAAGTAAGAGAAAGAGCTGCGAGAAAGGGTAGAAATCCTCAGACAAACAAAGAGATCACTATCCCCGCATCAAAGGTTCCTGCATTTAAAGTTGGTAAGGCTTTAAAGGACGCTATAAACTAATTGAAAAAATTCAACCCCGACTCTTTTGGTGTCGGGGTTGTTTTTTTATGCATCAAAATATCAAATCAAAGGATGGAATATATGAGGCTTGACAAATATTTGAAGGTATCGCGCCTTATAAAACGCAGAAGCGTTGCAAACGAAGCGTGTGACACGGGCAGAATAAGCGTTAACGGCAAAATCGCAAAGGCGTCATACGATGTAAAAATTAATGATATAATCGAAATACGTTTTGGCGAAAAGCTTTTGCGTGCACAGGTTGTAAACATAGCTGAGCATGTGCTAAAGGGTGATGCCGACGGACTTTATAAAATAATTAATTAGCATATTTATTAAAAAAGCTTCATAATGTATAGTCAAAGACTATATTTTAGGAGGCTTTTTTTATGGCTATTATGGAACCAAGCATGCAAAAAACTCAGCGCGAAGAAGCGCAAAATATCATAATTGAAGGCAGACGCAAAATAAGCGTGTCGGGAGTCTGCGACGTAGACAGCTTTGACGAATGCGATATAGTTTTGCAAACAAACCTCGGAACGCTTTCTATCAAGGGCGAAGGACTTCATATAAATAAGTTCAACGTTGAAACTGGTGAACTTATAATTGACGGTGATGTCGACGAAGTGGTTTATCACGACGAAACAGCTTTTGGCAAAAAGAGTTCCCTTTTGTCAAAATTATTTGGTTAGGACAGGTAAAAATATATGGAGGTTTCAGTATCCGGACAGCTCTATGTATTTCTTGCCATGAGTATTTGCGGTGCGTGCTCAGGAGTAGTTTTTGATATATTTCGCGTAATACGCAAAACCTTTTCCTGCTCAAATCTTACAACATCTCTTTCTGATATTTTGTTTTGGCTGATTATAAGCTTTGGAATGTTTTTTGCCCTGTTTAGTATAAGCGGAGGCGAAATACGATGGCATGAAATAATAGGTGTTATCCTTGGCTCAATTATATATTTTTTAACAATTTCACGCCTGTTTATAATGGTATTTGGTGCTCTTATACGTATTATTACAAAAATATTTTTAACTATTTTGAAAATCATCTTGACACCGCTTGTTTTTTTGTATAAAATGATAAAAAGACCATCAGTTTGGGCTTTTAAGAGATTAGGACATACTGCTCACAAAGTTTCGCTTTTATATAAGTGGGTTAAAAACAGTTTCAAAAAACTAAGACTCGTTATGAAAAAGTCGTAAACTTTACAGGAGGCCGGCAAGCGTATGACAAGAGAAGAATTTATAAAGGCACGCGAAAAGAAACGCAAAAAAAATATTAAGCTTTTTTTGCGCTTTATTTTGGTGGCCTTTTTTCTTTTTTCAGCATTCAGATTTATAGTCCAGCAGCCTCTTTTGGCAGATTATGATAAAAAAATAAGCGAGCTTGAGGCTCAAATTGAAAACGAAGAAAAAAGCAAAACGTACTATAAAGAGCTTAAAGCACTCTACGAAACAGATGATTATCAAAAACAGCTCGCTCGTGAAAGACTTGGACTGGTAGAAGAAAACGAAAAAGTATTTATAGATATATCCG
Source organism: Candidatus Aphodoplasma sp. (assembly GCA_045592745.1). Lineage (GTDB taxonomy): Bacteria > Bacillota > Clostridia > UBA1381 > UMGS1253 > Aphodoplasma. The sequence continues at coordinate 45,269 of JAZNVH010000017.1, read as the reverse complement.
GACAAAATTGATTTTTAAATAATTTTTATACATACGCAGGTTTTAAGGGAGGAAATTATTTTCTATGGCAGTTGAAGTCGGCAAAATATACGAAGGAAAAGTTGCAAGCGTAGTGCCTTTTGGTGCATTTATCTCGTTGCCCGAAGGTGATACAGGCCTTGTGCATATATCCGAGGTTGCATCATCTTATGTGCAAAACGTATCAGACCACTTAAAAGAAGGACAAGAGGTCAAAGTAAAGGTTATAAGTATAGACGAAAAAGGCAAAGTCAGCCTTTCTATAAAAAAGGCAATGCCCGAAGAAAAGAAAACGAAAAAAGCTTTTTCAAAAGAGCAACCAAAAGGGCCGATTCGTCCCGCCGATATTGATTGGCAGAGTCTTAAACCACAAAGCTCTGATATGTCCTTTGAGGACAAGATGAGCAAATTTAAATCTGACAGCGACGAAAGAATGCAGGCTTTGAAGCGTAGCTCTGATTCAAAACTAAGTGGCGGCTATAAAAGATAAACCGGTATACATATTACCATATAAAATATTATAATGCATATTTAAAATGTGTTTTTCCGGCTAAAAGCTTGCAGAAAAATACATTTTTTAATTTTAATATAAAAAAACTTTGTATCATGACGTTTTTCGTGATACAATATATAAGTTAAATAAACAAAAGCAGGGAGTAGAGTACTTTGATTAGAGAAGATTTAAGAAACATCGCTATAATCGCCCACGTTGACCATGGTAAAACAACACTCGTTGACGAGCTTTTAAAGCAGGGCGGTGTATACAGAGAAAATCAGGTTGTAGAAGAACGCGTTATGGACAACAACGCACTTGAACGTGAGCGCGGCATTACAATACTGTCAAAAAATGCGGCAGCATATTACAAAGGCGTAAAAATTAATATTGTTGATACGCCCGGACACGCCGATTTCGGTGGCGAGGTTGAGCGTGTACTCAAAATGGTAAACGGAGTTATCCTTTTGGTTGATGCTGCCGAAGGCCCTATGCCCCAGACGAGATTCGTTTTGTCAAAGGCGCTTGAGCTTGGACACAAAATAATTGTTGTTATAAACAAAATAGACCGTCCAGATGCAAGACTCGATGAGGTTGGCGAAGAGGTGCTTGAACTCTTATTAGACCTCGATGCAAACGACGAGCAGCTTGACAGTCCCGTACTTTTCTGTTCCGGACGTGACGGTACAGCCTCGGCAGCGCCATTTACACCCGGAAAAGATCTTAGCGTTTTATTTGATATGATAGTTGATTATCTTCCTGCACCTGAAGGTGAGCCGGAAGAGGATTTTCAGATGCTTATTTCCTCAATCGACTATAATGAATACGTAGGCAGAATGGCAATCGGCAGAATTGAACGCGGCACACTCAATCTTAATCAGGAAGTTTCTGTATGTGATTTTCATGACAAGAGCGTAAGCAGCAAGGGAAAAATCGGTGCAATTTATCAGATAGACGGAACGGGCAGAGTAGCTGTCGAAAAAGCAAGTGTTGGCGATATTGTGTGCGTATCGGGTCTTGAAAACATTACTATCGGTAACACTCTTACATCTACCACAAATCCCGAGCCTATAGAATTTGTAAAAATTGGCGAGCCTACTGTCGAGATGACATTTGCTGTAAACGACAGCCCATTTGCCGGCAAAGAAGGAAAATTTGTAACCTCACGCCAACTGCGCGACAGGCTATACCGCGAGCTTTTAAAAGACGTTTCACTCAGGGTTCGTGACGGCGAAACAACCGACTGCTTTATCGTTTCAGGCAGAGGTGAAATGCATTTGTCAATTCTTATCGAAACAATGCGTCGCGAAGGATATGAGTTTGCAGTAAGCACCCCACGAGTACTGTTTAAAGAAATTGACGGAGCACTTAACGAACCAATGGAAAAGCTTTTGATTGATGTGCCTGAAGAGAGCGTCGGCGCTGTAATGGAAAAAATGGGTCAAAGGAAAGCCGAGCTTATTCAAATGGCGCCTCAGGGAACTACGCGTATGAGAATCGAGTACAATATTCCCGCCCGTGGACTTTTTGGATACAGAAGTGAGTTTTTGACAGATACAAAAGGTGAAGGCATACTAAACACAGTATTTAATGGCTATCAGCCGTACAAAGGCGATATCACACGCCGTTTTACAGGCTCACTTGTTGCATTTGAAACAGGTGAAGCTGTTGGATATGGTCTTTTTAACGCACAGGCGCGCGGCACTATGTTTATCGACCCGGGTACACCTGTATACGAAGGTATGGTTGTCGGTCTTTCGCCAAAAACAGGTGATATAAGCGTAAATGTATGCAAGAAAAAGCAGATGACAAATACACGTGCGGCAGGCAGCGATGACGCGCTAAGACTTATTCCGCCAAAGAAGCTCAGTTTGGAAGAAGCAATCGAAATTCTTGGCGAGGACGAGCTTTTGGAGGTAACGCCCCAGACGTTCAGGATAAGAAAACGTATACTCAACAACAGCTTAAGACTCAAAGCTCAAAGCAAACTAAAGTAATATAAAAAGGATTGATAACTATGGGAAAAGCAAACTGTGATGACTGCATAAATTATGCATATGACGAGGATTATGAATGCTATACATGTCTTCAAGACCTTGACGAAGATGAGATGATGCGTTTTATAAGCGGCACATTTAATGAGTGCCCGTATTATCGTATGGGTGACGATTATACAATCGTGAGAAAACAAAATTAGTCTTGAACTTTGTATTATTATATGATAAAATGTGTGATTAGGAAATAAAAAATAGGAGTGAAAAAAACGATGTCAGGACATTCCAAATGGAGTACAATTAAAAGAAAAAAAGGTGCAAACGATGCACAAAGAGCAAAGATTTTTACAAAAATCGCACGTGAGATTACAGTTGTTGTAAAGGCAGGCGGTCCCGAACCTGAAAACAATTCAAAGCTTAAGGATATTATCGCAAAAGCACGTGCAAACAATATGCCTAATGACAACATTATGCGTACAATTAAAAAAGCCGCAGGCGAAACAGGCGGCGATAACTATGAAGATATCACATACGAAGGCTATGGCCCAAACGGTGTGGCTGTTATAGTTGAAACGCTTACAGACAACAGAAACAGAACCGCAGGCGATATGCGCCATTATTTTGATAAGTTTCACGGAAACCTCGGACAGACAGGCTGTGTAAGCTTTATGTTTGACAAAAAAGGCGTAATCATTATAGAGGCCGACGGTCAGGATGAGGACGAGCTTATGATGGCTGCGCTTGATGCAGGTGCAGAAGATTTTAGCGCAGAAGAAGGTTATTATGAAATAACGTGCGCTCCCGATAATTTCAGTGCAGTGCGCGAAGCACTTGAGGCGAATTATACGCTCAGCTCTGCCGATATTGATATGATTCCGCAAACAACCGTTGAGCTTACAAGCGAGGATGACATAAAATATATGAGCAAGCTTTTGGAAATGCTTGAAGACAATGACGATGTACAAAATGTATATCACAACTGGGATAATCCACCTGAAGAATAATCAAAACACAAAATCGCTTTGCATTGCAAAGCGATTTTTTATTACCATGTATTTTGAATATTTTCTGCACCTTTTCTGTACTCGGTAGGCGTCATCCCCGTCAAAGATTTGAACACCTTACAAAAATAAAATATATCCGAATACCCACTTTTTTCGGCTACCTCAGATACAGATATGTTTTTGTAGCCCAAAAGCTCTTTGGCATAGCTCATCCTAAGCGCAGTTATATACTTTGCAGGTGAAATATTATAAATTTTGCTAAAGAGGCGGCGAAAATGCCCCTCTCCTACATCTGTAAGGCTTGATACATACGTTATATTTATATCTGTTTTTGTAAAGTTTTCGTGAATGTAATCAACCGCTTTTTTTATCGTATCATAATCTTTTGTTGAAAAATAATTTCTCTGAGTAGATTTGTAAAGCTCATATAAAATCCGGTTTATAAGTGCATAAACCTGTATTATATAAAATGGCTTTTTTGCAACCCACGTATTATACATACTTTGAAAGTAATCTAAAAAACTTTTCCCCACCACATTGAAAAAGCCTTCGCTTTTATATGCTATATTTTCCTCATTTAAAAAGTCAAAATCTACAAATAAAACCTCATAACTGTCTGTGACAATATCCATTGTATATATGCTGTCTTTTGCCAAAAACAGCATATCATTTTCCTTAACCGTAATCTTGTAATCATCAAATGTATATATTGTTTTTCCTTTTATCACATACACAAGGCAGTCTGAATGACGTCCCTTGGTTTTTACTATTCCCCCTTTATGACAAGAACTTGGCATAACTGTGTGAACTTTTGAAACAGGAAGTTGAAGTTTTGAAATGGTGCTCATAAAAAAACACCTCCATTTTTATAATATGCTTGATGATGTATTTTCTACATTATACTATACCGAATCTTCCAACGCAATAATTATGATAAAAAATGTTTGAAAATTACAAAAATGTTTGAAAAGCGCATTTACTTTTATCTGTCTGTATGCAATACTTGTAAACGAGGTGAATTATATATGAATAATTTTGAAAACGCAAAAGAAATCTTAGAAAACGAATACACATCACCAAACTGGAACGAAAAATCAGGTCTTTGCCCTGATGAACTTTTACAAGAATGTGTTAAAATAGAAGCAAAGCCCATATCAAATCAGCTTGCAAAGGCGCAGGTCATAGAATACATTTTGAAAAATGCACAAATAGAGGTAAATCCATACACTCTTTTTGCTGATAATATAAGGCACGGACATATCCCGGAGAAAAAGCGCATGGCAAATCAGGCAGGTGTGGAGAAAAACGAAATAAAACACATTTTGGACAAATATGAGGATTTTATAGCAGCATGCGCCTTTGACGGAAACTCCGATTTTGGTCACACGTGCCCTGACTGGAAATTTTTACTGGATAACGGCTTTACGGGGATTGCCGACCTTGCTGATAAAAAGCTTCTTGAGACTTCATTAAACGAAAACCAAAAAGACTTTTACCTTTGTGTAAAAACTGTATACTCTGCCGCAGCTGTGTTTGCACGCCGGCTTGCAGACGAAGCAAATTCAAAAAAAGAACAAAGTCCGCAGCTTGAAAAAACTGCAAAATCACTGTATACACTCTCAAAGTCTGCTCCAAAAACATTTTTTGAAGCACTTTCGCTTATCTGCATATATTATGAGCTTCAATGCTACTTAGACAGCGCATGGGTGCGCTCACTCGGCGGTCTTGATTCACTTTTGTGGCCATACTATGAAAATGATATAAAAACCGGTGAGATGACAGAAGATGAAGCAAGAAAATATTTAAAATATTTTATGTGGAAAATGCGCGCGCACAAATTTAGTGCAAACATTCCGTTTTATCTTTGCGGCGCAGATGAAAACGGTAACGATTTAACAAATCCCCTTACGCATATTATACTTGAAGAGTATATCGCCCTTGATACGCACGACCCAAAAATTCATATAAAATACCACAAGAACATAGACCAAAAAGTGCTCAAAACAGTCGCAGAGTCTATTCGAAACGGTCGCAACAGCTTTCTCTTTATGAATGATGAGGTTGTAGAAAACGCCCTTATCAAATCGGGTGCAAAAAAGAAAGATGCGCATAATTACGAAATTGTAGGCTGCTATGAACCTATGGCGAAGGGCGAACTTCCGTGCACATGCAACGGACGAATCAACATTGCAAAGGCAGTTGAGCTTACACTCTCTGACGGTTTTGATGTTTTGTCGGGAAAGCAGCTTATTGAAAAAGGCAAAAAGCCGCTTGATACATTCGATGCCTTTATGGATGCAGTCAAAGAAAAACTACGCTTTTTCGCCGATGGCTCTATGGATATAATAACAAGCTACGAAAAAAATTACAATAAAATTCAATCGGCACCGTTTCTTTCAGCAGCAACTCCCGCAAGCTTTGAAAAAGGCGTTGACATTTATCACGGCGGCGCAAAATACAATAACTCCTCCATAAACGCGTTCGGCCTTGCAACTGCAATTGATGCGATTATGGCAGCAAAAGCACTCGTTTATGATAAAAAAACCGTTACCATAAACCAACTTTCAGATGCACTTACAAACAACTGGCAGACAGACAAAGGACTTCAGCTAAAATGCAAAAACCTTGGTTGCAAGTATGGAAACAATTGTGATGAGGCAGATAATATAGCGTCAGAGCTTTGTGATTATCTTGCAAAGTGCATAAATGGCAAGCCTAACGGCAGAGGCGGCCACTATAGATTTGGTACTTTTTCAATTGACTGGCGCATGGACTTTGGTAAAGGCACCGCTGCAACCGCTGACGGACGTTTTGCAAAAGAGCCGCTCTCAAAAAATATGTGTGCATCGCTTGGTGCTGACACAAACGGCGTAACAGCGCTTATAAATTCAGTATGCAAAGTCGATTACACAAATATTCCCAACGGCACAGTATTGGATTTATTGCTTCACGAAAGCGCTGTTAAAGGCGATGATGGCCTTGCGTGCCTCATTGGAATTATCAAAGCATGCATGAATAAGGGCTTAATCGCACTGCAGATTAACATTTTAAACTCAGATACGCTTAAAGATGCAATGAAAAATCCTGATGCACACAAAAATTTGCAGGTAAGACTATGTGGTTGGAATGTATATTTTGTAAACCTTAGCCCCAAGGAGCAGGAAGAATTTATAAAACAAACCGAGCACATGGCATAAAGGAGATTTAACCATGCAGATTATGGATATAAAACGCTTTGCTGTGCATGACGGTGACGGAATAAGAACAACAATTTTTTTTAAAGGCTGTCCACTCAGATGCATATGGTGTCATAACCCTGAAGGTCTTGTAATGGATACACAGCTTGCATACTTTGCACACAAATGCATTGATTGTGGTATGTGCACTCATCTGTGCGATGCAAATACGTTTACAAATGGCACTCATAGCTTTGATGATAAGCTTTGTATTAAATGCGGAAAGTGCGAAACAGTATGCCCACAGAAAGCATTTAAAATATACGGAAAAGAATATAGCGCCGACAAGCTTTTAGAAATAGCATTAGAGGACATCGACTTTTACAAATCCTCGGGCGGAGGCATTACCCTTTCGGGCGGCGAATGTCTTATGCAGCCTGACGCTTGCCGCGAAATACTTATCCTTGCAAAAGAAAAAAATATTCACACAGCCGTCGATACATGCGGTTTTGTCAAGTGGGAAAACATAGAAAAAGTAATTGATTATACCGACATATTTTTATACGATATCAAAGCTTTTGACGAGGATGTGCACAAAAAATGCACAGGCGTGTCAAATAAGCTGATTTTAAAAAACTTAAGACGCATTGACGAGTGTAACAAAAAGATTGAAATACGAATTCCGTATGTGCCGGGTTATAACGACGACCAAATGGAAAAAATTGCAGATTTTATTTTAACTCTTAAAAATGTCACAAGAGTAAAAATTCTGCCGTTTCACAATTTCACCGACACAAAATACGAGGCGCTCTGCATGGACAAAACGATGCCTAATATTTCAATCCCCTCATCTGAGGAAATTGAAAACGCAAAAAAAATATTTAATATGCGAGGCATTTTAACTGTTGCAGATTAAAAAATAACTATAATACGTTCTAATTCTTTATGTCTTGGGACGTATTTTTTTACATTATGCACATTTTTTTAATAAATATTTGCATATTTTTAACAAAGATTAAGTTTTCTGTGTTAATTTTGGGATAAATAGATAATTTTTGGAAAAACATTTTATAAACCTTCCCAATTATATTGACGTTTTACAATTAAACCTATATAATATAAGTATCAATGCTATTTTTATTTTTTTGCTTATAAAACAAAACGGGAGCTTTAATATGTTTTCAAGACTTCGCTATGATATAAAAGCAATACTTGAGCGTGACCCCGCGGCACGAAACGGCCTTGAGGTTTTTTTGCTCTACCCCGGACTTCATGCACTTATGCATTACAGAGTCGCAAACTGGTTTTATCGTCACAATATAAAATTTATTGCCAGGTGGATATCTCAGTGTGCAAAGTTCTGGACGGGCATTGAAATTCATCCCGGTGCAACAATCGGCAAGGGGCTTTTTATAGACCACGGTACAGGCGTTGTAATCGGCGAAACTGCCGAAATCGGTGACAACTGCACAATATATCAGGGAGTAACACTTGGCGGTACGGGCAAAGACCACGGAAAACGTCACCCTACACTTGGCAATAACGTTATGGTTGGCGCAGGTGCAAAGGTGCTTGGACCATTCAAAGTTGGCGACAACTCAAAAATTGCCGCAAATGCTGTTGTGCTTTCAGAGGTAGAGCCTAACTCCACATGCGTGGGCGTACCCGCCCGCGTTGCAAAACGTGCAGGCGTACGCGTGACAGCTGCAACAGACCTTGACCAGATACACATTCCCGACCCTGTCAGCATGGAAATGTGCAAACTTTTGGTGCGTATTGAAGCACTTGAAAAACGTATCGCAAACGACAATGAAGATAATAATAAAACATTATAAAGCTTATGGATTGGAGAAAAAATATGAAACTTTATAATTCACTTACACGTCAGAAAGAAGAATTTGTGCCCATTACTCCGGGCGAGGTTAAAATTTATGCCTGCGGCCCTACTGTGTACGATTTTTTCCACATCGGAAACGCACGTCCGTTTATCGTATTTGATACTTTAAGAAGATATTTTGAGTATTGCGGCTACAAAGTTACATTTGTTCAAAACTTTACTGATATAGATGATAAAATGATTAACCGCGCAAACAAGGAAGGAATAACCGTATCCGAGCTTGCGGACAGATTTATCGCAGAATACAAGGTTGACGCCGAGGGCCTTAGTATAGAGCCGGCAAGCGTTCACCCACGCGCAACCGAGCATATTCCCGAGATAATCGAGCTTGTTAAAAAGCTTATTGAGGGCGGCTATGCCTACGAGGTTGACGGCGACGTATATTACAGCACAAAAAAATTTAAAGATTATGGTAAGCTTTCACATCAGCCGCTTGACGAGCTTGAGGCAGGTGCGAGAATAAGCGTTGATGAGCGCAAAAAAGACGCCATGGACTTTGCTTTATGGAAGGCGCAAAAACCGGGAGAGCCTGCATGGGAAAGCCCGTGGGGTATGGGTCGTCCCGGCTGGCACATCGAATGCAGTGCCATGGCTACAAAGTACCTCGGTGAAACAATTGATATCCATGCGGGCGGAAAAGACCTTATTTTCCCCCATCACGAAAACGAAATCGCGCAAAGCGAGGCTGCAAACAACAAGCCGTTTGCACATTTCTGGCTTCACAACGGATATATAAATATCGACAATGTAAAAATGAGTAAGTCAAAGGGCAATTTCTTTACCGTGCGTGATATTATAAAGGATTTTGATTATGAAATAGTTCGTTTCTTTATGCTGAGTGCACATTACAGAAGCCCGATTAACTTTTCACGCGAGCTTCTTACTCAGGCAAAAACTGCACTTGAAAGACTTTATAACTGCAAAAGCAAACTCTGTTTTGCTATCAAAAATGCGGCAGAAACAAACAGCAGTGATAAAGAATTTTTGTCGCAGCTTGACAAATGCAAAGTCGCATTTTGCGAAGCTATGGACGATGATATAAATACAGCAGGCGCAACAGCTGCAATGTTTGATTTGTCGCGCATAATAAACTCTGCGCTTGATAGCTCATGCGCTCCTTCAAAGGCTGCACTCGAAAAAGCACTTGCACTTTTTGAAGAGCTTTCATCGGTTCTTGGAATTTTACAAAAAAATGAATCAAACGAGCTTGACTCGGAAATTGAAGAGCTTATCAAAAAACGCACCGAGGCAAGAGCAAACAAGGACTTTAAAACAGCCGACGAAATCCGCGATAAGCTTACCGAAATGGGAATAATCCTTGAGGATACCTCTGCCGGCGTAAAATGGAAAAGAAAGTAAAAAACATTTCTGCGATTAAAGGAAGGCGCACCAATGCCATATATACCTGATGAAAAAATTGAAAATCCAAATTTGTACTCACCACTTACGCTCGCTTTTGTAGGCGATGCGGTGTACGAGCTGTATGTGCGCACACGTCTTATGAAATTTGGCTCACTTAGCGCGAATAAACTGCACAAAATGGCGATACACTATGTAAAAGCAAATGCACAGGCAAACAGCATAAAAGCCATTATAGATAATCTTTCTGAAAACGAGCTTTCGGTATATAAACGCGGAAGAAATACAAAATCTGCAACCGTTCCCAAAAATGCCGACATGGCTGATTATCGTATGGCAACAGGCTTTGAAGCGCTTTTAGGCTATCTTTATTTGGACAAACAGACCGACAGATTGTATGAAATCATGCGCATGGCGTATGATGTAATAGAAGAAAGTAATAAATAAATATACACTTTTAATAAAGCTAAGGAGGACAAGCATCAAATGGATAACAGCAGAATAAAAGAGCTTGCTTTAATCGCTGCAAAAGCGAGAAAAAGTGCGCTTACAGGAGTTTATAACGCTGCATCAGGACATCCGGGCGGTTCACTGTCAATACTCGACGTGTTAACGTACTTGTATTTTGAACAAATGAATGTTAACCCCAAAAATCCAAAAGACCCAAATCGTGACAGATTTGTACTCTCAAAAGGACACTGCGCGCCCGCTCTTTACGGTGTACTTGCCGAGCGTGGATTTTTCTCGCCGGACGAAATTGCATCGCTTAGAAAATACGGAAGCTTTTTACAGGGTCACCCCGATATGAAGGGCGTACCCGGCGTTGATATGTCAACAGGTTCGCTCGGTCAGGGCGTAAGCGCTGCAAACGGTATGGCGCTCGCTGCAAAGCTTGGCGGCAAAGATTATCATGTATACACCGCAACAGGCGATGGCGAGCTTGAAGAAGGTCAGGTATGGGAGGCTGCAATGTTTGCCGCTCATTACAAGCTTGATAACCTCACGCTTTTCGTTGACAACAACGGACTGCAAATCGACGGCGACATTACGAAGGTAATGAACCCTATGCCGATTAAAGGAAAATACGATGCTTTTGGCTGGCACACTATTGAAATTGACGGTCATGACTACAATCAAATTGAAAGCGCTGTAAACGAGGCAAAAAACACAAAAGGCAAGCCTACCGCTATTATTTGCAAGACCATAAAAGGTAAAGGCGTATCGTTTATGGAAGGTGAAGCAAGCTGGCACGGAAGCGCTCCTAATGAAGAGCAATACAATCAGGCAATCAAAGAGCTTGACGAGTTTATTAAGGGATTGGAGGCACAGAACTGATATGGCAGAAAATAAACCAATTGCAACAAGACTTGCCTTTGGGCAGGAGCTCGCCAAAGTAGGCGCAAGAGAGGATATCGTCGTTCTGGACGCCGACCTTAGTAAATCAACTATGACTTCACTTTTTAAAGAAAAATATCCCGAGCGTCATATAAACTGCGGCATCGCTGAAGGTAATATGATGGCTACTGCAGCAGGCCTTGCTTCTTGTGGAAAAAAAGTATTTGCAGCAAGCTTTGCAATGTTTGCAGCAGGCAGAGCATATGAACAAATAAGAAACTCTATTGCATACCCTGCGCTTCCGGTTGTTGTTGTCGGCTCACACGCCGGTGTTACAGTCGGCGAGGACGGTGCATCACACCAATGTATAGAAGATGTTGCTCTTATGCGCGCAATCCCTAATATGACAATCATCTCCCCTGCTGATGGAGTTGAAGCAGCCGCTGCAGTGCGTGCACTCATCGACTATGATAAACCCGCATACCTTCGTGTAAGCAGACTTCCGATGCCGATAATCTTTGACGAGGCCGAGTACGGCGAATTTAAAATTGGCAAAGGCAGATTAGTCCGCGACGGAAATGACGTTACAATCATCGCAACGGGGCTTTTGATGCACGAAGCAGTAAAAGCCGCAGACGAGCTTGAGAAAAAAGGCGTAAGTGTACGTCTTGTAGATATGCCCACAATAAAACCAATTGATGAAGATATTATAATTGAAAGCGCAAAGAAGACAGGCGCTGTTGTGTGCGTTGAAGAACACAATATAATAGGCGGTCTTGGCGAAGCTGTTGCAAGTGTGCTTTCTATGAATTATCCTGCTCCGGTTGAAATCGTTGGTGTACGCGACAAATTCGGTGCTTCAGGCAAGCCTTCTGTGCTTCTTGATGCGTACGAGTTAAGCTGTGAGCACATTGTTAAATATGCCGAAAAAGCAATAAATCGTAAAAACGCATAAATGCTTGACAAGAAGATATGTTCTAATGTATAATATTAGATAGTGTTATTATATTTTTAGGAGGGAATTAAATTATGAAACATATTAAAACATTAAACAACGCAACATTGAAAGCATCAGCTGCAAAGGGTGGCTGTGGCGAGTGCCAGACTTCATGCCAGTCTGCTTGCAAAACTTCGTGCACAGTTGCAAACCAGAAGTGCGAAAGACTTTCAAAGTAAGTGTTTGCTTAAAGGGGCACAGTATTGTGTCCCTTTCTTTTTGCTTTTTAAGCACATTTTTTTATAAGCCATTTTCAGATTGGGGAAATTAACGTGATACATTATTATAAATTACTTGATAAAAACATTGTTCTTGATGTATATAGCGGCGCTGTACATGTATTGGACGATGTGGCATATGATGTGGTGGAATATTTCGGCCAGGATTTCAAAAAAGCTGATACCTGCCCTGTTGCACTCTTAGATGCCCTTGGAAAAAAGTATACAAAAGAGCAAATAACCGATGCGTATGATGAAATTTGTGAGCTATATGAAAACGAGCTTTTATATACAACCGATATATACGAAGAATACGCAAAAAAGCTTGACAAGCGCTCTGTTGTAAAGGCGATGTGTCTTCATATTGCACACGATTGTAACCTTCGTTGTAAATATTGTTTTGCCGATACAGGAAGCTTTCACCATGCACGCTCAATGATGAGTGCCGATGTAGGTAAAAAGGCAATTGATTTTGTCATAGAAAACTCCGGCAAGCGTAAAAATATCGAAATCGACTATTTTGGCGGTGAACCGCTTATGAATTTTGATGTTGTGCGAGAAATCACTGAATATGCAAAAGAACAGGGCGAAAAGCACGGCAAAAATTTTCGTTTTACCATTACGACAAACGGTCTTTTACTTGACGAAAAGAAAAAAGCTTACATAAATGAAAATATGTCAAACATAGTTTTAAGCATCGATGGCACAAAAGAGGTAAATGACAAAGTGCGTGTGCGTGTTGACGGAAGCGGTTGTTATGACTCAATAGTGCCCAAATTCAAAGACATTGCCGAGTCAAGAAATCAGGACAATTACTATGTTCGCGGCACATTCACCGCATATAATCTCGATTTTGCAAAGGATGTTTTGCATCTTGCCGACCTTGGATTTGAACAAACAAGCGTAGAGCCGGTTGTTGCGCCATATGAGCAGGATTATGCTCTTCGCGAGGAACACTTGCCTGTTATATATAAAGAATACGAAAAGCTTGCAAAAGAATATGTATCAAGACATAAAAACGGAAAACCATTTAACTTTTTCCACTTTATGATTGACCTTACACAAGGCCCTTGCGTTATAAAGCGTCTGTCGGGCTGCGGAAGCGGTCACGAATACGTCGCAGTAACGCCAGATGGTGATATTTATCCGTGTCATCAGTTTGTCGGAAACGAAAAGTTTAAAATGGGCAGCGTGCTTGACGGTAGCTTTGATGAGGACATCAAAAATATGTTTATGCACTCAAATGTGTATACAAAAGATGATTGCTCCAAATGCTTTGCAAAGTTTTACTGCTCCGGCGGATGTCCTGCAAACGCATATAATTTTAACAAAGATATTGACAAACCATATAAGCTTGCGTGCGATATGGAGAGAAAGCGCGTAGAATGCGCTCTTGCAATTGCAACATGCCTGAGTGAAGAATAGTTTATACTTAAAAAGACGATGCACTTTTGCATCGTCCTTTTTACTACATTCTTCTTCTGACAACCTCATACATAAGTACGCCCGCGGCAACAGAAGCATTTAAGCTGTTTATTTGGCCTTTCATTGGGATACGCACAAGAAAATCACAACTCTCTTTTACAAGTCTGCTCATTCCCTCACCCTCAGAGCCAATAACAACTCCGATAGGGCCTGAAAGGTCTGCTGTATAAATATCATTTTCGCCATCTGCATCAGTTCCACAAATCCAAAGACCGGCTTTTTTTAAATCTTCGATACAACGAGAAAGATTTGTCACCTTTGCAACCTTTGTATACTCAACAGCCCCTGCAGATGCTTTTGCACACGCAGCGCTTAAACCTACACTTCTGTGTTTTGGTATAATTACACCGTGCACTCCACAGCAATGCGCCGTACGGATAATTGAGCCAAGATTGTGTGAATCGTTTAGCGAGTCACATATAATTATAAAAGGCGGCTCGCCGCGCTCTTTGGCATAATCTAAAATCTCCTGCACACTTGAATAAGCAGCAGCAGCAACATATGCGATAATTCCCTGATGCGCTCCCGTCGAGCTTATAGCATCAAGCTTTGTGCGTTCAACCTCGCTTATAAGTATGCGCTTTTCTTTTGCAAGCGCAAGTATACGCGTAATTGAACCCTTGTTATCATTTTTGGCAATTAAAATTTTGTCAATCTGTCTGCCGCTTTTGAGCGCCTCAAAGACGGGATTTCTTCCCTCTAATATGTCCTCGCGCTCTTCTTTTGCATTATTATTCATCGGATTTCTCCTTTAAATATCGTATTAGTCAGCCATATCAAATTCATCATGAATTGCTACAACTGCACGCTCAGCATCCTTACGGTCAATAAGTACAGATACCTTAATCTCACTTGTGGCAATCATATGGATATTGATATGTGACTTATAAAGTGCCTCAAACATCTTCGATGCTACGCCGGGATTTGTAACCATACCCGCGCCAACAATTGATACCTTTGAAACATCATCATTCCACTGAATATCCTTTGGAGCAATTACACTCTTGTTTTCATTAAGCACCGAAAGTGCCTCATCAAGATTTGAAGACGCTACTGTGAAGCTTATATCTTTCGTATTATTTCTGCCTATTGATTGTATAATCAAATCAACATTAATATTATGCTTTGCCAAAAGCGAAAATACGCTAAACGCCTTCCCCGGAGTATCCTCCACCTCAAGCAAAGAAATTCTTGCAGTATCATTATCGCGAGTTACACCGCGAACCAACATTTTTTCCACGTCATTTACCTCCTTAACAATTGTTCCTGCCGCTTTATGAAGACTTGACAGAACCATGAGTTTTACATTGTATTTTTTAGCCATCTCAACCGAACGGTTGTTTAATACGTTTGCACCAAGTGATGCAAGCTCAAGCATCTCATCGTACGAAATTTCGTCAAGCTTTTTTGCATCCTTTACAATACGCGGGTCAGCTGTGTATACACCATCAACATCTGTATATATCTGGCACACATCCGCATGAAGTGCTGCCGCGAGTGCAACTGCTGACGTATCCGAGCCGCCACGTCCAAGCGTTGTAATATCATCATATTTATTGATGCCCTGAAAACCTGCCACAATAACGATGTTATTTTTGTCAAGCTCGCTACGAACTCTTTCAGTATCAACCTTTTTAAGACGCGCAATCGAGTAATTTGAATTTGTCTTCATACCCGCCTGCCAGCCTGTAAGCGATATTACAGGAAAACCAAGCGCCTCAATCGCCATTGCAAGAAGCGAAATCGAAATCTGCTCGCCTGATGATAAGAGCATATCCATTTCTCTTTTTGAAGGCTTTTTGTTAATTTCCATTGCCTTTTCTATAAGCTCATCTGTCGTATCACCCTGTGCTGATACAACCACGACAACTTCGTTGCCTGCCTTGTACGTTTCCGTAATAGTACGTGCAACATTAAAAACTCTCTCAGCGTTCGCTACAGAACTTCCGCCGAATTTTTGTACGACCAAACCCACAGTTATATCCTCCTCAAAATTTCTTTTTGTATTATTATCATGCTGTTTATCAGTCCTGCATAACTCTTATTGTAGTTATTACTTCACCATCAAGACTCGAAAGCTTTTTAATAAGATTTTCTTCTGTATCAACAGGAGTAATAAAGCAAAGTTCTGTTTTATTCAAAACTGCAATATCATCACCAAATACAGCCTTTACGCTTGCCTCATCAGCAGCTTTAGCACGCACAAAAAGTGCAATCTGTGCCTTTTTATAATCGTCAATATAATCCTTGTCCGACGCTTCCCAGATAAAGTTTTTATTGTCAGAACCTTTTACTATATCAATTACATCTGCTACAACAGCGCTGGCGGTTGGAAGCTTTCCTGCGCCGCGTCCGTAAAACATTACGTCACCAACCTGATTTCCGCGTACCATTATTGCATTAAATACATCCTCAACCCCCGAGAGTGGATTCTCATTTGGCACAAGCATCGGCGACACTCTGCATATTACCTTGCCGTCTTCGCTTTTTGTATAACCAATTAACTTTATTACATATCCAAGTCCCTCAGCCGCCTTGACATCATCTAATGTGATATTTGTAATACCTTCTGTATGGATGCATGATGAATCAACAGCTTTTCCAAAAGCCAGCGAAGCAAGAATACATATTTTTCTGCACGCGTCATGTCCTTCAACATCAGCGGCAGGATTTCTCTCGGCATAGCCCTTTTCCTGCGCCTGCGAAAGTGCAGTTTCAAAGCTTATACCATCCTTTATCATCTTCGTTAAAATATAGTTTGTAGTACCGTTAAGTATTCCGAAAATTTCGGTAATTTCATTTGCCGCCAGGCATCCGTTAAGCGGTCTTATAATAGGTATACCGCCGCCAACGCTTGCCTCAAAAAGATAATTTACATTCTGCTCTCTTGCTATACCAAGAAGCTCTGTTCCGTGAGCCGCAACAAGCTCTTTGTTGCTTGTAACAACGCTTTTCCCTGCAAGAAGCGCCGATTTTGTAAATCTGTACGCCGGCTCAAGTCCTCCCATTGTTTCAACAACAATGTCGATTTCACTGTCATTTAAAATATCTTCATAATTTTTTGTGAAAATTTCTTTTCTTGGATGATCGTCAAAATCACGCAAATCAAGAACTCTTTTCACGCTGATTTTTTTGCCTGCCTTACGCTCTATGCTGACTGCATTTTTGTTTATTACCTCATAAACGCCCGAGCCGACAGTACCATAGCCTAAAATTGCTATATTAATCATGCTTTCTTCCTCCCAAGCTTTATCTGTTTAGTTTTATTATCAAAAATTTTTTATTTCGCTGTTATTCTCCGGCAATTATTTCGATTTTTTTCACTCCGTCAATCGCCTTTAATTTTTTCAAAAGTGCCGTGGCTGACTTGTTCATTCCCTCTGTACGAAGCGATATAGTAACATTTGCCGAATTATCAACAGGTATATTTTGATTAATCGTAAGCACGCTCACGCACGCCTGTGCAAGAGTTTTTAATACCTGTGAAAGTATACCCGGAATGTCTACAAGCTCCATAAACAGAGTTATTATTCTGTCCTTGCCCATTTCTTCAATCGGAAAAACACAGTCCTTGTATTTATAAAATGCCGAACGGCTGATTTTAAGCATCTGAGCCGCTTCACTCGCTGTTTTACATTTTCCCGTCTTAAGAAGCCTTTTGGCTTCAACGACCTTTTCAAATATATCGGGCAATACAGAAGTATCAACAAGCAAATAAGAAGGTTTTGTTGCCATATGTATCACTCCTTGTCCGCATACGGCGTACAATTGTGCGCCATAATGGATATGATACCACTAAACATCCCTCTTGTCAAGAGAATTTTAATAAAATTTTATTAAAAAACCCGGGCGCAAAAGAAGGAAAAATATACAAATATGTAGAATTTAATCAATTAGGTGTATTTTCGCCTTTTTGGCATGGATATATCTTAACAATATGATATTATAAGAGGAGGCGTTTTCTGTATGGAAACTCCAAGAAAATTTAAAACATCGTTATTCGGTTACAAAAAAAAGTTTGTAAATGCTTACATAATGGAATGTGCACAGGCATCAGAAAAAACAAAAAAAGAGCTTGAAGAGAAAAATTCTTCTCTTGAAAAGGACAATAAGGCTCTTACAGAAAAGATTGCCGTTCTTGAAAAGGAGCGTGCATATATAGCAGATGCTCTTTTAAATGCAAAATTAGAAGCTGAAAAAATGCTTGAAGAGGCACGTCTTGAAACAAACAAAATGCGCTCTGGTCTCGAGCTTGAGCTTGAAGAGCTTCGTGCAAAAATTCGTAGTGAAAAAGACCGCATACTTGAAATAAGACAGGATGCAAAAAATACGCTCGCAGAGTATATTGGCCGTCTTGACGACATAAATATAAAAGCAGAGCCCGAAGAGGAAGAAACAGAAAACGCTGAAGACGAATCAGAGGAGTCTGCCAATATAACAGAAGATGAACCGGCTTTGGAAAATAGCGACGATGACGACGAAGATGAAGATGAAGATATTTAAATTATAGACGGAAAGGCGCTGATTGTACTTGAGTATATTTGAAGCACTTATAATGGGACTTGTACAGGGACTTACAGAATTTTTGCCTGTATCAAGCTCGGGGCATCTTGTAATTTTTTCACAGCTTTTAAACCTTAATATAGACGAAGGCAACGCATTTAATGTGCTTTTGCATGTTGCAACATTTATTTCGGTATGCTTTGTTTATTATAAGGACGTATCAGAACTCATAAAGGAATTTTTTCTTATGATAGCCGATATATGCCGCGGCAGATTTGATTTTGAGCGTCCGTACAGACGTATGCTTATTATGCTTATTATAGCTACAATTCCCGCAATTGTTGTCGGCTTTATATTTAAGCTTTTAGACCTTGACGCTGCGCTTTCAAATGTTTTGACCGTCGGAATAATGCTTTTATTTACGTCCGCACTTATGTATTTAATTGACAAATTTGAAGAAGGCAGTCTTGATGCATCAAACGCAAAATATAAAAGTGCTTTGTGGGTCGGTGTTATGCAGGCATGTGCACTTATGCCCGGTCTTTCACGAAGCGGCTCTACGATAACCGCTGCACGTGCACTTGGATACAAAAAGGACTTTGCAATAAAATTTTCTTTTTTGATGTCGCTTCCGGCGATACTGGGTGCAGCAGTTTTGGAAGGAGCAGAGCTCGTTTTAAACGGCGGTTTTAGTGTGGAGCTTGCCCCGCTCATGGTTGGGTTTATTGCAGCAGCGATTTCGGGCATACTTGCAATAAAGTTTCTTATCAATCTTTTGAACAAAAACAAATTTTATATTTTCTCAATATACTGTGGATTAGTAGGCATTATAAGCGTTATTATAAGCTTCATTAAATAATATGAATACAATCTAAAAAACGGGGGTTTTCTGAGCAAAAACTTGGAAAACCCCTTGATTTTTTTTATAATATAAGGCAAAATATATATAGGTAGGTGGTTTTTTATGAATTGGTCCGGAGCAAAAAACTGGCTTATAGTTTTATTTGTGTCAATAAATATATTCTTGATTTTTACAATAGTAAAATCTGATATGCGTTTATCTGTTATAGAAACGCAAACAATTGAACAAACGGTTGAGATTATGCGTCAAAATAATATTTTCGTCAGCGCAGATATTATACCGACAAAAATGCCAAAGCTCGGTGCAATTGATGCCATAAACAGTGTGACCGATTTTGACGAATTTGCAAAAAGAATACTTGGCGAGCAAGTCGCATCCCTTTCGGGCGGACATTACGCATCTTCTACCATGCGTCTTTCACTTGAAGGTGATATGATACTTTATACAGATTCTGCGCCTTCGGATAATATAAAGGAGTTAAATTCCTCATCGGCACAGCGCTATGTCACCGAGTGGCTTCAAAAACGCGGTTTTGAAAATAATATGCTAAGCTCATACGTAACAGAAAATGATAATGGCTATACTGTATACATAAATCAAAAAATAGACAAATATAGCCTGCTTGACTCATATTTTGAAGCACATGTAACCCAAAACGGAATTACACGGCTTTACGGAAGCTGGTTTGTCCCTTCAGGAGGACAAAATTCTTTTTCAAATGATACCGCGCGTGTAAAACCAATCACAAGCATCCTTTTGGATTTTGCCCGTGATGATGCACGTATCAAAAACGGTTCAAATACAATTTCACAAATTGACCTTGGATATATAACAGGCGAGAAAAACACTCACCATACATTTGCAACTGCCATGCCTGTGTGGCGTATACGCTGCGCTGATGGCAAAGAATACTTTTTTGAGGCAAGATAAACTAATCGGAGATAAATATGAACGACTTTTTACCTGTAAACAAAGAAGAAATGGATAAACTTGGATGGGATGCTCCCGATTTTTTGTATGTTTCCGGCGATGCATACGTTGACCATCCAAGCTTTGGACACGCAATAATATCGCGGGTGCTTGAAAATAAAGGCTACCGAGTTGCAATGCTTTGTCAGCCTTCATGGCAGAGCTGTGATGATTTTAAAAAGTTTGGCAGACCGCGTCTTGGTGTACTTGTAACAGCGGGCAACATTGACTCTATGGTTGCACACTATACCGCTGCAAAGAAGCCGCGCTCTGACGATATGTATTCTCCCGGTGGAAAAAGCGGTTTTCGCCCTGACAGAGCTGTTATTGTGTACTGCAATCGCATACGCGAGGCATTTGGCGATATACCGATAATAATAGGCGGTATTGAGGCAAGCCTCAGACGATTTGCCCATTATGATTACTGGGCAAACAAGGTGCGCCGCTCGGTGCTTTTTGATTCGCGCGCCGATTTGCTTATTTATGGCATGGGCGAAAAACAAATTGTAGAGATAGCCGACGCACTTGACAAGGGCATAAACATAAAAAAGATACGTTTTGTAAACGGCACGTGCTATGTGGCAAAAAAAGATGAGAATATTGATGGTGTAATGCTTGAGAGCTTTGAAGATGTAGTGTCGGATAAAATGGCGTATGCAAATGCAACGCGCATACAATACGAGCATCAGGACCCAATACGCGGCAAGCGCCTCATTCAGCCCCATCACGATAAACTGCTCGTACAAAATCCACCTATGATGCCGCTTAATACAAAGGAACTCGATGCGGTATATGCTCTTCCCTATATGAGAACATATCATCCGATGTATGAGCCTATGGGAGGCATCCCTGCAATAAGCGAAGTCAAGTTTTCACTTACAAGCTGTCGCGGTTGTTATGGAGCATGCAACTTTTGTGCGCTCACTTTCCATCAGGGGCGTATAGTACAATCGCGAAGCCACGAATCACTTATTAATGAAGCAAAAAAAATTACATGGGAGCCTGACTTTAAAGGCTATATTCATGACGTAGGCGGCCCTACGGCAGATTTTCGCAGTCCTGCCTGTGAAAAGCAGCTTAAATCAGGTGCGTGTAAGGACAGACAGTGTCTTTTCCCCACGCCATGTAAAAATCTTGTCGCTGACCACAAGGATTATCTTTTGCTTTTAAGAAAGCTGCGCTCTCTTGACAGAGTAAAAAAAGTGTTTGTGCGCTCGGGACTAAGATATGACTATATTATGGCAGATAAAAATGACGAGTTTTTCTATGAGCTTTGCGAGCATCATATAAGCGGCCAGTTAAAGGTCGCACCCGAACACGTATCGGAAAACGTTTTAAAATATATGGGCAAGCCATCGGCAAAGGTATATGAGCGGTTTTTGCAAAAGTATACCGACATAAACCGCAAGCTTGGTAAAGAACAATATCTTGTTCCGTATCTTATGAGCTCACATCCCGGCTCTACGCTTGGTGATGCGATAGAGCTTTCGCTGTTTTTAAAAAAACACAAGCTTAATCCACGTCAGGTGCAGGATTTTTATCCCACACCCGGCACTATTTCAACCGCTATGTTTTATACAGGCATCGACCCGCGAACGGGAAAGAGTGTATATGTTGCGCGTGAGCCACATGAAAAGGCTATGCAGCGTGCGCTTTTACAATATAAAGACCCTGACAACAAGAAATTAGTCCTTGAAGCACTAAAAAAAGCGGGGCGAGAAGATCTTATAGGCTTTGGAAACGATTGTCTTATATCACCTTATGAGATGCGTTCAGGACGCGGGTGGCAAAACAATAAGAATAATAAAGATAAAAACACAAAAAACAACGGAGGTAATAATAATGGCAATAATAATGGACGGAAAGGCTTTGGCAAAAAAGGTAAAAATGCAGCAAAAAGAGCAGGCAGAAATTCTAAAAGCCAAGGGCGTTAACCCCTGTCTTGCGGTTGTTATAGTTGGTGAAAATCCGGCAAGCAAGGTATATGTAGCTGGCAAAATACGCGACTGCGGCGAGGTTGGAATTGAATCAAAAGAGTACGCTCTCCCTGAATCTACTACACAGGACGAGCTTTTAGAGCTTGTAGCAAAGCTTAATAAAGATGATAGTGTATCAGGCTTTATTGTGCAGCTTCCGCTCCCCTCGCATATCGACGAAAAAACAGTTCTTGATGCAGTTGACCCCAAAAAAGACGTAGACGCATTTCATCCGATAAATGTCGGCAAAATTATGATTGGCGACTATGATTTTCTGCCGTGCACACCTGCAGGTGTAATGGAGCTTTTAGAAGAGTATAACATTGACATATCCGGAAAAGAGTGTGTTGTTGTAGGAAGAAGCAACATCGTAGGAAAGCCACAGGCGATGCTGCTACTACACAAAAACGGTACAGTCACAGTATGTCATTCGCGCACAAAGGATCTTGCAGAAGTTACGCGCCGTGCAGATATTTTGGTTGTTGCAATCGGCAAGGGCGAATTTATTACAGGTGATATGATTAAAGAGGGCGCCGTTGTAATTGACGTTGGAATGAACAGAAATGCTGAGGGAAAATTGGTCGGTGACGTTCATTTTGAAAGCGCCGAAAAGAAGGCATCATACATAACCCCCGTTCCCGGTGGTGTTGGCGTTATGACGCGCGCAATACTTATGAAAAACGCCATCAAAGCGGCGCAGCTTAATCAGGATAAATAATAACTTCCGAAAGGTATAAATATGAAAGATATTTTAAAAAAAGGACTTGAAGCTTTAAAAATAGAATATGACGAAATAACGCTTGAGCGCTTTGATATATATTATGAGCTTTTGATTGACTATAACAAAAAGGTAAATCTCACCGCTATTACAGAAAAAAGCAACGTAGCTGTAAAACACTTTCTTGACAGCGTATCGCTTCTTAGTGTGTGCGATGCAGAAAAAAACGCTGAAATAATTGATGTCGGCACGGGCGCGGGCTTTCCCGGACTTCCGCTTAAGATTGTCCGCGGCGACATAAATCTGACGCTTGTCGATTCGCTTAACAAGCGCGTGGAGTTTTTAAAGCTGTGTGTAAATGAGCTTGGACTTGAAAATGTAGAGTGTATACATTCAAGAGCGGAGGAGCTTGCTCACAAGAAAGAGTACCGCGAAATGTATGATTTTGCAGTTTCAAGGGCAGTTGCAAATATGGCAACACTAAGCGAGTATTGTATCCCCTTTGTAAAAGTTGGTGGAAAATTTGCTGCTCTTAAAGGCCCCAGCGCAAACGAGGAGCTTGCAAACGCAAAAAATGCGATAGCTACCCTTGGTGGCGCAAATTCCTGTGTAAAAGCGGTAAATATAGCCGATTATGACTTGTCGCATTCGATAATATTGGTTGACAAAATGAGCAATACCGTTCCAAAATATCCCAGAAGCGGCAATAAACCATTAAATAAACCGATATAAAAAGTCGAAAAACTAATTTTTAATACGAAATGCGTAAAACGATTTTTCTTCACATTATTCCAAAAAATGGTATAATGTGTTTAAAGGTCGTTTTATTTTTTACGATGCCGACAAAAGCCCTAACGCTTTAAAAACAAAGGAGGAAGAATTATGATTTTACCGATTCAGCTCACCTCAAACACACAAAAAACAAAATCTATAATGTATATACCCGTTCAACTGATAAGACCAAATCCATATCAGCCAAGGCGCCACTTTGACCAAAAAGCACTCGAAGAGCTTGCCGTTTCAATCAAAAGCTTTGGCATACTACAGCCTATATGTGTGCGTCGGCAAACTTCTACAATCTACGAACTCGTTTCAGGCGAAAGACGCCTTCGCGCAGCAAAAATGGCAGGTCTTGAAAGCGTACCCGTAATAATAAATGAGTTTGACGAAAGCGACTCAGCACTTGTGGCACTTTTAGAAAATCTTCAGCGCGAAGACCTTTCCTATATGGAGGAAGCGCAGGGGTATTTTCATCTTATAAATCAGCACCACCTTACACAAGAAGAGGTCGCGCTAAAAGTTGGGAAAAACCAATCTACTATTGCTAATAAACTGCGTATATTAAAGCTTGGGCCGCTTGTGAAAAAAATTCTTACAGATAACAACCTCACCGAGCGCCACGCACGTGCACTTTTGCGTCTTGACGACGAGCAAACGCAGCTGAACATACTAAAACAGGTTTGTGAAAACTCTCTTAATGTATCACAAACAGAAAAGCTTATCGAACAGCATCTTAAAAATGAAGACGAACCAAAAAAGCAAAAGAAAAAAAATTTTTTCGTAGGCAACCAAAGCATAAGACTTATTGTAAATACAATCCGCCAGTCAATTAAAATGATACGAGATGCCGGAATGGACGCTTCTATGCGCGAATTTGATACAGATGAATTTATCGAGTATACCATAAAAATAAAAAAGCCGGAGGTTAAAACCATTTGATTATTTAACAAAAAAGGTCTGTGATTTTGTCACAGACCTTTTTATTATATGCCACTAATCAGTTCTCCACGCCTTATCATCGCATTTTTCGTAACCGGTTTATCAGTTTTCATTGTATAAACCATCTGTGCGTGAGGTGTACTTGTAATATCTTCACCCTCTGCGTTTTTTAGCCACTCTACCTTTTGTGAAAAATAAGGTTTTCCGGGCTGAATTATCTCTATCGTATCGCCGACATTCATTTTATTTCTCTGCTCTACTGTAGCAATACCTGTTTTTTCATCATAATCGGTTATAAAGCCTACTATATCGTAGTCACGAATATATGAGCTTGTTTCATACACCTGAGAATTTGCATCTGTTTTTCCAAAGTAAAAACCGTGTGTATACGGTCTGTGGCTCACCTTTAACACCTCGTTCAAGCTTTCTGTATCGAACTCATACCCTTCAGGATCAGCAATATATCTGTCAAGCTCTGTGCGATATGCCTGAACAACTGTCGAAACATAATACTCGCTTTTTACCCTTCCTTCAATTTTAAAGCTTGTAATACCGCTTTTAACAAGCTCAGGTATATGCTCAATCATGCACAAATCCTTTGAATTAAAGAAAAAGCTTCCCTGCTCATCTTCACCCACGTGTATATATTCGCCAGGACGTTTTTCCTCGACAAGCGCATAATTCCATCTACACGGCTGTGCACATTCGCCCTTGTTGGCATCGCGCTTTGTAAGATAATTGCTAAGAAGGCATCTTCCCGAATATGAAATGCACATTGCCCCATGAACAAAAGCCTCTATTTCAAGCTCAGACGATGTATTTTCGCGTATTTGTCTTATTTCTTCAAGGCTAAGCTCGCGTGCAAGCACAACGCGTTTTGCGCCCATTTCGTGCCATACATTTGCACTTAAATAATTTACGTTGTTTGCCTGTGTAGATATATGAATATCAATGTCAGGATAACGCTTTCTTATAAGCGAAAAAAGTCCTATATCCGCTACAATAAGCGCATCAATGCCGAGTGATACAACGCTGTCAAGATAATCATTAAAGCACCCAAGGTCAGCATTATGCGGTATAATATTCGTCGTAAGATACACTTTTTTCCCGCGCTCATGGGCAAATTTTATACCCTCCTGCATATCCTTTAAATCAAAGTTTTTTGATGCAGTTCGAAGCCCAAATGCCTCACCGCCGATATACACTGCGTCTGCACCATATAAAATAGCCATTTTAAGTTTTACAAGATCTCCTGCAGGAGCCAAAAGCTCAAGCTTGTTTTTTAAATCTGTCATTTTTATTACCTCTCTGTAATCAGTCCTGCTTTTTATACGAAACGCTTACTCCGTCGCCAATCGACAAAAGCGAGGTTTCAAGCCTTTTATCAGAGCAAAGCTCCTCGATATATTTTTTGAGCCTTTTTACAATCGTAATTTTTCGCCGTATTAAAAGCTCTCGGTTTGTTACCATACCGCCATAGAGTATATTGTCACTTACCAAAAGTCCGCCCACTTTCAAAAGCCTTATACAATGAGGCAAAAAGTGTATGTAGTGTGCCTTTGCGCCGTCCATAAATATCATGTCATACTCACCATCAAGTGCAGGCAAAAGCACCTCTGCATCAGCGCTTAGCACATCTATTCTGTCCGCACAACCTGCGCGCTCTATATTTTTTCTCGCAATCTCGGCTATATTTTCATCGCGCTCAATAGTAGTGATTTTTGCGTCTTGTGGCAAACTTTCAAGCATTAAAAGTGACGAATATCCTATCGCCGTACCAATTTCAAGCACATTTTTAGGCTTATGCGTCATACAGAGCACCTTTAAAAAGCTTGCCACCTCTTTTTGCACAATCGGGACAGCATTTTCGTGAGCATAATCTTCAAGCTCTTTTAAAAAATCACTGCTCGGCGCTAAAGATGCACGCACAAAATCTATTATATATGAATGTGTAATATCCTGTTCGTTAGGCATTGTTTAACTCCTTTTACTACTTTTGTATCTGCACTCTGATTTTTTCGTGTTCTGAAAGTGTTTTTGCATAGTAAATTTTACCGTTTTCATCCGACTGAAAGAACTGATAAGGCGTATCCTCGGGATAAAGCGCCGCCTCAATTGCCGCCTTTCCGGGCGAACATATCGGCCCTATCGGAAGACCCTTGTTTATATATGTGTTATACGGCGATTTTATCTTTGTATCGCTGTTTGACAAAATAGCTTTCCGCTCACCAAGTATATACTGCACTGTCGCACACGACTCAAGATAGGGATAAGTTTTGCTTTTTAATCTGTTATGAAACACGCTTGATACCAGGCGCCTGTCCGCCTCTGTTGCTGCCTCTGCCTCTATAATTGAAGCAAGCGTTATAATTTCATCTGCGCTGTAGCCAAGCTTTTTTGCCGCCGCTTCATACTCGTCTGTAAACACATCATCAAAGCGATTTAGCATAAGCTTTATTATCTGCTCGGCGCTCATTTGGTTCGATATGTTGTAAGTGTCAGGAAACAAATATCCTTCAAGCGCATTATCACGCTTTACCTGCTTTAAAAAATCATAATCATAGCTTTTATTAAGTGCTGACAGGAACTCTTCTTCACTGACATATCCCGTCTTTGCCACAACTGAGGCAATCTCTTTAAGCGTCGCGCCTTCTTTTATTGTAATATCGGTTGTTTTATAGTTTGAGCGATAGGTAAGACCATTTATAATTGAAACATAGCCACTGCCTTTTTTTATTACAAAATCGCCTTCGTAATACCTGTCATCTGCTCCTTTTAAAAAGGATAGTACTCTGAATGCAAAAGGATACTTTATAACATCGTTTTCTTTAAGTAAGCGTGCAACCGAAGCAGAGTCGGGGGTTTGCGCTGTATTAATTTTCACACTATCTACATCAAGGCTTCCAAAAAGCACATCTCCTATTACAGAAAATGCCAAAGCTATGAGTGCAATCGAAAACACCGCCAAAATCATAGACAGTATATTTGCTTTTGTCTTCTTTTTTGTCATTCTATCACCCCATATATATGCTAATTTTACAACAATATGAAAAATTAGTCAACAATCGTAAAATATCATAAACGAAAAGCGGCGAAAACCCGCCGCCAACATTTTACATCTCTCGTCTGCCTTCCATGGCACGCAAAAGCGTTACCTCATCTGCATACTCCAAATCACCACCAACGGGAATTCCGTGAGCAATGCGCGTTACACGCACGCCAAGCGGCTTTAACAGCTTGCATAAATACATCGCCGTAGCCTCGCCCGACACGTTTGGATTTGTCGCCATAATGACCTCTTCTACCTCGCCGGTTGCTATTCTTTCAAGAAGGGAAGATATTTTTAAATCATCAGGGCCTATACCATCCATAGGCGAAAGTGCGCCATGCAAAACGTGATACATTCCCCTGTATTCACGCATTTTCTCGATTGCAATAACATCCTTTGGCGACTCAACCACGCAAATTATGCTTTTTTCGCGCCGTGTATCATTACAAATCGCACACGGCGAAACATCGGTAAGATTCTGACACTTTTCGCAAAAGCATATCTTATCCTTTGCCTCACAAAGAGCCTTTGCCATATCAAGCGCATACTCTTTTGGCATATTGAGTATATGAAACGCAAGCCTTTCGGCACTTTTTCTGCCTATACCCGGAAGCTTTGCAAACTGCTCTATTAAATTTTCTATCGGTGGTGCATGCATAGCCTGCCTCCCAATTTATCAAAATTAAAATAATCCGGGAATATTCATTGTGCCCGTAACCTTGCTCATATCACGCGCAAGCATTTCCTCTGCCATACGAAGTGCCTCGTTTGTAGCGGTCAAAATCAAATCCTCTAATGTTTCAATATCGTCGGGGTCAACAGCCTCGGGGCTTATTTTAATTGATACAATTTGTTTTTTACCCGAAACCTCTACCGTAACTGCGCCGCCGCCCGAAGATGCCGAAGCAGTTTTTGCCTCTGCCTCCTCCTGAATTTTGAGCATCTGCTCCTGCATTTTTTGTGCCTGTTTTATCATATTATTCATATTTCCCATACCGCCGGGAATACCGCCTCTGAATTTTGCCATAATATTTTACCTCCGTATATTTATGTTTATAACGTTATATTTACTGCTCAATTATAATATCATCATTACCAAGCCCTAAAAGCTCATCAAGCGGGTCATCAGACTCGGTTTCGTCCTCGTCGCCACAGGGAGCATTTTCGTCTTTTATTTCATTATCTTCTTGGGTGTAAGAGCTAACAGTCCCACTCTCGACCTCGCTTTGCACGTTCTCAGCGTCCTCTGTTATCATATCAAACTCCTGCTCTGTAACAAAGCTTACGCGCGCGCCATCGCCCACAACCGAGCCAAGCGCTGCGTCAAAGTCGTTTTTAAACATTGTGATTATCTGCTTTACATACGATTCGTTTATAAGGTATAGCACTCCATCGCTGAATTTTGCTTTTTTTACAGATACCGCTCCATAGAGAGCTGGATATTTCTTTTGAAGCACCGACAAAAGCTCGCCCCACACATTAGAAGATTTTTTCACGCTCACTTTCAAAGGCGTGGGTTTATTTTGTGTTTGTTGCATCTGTGCTTTTTCCTGCACGAGCGTCTTTTCCTTTTTGGTTTCTTCCGCTATATCCTTTGGTTTCTCATCTAAAACTGAAACGCTTTCTCCCATATCCCAGGGCGGAAGGTCCGTTTTCTCTTTATTCTGAGCTTTTTTACCTTCAATTTCATCGGTGTTGACATACTCAGGAACGTTTACCATGAGCGCTCCATTTGAAAGCGCCGCCTCAAGCTTTTCAATTCTTGCAAGAAGTGATGCTACCGATACATCAAGCCTTTCGTCGCAAAGACGCAAAAGCGCAAGCTCATAGATTGTACGCGCATTTTTTTGCCATTTTGCATCGGCACTTGATGCGCAAAGTGTTTCAATAATGTGCGAAAGCTGCGACGCTGTAAACCACTCTGCCGCTTTTTGTATATTTTCTATGCTGTCTTGACTATACTCAAAAAGTCCGTCCACACTTTTTGAAACCTTGCAGAAAAGTATATCACGAAAACGTTTGATAAGAAGCTCTATATAGTTGTTTACGTCCTTACCTGCAGAGCTTATTTTATCAATTGAGTTGATTATCTTTAGATTATCTTTTTTTGCAATCGCCTTTACTGTATCATCTATAATTTCGTCCGAAGCAATCGAAAGTACGCTCCTTGCCTCATCAAGCGTAACCTTTGTGTCGCACGCACCTACGCACTGGTCAAGAATGCTCAGTGCATCACGCATCGCTCCGTCAGCAAGACGCGCCACAAGCTCAAGCGCTTCTATATCAGCGTCAATATTCTCCGCAGTAACAATTTCGCGAAGGCGCGTAACAATCTCACGCACACCAATTCTTTTAAAGTCAAATCGCTGACACCTTGACGTAATAGTTGCCGGAAGCTTATGGGCCTCAGTTGTTGCAAGTATGAAAATAACGTGCGAAGGCGGCTCTTCAAGCGTTTTTAAAAGCGCATTAAACGCACCGCCCGAGAGCATATGTACCTCGTCTATGATATAAATTTTATATTTTGCCTGTGCCGCAGAGTATGACACCTCTTCACGAATTTCACGTATGTTGTCAACGCCGTTGTTTGAAGCAGCATCAATTTCAACAATATCAAGTATGCTTCCGTCAAGTGCACCGCGGCATATCTCACATTCATTACACGGGTTGCCGTCTTTTGGATTAAGACAGTTTACCGCACGTGCAAAGATTTTTGCACACGACGTTTTGCCCGTTCCGCGAGTTCCACAAAACAGGTATGCATGGGCAGCCTTGCCCGAAGATATTTCATTTTTAAGTGTGGTCACGATGTGTCCTTGTCCGACAACATCATCAAAGCTGAGCGGTCGCCATTTTCGATAAAGCGCCTGATATGCCATAATCAAAACCTCACTTTTTGGTTTATAAATGCCGCTTGATATATAAAAACCATATATTTTATCCTTATAATTAAAAAAATCGTACACCTCTGCTTCGAGACAAGTTTTCCATGCGGTAAGTCAAAATCCGGCTCAGCCCCGGCACCCCCATATCACACCGCGGACACCGCTTATTGCTGCTCGGTTCCCCGCCTGACAAGGTTCACGGGCCACAGTCGCACAGGACCAAAGCCTCATCGCCTTCCTATAAACGCCGGCCATACAAAACCGCCCCTCGGCAGAGTAATCACCCTTGCTATAGCGGATTGCAAGTACAGGGCACCGCTACCGCCCCGGTTAGTACGACTTATTTATTATACCTTATTTTCATATTTTTATCAAGTAGTATTTGCAATAATTTTGCTTTATCTATTAAAAAAGCCACAAAACACAATTACTTATGCATTGCAGCTTTTTTATTATTGCCTTTTAGCCTCAAAGAATTTTTATATTACTTAAAATCTGCTATTCTTTCATCAACTATTCCAAATTCATACAAAAGTGCATCAACTATCCTTTGTGATGCGTTTCCGTCACCATAAGGATTTGCCGCACGTGCCATTTTATCATATGCTGCTTTATCCTCGATAAGCTCTTTTGCCATATTAAAAATATCGTCCTCTACAACACCGGCAATCTTAGCTGTGCCCGCAGCCACAGCCTCGGGGCGCTCGGTTTCGTTTCTTAGTACCAATACAGGCTTTGCAAGTGACGGAGCCTCTTCCTGAAGACCGCCCGAATCCGTCATTACCATAAAGCAACGCGCCATAGCATTGTGCAAATCGTCAACGTCAACAGGCTCGATAAGCGACACTCTGTCAAGTCCGCCAAGGATTTCTCTTGCGACCTCGCGCACTGCAGGATTAAGGTGCATAGGATATACAATTCTTATGTCGTCGTATGTTTCAACTATTCTGCGAAGAGCACGGCAAATATTTTTAAGCGGCTCACCAAGATTTTCACGTCTGTGTGCAGTAACAAGGATGACTCTTTCGCCCTCAAAATCAAGGTTTTTAAGATTTTCATCTGTAAAAACATAATCCTCTTTTACAGTACTCTTTAGTGCATCAATTACAGTATTACCCGTTATATATATCTTCTTTTCATCAATATTCTCTTTAAGCAAATTGTTTTTGTTTGCAACCGTAGGCGAAAAATGAAAATCAGTCATAACACCTGTAAGGCAACGATTCATTTCTTCAGGGAACGGCGAATATTTATCATATGTACGAAGGCCTGCCTCCACGTGACCGATTTTTGTCTGATTGTAAAACGCTGCAAGTGCCCCTGCAAACGTAGTGGAAGTATCGCCGTGAACCAAAATTACGTCGGGCTGTTCCTTTTTTATAACTTCATCAAGACCGGTAAGTACACGTGTAGTAATTCCGACAAGTGACTGACGCTCCTTCATTATATCAAGGTCATAATCAGGTGTAATATTAAAAATCTCAAGCACCTGATCAAGCATTTGTCTGTGCTGAGCAGTAACGCATACCTTTGCATCAATATGCGGGCATGCATCAAGTGCAAGCGCGAGCGGTGCCATTTTAATTGCCTCCGGGCGAGTACCAAAAACTGTCATAGCCTTTATTTTTTTGCTCATAATCTCCATATCCTTTCGTATCGAAAATTAAAAATTATATGTTAATTGTTTTTAATAGTTTTCATCTTCAATTTTGTTAAGACTGATTTGTATGGTATGCTCACAATCATCGTCATCATCAACAACATCAACACTGACATGGTTTTTTGCCGCTTTGCCGCGTGTAATAACGCTTCCGGCAACGATAACTATAAGAGCTGTTATAAGAAGTATAAGTGCACGAAGCGCCCCGCTTTCAGCAAGTACAACAGCCGTAAGACCTAAAATGGCGCTCATCGCATACAAAATAAATACTGCCTGCTTTTTTGAAAAGCCCATATCCACAAGCTTGTGATGAATATGGCCACGGTCAGGCGTCATAACACTTTTGCCCGTCAGGATTCGTCTTAGCATTGCAAATGCAGTATCAAATATCGGAAGACCAAATATAAGTACCGGTACCGCAAACGATATTACTGCATAGCTTTTAAAACCTCCAAGTATTGACAAAACCGCAAGCGTATATCCTAAAAATGTCGCACCCGTATCACCGAGAAACATTTTGTTTTTGCGCTTGAAATTTGAGGGTAAAAACCCAAAGCATGCACCGGTTATAATAACCGCTACAAGTGCAATCGCAGGTGCATCTACCATTATTGCGACAAATACAAGCGAAACCGCCGCAATCGAGGATACTCCTGCCGCAAGTCCGTCAAGTCCGTCAATAAGATTAACGGCATTTGTAATTGCGATAATCCACAAAACCGTTACAGGTACAGAAACCCAATCGCTAAGCACTAAAAATTTTTCGTTTGAAAATATATTGGGGTTTGTAAATATGTCAATTTTGATATCGCCAACATATACAACCACTAATGCGGCAACAATCTGAATACAGAATTTGAATTTTGCGCTAAGCCCTCTGCTGTCATCAAAAATGCCAAGTATAACTATAATAACAGCTCCGCACAAAAGTCCTATAAATTCGCGTGTGATTTCACAAAAGCACAACACGCTTACCATAAAACCAAAAAACAGCGCAAGTCCTCCAAGGCGTGGAGTCGGCCTATTATGCATTCTGCGATCATCCTTTGGAACATCAATAGCACCAATTCTTTCAGCGATTTTGCGTGCCAGAGGCATCGAAATAAGCGTAAAGCTAAACGCCACCAAAAATGCTACTACCATTAAAACATATATGAGTATATCGTTATTCAAGTACTTTCACTCCAATTTCTTTCACGGCTTTTTTCTTTTGTGATATAAATTATTTTGCCACAAAGCCTACCCTTTTATATACTTTGCGAAGCGTTTTATTCGCAACATATGCTGCACGCTCAGCGCCTTCTTTGTAAACGCTTTCAAGATATGCCTTGTCGGCAATGAGCTTTTCTGTTTCTTCGCGTACAGGACGCAAAAGCTCGACAACTGCCTCACCCACGGCTGTTTTAAAGTCACCATAGCCTCGTGATGCAAACTCATTTTCTATCTGCTCAAAACTCTTCTTTGTTATTACTGAATATATCTGCATAAGATTCGATATACCCGGTTTGTTTTTCTGATCAAAGCGCACACATGTATCAGAGTCAGTAACAGCGCGCTTAAACGCTTTCATTATTGCCTCAGGTCTGTCAAGGAGGCATACGCATCCGCCATTATCCTGCTCGGATTTGCTCATTTTGCTTAGTGGCTCCTGAAGGCTCATTATACGCGCACCCGTCTTTGGTATAAACGGCTCAGGAATGGTAAATGTATCGCCATAAACACCGTTAAAACGATTTGCTATATCGCGCGTGAGCTCTACGTGTTGCTTCTGGTCCTCACCAACGGGCACAAGGTCAGCCTGATACACAAGTATATCAGACGCCATAAGCACAGGATATGTAAAAAGACCTGCGTTTATATTTGTCGCATTTTTTGCAGACTTATCCTTAAACTGTGTCATGCGCGAAAGCTCGCCAAACATCGTATAACAGTTAAGCACCCACGAAAGCTCGGCATGAGCACTTACATGGCTTTGTATAAACATTGTATTTTTCTTCGGGTCAAGTCCACACGCTATATACTGCGCAAGCTGCGAAAGTGTACGACGTCTTAATTCGGCAGGATTTTGACGCACAGTTATTGCGTGCATATCCGCCATCATATAAAAACAATCGTACTCATCCGATAGCTCTACCCAGTTTTTTATTGCGCCAAGATAAGAGCCAAGCGTAAGCTCGCCCGAAGGCTTAATGCCTGATAGAATTTTCTTTTTCTGCACTGCTGAGTTTTCCATTTTCTATATCAGCTCCAAATAATATATTTTTACGTTATGATACGTACTTTTTAAGCACGTCTGCGAGAATTTTTATTCCCTTTGTTATAGATTCCTTTGTTGTAACAGAGAAGTTTAGTCTGAATATATTTGACGGTGCATCAATATCTGCCATAAAGGTGTTCCCCGGAACGAAAGCGACCTTATTGGCAATTGCATCGTTTAACACTTCTTTTGTGTCTACGCCCTCAGGCATTGTGCAAAGGATAAATATTCCGCCGTCAGGACGTGTAAACGTACACTCTTTCGGAAAATGCTTTTCCATTTCGCTTATCATAAGCTCACATTTTTCACCATACTCATTTGCACACTTTTGTATATGTGCATCATAATCATAATTCTTTATATATTCATATACCATCATCTGATTAAGAACAGGGGTATGAACATCGTTTACCTGTTTTACTACAACAACTCTGTCTACAATGTCCTTTCTCGCAGATACAAAACCTACACGAAGACCGGGTGCAAGCGTTTTTGAATATGTGCCTGCATATATAACTCTGCCCTCTGTATCCATTGATTTTATTGTATTGACAGCCTCACCCTTAAAGCGCAGTTCACCATACGGGTTATCCTCCAGGATAAACACGTCATATTTTTTTGCAAGCTCTAAGAGTGCTTTTCTTTTTTCAATACTCATAGTCGTTCCCGACGGATTTTGAAATGTCGGAATTGTGTATATAAACTTTATATTTTTGTGGTTTTTAAGGTGCTCTTCCACCTGTAAAAGATTAAGACCGTCTTCTTCGATATCTACATCATAAAGCTTTGCCCCATATGAGCGGAATGCGTTAAGCGAACCGATAAAGCT
This sequence comes from Candidatus Aphodoplasma sp., assembly GCA_045592745.1. GTDB lineage: Bacteria > Bacillota > Clostridia > UBA1381 > UMGS1253 > Aphodoplasma. The sequence goes on along the minus strand of JAZNVH010000017.1, from coordinate 9,866 downwards.
CGGTTTTTCAATAATAACACCATCGCCCACCTCTAATAAAACCTTTGCCGAAAGGTCAATGGCCTGCTGTGCGCCTGATGTCATAATAAGCTCGTCAACCTCTTCGTTGTAAACGCCAAGCTTTTTAGCCCTTTGCTTTGTAAGCTCACGAAGCGGCACATATCCTTCCGTAACACCATATACAAGCGCAGGAGTAGGAGCATTCTCCAAAACATCGTTTGTAATTTTTGCCCATTCTTTTGACGGGAAAAGCTCAGGCGCAGGAATTCCTGCTGCAAATGAAATTATATCATCCTTTGCAATAAGCTTGAAAATTTCTCTTATAGCACTTGCCTGCATAGAAGCGACGGCAGGTGTAAAAACATCTTTTTTACTGTTCATTGACAGTACACTTCCTCTCTATGTTAAATATCCAATTTCGTCCATAAACGATATTCTCTTAATGTATAACTATATCATAATTGTTTTAGATTGTAAAGATATGTTTAATACATAATAATGTATTTGATAAAAAAAGATTAAAAAATATAAAAAATTATAAGATATTTACTTTTTTGTATTGATTTTTATACAAAAATAGGTTAAAATAATCTGTGGTAAAAGATGGCTGTCTTATTTTTAACCATTTGGTATACATAACAACAGGCATGCACAGCAGTTTTTAACGTATTACAATTCTTCGGACGTGTTTTTGCACAATCGTCTGTGCTCATGTTATGATTGCAGGATTAAAAATAGCAAACTTTTATCAAAAATATTATCAACTAATTTTTAAGGAGGAAAAAAGATGAGCAAGAAATATGTTTATCTGTTCAGCGAAGGCGACGCTTCCATGAGAAATCTCTTGGGCGGAAAAGGCGCTAACCTTGCTGAAATGACAAAGTTGGGATTTCCCGTACCGCAGGGTTTTACTGTTACAACAGAGGCCTGCACAAGATATTATGACGATGGCAAAAAGATAGGTGACGATATCATCGCCGAAATCAAAGAAAAGCTTGCAGTTGCAGAAGAAATCGCAGGCAAAAAGTTCGGCGATCCTGAAAATCCGTTCCTCGTATCCGTACGTTCGGGCGCACGCGCTTCAATGCCGGGTATGATGGACACGATTCTTAACCTCGGTCTTACAGACGAAGTTGTTGAAGGTCTTGCAAAAATTACAAATAATCCGCGTTTTGCTTATGACAGCTACAGAAGATTTATTCAGATGTTCTCCGACGTTGTAATGAATATTCCTAAGCCGAAATTTGAAAAACTTATCGATGAGCTTAAAGAGGCTCGTGGCGTAAAGCTTGATACAGAGCTTACAGCTGATGATTTAAAAGAGCTTATCGTTAAGTATAAGGCATTGTACAAAGAAGAAAAAGGCACAGACTTCCCACAGGATCCTCAGACACAGCTTATCGAGTCTGTTGAGGCCGTATTCAGAAGCTGGGACAACCCGCGTGCTATCGTATACAGAAGAATGAACGATATCCCTTACGACTGGGGTACAGCTGTAAACGTACAGGCAATGGTATTCGGTAACACAGGTGATAAATCTGGTACAGGTGTTGCATTTACACGTAACCCTGCTACAGGCGAAAAGAAGCTCTATGGTGAGTATCTTATGAACGCACAGGGCGAGGACGTTGTTGCTGGTATCAGAACTCCTAACCCGATTAGTCAGCTTGAAAATGATATGCCTGATGTTTATGCACAGTTTGTTGATATTGCAAACAAGCTCGAGAACCACTACAAAGACATGCAGGATATGGAATTCACAATCGAGAACGGCAAGCTTTATATGCTTCAGACACGTAATGGTAAGCGTACAGCTGCTGCTGCACTTAAAATTGCTGTTGATCTCGTTGATGAAGGTCTTGCAACAACAAAAGAGGCACTATTAAAGGTTGAGCCTCGTCAGCTTGATGCACTTTTGCATCCTACATTTGATGCAGATGCACTCAAGAAGGCTACTGTTGCTGCTACAGCTCTTCCGGCATCACCGGGTGCTGCTTGCGGTAAGATTTACTTTAACGCTGCTGATGCTGTTGCTGCAGCTGAGCGTGGTGAAAAGGTTGTATTGGTACGTCTTGAAACATCACCTGAAGATATCGAAGGTATGAACGCTTCAGAAGGTATTCTTACAGCTCGTGGTGGTATGACATCACACGCTGCCGTTGTTGCTCGTGGTATGGGTACATGCTGTGTAGCAGGTTGTGGCGAACTTACAGTAAATGAAGAAGAAAAATTCTGTGTTCTCGCAGGCAAGCGTCTTGTAGAAGGAGACTTTATCTCGCTTGACGGTTCAACAGGTAACATTTATACAGAAGCAATTGCAACTAAAGAAGCATCACTTACAGGTGATTTCGCTAAGTTCATGAGCTGGGCTGATGCTGAACGTAAGCTCATGGTTCGTACAAATGCCGACAATCCGAAGGACGCATCAACTGCTGTTCGTTTCGGTGCAGAAGGTATCGGTCTTTGCCGTACAGAGCACATGTTCTTTGACGAGGCAAGAATTCCTGCTGTTCGCGAAATGATCGTTGCAAAGACACTTGAGCAGCGCCAGAAAGCTCTTGACAAGCTTTTGCCGATGCAGAGAGGCGACTTTGAAGAAATGTTCAGAGTACTTGGCGGACTTCCTGTTACTATCCGTCTTCTTGACCCGCCACTTCACGAGTTCCTCCCGACAAACGACGAGGATATCGCTGCTCTTGCAAAAGAAATGGGTCTTACATTTGAAGCTCTTAAAGAAACTGTTTCTGACCTTCACGAGTTTAACCCGATGCTCGGCCACAGAGGTTGCCGTCTTGCTGTAACATATCCTGAAATTGCAGCTATGCAGACACGTGCTATCATAGAGGCAGCTATAAACGTAAACAAAGAAGGCATGAACGTTACACCTGAAATCATGGTTCCGCTCGTTGGTGAGGTTAAGGAGCTTAAGTATGTTAAGGATGTAATCACAAAGACAGCTGATGAAATCATCGCTGCTGCCGGCGTTGATATGAAATACCTCATCGGTACAATGATCGAGGTTCCGCGTGCAGCTGTTTTGGCTGACGAAATTGCTACAGAGGCTGAGTTCTTCTCGTTTGGTACAAACGACCTTACACAGATGACATTCGGTTTCTCACGTGATGACGCAGGCAAATTCCTTTCTGACTACTATGACAAGAAGGTATTTGAGGCTGATCCGTTTGCACGTCTTGACCAGAACGGTGTTGGTAAACTTATAAAGATGGCTGCTGCTTCTGGTAGAGCTACTCGTCCGAATATCAAGCTTGGTATCTGCGGCGAGCACGGCGGTGATCCGTCAAGTGTTGAATTCTGCCACGCTGCAGGACTCAACTACGTATCATGCTCACCTTATCGTGTACCGATTGCGAAGCTTGCTGCTGCGCACGCTAAAATTAAGGAAGAGATGGGTGCGTAAACCCTTTGTTTTGAGGCAAAAACACTTATAGCTTAACTAAATAAATTTGACCTTGCTAATGCAAATTGGCAAGGTCTTTTTTATTATTTATCAAAAGGTAATAACACTCAAAAATTTGTTGTTTTATAAAAGAATATATGGTATACTTATATCGGTGATTTTTGGGGATATTTATAATGTAATAAAGTTTTTCATATAACTATTTAATAAACTTTATACGAATAAATATGTTAAACAGAAACGAGGAAAAATATGCGTAAAACAAAAATAATTTGCACTATTGGGCCTGCATGTGAAAATGCTGATATTCTTGAAAAAATGTGTAAAAATGGAATGAATGTGGCAAGACTTAATTTCTCACACGGAACTTATGACGAACACAAAATTAAAATAGATCTTGTTAAAGAAGTACGTAAAAAGCTTGGGTTACCTATTCCGATAATGCTTGACACAAAAGGTCCCGAATACAGAATAAAAACATTTGAAAATAAAAAGATTACTCTTTTAGATGGTGATAAGTTTACTTTTACAACCGATGATATTGTAGGAAATCAAAGCATAGTATCCGTTAACTATGAAAATTTAACCGATGAGCTTAATGTCGGCGATATGATTATGGTAAATAACGGACTTGTAAAATTTAAAGTAGATGAAATCATAGAGAGTAATATAATATGTACCGTTATAGCGGGTGGCGAAATATCAAATCGCAAGAGTATGAATTTTCCAAACAAAGTCTTAACACATGATTTTTTGAGCGAACAGGATAAGGAAGACTTGCTTTTTGGAATTGAAAACGGAATAGATTTTGTTGCAGCATCATTTGTTTCTTCAAAAAGTGATGTGCAGGCAATCAGAACGTTTTTAAATGAAAACGGTGGAAAAGATATAGATATAATTGCAAAAATTGAAAACCGTGCCGGTGTGGATAATATTGAAGAAATATGCGAACTGGCCGACGGAATAATGGTGGCGCGCGGTGATTTAGGCGTTGAAATACCTTTTGTCGAAGTGCCTTCCGTTCAAAAATATCTTATACAAAAGTGCCGCCTTCTCGGCAAAAGAGTTATTACAGCAACAGAAATGCTTGAATCTATGATTTATAACTCAAGACCTACAAGAGCCGAAATCTCTGACGTGGCAAACGCAGTTTATGATGGTTCATCTGCAATTATGCTTTCGGGCGAAACAGCAGCAGGCAAATATCCTGCCGAAGCAGTAAAGAATATGGCTGAAATCGCAGAATTTACCGAAAAGCATATTGACTATAGCCAGTGGTTTAAATCAACCGAATATAAGATTAAAAATATTATTGATGCTATCTCTCATTCAACATGCTCTATGGCAATAGACGTTAATGCAAAATGCATCGTTGTAAATTCACTTACCGGCATAACGACACGAATGGTAAGTCGCTTTAGATGTCCTGCTGACATTGTGGGAACTACAACCAACGTTCGCGTTTGGCGTCAGCTTAATATGAGTTGGGGCGTAACTCCTGTCTTATGTGAGCAGTATCCATCTCTTGATATAGTTTTTTACCAAGGTGAGAAGTATGCAAAAGAACTTTTGTCTTTAAATCCTGGTGATAATATCGTAATGACAGGTGGCCAAATCAACGGAACAACGGGGAATACAAATACTATCAAAGTTGAAGTAATTAAATAGTATAAGAAAACAGGAATACTTTAATTCAACAAAAACAAAAAGGACATCAAAAGATGTCCTTTTTAATTGGAAGAGCCGAATGATTTAGATGCCGCTACTTATTATAAAATTATGTTTCATTGGTCCAGAACCTTGCCCTAAATCAAGACCAGCAGCAAGTGAATCTGATATGTATTCTTTTGCTTTTTTTACCGACTCTGCAAGATTAAGTCCTTTAGCAAGATTTGATGCAATAGCACTTGACAATGTGCATCCCGTTCCGTGTGTGTTAGGATTATCAATTTTTTTACCATCGAACCATACAAGTCTGCCGTTTTCACACAAAAGGTCATTTGCGTCGTTTATACTATGACCACCTTTTAACAGAACGCTACATCCACACCTTTTTTCAATGTACTCGGCTGCTTTTATCATATCGTCTTTGTTGCCGATTTTCATATCTGATAATATTTCTGCTTCGGGGATGTTTGGTGTTACGAGAGTTGCAAGTGGCAATAGTCTTTCAACCAATGTTTTTATTGCATCTGTCTTTATAAGTGCAGAGCCACTTGTTGCTACCATTACGGGATCTACAACAATATTTTTTGCATTATAAAACTTTAATCGATCTGCGATTACATCTATCAGCTCACTTGATGACACCATTCCAATTTTTACGCTATCAGGGAATATATCTTCAAATACTGCATCAAGTTGTGCTTTTAAGAATTCAGGGGTAGAATCTAAAATTGCTCTCACACCAAGAGTATTCTGGGCAGTAAGTGCCGTAACTACACTCATTGCATAAACACCGTTCATTGTCATAGTTTTAATATCTGCCTGAACACCTGCACCACCACTTGAATCACTTCCGGCGATAGTTAATGCCGTTTTCATCTTCGTCTTAAAACAAAAACTTCCAAAATCAGTTATGTAATAATCTGAAATTTCTTTTATTCCTTTTTGCATCGACTCATGTGTATCATAGACCGCAGCAACCGTAAAGCCGTCATTTTTAGCAGTTTTTACTGCATGCATCACATCTTCAAAAACTATTGTCTCAGTTTTATCGGTTCCAAGATGTTTTAGAGCTTGCCTGTATATTTCAGGTGTTTCTTTGCCAAACCCAACTTCTGCACAAGTAAATATTGATGAAAAATATTTATAGATATTGAACCTCTTCAGAACATCTTCTACAACAACCCTGTCTGTCACGGTTGCAACACACATCGTTACTCCTAAATTCTGTAATCTTTTCAGAAAATCACTAATACCTGGCTTTAGAACCACCTTTGTACGATATATTTCAGCGACCATATTATTTATATTTTCTACAATTTCTTTGACAGAAAGCTTGATATTATAATGATTACGATAATACTCTGCTGCTTGTTCAAGTGTAAAGGTCTTAAAAACTTCGGCAAGATTTTCTTTTGGTTGTATACCGAATGATTTCAGATAGTCCTCACCAAAAGTATCCCAAATAAACATGGAATCAACCAAGGTTCCATCAAAATCAAAAATAGCACCTTTAATCATTCCGATACCGCCCTTGCTGTCAGTTGTTTTAAATTCTTTGTTGCAGATACAATGTCTTCTGCTGCAAAGATAGCACTTATTACTGCTATCCCCGAGATACCGCTGCCTTTAAGGTTTAAAACATTACCGACACTAATTCCGCCTATGGCAACAACCGGAATATTTACTGCTTCGCATATTGCTTTTAATGTTTCATAACTTACATCTTCAGCATCTGCCTTAGAACCTGTCGAAAAAACAGCACCTACTCCAAGATAGTCAGCTCCTTGTTTTTGGGCAAGCACTGCCTGCTCTACTGTTTGTACCGATACGCCAAGAATTTTATCATCTCCTATGATAGCTCTTACATTTACCGCTTCCATATCACTTTGTCCAACATGTACACCATCGGCATTTATCTTTTTTGCAATTTCAACGTTGTCATTTATAACAAATGGTATATCGTACTTTCTACACAATTTCTGTATTTCTGATGCTTCATTTAGAAAACTTTCTTCGTCAAGCTTTTTTTCACGAAGCTGAACAAAGGTAACGCCACCTTTAATAGCTTCCTTTACTCGTTTATATAAAGTTTTTCCGTTAAGCCACGAACGGTCTGTTACAGCATATAAAAGTAATGATTTTTTATCGCACTTCATATTTTGCTCCTTTCATCAGCTTTTCTGCATCCATATTGTATATAGTATCTATAATGTGATTACGAAGGCTTGAATTTCCTTCGCTTTCTTTCATTTTCAACACTCCAATCTCACCCGCAAGTCCCATCAGACACACAGAAGCTGCAACGGCTTCTGCTATATCATCGGAATTTGCAACCGCATAGGCAGTAGACAGTGCAGAAAGCATACATCCCGTTCCTGTAATACGGCTCATAATTGGCGAACCATTTCGAATTACATAACATCGCTCGCTGTCAGCTACTAAATCGATAGCGCCTGTTATAGCGATAACTGCGCCTGTCTTTTTTGAAAATGCTTTTGCAAACTCTATCATTGAATCAAGAGTATCCTCAGTTACTGTATCTGCAACATCTGCATCTACACCCTTGGTTGTTCCACTGCCCAATGCAAGTGTTTTAATTTCAGATATATTTCCTCTAATTATATCAGGCTTGATTTCATTCATAATTTTAAGTGCAGTTTCTGTTCTGAGTTTGCTTGCGCCTGCTCCTACAGGGTCAAGAAGTACAATATGACCGAGCTCTTTTGCCTTCTTGCCAGAAATCAACATAGCTTCAATACTTCTTTTGTTGAGTGTTCCAATGTTGATATTAAGTCCTCCACAGATAGACGTAATATCCGCCACATCCTCCGGCTCGTCCGACATAATAGGACTTCCACCTGATGCAAGCAGAGCATTGGCAACATCATTAACTGTAACATAATTCGTGATGTTGTGAATAAGTGGTGTTTTCTCCTTAACACTTTCAAGACATTTTCCTAACATAAATTACCTCTTTCTGCCGTAAATTATCGGCTGTTTATTAACTTAATAACAAACCTTGCCAAACAAAAAAGGAAGTTACCGATTTGGTAACTTCCTAAAAGTTCTTTGTTCCTCCTAACATTGTGTATCAGGCATCCCTACGTTGGCATTATCCAAATCAGGTTCTCGGTCGAAGGTCGCACCTTCCTCTCAGCCTGTAATACAAGCTCCCGTTTATTAAGTTTAAAAATATTATATCACTTTTTAAGAAACTTTTCAATAGGTTAGATTAAATATTTTTCACATCAAACAAAAAAACAGAACAACTTAGATTGTCATCTAAATCATTCTGTTTCTATGGCTCCTCAAGTTGGGCTCGAACCAACGGTCCGTTTGCGGTGCCCGACATTCATCTTCGGCGATAAATCACCTCGCTGCCTGTCGACCGCGGCACAACTCTGCGCCTTCGCTTCTTCTGCCACCGGCAGCGCTCAGGCTCGATTCCCTTTGGTTAACGCCGCACATGCGGCTGTTTGCCGTTTGAATTGTTAGTTCATGCTCATATTAATAGAAAAGAAAAAAGGCACGCAATCTGCGCGCCTTTTTTCATGGAAGAGTCGAATGATTTAGATGCCAATTATTTTTTTATAGATTTAATAATTGTTTCTTTTTTTCGTTAAATTCTTCTTCAGTAATAATTCCTTTTTCTTTTAACTCAAAATATTTTTCAAGTTCACCTGCACTCGAATTTGTATTATCTTTCTCAGACTCGTCAGTATCCGCAAAATCAATTTCTTTTCCGTTTTCTATGTAAGCAAGAGTAGCTGCAAAATTCCTCGCCAAATTGAACATTGTTTTATACACAAATGAATCTTTTTGAGTTTCTGTCTTTATAAACGGAACAATAATTTCTGGTATTGTAAGGTTTTTTACACGAATTCGAACCTGTAATGTTGTACAGGTATTTTTTATAGCTCTTTGTCTTGCTCCACCAGCAACAGCTCCAATAGTCCCAAAAAGTATACCCCCAACAACAGCACTTCCAGCTCGACCTTTTGCTATGCTGTTTCCATCCTCGTATACCTCAAACTCTATCAACTCATCATAGTTAAAAAAATAAGGATTTACATCTATCTCACTTGTTTGTATAAACCACTTTTTGTTTTTATCATCAACATACAAAGACATACCAGAACCGTTACTAACTACTTTACTAGTAACAAATCCCCACTCATTAAGTTTACTTTCCAGTTTTTTTGTAGCTTCTTCTGCTTGTTTTATGTTATAACGAGCACCCAAAACTATACATACAAAGAAAGCAATCACAAGAATAAAAATTAAAAATCCCATATTTCTTCTCTCATAAAATTTTTAATAATTATAACATAACTACTAATAAATGTCAACTTTCACAAGCTTTGCAACCTTGTCACATATTATTTTCCTTTTTATGGTTTAGATACCACTCAAAATCCATCAGTTAATGAAAAAACAGAACAATATAGAATATCATCTAAATCATTCGGTTTCTATGGCGCACTGTAAGTGATACATCCGCTTCGCGTCTTACCTGCTTGGCGACCGAAAACAAGTTTTCAGTAACCGCCTTCGCATCATTTTACTGAAAAACTTGCCACAGGCAACTTTTTCTTTACGTAAAATGCCCTCTCAGGGTTCGAATCCCTAATTATCTGTTAATAACAAAAGGACATCCGAAGATGTCCTTTTGTTATTGGCTCCTCAAGTTGGGCTCGAACCAACGGTCCGTTTGCGGTGCCCGACATTCATCTTCGGCGATAAATCACCTCGCTGCCTGTCGACCGCGGCACAACTCTGC